>CAYLMU010000001.1:0-468751 GCA_964385105.1 uncultured Candidatus Saccharibacteria bacterium
GTGCCACCGCATTCCTTTGAGTCTTAGCCTTGCGCCCGTACTCCCCAGGCGGAGTGCTTAACGCGTTAGCTTCGACACCCATAAAAGAACAGGCATCTAGCAGACATAGTTTACGGCGTGGACTACACGGGTATCTAATCCGTTTCGCTCCCCACGCTTTCGTCTCTCAGCGTCAGGAAAGCCCCAGGCAACTGGCTACCCCCTTGGTGTTCCCTATGATATCAACGCATTTCACTGCTCCACCATAAGTTCCGTTGCCCCCTAGCTTCCTCTAGTAATACAGTATCAAAAGCGGGTCTCCGGTTGAGCCGGAGGATTTCACTCATGACTTATACTACCGCCTACAGAACTCTTTACGCCCAGTAAATCCGGATAACGCTTGCACCCCACGTATGACCGCTGCTGCTGGCACGTAGTTAGCCGGTGCTATTTTCAGAAGTTTACAACCCGAAGGCCGTCATCCTTCACGCGGCGTCGCGTGATCAGACTTTCGTCCATTGTCAACGATTCCCGATTGCTGCCTCCCGTAGGAGTGGGGCCCGTGTCGCAGTGCCCCTCTGCCGGATCGACCTCTCAGTCCCGGTAGCCGTCATAGGCTTGGTGGTCTTTTACTCCACCAACTACCTGATAGCCCGCAGGCTCATCCTCAACCGATAAATCTTTAATGACAACAAGTGCCATTTTATTTGGTATTAGCAAGGGTTTCCCCAAGTTATCCCAAAGTCAAGGGTAGATTCCTACGTGTTACTCAGCCGTTTGCCACTAACCAAAACGGGCGTCGCACATTGTCCCGTAAACGGGACTTTGATTGACAAATGTTTTGGTCCGTTCGACTTGCATATCTTAAGCACGCCGCTAGCGTTCATCCTGAACCAGGATCAAATTCTCAAAAAAACGCATTCTTTTCACCTTCGATATCTCGAAAGTAATATTTTTGTACACGAATGTACTGGAATTGGTTTCCCATATTTACTTTTTAAAGTTCGCTTTTGTGCATGAGTAGATTATCAACATTCGTATGGTAAGTCAAGATATTAAAAATGCACTTTTGCATGATTATATTAACATATTTTCACTGTCATTTAAAGTTGTTTCTACTGCGAATAGAATATATTATCTTGAAATATTTTAGAGCAATTTATATTGTTTTATCTATGCCTGGTGTGTATAAATATTTTCTGATGGTGTGTATGTTGATGATTTATGGTGGCAATATTACACAAGCTCAAGAGATGTTGTGGCAAAAAACTGACTTCAGTAGTGCATATGCTACATCTGTTGAAGTTACGCCATGGGGAGTATTTGCAGGCGAACGTGATGAGAGGCCGCTAAGTCAAAGCCATAACGGACTGTACTTTAGCAATAACCTTGGTGTTTCTTGGCAGCCCTCATCACTTGAAAAAAGAAAAATCACTGACATTTATTACAATCATGGAAAAATTTACGTAACTTCAAAAGATTTTTACCAAAGAACGGTTGGACTTTTTGTATCTAGTGACGGTGGGCAAAATTGGGTAAAAACCGGGCCAAATTACAGCTCATACTCAATTGCTACTTTTGAAAATATTCTCTTTTTGGGCACGGGAAGCCACGGACTTTGGATTTCACATGATTCCGGAACAACCTGGGAACAAAAAATAGGTGATGGCATACACGGGCCTGACATTCTTGAAATAAAAACTTCTGAAAACGGGCATTATGCAATAGCTCCAAACGAAGTTTATATATCAAAAGACAATGGAAGTTCCTGGACTAAGATTGAATTTTTGGAAAATAAAAATATAAGACATATTGAAATTAATAAAAACGTGGTACTTGCTGGTTCCGCGTCGTCGGGGATGTATATTTCAACCGACGCAGGTGCAACATGGGAATTTTCACAAACTTGGGGAAATAATCCGGTCGGAGATATATTTTATTTTAAAGGAATCTACTATGCAGGAAAAAGAGTTTCACCGGAACAATTTAGTATATTTAAATCCGTAAATGGTAGTGTGTGGGAAAACACCCAACTAAACCTCTATCATACTAACGAGAACGTTTTAGATTTGGAGGGGCTATATGCCGCGTCTGACACGCTTTTAGCCGTTACACAAAATAATGGAATTTATAAATATTCAATACCGGCATACATAAACAGTTCGGAGCCATTTTTGCGCATACCATGGAATGAAGCCTCGATTAGAAATGCTATTGATAAAATAACTTCTTATTTTGACCATAACCTGCCGCTTTTAGGGTACAGATATCATAAAGAGCCTGCAGACAAAAATATCTCAACAACAAACTTTATTGGGCTTGAAGACTTTGCACCCAATTTGCACTACAGCTCACACGACGGTTACGATTTTGCACTTCCGTATGGTACCGAAGTTCTGGCAGCAGCAAATGGTTATGCTACTTATGATTATTGCGGGGATTGCGGTAATACAATAAAAATAGACCACGAAAACGGATACCAAACAATATATATGCATTTACAAAATAGTGGCCTTATCACAAAATCAACAAAACCAGTACATGTTCAATCAGGGGATGTCATTGGCAAAGTCGGTATGACTGGTAATACTTCTGGGCCTCATCTGCACTTTGCCGTTATTAAAGACAAAAATTCAAACTCAACATTTGTTGACGATTCTCCATCGGGAAGAGTTGATCCGTTCGGTTGGCAGTCGTATATGTACAAAGATCCGTGGGAAGCTTACTCATGGACAGATGTTTTGGGCAGCCATACCGGGTCTCAAAGCAAATATTTATGGCTTGATCCTTTAATGTATTTAAACAGCACATATAATAAATCGGCATTTATAGAATTTTCAAACAAAAAAATTACAATCGTTCCAAACAGCACTTTTGAGCATTTTACAGTCATGATGGGCGATCATGGCAAGCCAACACTTCCCGTCTCGCAAAAGCATTTAATTTACATACCAGGTACCTCTTTTTATATTGAACTTTACAATCTTGCCGGAGAAAAAATAGACACACTTACTCAAAATGCAAAAATCGAAATCGACTTTTCATCTGCTGACCTCTCAAATTTAATTCAAGAGTCCATTAAAATTTACAGATATAGTCCAAAAGTAATGTTATGGGAGCCTACCGGAAATTTTTTGATTGATTTGGTTGAAAAGAAGGTTTCAGGCGAAACCCAAGGATTTTCTCATTTTGCAGTATTTGCCGAAAAAACCGACTCCACACCACCGCACACAGAAATTGCAGTCACCGGCAATGTTGAAAATGGTTGGTACACAAGTACCCCCATTGTTAATTTAATAGCAACAGACAACATTAACGCACAAAATGAAATAGTAACCTACTACAAACTTGGCACAGACCCTAACTGGTATGAATATATTGAACCATTTACATTACCAAACGGAATCTATGGAATAGAATATAAATCTGTTGATTCTTCCGGTAACTGGGAAGCACCAAAAGACATTCTATTTAAAATAGATACATTAAATAAATGGAAATCAGAGGTTGAAATCAAAAACGCTACTTTTAGTTTTTAAAAATGTTATACTATAGGGCAATTCATCTATAAAACACGTATTATACAAAAAGGAGACACTTACTATGACACGCTTTAGGCCATGGATTTGGATTATAATTATTGTTTTCATTCTCGCGGTGGGTTTAATTTTACTATCAAATGCACAAAGAAACTCACCCACAACAGTTTTTGAGCCGTTTGCAACTCCGTTTGGCGTTTTACCGTCAATTACACCGAGTGCCCCACTCCCATGGGAAACTCCTCGGCCTCAAACGGATATGATAGAGTACTGTGTACTGCATTCAGAACCTCAAATAGTAGGGTTACAGTTGGGTTATAGGTACCCGAATCCTAAAAATCCAAATTGGAAAACAACCTGCTGCGAACAGGGATTTGTATCTATAGTTGACGGTAAGCCGTTGACAAGACAAGCAAATATCACCAATACGGTAGACCAGGTATTGCCAGGTCTTTACGATCCGTCACTTTGTACCCAGTAAAAATTAGAGCCCCGCTTAGTTACAAAACAGGCGGGGCTCCATCTTTTTAACTTCAATCAAGCCCCAAACCTTAACAAATTCGCAAACTTTATAAAATAACCCCGCCGCCAAGTAATTCAGACCCATTATATAAAACAGCACTTTGACCCGGAGCTACTCCAAAAACCGGTTTGTGCAATTTAATTTGCAAATTTTCACCAACCAAATCAACATTTGCCTGGTGTAATTCCCCCAAATGCCTAATTCTTACATCAAACTCTCCCGGAAAATCAGGGGAAACCCTACTCACCCAATGAACTTCACCTGCCATAATTAAATCGCTTTTTGCTTCTTCAAATGTGCCCACAACAATTTCATTTAATTCGGCATTTTTAGACACAACATACAATGGAGTACCCACATATTTATTTATGGTGAATCCATGCCTTTGCCCAATTGTATAATATGCAGCCCCTTCATGAACTCCAATAACTTCACCCGACGTATTAAGTACATTGCCCTGCACAGGCTCAATTCGTTTTTTCAAAAACTCCTTTATATCTACCTCACCTATAAAACATATGCCGGTACTATCCGGTTTATTGAAAGTAGGCAACTTAGCATTTTCGGCAATTTTTCTAATTTCTAATTTCTTCATACTGCCAATAGGAAACATGGTTTTTGAAAGCTCTTCCTGGCTTAATAGATATAAAAAGTATGATTGATCCTTACTTTCATCAACACCTTTCAAAAGCTTGTATTGACCATCTTCATTTATGATTCTTGCATAGTGGCCCGTTGCCAC
The DNA here is from genome assembly GCA_964385105.1 of uncultured Candidatus Saccharibacteria bacterium. Lineage (GTDB taxonomy): Bacteria > Patescibacteriota > WWE3 > UBA101185 > UBA10185 > CAYLMU01. The sequence goes on from CAYLMU010000001.1 coordinate 4,784, forward strand.
AAAATCAAACCCTTGCTCCAATGCCCAGCCTAAAAACATGCCAAACTTAATTTCTTTATTACACATAATGTCCGGATTAGGTGTGCGTCCGGCTTGATATTCCTTATAAAAATAATCAATAACCTTATTATTATATTCTTGAATAAAATCCAAAGATACAAAGGGAATATCTAACATTGAAGCCACTTTCACCGCATCAGAACGATCTTCGTCTGCACGGCATCCGTCGGCTTTTTCGTTCCAGCACTGCATAAATACACCGGTTACGTCATAACCTTCATTTTTAAGCAATAATGCAGTAACTGACGAATCAACTCCGCCGCTCATTCCCACCGCAACTTTAATTTTATTATTGTTATTTATAGCCATAGCTGTTTCGGGATTATACTATACAAGTGAGGATATTGCTTTTTTGTTTGAGCTTTTATTTACCGTCTCAATATTAAGTTTGCACCCAAGCACTGCATTTTCCATAGATGTAACCATTTGACTAATAATCTCAAGTGCTTCTTCATGAGTTAAACGCCTAAAATTATGAGGAAAGTAGTGAAACACCTGATTTCTTCCCCGTCTCCAAATATTCCATAAATCTTCTGCTATTTTTCTGCCTTCTCGTGGGGTTGTTTTATTGTCGCGGCATATTTTTATAAAGACATTATCTTTTTCTTTAATAAAATTGGGGTTTAAGATTCTTCCTATTCTAATATCGTTGCTGTAATATTCATCCTCTCTTATAAGTCCCATATCCAAAAAAAACCGTTTTAAAAAACCTTCATAGCCTTTTGAAAAAGGAAACACTAAATAAGAAAAGTCCGAGGTTTTACCTTTGTGGTGTTCTGCATGATCCAAAAGCTGTTCTCCATCCAAAAACAGACCTTTAATTTCTTCGGGAAGATAAGTCCAAAGAGCAGAGTTTTTATCAAACACTTCCATGTATTTAGTTTAACAATTAAGAATAAAATTATACAATTTTTATAATGAATTCCTTAAAGTCAGTCTGCGACCTTGTAGCCATAAACAGAAAAAAAGGATATACCACAGCATTTAACACAGGATGCTACGATATCTTAACCGTAGACCACGTAAGATTTCTTGATTTTATGAAGCAAAATGCAAATTTTGTAGTTATTGGACTTGAAAGTGATGAGTCTATAAAACTTAACAAAGGTGCAAATAGACCGGTTAATACATTTTCACACAGGGCTGAAATACTTTTACAACTAAAAAGTGTGGATGATGTTTTTGAGGTACCTTTTGTTTGCGACTTTAACGGTGCGGGTTCAAATGAGCTTTATGATAACTTGGCAGCGCAGATTTTTCCTAACTTTATTGCTACAAGCAAATTAACCGGCAGTTTTCTTACACAAAAAAATTCAAGAACACAAAAACTTGGGATAGATTTGTTAATTTATTCAGAAACGTCACTGCTTGTAAGATGATATACTTTTTTTTATGTACCACACGTTATCGACAAATGAGACCATTGAAAAATTAAACACAAATATTGAGTCTGGCTTGAATCAAGAAGAAGTAGCAAAAAGATTGGCTGAATACGGAGAAAACAAGCTTCCTGAACCGAAAAAAGAAACTCTGCTCCACAAAATTATCAAGCAATTTTCTGATGTTCTAGTTATTTTATTGGTTATTGCAGCAATAGTGTCATTTGCTCTTGGTGAAGAGCTGGACGCTGTAGTAATTTTGATTATTGTATTTATTAACGGATTGCTTGGTTACATTCAAGAGGCACGTGCCGAAAAAGCCATTGATGCACTAAAAAAACTTTCAACAAGTTATGCTCAGGTCTTAAGAAACGGAAACGTTGAAAAAATTTCGGTTGAACAGCTTGTACCAGGAGATATAATTTTAGTAGAAAGCGGAGATAGAATCCCGGCAGATGCACGAATTGTAGAAACAACTAAACTTGAAGTATCAGAAGCAATTCTCACAGGAGAATCACAACCGGTAAACAAAACCGAAGATGTTCTAAGCGACCCTAATCTTTCTTTAGGCGACAGAAAAAACCTGGTCTACAAAGATACAAATGTTGTATATGGACGAGCAAAAGCTGTTGTTATTGCAACCGGTGTTGAAACTCAAATCGGCAAAATTTCAACTTTACTCCAAAAAGACACAAATGAAACAACTCCTTTAAGCCGGGAATTAAATATTGTAGGAAAAAGATTAAGTTTTGCTGCTTTGTTAATAATTGTCGGCATCGTGTTTCTTGGATACTTTGTCAGAAACATGTCTTTAAAAGAAACCTTTTTAACTGCTATTAGTCTTGCCGTAGCTGCAATTCCCGAAGGATTGCCTGCGGTGGTTACCGTAACACTTGCATTAGGCATTTCAAGATTGGCAAAACACAATGCGGTAATAAGAAAGCTAAAAGCGGTTGAGACGCTTGGTTCAACAAACTACATTTTAACCGACAAAACCGGAACTTTAACACAAAATAAAATGAGCGTGACTAATATGAGCGCAAATACCCATAAATTCAGTGTTGAAGCAACCCAATCCGGGCAAAAGGTCATAAAAGATGGTAATAATGTTGTAGACATAAAAAGTGTGCCTGAACTACAGATGTTGCTCAAAAGCATGATTTTATGCAATGACGCCAAAATTACACATAAAGAAGAAAAAACATTATATATTGGCGATTCAACAGAAACAGCGCTTCTGGAACTGGCTGTTGAGCTTGGCCTTAACCCCAATGATTTATACAAAAAGCACTGCAGAATTTTTGAAATTCCTTTTTCTTCCGAAACTAAAAGAATGATTGTAGTGGTTGAAAATCCCGAGACTAACGGCGAAAATCTGGTTTTTGCAAAAGGCGCGCCCGAAGTCATAGATACAATGATCACAGGCAACACGACAACAATAAAAGCTCAAAACGAAGAATATGCTAAAAATGGTTTAAGAAGTCTGGCTTTTAGCTATAAATCAATAACTGATACACAACTCGAAAAAGCCAAAAGCCTTGAAGACGCTTCGGAAATACTGGCAACCAACCACACATTTTTAGGAATCGCTGCCCAACAAGATCCTCTAAGACCCGAAGTTAAAGATGCATTAAATATAGCAAAAAACGCCGGAGTTAACACAATTGTTTTAACAGGAGATCACAAACTCACTGCATCATGCATTGCTATGGAATTGGGTCTTATTTCAAGTCCGGGTGAGGTTATTGACGGAAGCGAACTAGGAGATATACACGGTGAAGAATTATGCGAACTCTTAAAACATAAGTCTGTGTTTGCAAGAGTATCGCCACAACAAAAATTAAATGTTGTTGAAGCAGTAAAATCTATGAACAATATAGTTGCGGTTACGGGCGATGGAGTAAATGATGCTCCGGCTATAAAAATGGCCGACATAGGCATAGCAATGGGCATAACCGGAACCGATGTATCAAAAGAAGTCTCAGACATGGTCTTGCAGGATGACAACTATGCAACAATTGTTGATGCTATTGAACAAGGGAGAATTGTTTACGACAACCTGGTTAAATTCATTACATACCTTATTTCATGTAATATTTCGGAAATTCTTGTTGTGGCTATTAGCTTGATTATGGGACTTCCGCTACCCTTGCTTCCAATACAAATACTTTGGCTCAATCTTGTAACCGACGGGTTTCCTGCCTTAGCACTTGGAGTTGAACCGGGCGAAACCGATATAATGCAGCGCAAGCCACGAAAACAAGGGCATTTATTAACCACACAACGCTGGATGAGAATGCTGTACCAGGCAGGTTTAATTACACTTTCCACACTCACCATGTATCTTATAACTCTTGAACAAGCCCCACATGAAGCACAAACTGCAGCATTAACAACATTGGCTTTTTCACAATTATTTCATGTACTAAATAATCGTTCCGAAATACACTCTATTTTTTCAGGAACCATACCTTTTAACAAACACTTATTTATAACAATTATTGGATCGATCTTAATTCAAATCGGGGTGGTATATACACCTTTAGGGAATGCATTTTTAAAAACTGCACCGCTTGATATAAACCTATTTATTTTAAGCGTAATGTTATCTACTATTCCAATAATCGGCACGGAACTGCTTAAATTCGTAATGACTATAAAGCCAAAAACATCTGTACAAACTAGCGCTTAAATCTTAAATTTATAAATCAGTAAAATAAGCTGATCTGTAAAAAGTATTTTTTACCTCAACAACAGGTGCAATTACAACTTCATAAATATAAGTACCGTCAGAAACTACTTCACGTGTTGCACCGGGAATATCGCCTAAATTAGCAATTTTAAATTCTCTTTGTGTGGCAGACCAACCCGGCCTGACATAAAATTTAATAAATGCATATTCGTCCCATTTGGGTGAGTATTCAACAAAAACTTCGTGCAATTCGGTAGAACCACCGCTTATAGTTCCCAGCCTCTTACCCGAATCTAATGTCTCAAGGCATTCTTCACGACTACTACATAAGTATTCAACTAAATCCCACGTTTCGGCAGTTGATGTGACTGTCACGCTAAAACCCGGTTTATCATATACATTACCAATTGAAGCCACTCCACGTACATTTTTGCTGGATGTTGAAAAATTGAAATTATTTAAACTTAACCAGTAGTATGCAGGAATTGCCAAAAGGATCAGGGTAATAACTATGAACAGTGGGACAGAAGAACCTCTTTGCAATTTAGGCATACATATATTAACTCATAATTAAATTTACAAGGCAAGAAGATAAACCGAAAATGTATAATTAAACTATGACTCAAAAGCCATCACCAAAGGTTGCATTCGTCCATGAATATCTGGTTCAATATGGAGGAGCTGAAAAAACGCTTGAAGCCATGATTGAACTTTTTCCTGATGCGCCAATATTCACGGGGTTATATAATCCTGCTCAGTTATCAAATGAAATTAATAAACGTGAAATTATTTATCCTAAAAGCTCCATTCTGGCAAAATTTCCTAAATATCTTACTTTTTTAATGCCCCTTGTTTTTGAACGATTTAATTTAACAAAATACGACATAATCATTTCAGACGGAACAGCCTGGCCAAAAGGAGTTTTAACAAAACATGACCAGCTTCACATAAGCTATATTCATACTCCTCCAAGATTTTTGTATGGCTATAGCGTAGAAAGCCAAAAACGTGACAAGTGGTATTTTAAACCTTTTGTTAAATTTATAGACTTTTTCTTAAGAATATGGGATTTTTCAGCTGCTCAACGCCCTGATTTTATTATTACCAACTCTAAAGAAACACAAGCAAGAATTAAAAAGTTTTATGCTCGGGATGCAGAAGTAATTTATCCTCCGGTTAATGTAGATGTAGAAAAAACCAACGAAACCAAGCATATAGAATTTGAAAATTACTACCTCATGATCGGAAGACTTTCAGCCTATAAAAACTTTGAACTTGTTGTAAAAGCTTTTAACAACCTTGAACACACTTTAGTTATAGCCGGAACAGGAATTGAAGAAGAATCCCTGAAAGCCATTGCAGCCAAAAATATAAAATTTACCGGCCGAGTAACCGAAAACCAAAAACAAACACTTTTTGAAAATTGTCTTGGATTAATAAATCCGGTTAAAGATGAAGATTTTGGAATTGTTCCTGTAGAAGCAATGGCACATGGAAAACCTGTTTTAGTACACAAATCAGGCGGACATCTGGAAACGGTTCAACCAAATGTTACCGGAATGTTTTTTGACGAGCTCACAATTGAAAGTTTTACTAATGCTTTTGAAGAATTTGACAAAAAAGTTAAAAACAAGCACTTTGACGCCAAAACAATTAGCAAAAGCGTTCAAAAATACAGTAAGAAAAGATTTCAAACCGAATTTAAGGATTTTGTTGATACCAAATACAACAAGATGTAATGGTAAAATCACCTCATGCCAGAACTTCCAGAAATACAAACAATTGTTAGTGATTTAAAAAAATATGCCACAGGTGCAAATGTTAAATCAGTGATTGTACATGAAAATTATATTGTTTATCCCGGCGAAGAATATTTTATTAACAATTTAGAAGATAGTACGGTTGTTAATGTAAAACGCATAGCAAAAAATATTGTGCTTACAACAACTACACAACACAATGTAACTATGCATCTGGCAATGACCGGCCGATTATTATTAAGGCAGCCGGATCACCCTGATGAGCCACACGAGAGAGTAAGGCTTGTGATGGAAAAAAATAATAAAGAGTTTCATTTGCGGTTTGCAGACATGAGAAAGTTTGGAAAAGTGCAACTTATTCATGAGAATTTAATGAATAAATTTAAGCAAAAATATGGCCCTGAACCTTTAGACAAAAATTTAACGCCACAAAGCTTTTTAAACTTACTTCAATCAAAGAACACAATTGTTAAAAATGTTTTGCTTGAACAACATATAATATCAGGTTTAGGAAATGTTTATGCTAATGATGCACTATGGATTTCACAAATTCATCCTGAAACACCAACAAAAAATTTAAACACTGAACATGCAGAAAGGCTTTTAAACGCAAGTCGTGAAATTTTAAATGAAGGAATTAAAAATCGGGGAATATCAATGAGTGATTATGTTGATTTATTTGAAAAAAAGGGTTTTCAACAAAATTTTTTTAGAGTTTACCAACAACAAATCTGCAAACGATGCAACAGTGAAATCGAATTTAAAAAGATTAGCGGCAGAGGAACATACTTTTGCCCGAAATGCCAATCTAAAGCTACTCCATTATTTAATTAAAATGAAGATAAATACGCTTAAACTCAAAAACTTCAGAAATCACAATTCTCTTGAAATTAACTTCAAGGGAAAATCCGCATTAATAAAAGGGTTTAATGGTGCAGGAAAAACCAATATTCTTGAAGCAATTCACTTGTTATCAACAACAAAGTCACTACGAACCAAATATGACAGAGAACTAATAAATCACGACGCCGATTTTGCTCATGTTGTAGCTAATGCAGCATTGAACGGAACCGAGGCAACCATTGAAATGACAATAGTAAAAAATCCAAAATATATAAATTCTTCAAAAAAAGTAGTGAAAATTGATAAGGTAAGTAAAACACTGGCAAACTTTACCGGAACACTCAACAGTGTATTGTTCACCCCTACAGACATAGAAGTTATAACCGGCTCACCTTCAATTAGGCGTGATTACATTGATTCAATTTTTTTTCAAATAAATAGAGAATATAAAAAAGCTTCACTTGAGTATGCAAAAGCAATTCGCCAAAGAAATAAAGTTCTTGAACTGATTGCTACCGAACATCGCGGATACAACCAATTACCATACTGGAACGAGAAAATTTTGGATCGAGGAGAATTTATTCAAAATCAGCGTCACAAACTCATAGACTTTTTTGCCGAGCGTATGCCCCATTATGCAAATTTGTTAGGCAACAGTGAAGATTTGTTAGAAATTAAATATTTAAAAAATGAAATTTCCGAAAAAAGACTTAATGATTATAAAGAAAAAGAAATAATAACTAAAAGAACATTGGTGGGTCCTCATCGAGATGATTTCGAAATTTTTTTTAATGGTTTTAACATCGCCAACTTTGGCTCACGGGGTCAACAACGTACAACAATTCTGACATTAAAACTTTGTGAAATAGATTTTTTGTCTGAACATACAAAAAAGCGTCCGATTTTGCTTTTAGATGATATTTTTTCGGAACTTGACCCATTACATAGAGAAGCTGTTGAAAGCATTATGGAATTACAACAAACTATTGTCACAACAGCCTTTAATGCCGGTCAAAACTTAGAGTTTACTCTTGCGGGAAATATGCGAGAATTATACTAAGATGGCATCCTTTATTCCCGAATATACTATTACAAGCCATATACTAAAAAATATTAGCGGAATTGAATATTCTAAAGCAATTGTTGAAACAACAGCTATCTTACCTAACTGGCAGAATCAGCTCATTATCGAGGCCAAAGCAAGAACCATCGCATTTTCTCTGCAACGATTTGGATTAAATATACATGTAGACAACGTAAAAAAACGATTAAATAGAATGCCGGCACAATTGCCTAAAGAAGTAGACAAATATATTGAAGCTTTGGCAAAAGTTGAAGAATTTGCAAAAATACGTGATTTTGAAGAAGATGAGGTTAAAGTGATTGAAGAAATATTCACGGGCAAAAAGAGTTACCGCACATCTTATATTGCAGGCACAGTTCATCCGGAAGAAATATTGGCAGAAATGACAAAACTTCTTGACTGGAACAACAGCCTGGATGCACGAGAAACACATCCGGTAATCACTTCAGCCTTGCTAAAAGCCCAACTTGAATATATTAATCCTTTTGATAAAACAACATCGTTAATATCAGACATTATTACTATACTAAGCTTAAAAACGGGCAATTATCACATTTTAAGTTACTATTCACTTGAGGAATACTACTTTCACACACAACGTGATTACCAAAACATATTAAAAGATGCGTTTGAAAATGATGATTTTACAAGGTGGCTTGAATACTTTACCGAAGGGTTTAATCGTGAAATAACAAACATAGCCGAAAACGTAAAAATAATGGCAAGAGACACCAAACTTGTTAAAGCAGCACCAAACATGCGTTTAACCGAAAGACAACAAAGGGTTGTTACGTATCTGCAAGATTATGGCATGTTGCAAAATAAAGACTTTTCAGCAATTTTCCCTGATATTTCTGAAGATACGGTACTGAGGGAGCTTAAAGCTTTAATGAAAAAGGGTGTGGTGGTAAAGCGCGGAAGTACAAAGTCTTCAAGGTATGAATTGGCGTAGTTTTTGAGATTATTAATATAGATGCCTTTCTAAAAAAATTTAAAAAAGGCATCTTTAAAGATTAATCATAAAATTTGTATCATTATAAAGTATTGTTACCTGAATCCCTCCATTTTTTTAACTCCTTAACAACAAATATGATTCATACACTATAGAAGCCAGTGAAAAAAAGCCCCCATAAACAATAATGTATCCCCATGCGTTTCTCCACCATCCGGTAAGTGCTTGGTGTTCATATGCATTTGTATATACAAAAAGCAAAGAAACTACCGTAATCAACAAAACCCCAATAAAAGAGTGTTTTACAACCCTCAAGAAATGATACCTAAACCGCATCTCACACTCCTTAGCCATAGCCTCAACAAATTTATAACGATTATACTCGACATTGTAGCAATCATCAAAACATAAGGCTTATATAGGTTAATTGGCGCATGGTTGATATACTGAAACAATGAAATTTGCTGATTTTGCACAATACCTGCAAAAACTTGAGGATACCTCAAAGAGACTTGAAATTACAGAAATTCTCCTTGAGCTGCTTTACAACTTAAAACCCAATGAAATCCGGGAAGGTATTTATATGTCACTTGGTTACTTGAAAGCTCCGTTTGAGGCTGAAAAGTTTAATATGGCAGATAAAATGGTTATTCGTTCAATTTCGGCGGCATATAACAAACCGGTAGACGAAGTTAACACATTGTATGGAAAAACGGGAGATTTAGGTGAGGTGTGTATAAGTTTATGTCCCGATAATACAACGGAAAGCACAGTTTTAGAAGTTCACAGTAAATTAACCGAAATTGCCAAGCTTGAAGGCGCGGGCTCACAAGATTTAAAAGTAAGCACTTTGTCAGAACTTCTGCAAAGTGTTGATGCTTTATCGGCGAAATATATTGTACGAATTGTTCTGGGTACGACACGTTTAGGTTTTACCGAGCTTACAGTATTAGACGCCCTCTCATGGATGCTTGCTCCGGATAGAGCAGATAAAAAAACCATAAAAGAAATAAAGGCAAAACTTGAATATAAATACAACGTTCATCCGGATATTGGTTTAATAGCAAAAAATGTAAAACAACATGGAATTGAAGGCGTAGAAAAAATAGCAATAGAGGTCGGAGTTCCGATTTTGCCTCAAAAAGCTCAGCGATTATCCTCATTACAAGAAGTTATAGAAAAAATGGGCACTGTTTTTGCAGAATACAAATTTGACGGCACAAGGGTTCAGCTGCATTTAGACAAAAATAGAACAATAGAAACAAGCGAAATAGAACAAAAAAACCTTTTTGACGTACAAACTAAACGCACATTTATTAAAACATTTACAAGAAATCTGGAAGAAACAACTTACCAGTACCCCGACATTGTAGAGGCTGCACTTAAACAAATAGATGCACAAAATGTTATTTTAGACGGTGAAGCAATAGGATATGACCCTGAAACAGGTGAGTTTTTGCCATTTCAGGTTATGATGCAAAGAAAAAGAAAACATGGTGTAAAAGAAATGACACTCGAAATTCCTTTAAAATACTTTGTTTTTGATATTTTGTACTTAAATGGTGAACCTTTAACAACTTTACCTCTAACACAACGTAAAGCTATGCTCAAAAAAATAATTAAATCCGGAGATGTGATTGCTATGGATGATTATGTTGAAGTAGGCACTATAGAAGAACTAGAGAATTATTTTGAACATGCCCGTGAAAAAGGCCTTGAAGGCCTAATTGTAAAAAATCCGAACGCGGAGTATAAAGCGGGGGCAAGGTCATTTACCTGGGTAAAGCTTAAAGTGGCTGATGCTGACTTGTTGGACGATACGGTTGAAACTGTTGTTTTAGGATATTATTTTGGACGCGGAGAACGTGCAAAGTTTGGAATTGGAGGCTTTTTGGCAGGTGTTTATGATAAAGAAGAAGGAGTATTTAAAAGTATCACAAGAGTGGGTACAGGTTTAAGCGATCAAGACTGGGTTTATTTAAAAACTCAAGCAGATAAAACGACAGTAAAAGAAAAACCTAAAAATGTTGAGCTGGGTAACGCAAACACACCAGATGTTTGGACAGCTCCCGAAATAGTGGTTGAGCTTGGAGCTGATCAAATTACAAAATCAACAGTCCATACAACCGGATATGCTTTAAGGTTTCCACGATTAATAAAATTTAGAGATGACAAAAAGCCCGAAGATATAACTTCGCTTGAAGAAATAAAAGACTTGTACAAAATGCAAAAAAGAGGCTATTATTAATACATGAGTGCGGCTGAAGAAAATACCCAACAAACACAAAAACCATACAATTTAGAACCAAATGCAGAAGCTGCACTTGCTTATCTGCTTGGTGCTCTCACAGGAATTCCTGTACTTCTTGTTGAAAAAGAAAATCAATTTGTGAGGTTTCACGCTATGCAGTCAGTAATATTTACACTCTCATTGGTAGTTCTAAGTGTAGTTAATGGTGTTATGCTAAGTATTCCGATTTTAAATATTTTATGGGGAATCGGAATGGCATTTATTTATTTGGGAGTGGTTATAGTTTGGATTATGTTAATGTGGAAAGCTTACAACCACGAAGAGTGGGAATTACCTTATATCGGCAAAATTGCCAGAGATCAGCTGAAGAATTTTAAATAAAAAAACGGCAAGTGAGTGCGCGGGGCATTCAATTACCGTTTTTGGAAAACATTACCAGGTGGCTGTGTTGATGGGACCTCCCATCGTCACAATCCATCCGGCACCGACGCAAACCACCAGAACGATGATAATTGTCACTGCCAAGATTAAAATGTTACGATTTTCCGGTTCCATGGACAGCAGTGCCCATGCAACAAACACCGCAACTACCACAGCGGCGACTGCCCCAAAAAGGGGAAACCCGCTCAGAACACTTTCCGTTGCAGCATAAGCGGCATTCGCGAGTAAAACCATCATTTTAAAAACCCTCCTTTTAAGTCGATTTCATTGAATTGTTTTTAACCTATAGCATATATTATACTCTCGCATTCGATATTTGGCAAATTGGTATACTACCTACATATGCAAAATATAAAAGACATTTTAGACAAAAAAGACTTAAAAGGTGACCATAGAAATAAATATGAATATCAGGCATATGGAAACCGTCTTGCTGATGAACTTGGCGACCCAAAGCACCGCTCACTTTATATAAAACTGGCAAAAACCGAAGATAGAAATTTGCTTGAAGCTGCACGTGAACATGTAATGTCTTCTGAAACTGCAACAACCAGAGGAAAACTGTTTATGTGGAAATTAAGCGAACTCAAAAAAAACAAAAATAATCCCGACAATACAAACACCAAAGACCTTGTAAAATAGACAAAAAATCTCTAAACTTGAATATAATGTTAAGAAAAATGTTGGGTATGTACAAAATCTCGTTATTGTTATCGCTTACCGTTTTTATCCTTATTTTGGCTCTACGAGTTGAACGTGACCCTTTAAATATAATAATGGCTTTTGTAGGTTCACTGGTTGGTGCTGTATTGCTTGATCTTGATTACTTTTTACACGCTTATTTTTTAGAACCCGAAAAAGACTTTTCCAAAACGCTAAACGGGTTTGTTAAGCACCGAAATATTGGCGGCGCTTTGTCTTATATTCATTATCACAAAGACGAAATTAAAGATAAAACTTTAAATAGTATGCTTTTTCAGGTTATTCTGGGAGGTTTGGTTTTGTTTGTTGTTCCTTCAAATTCAACTGTTTTAATGAAAGCAGTAGTATTATCAACATTTGTGAATTCAATTTATAGAATGATTGAAGTCTATTTTGAAGGAGACATAAACGAATGGTTTTGGGCGCTTAAAACACCACCAAGTCGAAACGGGTTTTATATCTATACGGCTGTACTGGCAGCCATGCTGCTACTTGGACTATACTTTTTATAATGTATGGCTTTTTTATATCCCTTGGAATTTTAATTTCAGCATTATTAGCAGAAAAACTTGCCATAAAACATAATAAGAACACAAATATTTTATGGACAGGCTTATTTATTGCAATTGTAGCCGGAATTATTGGTGCGAGAATTTACCATGTTCTTGATTATTTTGATTATTACTCAAGTGCCCCGTTACAAATTTTTGCTTTAAATCAGGGAGGGCTTGGTATTCCGGGTGGGATTATTTTTGGCGGAATATCTTTGGTAATTTATTTAAAACTTAAAAACCAGCCTATTGCCTATTGGACAGACTTGGCAGCCACGGTTTTACCGCTTGGCCAGTCTATAGGGCGCTGGGGAAATTATTTTAATAATGAACTTATGCCTTATGCTATTTACGAATCTATTCTGGACTTTTTGTTGTTTATAGCATTGTTTTTTATAAGCAAAAAATCAACAAAACCGGGGCTTATTACACTTTTATACATTTTAGGATATATTTTAGTTAGGTTATTGCTTATGAGGCATAGAACCGACTTTTGGCTAATATAAAAAACATCTATATAATTAAATTATGATTTATTTATGTTCAGATCATGGAGGATATGACCTTAAAAACCTGTTACTAGAGTATTTAGAATCTCAAGGGCTTGAAGTAAAAAACATGGGACCTTTTGAATACCAAAACGATGATGATTATCCTGATTATGTAAACCCGACAATGGTTGAGATGCAAAAAAATCTTGGCTCAAGTAAAGCAATTGTTATTTGCAGAAATGGTGTGGGGGTATGTGTAGCTGCAAATAAGTATAAAGGTATTAGATGCGCTTTATCGTGGATGCCGCAACACGCCGCATCAAGCAGAATTGACGATGATTCAAATGTTTTGGCTTTACCTGCCGATTATGTTTCTGATGAAGATGCAAAAATAATTGTTGACACATGGCTTCAAACCGAATTCAGCAATGAACCACGACATATTCGACGCCTTGAAAAAGTTTCACAAATTTTGAATTAAACATGGTAATAATTCCAAGCATACTTGAGTCCACATTTGAAGAAGTACAAAAAAAAGTGCATTTAATGAAAGACGTGGCGGATTTGATTCAAATTGACATTGTTGATGGAAAATATGTGCCGGGAAACACTTTTTTGGATGTAGAAAAACTTAATGAATTAAACGGGGTTAATTTTGAACTCGACCTATGGGTGGAAAATCCTGTTGAGTATGTAAAAAAAGAGTTATATACCGTTAACCGGGTATGTACACATGTAGAACGATTTGATGCCATTAACGACTTTATTGCTATAGCCAAAGAAAAAAACTGGAAAGTAGGATTATCTGTTGGACCTGATACAGAAACCTCAAAATTGACTCCTTACTTAAATAAAATTGATTATGTGCAATTTGTAACCGTACATCCCGGTGCACAAGGAAATCCTTTTGTACCAGAAGTTCTTGAGAAAATCTGGGATTTTAAATTAAACAACCCTACCATGGTGTGTCAGGCAGATGGTAGTATTAACATGGAAACAATCGAAAGCGTGGCTGAGGCAGGAGTGTCGCGTTTTGCAGTGGGTTCGGCACTTTTTAGAGCTGAAGACCCGGTTGCAGAATTTTTAAAGTTACAGAAAGTTGAACTATAAATGACAAATAACATAACTTCTATTGCACATGACGGGGGCTTAGAAAAAAGAAAAATAATTAAAGTTGCATTTTTAGGCGGAGCAGCGTGGCAACCCGAAGAACAAACGTTTAAAGAAGCCTTTGATACTGCAAAAATTCTTGCTGAAAACGGTTATGAGATTGTGAACGGGGGCGGACCCGGAGTAATGCGGGCTTCAACCATGGGTGCACAAGCCGGAGGAGGAAAAACTCTAGCCATAACATATCATCCAAATAAAGTGAAACCCCATTATGAAGGTTGTGATCCTTTAAATATGGCTGACGAAGAGGTTTATACTTTGGATTATTTTGATAGAACAAAAGTCATGCTTCAAAATTCGGATATTCACATTGTATTTAAGGGAAGTATCGGAACATTGAGCGAACTTGGCATGACTTGGATTAGCTCCTGGATACATGAACCAAACAACAAACCTATAATTTTATACGGTGATTTTTGGAAAGAAATATTAGCAGTACTTATTAAACATATGTATTTAAAACATAACGAAGAGACATTGCTAAAAATCTGCAGTACTCCCGAAGAAGTTTTAAATTATATTAAAGGATTAGATTCGGATTAGACTTTTTTGTTGAAATCCTCACATTAAATAACTATACTAGAGTTAATGCCCACTAAACTTTTGTTCTGCAAAACAGACGAAATAACCGACTTACAAAAAATTTCATTAAAATTAAGAGAAGAAGTAATCACAATGCTTGTTGATGCAGGCTCAGGACATAGTGCAGGTCCTTTGGGAATGGCTGATATCTTTGCAACATTATATTTTAATATACTAAACATTGACCCTGAAAATCCTGATGATAAAGAACGTGATAGAGTGGTACTTTCTAACGGTCACATTTGCCCGATATGGTATGCAACTTTAGCTTATAGAGGTTATTTTGCCAAAAAAGAATTAAGAAAACTCAGAAAAATTAATTCCATGCTACAAGGGCATCCTCATAACCTTTCTACGCCAGGGGTAGAAAATACAGGAGGGCCATTAGGACAAGGCCTTTCTCAAGCAATTGGCATGGCTCTGGCAGGAAAGCTAGACAAAATGAATTATAGAGTTTTTTGCTTAGGTAGCGATGGAGAATTAAACGAAGGGCAAACCTGGGAAGCGGCGATGTTTGCCGGAAACAGACGCCTAAACAATTTAACATGGATTATTGACCGAAATAACATTCAAATTGACGGTCATACAGAAGATGTTATGCCCATTGAACCGCTACGCGACAAATTAGAAGCATTTAACTGGCATGTGCTTGAAATTGACGGGCATAATATTGAAGAAATAATTAGCGCATGCAATATGGCCAAATCCATATTTGAACGGCCAACTGTTATAATTGCACATACCATTCCCGGAAAGGGAGTGAACTTTATGGAGTATAAATTTGAGTGGCACGGAAAGACTCCTAACCCCCAAGAAGCAAGAAAAGCTTTGCGTGAACTTAGGACTCTGGAAGGCAAAATAAAATGTTATGACATTGAATAAAAATTCCCTAAATGACAATGAATTCGGATATACACTACATATTAGTATATTACCTATTGTTGTTATTATCTTAATAATTTTGGGCGCAGGATTTTTCTTGATGCGCGGAGAGTTTGAATTACCGTCTTTTGGTACAGATGAAACTGAAGTGACACGAATAAACGGATACCCGACTATTGTATATACCGAAAATGCAGTTGAAAAACAAAGAACGGTAATAAAAAACTCGGCTGAACTTGAGCAATTTTTAACAACTGTTGACCCTGATCGTTTATTCACTCCACCAGTTGAAGGTGTTGATTTTGGACGCAATTATTTAATAGGTGTTTCAAATGACCTACAAGAAGAAAGCGGAACAACGCTCAAAGTAAAAAGAATTTATGAAGACAAAAAAGATAACACTCTTGTGATTAACATTGAAGAAGTAAAACCGGGCGAAAACTGCCCAGTGGATATGCAAAGTAATGTTGCAGTTGATATTGTCGCCTTAAACAAAACCGACAAGGAAATAGTTTTTGAACGTGTGACTAAAAGAGAAGAGCCTTGTGAAGGCGAAGACATGGAAGCAGAAGATACAAGCGAAGAGAGTGAAGAAATAACAGAGTAAGTTTCATGAGCAGTAAATTAAAGAAACAATTAGAGCTTAAGTCAACACGTGAAGCTTTTGGTGAGGCGTTACTTGCAGCTGCAGAAAAAAACAAAGACATTGTAGTTCTTACTGCTGATTTGTCTAAATCGACTAATGTCAAAACTTTTGGAGAAAAGTTTCCAAACAGATTTTTTCAGGTGGGAGTAGCTGAACAAAATCTTGCCGGAATTTCTGCAGGACTTGCACTAAGCGGTAAAATTCCATTTATGACCTCTTATGGGGTATTCAGCCCCGGAAGAAATTGGGATCAAATTAGAGTTTCTATATGCTACTCCATGGCAAATGTAAAAATCGCATCTACACATGCAGGCCTGGCTACCGGTACCGATGGAGCTACTCATCAGGCTTTAGAAGATGTGGCTATTACCCGTGTGCTGCCCAATATGACCGTTGTCTGCCCCGCAGATTACAACGAAACACTTCAAGCAGTTGATGCAATAACCAAATACAAAGGTCCTATTTATTTGCGCCTGTTTCGCCCTAAAACACAACAAATTATGCCAAACGACTATAAATTTAAACTGGGTAAAGCAGCTATTATTCAAAGTGGCACTGACGTCACTTTAGCAGGAACCGGCCCTATTTTAACCGAAATTTTAAAGGCAGAAAAAGAGTTAAAAAAAAGAGGGATAAGTTGTGAAATTATTAATGTTTCAACTATAAAGCCATTAGATTCAGAGTCAATAATCACTTCTGTTAAAAAAACACATAAAATAATATCGGTAGAAGACCATCAGGTGTACGGTGGATTGGGAAGCGCAATTGCTGAAGTTTTATCACAAGAATACCAAAACCATCCTTTTAGGTTAAAGATTATGGGGGTTAACGATACATTCGGTGAATCGGGTAAAGATGAAGAACTTATAGAAAAATACGGTATTAGCGCAAAACATATATATAAAAATACTATAGACATTTTAAAATCTAGGTGACATAATTTTTTATAATGAATCCGGAAGCAATTCAACAATTAGCAAATTCAAGCATTTGGCCTGTTATTGAATTTGCATCGATTTTTGGCATAATAATTGTAACTTATATGGCTATGCATGCCATGTTTAGCCACTTAAAAGCCCCAACAAAAATGTTAATGTCTATGTTTTTAGGCACGCTTGCCTACTCTATGGGAAAAATTTTTGTAATATCATTTCTCGTTAAACCTTTAATTTTTTAATGTTACAATTTAGTTATGTTAGACCTGCTCGTAATTGGCGACTGTTTTGTTGACCAGCATTTAGTCATAGAAAATACAGATGTTTTTACTGAAGCCGAAACAGGTGAGGCAAAATTTTGCTTTTTTCACGGAAGCAAAATACCCGTGAATGATTTTAAAACCACGTTTGGCGGAAATGCCGCTCATGTAAGTATTGGTGCAAAAAGGCTGGGTCTAAATTCGGCCATTTACACCGAACTTGGTGATGACATGTATTCAGACCAATTACTAAAATTGTTTGAAAAAGAACAAGTTGAAACAAAATATTGCAAAACTAACCCGGGAACTAACACAAACACATCCGTAATTATTATTTTTAATCAGGAAAGAACTATTTTTAATTTTCACCAGCCGCGAAACTACACGTTGCCGTTTGAGCAAATACCAATACCCAACTGGATTTATTACACATCATTATCTAAAGGTTTTGAAAAATTTCAGCCCAAACTTGTTGATTTTATAAAAGCAAACAGTGACATAGGTGTAGCGTGCAACCCGGGATCCATCCATTTGAAGAATTTGGATCAAGTTACACCATTTTTTAAGGTAACTGATGTATTGTTTGTAAACAAGGACGAAGCAAGGCGCATCACTAATGTGCCGGTTGACAAACAACTTAACCCGGTCGACCTGCACAAAGAGGTTCAAATGCTTGGGCCAAGGCTCACTGTAATCACAGACGGCAAAAACGGCTCCAGTGTATATGACGGAAACGAACTTTATGAACAACCCGCCCCACAGGTTTCAAATGTTGTTGACAAAACAGGAGCCGGGGACGCATACTCGGCAGCATTTTTATCGGCTCTACACCACAAAAAAACAATAAGAGAAGCTATGGAATGGGGTAATAAGAATGCAGCAAGTATTGTGGCGCAAATTGGCGCAATTGACGGTCTAGTTTCACTGAAGGAAGTTGAATAAACATGAAAGCACAGGAACTATTTAAAAAAGCTAAAGAAAACCATTTTGCAATAGGTGCCTTTAATGCGGCAAATGTTGAAACACTCAAAGCAGTGACAGGTGCGGCGAAAAAACTTAATTCGCCCGTGATTATTGAAGCATCCGACGGGGAAGTAAAATATATTGGAATTAATCAACTTGTTGCATTGGCAAGAGCATACGAGAATGAACATAATATACCAATCATTTTAAATTTAGACCATGCAAAAACTTTTGAAGCATGCAAAGAAGCCGTCGATGCCGGATTTGACTATGTTCATATTGACGGAAGTAAATTACCTTACGAAGAAAATATTGAAATAACAAAAAAAGTAGTTAAATATGCTCATGAGCGCGGCGTTATGGTTGAGGGGGAAATGGATCACATTCAAGGCAGTTCAGCCGACCACACAAAAGAAAGTCCTGACAAATTTAATGACCCCAAATTTATGACCGTTCCCGAAAAAGCAAAGGAATTTGTTGAAATTACCGAAATTGACACTTTTGCAAGTTTTATAGGAAATTTGCACGGAATTTATGCCACAGAGCTACATTTAAACCTGGACATTTTAAAAAAACTAAACGAACTTTTACCTCAAACTTATTTTTCACTTCATGGGGGTTCGGGAATAAACAGCGAAGACGTAAAAAGTGCTATAAAAACAGGAATAGTTAAGGTGAATGTTAATAGCGAAATGAGAATGGCTTTTAAGTCAACACTTCAGCAAACCTTAAACAGCAGCGATGAAATAGCAATTTATAAAGTAGCTCAACCTGCTATAGATGCCGTACAAGAAGTTGTAGAATCAAAGATTTTACTTTTTGGCTCAAATAATACGCTTGAAATTCCTCAAATAACTTCATTAGTATAAATTCTGTTCCAAAACAATTAAATATGTTAACTTTTATAAAAATCAATAAATAAAGTGAGGTGAATACGTGTCACAAAACGAGTCTTTAGCATTGATGGGGTTTGAACAATGGACTCCCAATAATGTCAAAAACCCACGTTTGTATTATTTTAGAGTGGAAATTCAACGGGGAGATGAAACGCAAATAAAGTTCTTTGCTTCGGCAGGTGATAAGCGATATGAATCCATATGCACTGTAGCAAATTTGGAAAACTTTGCCGTGGAACGGGCATTGAACATACTGTTTGAACACGAAAAGAACGAAAAAACCAGGGATATTATTAAGGCAGCAAAAGAATTATTGTACGCATTGCTTAAGAAGGACTAACGCATTGGGGTGAGGCGGGTTATGTGAAAAGCAAGAGGTAAAATTTTATCTCTTGCTTTTTTATTATGTTAACATTAAATAATGAAACTGCTCATCACACGTGAAATTCCTCAAGCCGGAATTGAGATTTTAAACAAATACCGTGAAATCGAAATAGATTATCGTAAAGACCGCCCTTTAACAAAAGAGGAGTTAAAAGATGCGATAAAAGGTAAAGACGCTATCTTGCCCGTAATACCCGACCAAATAACAAAAGAGGTTATGACTGCAGCAGGCCCTCAATTAAAGTTAATTGCTCACTATGCTGTGGGTTTTGACAACATTGATATAAATGGCGCAACTGAACTGGGAATTTATGTTTCAAACACGCCGGGAGATTTAACCGAGTCGGTGGCTGAATTTTCGTTGGGACTAATGTTTGCAATTAGTAAAAAAATAGTCTCTTCTGATAAATTTACACGAGAAGGAAATTACAAATTTTGGGATCCTTTGGTATTTATGGGGCCAACACTCCAAGGTAAAACACTCGGAATCGTGGGGATGGGAAGAATAGGCCAATATCTGGCAAAAATGGCGCACAATGGTCTTAATATGAAGATTTTGTATACCGACTCAAACACGTGCGAAGAGTTAGAAAAGTCTCTTGGAGCAAAAAAGGTTGAACTTATAGAATTGCTTGAAAATTCTGATTTTGTGTCTCTTCATTGCCCGCTTAATGAAAGTACACATCATTTAATAGGACACAAAGAACTTGAGCATATGAAACCGACTTCTTACTTAATAAATACAGCACGTGGTCCTGTTGTAAATGAAGCAGCACTATACACTGCATTAAAAGAAAACTGGATTGAAGGAGCTGCCCTTGACGTTTTTGAAAACGAACCCGCACTTTACCCCGGATTAGCAGAACTTGAAAACGTAATATTAACTCCACATATAGCAAGTGCAACAAGAGAAGCAAGAATTCAAATGGCAGTTATGGTGGCTAATAATATAGTTGATGTTTTAATAAACAAAACCCCTCCGACAAATTTGGTAAATAAAGAACTGGCCGAAAATAAAGTGTCTTCAATCACATAAGATAAATTAAAGGCAGATGTTGAAACTTTTAAAAAAACACATTACACTTATAGCACTGCTAGTTTATTAATTTTATGGAGACTTTATGGATAAAAAGAACTTTTTAGGGAATTCAAACGTTATCACAGGAATCTTGGTAGTCGCGCTTGTAGTTGCAGCTTTTTTTGTAGGAATGTTGTGGATGAAAGTCCAAAATCTTGAGGGCGGATCCCGAACCGGCACAGGCACAGGTACCGCAGGAGGAGGCGCTCCTGTTGCTGCCAGATCAATTAGTGAAATTGCCGAAGAAGCAGGTTTAGACGGTGACGCAATTGAAGAATGTGCACAATCTGATGAAATGGCAACCAAAGTACAAAATCAGTATCAATCAGGTATACGTGCAGGCGTAACCGGAACACCAGGTAACATACTACTTGATACCCAAGCCAACAAAGCAAGACTTGTTTCAGGTGCAGTACCTCTTCAAACTCTAAAAGAGGAGTTAACCGAGCTTGAAGGTGAAAACGGTACTACCTCTTATGGAGCGCCGGTAGAAATAGATAATCTTGAGCCTTTATCTGACGGTGATCATGTTAGAGGTAATCAAAATGCAAGATTTGCCTTAATTGAGTACTCAGACTTTGAATGTCCGTTCTGTCAAAGATTTCACCCTACTGCAAGCCAGCTCATTGCCGACATGGACAATGTAAAATGGGTATACAGGCACTTTCCATTAGATAGCATACACCCACAGGCAAGAGAACTTGCAAAAGCTTCAGAGTGTGCAGCTAAAGAAGGCGGAGAAGAAGCATTCTGGAAATTTGCAGATACCGTGTACCAATAACAAGTACGCTAATTTAAGAGTTTAACGTAAAGGCTGTGTTCTTTGAACACAGCCTTTTTATTGATAAAATACAAATATGCAAAGTTTTTTAAAAAGAAACATGCCGGTTTTTGTTATTGGTTTCATAACATTTGCCGTTTTTTTAGGAATAATATTTAGAGGGGAAACACAAGTTCCTGATGCTGCCGAATCGCCATACCTAAAAAAAGTGTCCGATGACACTTCTGACATAAATGAAACAGCCACGTATTCGGCCAATCCACAAATAACAAACAACTTTACCGACCCAGAAACTTCTATTCAGGTGGTAATACCTGAAGAGCCGGTTTTATCACCTGAAGAAGTCGATGCACAATTTGGTGTTGCAGAAGTTTTTTTTAGACCAGATGGATTTGAGCCTATTGAAATTGATATTGAACCAAATCAGCTTGTGCGATGGACAAACGAAACAGACAGAGAAATCACCATTTACCAAACAAGTTACAAAAAATACGATGAATGGGAAACTGATGCGGTAATTCCTCCGGGAGGAACTTTTGAGTTTAGATTCTACAAACCAAAAATCTGGACCTATAAAGAACGTGAATCAATGGAATTTGGCTCGGTTTTTGTAAAAACCCCCTAATCAAAAGTAAAAGCTGAAGGACAAACTTTATTTAATACACATTCTGCACACTTGGGCTTTCTTGCAACACAGATGTATCGTCCATGTAATACTACCGACCCTGAAAAATGACGCCAATGCTCTTTTGGAATTAGCTTCATGAGGTCAAGCTCTATTTTTTTCGCATCCATGTTTTTGGTAAACCCAAGCCTGTTTGACACGCGAGTTACATGCGTATCAACTACAACACCTTCACCAATATCCCATAATTCCTGTAAAATCACGTTTGCGCTTTTTCTTGCAACCCCAGGAAGTTTAGTAAGCTCAGCAATACTTTTTGGCATTATTCCACCAAATTTACTGACCACCATTTCACCCATTTTAATTAAGCGTTCAGCTTTTCCCACATGAAAATTAACTCCGTGAATATCACTTTGCAACTCTAATGGGTCGGCATTGGCAAAATCTTCCCAGGTTTTGTATTTTTTAAATAGGTTTTCTGTTACCTCATTAACTTTTTTATCGGTAGTTTGGGCAGATAGCACAACTGCCACAACTAATTGCATTTCATTTTTATAATTAAGCTCGGTTTTAGGGTTGGGATATTCTTTTTTTAATAGCGTAATTACCTCGTTTACCTGGTCGTGAAGCATATTAACAGTATATCAAACCCGCTAACAGTATTCTTACATCCCCTTAATACAACATTTAAATCAATTTCATACACTGAGCATAGTAAAAAATTACTTATTTGTAGGAGGTGAAATAGTAATGAGTTTAATTATGTGGATTATTTTTGGTGCGATAGTCGGATGGTTGGCATCGGTAATAATGAACAGAAACAGTCAGCAAGGATTGCTTGGTGACATAATTCTGGGAATAATCGGTGCGCTTGTGGGAGGATTTCTCGCCAGCTTGTTTGGTGCAGAAGGTATTCAAGGATTTAACTTATACAGCATGGTTGTAGCCTTAATCGGTGCAGCAGTTGTAGTTTGGGTAGGTAGATTGTTAACTTAAAAAATTAATAGAAAGGCAGGTGTGTATGCACGATACAGATTTTGCGACAAACATTGATGAAAAATGGCAGGAAGCAAGAGCCAGATTTGCTGAACTAAGAGAAGACGCCTCAGACGAAATGAATGAACAACTGCAAAATGCAGAATCGGCATTAGACAGATTTCAGTTAAAAATGGAAGAGTATAAAAACTCTGCAGAAGATACTGAAATAGCCGAAGAACTGCGCGAGGCATGGATGGAAGTAAAAACAACACTAGACCTGGAAGATGATCGGCAAATGGAATGATGAGAAAAAATTTAATATAAATAACCCGTCGTAATGGCGGGTTATTTTTTTGTTAAAATATACAAAAGTATGAGTTTAAGCAAAAAAGACAAGAAATTTATAAAAAAACATTACAAAACATTAAAAAAAGAAGAAATTGCAAATGAATTAAATGTATCTATACAAGAAATAGAAAAATATGCAAAAAAGCACGCTCTTGTTAAAAATCCACAAAAACAAAAAAGATTGCCTGTAGCTACAGAAAGAGTTGAAATTAAATCTTTTAAAGAATTAGTTGGCTTTATATTAAAAAACAAGACTTTGGTAACCGTTTTAATTTTATTACCGCTCGTTGTGTATGCAAATTCTTTAAGAGGCGAATTTGTGTCAGATGATTTGCCAGGGTATGTAAACAACCCTGCTGCTCAAAACCTTTCGGAAGCTATTTCAAAATATGAACTTGGAGACATAATTTATGCCATTTCTTACTCGCTTTTTGGTTTAACTCCAATTCCGTTGCATGTTTTATCCCTGATTTTGCATATTAAAGTGACTTTGATGTTTTTTATTATTTTTTCAATTTTGTTTCATAAAAGAGTTGCGTTTTATGCAGCACTTTTATTTAGCGTTCACCCCGTTACAACAGAAACTGTTGATTGGATTTCGGCTAAAGGATACCTTCTCACCGCACTTTTTGTTTTTATGCCGGTTTTATTTTATTTAATATATAAAGATTCCAATAATCGCCGGTATTTTGCCGTTTCAATAATAATTTATTCAATAGGCGCTATTATGATGAAAACACCTTGGATTTTAATTTCACCGGCATTTTTTATACTGGTGGACTTTTTCTTTAGAAACACCAAAGTAACTATAAAAAATCTAAATGACCATTTTTTGTTGTGGGGATTTACCGCACTCTACGCATTTGTAATGTTTAATCAGCAATATGTTCAAAGACTTCAGACTCTTGAAACAGTACACAGTTTTTCGCCGGAACAAAGCGCTCCCTATTATGCAAGGCTTCCATACTCCATATTTATGACACTTTACTTGTATGTTTTTCCAAACGGCATGACTATATACCATGAAGGAGCTTCTATTAGCGGCAAGTTGTTTGCATTAATGATTATAGTAACAATAATATTTTTGGGTAGTGCGTTGTGGCTACTGTTTAGTAATAAAAAAGTTGCCGCACTGTTAATATTTATTTTAGCGGCCACAATACCAATGTTGAGCCCCATACAAATTGGCTGGCTTATTGCAGAAAGGTACCTATATATGGGACTAATAGCATTTTGTATTGGTGTAGCAATGATATTGTTAAAAATTGAAGAAGCAACGGGAAAAAAATATATTTCTGTGTATCTGTTAGCTTTGCTTGTTACTATTTATTCTGTAAGAACAATGATTAGAAACCATGACTGGAGTACCCGTGAAAGATTATGGTGGTCAACAATACGCACGTCGCCGGGAAGTCATAGAGCATACAACAATCTTGGTGATGTATATTCCGAAAAAAACAACTACCCTTTGGCTGCCGAAATGTTTGCTAAATCAGTTGAGTTAAATCCTACATATGCTGAAGCCTGGCATAATCTGGGAACAGCTTACCTTCAAATGGGCGACGCAAAAACTGCTTATGAATATATACTACATTCTTATGAACTAAAACCCGTACTCTACCAATCTACATATAAACTAGGACTTATAGAATATGAAAACAAAAATTATGAAAAAGCACGGGAATACTTTATGAAAACTGTTGAAATAGCTCCGCAATTTACTCCTGCATACGAGGCATTAGCGGCTGCAGAACAGCAAGTGGTACAATTGGAAAATGAATAAAGCAATAAATATAAATACTTCAGTTACTAAGTGGAATCTTACCCCGTTATTGAACGATCCATCACAAGAAGAAGCTAAACTTAACGAACTAAAAAATGCAAGTTATAACTTTATTAACAAATGGAAAGACAGATTAGATTATCTTGAAGATCCGGCAGTTTTAAAAGAAGCTTTAGATGAATATGAAGCGTGGGCTGCAAATTATGGTACCGATGGAGATGTGGGTTATTATTATGGCCTCAGGTCTGCACAAGACCAGCTTGACACTGAAATTAGAGCAAAACTAAACAAAATAAATGATATTTCAACTCAAATATCTAATGATATACAATTTTTTGAACACAGACTTTCTAAAGTTGCTTTAGACACACAAAAACAATTTCTGTCATATGCAGAATTGGCGCCATATCATCATTTTTTGAAAAATCTTTTTGAGAATGCAAAGTATTTATTAAGTGAGGAAGAAGAAAAAATATTGAATCTGGTATCGCCTACGTCGCATTCACACTGGGTAAGAATGGTATCTTCAATGCTTTCGACCGTAGAAAAAGAAGTGTTGACTGAAGAGGAAAAACTTGAGGTTAAGAGTTTTAACTCAATATTTGGTAATTTAAGCAGTAAAAAGAAAAATGTCCGCGATAGTGCGGCACAGGCAATTAACGAAACATTAAAAGCGCACCTTGATGTTGCTGAAAATGAACTTAACTCGGTTTTACAATACAAAAAAGTGAATGATGAGTTAAGAAAAGTAGAAAAACCCGATAAACTAAGGCATATTAGCGATGACATTGAAAGTGACGTGGTTGATACACTTGTACAGGTAATTTCAAGCAGAAATTCTATTTCTCACAAATACTATGAATTAAAAGCAAAATTACTTGGTCTTAAGAAATTGGCATACCACGAAAGATCTGTTGAATATGGCGATATTGATAAGAAATATACTTATGATGAATCGGTGGAATTGGTAAATAAGACTTTTTTGTCACTTGATGCTGAGTTTGCGGAAATATTTAAAAAAATGGTTGAAAACGGACAATTTGATGTTTTTCCACAAAAAGGTAAAAGCGGCGGCGCATTTTGTGCAGGAGGACTGCTAAATCAACCTGTATACATTTTGCTAAACCACAATAATAAAATTAATGACGTATTAACCATAGCTCACGAAATGGGACATGCAATAAACGATTATTTAATTAAAGACAAGCAAAACGCATTGAATGCCGGAACATCGCTTGCAACAGCTGAGGTAGCCAGTACATTTATGGAAGACTTTGTTCTTCAGGAGTTGTTAAAAGACGCTGATGATGAAACAAAACTTGCACTACTTATTTCTAAACTCGACAGTGATGTAGGTTCAATCCCAAGGCAAATTGCCGCATACAGGTTTGAACAGGAACTTCACACAAATTTTAGAGAACAGGGATATTTGTCAAAACAAGCAATTGGTGACTTGTTTCAAAAACATATGGAATCATATATGGGTCCATATGTAGAACAAACTGAAGATTCAAAAAACTGGTGGGTATACTGGGGACATATTCGTAGATTCTTTTATGTTTATTCTTATGCAAGCGGATTATTGATTTCGAAATCAATGCAATACTCAGTCAAACAAGATCCTCAGTTTATAACCAAAGTAAAAGAATTTTTGAGTGCCGGAAGCAGCGCATCCCCAAAAGAAATATTTTTACAAATGGGCATAGATATAACAAAAAAAGACTTTTGGAACAAAGGACTTAATGAAATGGAAAAACAACTTAACGAAGCAGAGGAACTGGCGGTTAAACTAAACAAAATATAGTGTAAAATAAATGTATGAGCGATTTGCCTTATGAACCGCTAGGTGGCGAACCACAAAACCCTGAACAGGGCTCTAATGTAGACAGTATACCCGAACCGGTACAAGACAAGGTACAAAAAAAACCTAGAAAACGTGTTGGATTATCAAAAACCGCATTCTTTATGATTTTTGCGCTACTTGTTTTAATAATCGGAGGGTATGTGGTTTATACCGTATTTAATGTTAACCAACCGCAAACTCCTCCACAAGATCAACCAGTCGAAGAGCCAATCGTTCCTCCGGTAGAAGAAGATTCAACAACACAACAATCATCAGAAGACGGGTGGATTGAATATTTTAACAAAACTGAAGAAATTTTAATTAAATATCCGCAAACAGCCAAATTTAGAGAACCTCAAGAAATGGGAATTTTTAATGTTTATGAAGTTACATATGCAACTGAGAGACAAACTCAGGAGCTTAATACAGATGAAAATCTTCAGGATGGTTACATTGTGAGATTTTTGGTTCAAAATAATGTAACTAACACAGATTTAAATCAAATTGCACTTGATAAACGAAACAGCTACATAATAAGGTGCCCTGACACAGCAACCATATCAAATATTACTCAATCAACTATTTCAAATTTGAACGCACTTACTATAACCGTTGAAAACTGTAACGGTAACTTTATAGACTCATTTACACTGCGGGATAATGATTTGGTTGAAGTGTTGCAAGTTTATCAGGGAGACCTTGGATTTAGGCAAGTACACAGAAACAGCACAATTGAAATTGTTAACCGGTTTGAGTTCACAAACATAATTCAAGCTACGCCAAAAGAAACCTGGACAACACACACCGAACCTTCATATGGAATAAGATTTAGATATCCGTCTGAGTTTAACTCAACATGCTGTAGTTTAAACGGACCTGTTTCAACAACAGTACAAAAAAGAATTATTTTGGCTGATAACGAAAGTGTGGAAAAGGGACAAGGTCAGAAATTTACCGGCTTTGGCGTGTTTATAGAACCAAACAGAGATCAAACTGGGTTTTATCAATATGTTGAAGAACAAAAACAATTGTTAAAAGAAAATTACAGGGTGGTAGTAGGAAAAGAGCCTCCCCAGCTTACTCAAGATGAAGTGACGATTTCAGGTCAACCGGGAATAAAACTTACAGGTTATGCCTGGTGGGGTGATATGTACTTTGTTCCGTTGGTGAATCAGCGAAGTATAATGGTAATTTCAAAAACCGAACTTAACCCCGGAGAATTTGATGAACTCTTTTCAGATATATTAGGTTCATTCGAATTATATAATCCTGTAAACAGATAAAAAATCGCTTACAGGTTTCTAACAAACTTCTAACTTAAAAATTATACTTAACGCTTATATTAAAAATATACATTAACAACTTACAAGGAGGTGAGGTTTAATGCCAAACGAAAGAAATGATGGCATGACAAATCCTATTGCCTGGATAGCTTTAATTGTTGCAGGTGCAGCACTTATTCTGGCCGTCACTGCTTATAACAGAGCAGGAACAGACTTAAGCACTGTAATCGAACAAGAAGCAGAACAGGCCGTAGAGGAAATTGATACAACTGCCGAAGAATTAGAACGTAATGTAAATGTTGCTGCTGCAAGAGCTGAAGCAGTAACTAGATTAACAGCATTAAGAGCGCAAGTTGCAGCTGAAGAAGCCGGTGAAGAAGCAGCACAGGAAGTTGCAGATATACGAGCAGACCTGGAAGCAGCTTATACCGAAACTTCTGAACAGGCGCAACAGGAATTTAGCGAAATCGATGCTGACTTAGAACAACTTGAAAACCAGATACGAGCAGGTTCGGTCGATGCACTGAATACTCTCGATGGTCTCATTGATTTATTGAGACAAGATACTCAAGAGGATGTTGAAGGTAATCCTTTTGACTAAATCTTTACAACTTAATATATAAACCGGCTTTTGGGCAGGCAGGTTTTAGGAGCAAGAATCCCCCGTAAATACACGGGGGATTTTTAATTTTTGAAATATTTTTTGTTATTTTTGGTTATTTTTGGTTATGGCGGAAGGTGTGTAATATGAAGTTTAAGAGCAAATGAGAATGATTTTATTGAAAGTTTGAAAAAAAATGGCTCGCAACAAATTTTCTCCAATCAACCGTATGGTTTCTCTTTGAATTTTTGTTACGAGCCTAAGATGGGGTTTAACGAATCCGTTCGTAGAAGACTACGAGGGCATTTTCGTATATCCCATCAGGTGTTTCATCCCACCAGCATGTCACAATCATCAAATCGTATACATCCCTGTGGGAATGGGCATTGTTTAACCAGTAGATGTCGCGCTTAACAACAACGCGATCAACAACGCGGTAAAGACGCCCATTTACCTCAACTTCCGGACAAAACAGTAGACGCGCACCCGGTCCTAATCGACCTAACTCATCATCAAGATGCACCTCATACTGTTTGCTTCCTACTCTCTTGGCTTCTCGAAGAGAATTTTCATAGTGCGGGTTTTGACGTGCATCAACAATGTTGATGCGGCCTCCACACATTACTATTTCCTCTTGCTCTAGTGCGCCGAGATCGGGTAAGTCCGGAGCAAAATATGCAGCAAAACCGCCCTGTGGAACGTATCCCGGCGGGGGTTCGTCGCCAGACTTCTTAGTGATTAGACGACCGATTTTTTCGTGTTGGCATGCATTTGCTATGCCTACATCGACGCCTAATTTCTCCCACTCGCCTTTGGACTCATTGAAATGAAACTGCGTTTCAACGGGTACGTACTCGTCCGTGGGCAAATACACCTCCATGCTTGTGAAATACGTTCCCACACTGGGGTACCATTCAAAAGCATCTGGATCTGCGTTTGCCTGCATAGAGGTTGACTCAATGCCATTGTAAGTCATGTAAATATGACCACCTTCAAACAAAGAGTAAACTCGTGTATCAGGCTCCGAAATCCATTCGTTCCCGTCTACATCATAAAACACCTCACCATTCGCACCTGCACCCGTGCAAGGCTCGTTTGTTGGTGTGATGTAAGGTGTAGATGTAACAGTCGGCGTGTTCGTGGCAGTTGCCGTTCCCGTGGGAGGCGGTACAGTTGCCGTCGAAGTTGCCGTGGGAGTGTTTGTCGGCGTGTTCGTGGCAGTTGCCGTTGAAGTTGCCGTTCCCGTGGGAGTATTCGTTGGGGGCGGCACGGTCACTGTCGGCGTCATTGTGGCCGTAGGAGTTTCCGTACTAGTACTCGTTGCCGTGGGAGTGTTTGTCGGCGTGTTCGTGGCAGTTGCCGTTGAAGT
Organism: uncultured Candidatus Saccharibacteria bacterium; assembly: GCA_964385105.1. Lineage (GTDB taxonomy): Bacteria > Patescibacteriota > WWE3 > UBA101185 > UBA10185 > CAYLMU01. The sequence goes on from CAYLMU010000001.1 coordinate 35,397, forward strand.
TGCCGTTCCCGTGGGAGTATTCGTTGGGGGCACGGTCACTGTCGGCGTCATTGTGGCCGTGGGAGTGTCTGTCGGCGGAGGGGACACCTCTACAAAAAAGGCTACAGAATCCTCACTCCGCAAAAAATACTCACCAGATTCCTCAACCGTGTATGTAAATACAACGGTCATGCCCTGGGGTAGTTCCACAAAACTACCGTTTTCGCCACGCAAGGTGACTCGACGGTTGTCGACGTCGTCATCTAAAACCACGATGACCAGTCGTGTTCCAGTGGCGTATTTACCGAGAGATGTTTCCGCTCGGTAAAGTGGTTGTACGGGCGGCCCGGTGTTATCCCAAACCCTAACTTCCATGCCATCAGGCACAGTAAACTCCCTCACTCTCGGCAACCATGTGTTGTTGCCGTGTGTCCGCTTTATCTCAAGCTGACCGTGAGATGCCCTGATGGTTTCACCTTCGGTAAACTGCCCCAGATATTGCACTGGGGAAGTTTGAGCCAAGGCAATGGAAAAGAAAAGAAAACACACTAACACCAACAAAATGAACATCAACCATTTGTATTTCCTCATACCAATCATCTCCTTTTTTCGAACTATGATTGTGTTTACGTCAGTTCTTATCCATATCCTCAAAACATCCAAGGACATAAACAAGATAAACGTAAACACGCTAAATTTTCAAAGAACGGGAATAAATCGGTTCGGGCAGTAGCAACTGAGTGACTGGCATTAAATGCCGTAATTAAGCCACATTTTGCTTGTAGTATTATATCAAAATTGCCAGATTTGTCAAACTATAGGGTAATGGTGACCCCACGGAGAATCGAACTCCGGTTTCCAGATTGAGAATCTGGCGTCCTAACCGCTAGACGATGGGGCCGCAACAAAGGAGCCGCAATAAACGTTTCAATTATACTACATTTGCTTTACATACAGCCAAATTTTGCATTTTTTGCTTTATTTATGCATAATGTACGTTGAATGACCACATTGCAAAATAATAAGCTTTTAATACTTTTTCCGGTTTTGGCGATTTTTGCCATTTTGGCTTATTTACAATTCACGTCTTACAAACCATCCGGTATAGCCATACCTCAAGGAGTCAAAGGAACCACCACAAAAAATACTGCGATTATACTTCCGCAGCCATTAAACACTGAGGTAATCAGCAATAGTGAAAATATTAACGGGTATCAAACCACTTTAAAAACACAAAAACAGTTTAATGATGTTTACGCCTTTTATCAAAGTGTTTTAAACGATAAAGGTTGGACTGTAGACCATCAAAACCTGAAATCAGATAATTTTGTGGGTAGCTACAAAAAAGACGCGTACAAACTGACACTTTCAATATTCGCACAAGAAGAAAATTTAGAAGAAACTATTGTTAGCCTAGACGTTTATAAAGATTAACCGTTGCTTAATCGTCTTTATCTTTTGTACCTCTTAAAAACACAGCTCTCCATGGTTGGTAACGTGTTGTAAATGTATCTTCGTGCAAAACTTCTCCGTCTCGTGTAACTGTTCTGTTAAATGATGCTGTTGCTCCCCAAGCTGCAAAGTCAACTTGCCTTACTACACCTTCATCTAAAGTTTCATCATCAATATATTGAGTTTCGGGTGGCGGAGTTTGGTTTGTAACAATAGGTTCGGTTAACTGAACTTCACGTCCGTCAGGTGTGCCGTAAATTTTAAATCCCAAAGTTTGAGTATCGTCAACATTGTACATTTGTACAAGAATATAGTTTGGCGTGTCGTTTTTAAATTGAAAATCAAGCGATGGCTGGTAAATTGATGCGTCCATGCCTACTGGTGATTCTATTTCATAGTATACAACTCTATATGCATGGGGGTGTCGTGTAACTACAGGCAAACCTGAATTCAGCACGGCTCTAAAAAGTGTGGTTGAGGTTTGGCATACTCCTCCGCCGTCACCAAGCACAGTACGTCCGTTTGAAATAACATATGCCGTTTGATATCCTGTTGCTCCGCTTATGTCACCAACCGATCTGTTAAAAGAGTATATTTGTCCGGGCGGAACTAATACTCCGTCTGTTCTTTGTGCGGCCAGTTTTAGGTTATGGGCTCTGGATGCGGCAGACCCGGTGTATTTTGAAACTCCTTCGCCTAGAAGTGCGTAAATACCATATTTTTTAGGGTCAGCTTCCGAAACGGTAAGCATAGACAGTTCAAAACTTTTATTGTCGGCGGATTCTGTAAAAAGAGCATTTTTAAAATCATTGCTGAATTTTTTTGTATCCAGCTCTTTTCCTTCTTGCGTGATTACAAAATCAGTAACCCGCCCGTCGGCAGACTCTGTTACCCTTCCTCTTGGTGCAACGTTTACATCTTGTGCTAATAATTCGGCATAAGCCTCAACGACAGGGTCATTCATCCTTAATTCAAATTTGCTTTTTTCTCCTTTGGATACGGTTAAAAATGGCAGGATTTTTTGGGAATCGAGTTCCCAGGTGGTTTCGTTATAAGAAATAGTTATTGGACTGGAAATAATTTGCTTTACTTGCGGCTCAAAATTTTTGAGATTACTTTGAACCACGTCGGCGGGTACAGTGCTTACAACCAAAGATTTTTCACTAAAATCCATTTGATCAAAACTTGAAACAACCAGTTCGTATAGTTCATCGCCGCCTACACTGCTGCCTGTTTTTTCGGGAATTATGACTATATTCTCGCCCTCAAAAGCAAATCTTGCGCTTTCGGGTAAAGAATTTATTTCACCTTTTATTGTGGCAAGTGTATTGCTGAGCGAATCGGAATCTATTGAATAATGGGCTTTTATGCGCAAAGGTTTTATTAAACCCGCAATTTTGTCTTTTGTATCAATTGCAATGTTTCCTGTACGACCGACTTCAAAAACGCGTGCAACAGTTCCGTCTACTGAATACTGCAAATCAAGCTCATCGGCGTTTATATTAAAACCGGTTTCGCCGTGTTTTAAAGCCAGATTACGTGAACCAAGAGAGTTGTGTTTTGCTTCTAGAGCTGCTTTAGCCTGACTAAAGGTTTTACCGCCAAGTTTTACATCACCAACGTACACTCCGGGAATCACTCGTGTTGCAAAGTAAACATGGTAAACGGTGATTAAAACAATAAAAATATAGAAGGGGGTAAGAAGTTTTTTAGCTTTTGCTATTTTGTTCTTGTCTATTCCTTTTATTTTGAGCATCATCCTTCTTTCCTAAAATTGGCAGCCGAGAAGGCTTAATTACAAACTTTGTAATGTCCTCATCCATATCTGTGGTTTCATCGGCGTATTCAAAAAGTTTTGACGAACCTGTTTTACCAAAAGCCACAACTTCTGTTTTAACACCTTGACTTCGCGAATACTCAAGCAACGGAACATAATCACCATCACCGGAAACTAAGATTATAACATCAATTTTTGGAAGCAATCTTACTACATCCATACATATACCCACGTCCCAATCACCTTTTTTGCTGCCGTCATAAAAAATCTGCAATTCTTTGGCTTTTACTTCAAATCCTCTATGCTGTAATGCCTCGAAAAATTCCTTTTCAAGGCCAACATCTGCTTTAACAACATATGCAAACGCTCTTATAAGTTTGCGGTCTTGCACTGCTTCATTTAAAACCTTTCCAAAATCAACCTTCGCACTATATAAATTTTTGGCTGAGTAGTACATATTTTGAACATCAACAAAAACTGCAACCCTCTGCTCTGAATGCTTTATGGTATTTTTTATCATCAGGTATGATTTTAACATTATATTGGTCAATTTACAGTTGATGTTATAATATTTGTTGCAAGTAGCAAATTTGAAAGGAAATAAATATGTTAACAAAACTTAAAACAATGTTAAAAAGTAATAAACCTTCAAAAGATCATAAACATGAGCATTCACACGAGTACAGTGAGGAGCACGAATGCCACTGCGGTGGCGGGTGCGGTTGCTAAGCTATTTTTTGTGTGATTGTATGCAAAAAAGCGTTCTTGTAAAAGAGCGCTTTTTTGTTTATGTTGTATAATACGTGGGTTATTGGGGGATCGTCTAATGGTAGGACGTTGCACTCTGGATGCAAAAATTGGGGTTCGAATCCCTGTCCCCCAGCCACATAAACCGCTTATTTAAAGTAATAATAGCGCTTAATCAAACTCTATATTAGAAACTACAACCCGGGATAAATCTAGTCCTTCTTCAAAATTGGTGTAAGACCTCCAAAACATATATTCGTTTCCTTTCTTTAGGATTATTACCTGGTTGCTATATTCCGTATAAGTAATACCTGTTCTTAAGCCATGCTCGATAAAATAAAATTCTCTATCTTCGTGGACTATTTTATAAACATTTTGGTTAATCACCTCTACAAAATTATGGTCTTTGTTTTTTTTGTTTATTTTTTGTATGGCATCATCAACGGCAGCATTTAAACTATCAAATTCATAAATTTGTAGGTCGGGCTCGATGCGTAACTCTAGATAGTTCGAATTTCTATCAAATTTTTTGCTGCTATAAACTTTAGCGTTCTTAATATAATTCTCACCAAAAAATTCAAGCCAAATAATGTTTCGATTATCATCATTGTAGAAGGAGTTTTCAGGTACATATACTGTTAAATCAAATTTGCTTGACTGATACGGCTCCCACACTTGTTTCATATTTTGAAACTTCAATTCTTCATAACTTATGTCAGAACTGTTTAAATTAAGTTGCTTATTAAGTAACTCTTTTTGACTTGATTCCCATGAGTAAGTCCTATAAGAAAATACAGCGTAAATTCCCAAATATACTAGCAAAAAATAAGCTAACAGATAAAATGCTTTTTTTATAGAAATAGTTCGGTTTATAACAAATATGGCACTTAAACTTAATAAATAGCTAAATAATGCACTTGGCACTAAAGTTGTTATTATGCCCGGAATCAGAAAGCATACACCTTTACAATCAGGCCACAAAAGAGGTGCAAGTACTATACTCAAGATTGCGGCCGGAGTAGACATTATAGGTAAAAATACTAAAGTTAAAGCCGGGGAAAGAGCCGCAATAATGAGTTCGAGTTTTTTCATTTTCATATGTAAATTATACTGTAGTATATAAAATTAAAACGATATGGTTTATTATTTAGATATGAATCAACTCGAAAAACCGGCTCCACAAGAAATTCGCTCTTCTGATCATGAACCTATAAGTGCCCACCTGTGCTATGAATATTTAGGTATTGATGCAGGGCTTGTTGCCGCCTTTAGTGCTGGGGATTCAACATATGGGATATTTAGAGTCGTTGAATCAGCAGCATGTCTGAAGGAAGATCAAGAGAGACTTCTACCATTAGGTAGCTATGTTATTGCAATGTTTGACGAAAATGACCCTAACAAAAAAATCATCCCCGAAAGCGTAAAAGTATTAGAACTCGGAGAAAATGAATTTGGTAGAGCTTCCGACCTATTATATGTAAATGATACAAGAATATCCCGTGAGCATGCAATTATTATCGTTGATGAAAATGGTGTTACTATTAAGGATTCAGGAAGCAGAAACGGAACTAATGATATTCTTGAGGAAATAAGAAGCCGAATTGAGACTTCTTCAGAAACGTAACCAGTTTTACCAACTCCAGCACCACGGCGGAAGCGAGAAAATATTAAGAAGTTTGGTGTCCGGTTAAAAATAAGGTTAAATCTTTCTCATTAATCTTACTATTTGCAATATCGATTCCTAATTTCACTAATTCTTTGTTAGAAAGTTCAATTCGAACACCATTTAATTCCAAAAATACTAAACCTGCGTGCAAACCCGTGCGTTTATTACCGTCGGTAAATGGGCGGTTTTTGATAATAGAAAACACTAAAGCTGTCGCCTTTTCGTAAACATCCGCGTACAAATCTTTACCGTCAAATGTGGTTTGTGGTCTTAAAACAGCAGATTCCAATAATCTTACATCTTTAATGCCGGGAGATTCGCCAAATTTTTCAATTTGATATTCATGAAGTATCAAAATCTCTTCTAAAGTTAAGTACTTCACTTAGACGAGAGTTCTTTAAACGCTGCTTTGTATTTTTCACCCACTTTTTCGGCAATTCGCAGAAATTCAGGAGAAACAGATGGTGATTGGGTTTTTTCTATAACAATTTTATCTTGAATATTTTCTATGTATAACTCTGTGCCTACATCTAGTTTTAAAGCGTCAAGCAAGGATTTGGGTAAAATTATGCCGATTGAATTACCTATTTTTGTTAATTTTTGTCTATATCTCATGGTGATAACATGTTATAACTTCATATGATGTGTGTCAAGTAAAGGTTCAAAATCCGTTATAATAACCACATGAACAACACCTTTACCTTAGACAGCGCACTTCAAGCATCCAAAAACAACAAACTTCACGAATGGACGGTCAATTACCTTGAAAACGAAGGTAATAATAAAAAACTGGCGCAGCACCTTAATGATATTAATTATTTATATTTGTTTATGACGGAGTACCCCCTTGACAAGCTAAAACGTGCAATGGGTCCCGAAGAAAATATGCCGTTTCGAGAAAGTGAACAAGAGTGGGAAGATCGTGTAAGCGCCTTTAGGACCAATATAAAAAAACGGTTTAGTGGTTCCGCCAATAATTGTCACCGACTTTTGGGATGAAATGCACATTTCTGACGGTACTCACAGGTTTGAAGTATTAAAAAGGTTAGGGCATGAAAAATACTGGGTAATTTTTTTTCTTAAAAGAGCAGTCGAACCTTGACATAGTAAGTCTTACCAACTCTTAACAAAAACATTTCAAAATCTTTATTAAAAACTGCTAATGATTAAATAAGGTATGGCAAAGTGGGGAAAAATATTAAGCAAAGGCAATGTTGAAGACCGCAGAGGGTGGGTTCCGGCTGTGGGAGGAATTAGTTTAACGGGTTTGGCATTTCTTTTGATTGTGAACTATTTAGCAGGCGGAGATGCTGGTGACGTATTGAGCAAGCTCGACAGCGTTGTTGTACAAAATCCGCAAAATATTAATTCGCAGGAGTTTGAAGGTGAAGACAGATATGAAGTTTTTGCTTCAACGGTTTTAGGTTCAAACAACGACATGTGGATGCAGATTTTTAGCCAGCAAAACCTAACGTACACACCTCCAACTTTGGTACTTTTTAGAACTGCTACACAATCAGCATGCGGAACGGCAACTTCAAGTGTTGGTCCACACTATTGCCCATTAGATAAAACAATCTATTTAGATGAAACTTTTTTTGATGAACTTCAAGCGCGGTATGGCGCTGCAGGCGGGGATGTAGCTGAAGCGTATGTAATTGCACATGAAGTTGCCCACCATGCACAAAATGAACTTGGCATTTTGTCTGAAATTCATAATAATATGGCACAAAACCCCAACCAGCAAAATGATTTATCTATAAAACTTGAACTTCAAGCAGATTGTTTTGCGGGCATGTGGGCAAATTCTATAAGGGATTTAGGTGTATTATTGCCAGGAGAGATAGGTGAAGCTATGGATGCAGCAGCAGCTGTGGGCGATGACCGAATTCAGGAATCCGTAACCGGTAGAGTTACCCCTGAAAACTGGACACACGGATCTTCTGAACAAAGGGTTGCGTGGTTTAATAAAGGTTTTGAAACTGGTTCTTTAAGTGAGTGTGATACTTTTTAAATATAGCTATCAAAGCGGTTTAATATTCATGTGTGATATAATACATACGGTTCCTTTCCATTCCTTTTTCTTTTCTTAGCAACATTCGTTGCAGTAAGCACACAACTTATGTGGCCAAACGTTAATCGTTTGAAATGTGTAATCCGTGGAAAGTTCCGCGGATTTTTTTGTTTTTAAGGAGGTGAGTGTAATGCAAGATAGAAAAGACTTAATAACGGGTTTGTGGAAATTCTCCGATAAAATCTCTCGTGAAGATTTAGCAAAATTTGCTGAAGAGAAACTTGCCACAGACGAAAACTATGAACAATTATATGTAAGAAAATGCAGCAAAGATCAGTATGGCATTGGTTTTGCGTATAAATACGACGGCACTAGCGAAAGCTTTGACAATTATGGCGACGAAACAAAGGATATGTTATACAAGAATTTCGGTGCTGCGCTGGTAGGCTGGGATTTAGGAAGTTCGACAATAACGGTTAAGGGTTTCTAACTTCAGGTGGAAAGGAACCACCTGAATATTTTCATATGCTTTCATATGGCAATACAAATTGTAGTATGTTAACTTAAATCCATATGGCTAACCCCACGAATTCCCAAATTTTAAAAAGAGTGGATAAAAATACAATAAAAATAGAAAAGATGTCGGCTGATATCGAAAAAATTAAAATTCAAATCTCTAACATTCACTTAAAACTCTTTGAACACGATAGAAGATTTGAAATTCTTGAAGAACGTACTGCACTAATACCAAAACTATATGACAACGTCGATAAAATATTAAAGGAATTAATCGAGGGTCGACAAGAACGCATGATTACGATGCATAAGCTGAATAACCATGAAGATAGAATCATCTATTTAGAAAATAGAGCTTAGTAAAAACTTTTAAAACCCGCTTTTATATTGCAGCCCACATACGGGCATGTTACCTTAAATACGCATGCATAAACCAAGGACTAAAATAATTGCCACAATTGGTCCGGCAACTTTAAAATTTGCAGTTTTCCAAAAGCTTGTTGACTCGGGTATTGATTTTATAAGAATTAATACTTCATATGGTAATGAGCATCAGTATAATCAGATATTAAAAAATTTAAGATACAGCGCAAACTCTTCACATATTGAGCCTATTTTAGACGTAAAAAATTTAGACATTTTAGACTACGCAATAAAAAATAATATTAAATACATTGCTTTATCTTTTGTTGAAAGTGCCGACCAAATTAAAAAGGTAAGAGAAAAAATGCCCGAATCCTTTGTTATTTCAAAAATAGAATCTGTTGGAGGGGTTGATAATTTTACTGAAATTTTAGATGCTTCAAATGGGATTATGGTTGCAAGAGGCGATTTGGGAGTTGCAGTCAGTTTAGAAAAAGTTCCGCCATTACAAAAATATTTTACAAAGTTAACAATCGAGAAAAATAAATTTTTGGTGGCAGCAACAGAAATGCTCTTGTCGATGGTAAATAACCCAACCCCTACCCGTGCCGAAGCTTCAGATGTGGCAAATGCAGTTTTTGACGGCTCGTCCGCAGTAATGTTGTCTGAAGAAACTGCCATAGGAAAACATCCTGTTGAAACAGTGCAAATCATGAAAAAAATAATTGTTGAAGCAGAAAAATATAACGGTAAACTTACTTAGCCAAAGGTGACAAAAACGAACTAATTAGAGATAACAAAATACTAAACAAAAATGCATTTAACAAAGTGCCCGTATTAAACCCAACTACCAAATAATCAACAAGCAACACCATAGCAGTATTAATAACTAAAGCAAAAAGTCCAAAAGTCACTAAGGTAATGGGAAACGTTAATATTGTAAGTACAGGCCTAACAAATGCATTTAAAGCCCCCAGTACAATTGCTACTATCACTACTGTTTCTATGCTTGACACTTCAACTCCCGGTAATAAGTATGAAGCTACATAAACAGAAATTGCGCCCACCAATATGTTTAAGATTAATTTCATATACAAATACAATACCATATTTTTAAAGATGTTATAATCAATTTATGTTTAATGCACTGATTTCTTCAAGTTTGAAGGATCCGTCAAATATTAAATTTGATGGCGAAGACTCGGACGAGCGGATTTTATATGCTTTTAGGCGTGCTCTAATCACAAACTTTGATTGGCTTTTTGTTTCTGTTTTGCTTGTATTAACACCTATTGTTGCACAAACTATCCTTTCTTTGGCAAGTCCGGATGCGTTGGCAGAGGTTCCGACTTCTTTTATATTGGTTTTAATGGCATTTTGGTATTTGTTCACTGCAGGATTCATTTTTCAAAACTTTTTAAACTGGTATTTCAATGTTTACATAATTACAAACAAAAGAATTGTAGACATAGATTTTGTTGGACTTTTATATAAAAATGTGTCGGAAGCACCCCTCAGAAGCGTTGAAGATGTAACTTCTAACATTGGGGGTACAACCAGAGTTATCTTTAATTATGGTTCTGTGTTAATTCAAACTGCCGCCGAAAAGCGCGAATTTGAATTTACCGACGTTGCCAATCCGTCAAAGGTACGTGATATATTATCTGACATTGTTACTCAAATTAAAAACGGGCATAAACTATGACAGAAGATTTAGTAATAAACTTATTTTCAATATCAGGGTTTGTGCAAATGTTAAGTTTTCTTATTGTACTAGGAGCAGGTGTATATGTTTTAATTGCCTTTATTATTATTAGAGAAGTAGGTCTTATGAACAATAGTTTTTCAACACCTCTTGCTCCGTTGTTTAAGTTTGTTGCGTATACACATTTTTTGTTATCTGTTATAGTATTGCTGATTTCAATACTGGCAATTTAATATGAATAAACAACTGACTGCCAAAATTCAAAAAATAAATCCCAAGCTTCCTGATGAAGCAAAAAATATTGCGCGCGCGATTGTTATTGAACCCGACGATGAGATTATGCTTGAAAAAAAGGGCACACTTTATACGGTTTTTGACGTTTCTTCAAAAAAATCCGTTGATAACCTTTTGGTCTCAAAAATAGTAAATGATGTTTTACACGACTCATACTTTCAGGCTGAAAGCACATCCCCGATTCAATCGATTGAAAAATCCATACTTAAATTAAGAGATAATATGGTAGAACTCACAAAAACTGGGGATGCACTTGATTCTGACATGAGTTTTAACATTGCTACTGCAGTGTTGTGGGGAAATACGCTTTACCTTGTTCAATATGGAAGCACTGCTGTTTATCTCATGCGTGACGGAACTACCAAACCCATTGATTCTGCAACTGAAGGTAGTTTTGCAGTAGCTTCTGGTGTAATTAAAGACAATGACGTGGTGATTTTGGCAACAGAAAATTTTAGCGAGAAATATCCTCCTGAGAAGCTGGTGGGTATTTCAGGCATAGGTATTGACGAGCTTGATGAACTTGAATCAAGCATGATTTTAAAGTTCAACATCAAAAAAGAGTTCTCAGAAGATGAGGTATTGGACTTTGGTCATAAAGTTCAAAACACTATGTCTATTGCCGAAGATGAACCTGTACCTTCACGGAGGCCGCATAGGTTAAAAAGCTCAAAGCCAAATATTAATCTAAAAGAAAAACCTAAATGGATTATAGCTGTATTTGCACTTTTTATACTTTTAGTGCTTTTTGTGATTGGGTCAAGGTTATTAGATAACAACGGTGAAAACACCGAAGCGGCACAAGAATCAAACGCTTTATCGATAACAGAAACACAACCTCAACCTGCTGCAACTGAAACCACTCCTGTTATAGATATAGAGCAAGATCGAGCAAATAAGATTACCCGCATCACACCAGAAGTTTTTTATGATTTAAAACTTGCCGATACTAGCGTAAATGTAGATGATATTGAAGTTACTGATTTGGTTATTGTTGCAAGTGACAATGCAACCGGCAATTTATATGTTTCAGACATTAAAACTCCAAAATTTGCCGTAATTCCCGACCAAACATATTCTCAAATTCACGATTTAATAAAATATGAAGAAGCAATCGGATTTTTTGATTCAGAAGGATTTAAGGTTTATGACCCTATAAATCAAGAGGTCACAAATTCATACAGTGCCGCCGGTATAGGGCCATCAACAACATATTTGGATTTTGTTTATGCTATAGCTGATGGTGCCATTACTAAATATACGAAGGGCGAAGGTGCATTATCCGGAGAAGTGTGGGCCAAAAACACCACTACGCCAAAAATTAAGGACATGGGTATTGATCAAAGAATTTATGCCATAACCGACGATAATCAACTTGTAAGATTCACAACCGGAGAACTTGATAACTTTGAAGTCAGCGGCCTTGACAAGCCATTAAATAATCCTAAAAAAATTGTTGTAGATATAGACCTTGAAAACATTTACATTGTAGACGCAGGAAATAACCGTATACTTATTCTTGATAAACAAGGCGTATTGCTCAGGCAGCTTAAACTTGAAAACGAGACTGACTGGGGAGATTTAAAAAGTATAGCAATAAACTACAACGAAACTATGGCATATGTTGTAAACGGAACAAAGGTATACGAAGTTGATTTGACAGTACAAAATCCTGAAGATGCAGAAGAAACCGACACTCTTACCGAATAAAAAAATAAAGCGACTTTTTACTTAAAAACCCGTATATTCTGCTATTATAAGCACATGCTTCTGGTAAAAAATAAAAAAGCTACGCACGAATATGAAATCATTGAAAAATTTATGGCAGGTATAGCACTTAAAGGTTACGAGGTAAAAGCAATTCGTGAAGGCAAAGTGGGCTTTGATGGTTCATACATAAAAATGTTACAAGGAAGGCCATACGTGGTTGGAATGACAATTGGAAGATACTCCAAACAAAGCCAAGACGTCGACAAACTCGATACGGACAGAAGCAGAGCTTTGTTAATGACCAAAAAAGAAATTGAAAAACTGCAACGCGAACTAAATCAAAAAGGAAAAACAGCAATACCCCTGGCTTTGGTACTTAGAAACAATATGGTAAAATTGGAATCTGCAATAGTAAAAGGACGAACAAAATACGAAAAAAAGGTTGTAGCAAAAGAAAAACAAATAAAAAAGGACCTTGAAAAATTTAATAGCGAAATACGAAGATCAACAGGATTTTAAGCGTACATAGCGCAATTAAACATGGGGATGATCGGCTTTGACTGAATGATCTATGTATGAGGGCAAGCCAAGTTGTTGGAACTTGTAAAAACCAGCAAAACTTAAGTGCAAACTCAAACGCACGAGCAGCAAAACCGGCTTTAGCTGGCGTTGCAGCTTAATTAAGCTCAATTAACGAAGCTTAGGTTCTTTATCTTTTACCCGGAAAAGATACAAGAATCTCATAAAACCGGGTTGAGGTAATATTACATTGACCATGCGATATTACCGAGAGTATAAAACTCAAACCTTATGGTCTTAAGAAACTCTTATAGTAATTCGGCAGCTTTGGGTTTCTGACATTAAATGCTGAATAAGCTTGTATACCTTTATATTTTAGGCATTCAACACACGGGTTCGATTCCCGTCATCTCCACCAATGAACTATTTTGATTTACTAAAACCATGCAAAACCTGAACAATCTAGTGGGAGACTTGTCGCGGGTCTATTTTTTGAATGTAGCAAAAGAATATACACCAAATAATTTATTAGTATCCAAATTCCATGCCAAACTGTCCGTCTGGCTTTACATTAATAAGTACACTCTTCAATTCGCCTTTTTCTTCACTCGTGTGCAATTGTTTGAGCTGTAACAACTCCGGAAGTCCTCCAGGAGCCCCAAAGCTTACAGCTTCTCCATTAACTAAAGCATCTGCTTTAACATTAATCACTCCAGGTGTTGAGTAGTCAACATTTACATTTATGTTTTCCCAACCCTGCGGTGCAGTTGATATAACTTTTCTAATATAAGGTTCAACTATTTGTTGAAAATCATCAAAATTATTATTCATATAAAAATTGTAGCATACTTCAAACCCCATTATTCACTCGACCACTACTACAGCTACCTAATAACAAATAAAATCCAAAACCTAACAAAACTAACGTGAGCATCCATTGCAAGGAATATAAAGCCAGCCACGGCACTAAAAAAACCATAATAAAAATTAATGTTTCGGCCGCCACATAATTTTTCACTACACACGTACGCGACCACAAGAATAAAGGAATCAGATAAACTAAAAGGTCCGTGTTCATTGTGTGCAAATTTAAAATTGGCGTAAAAAAGACTGCAATAGAAAATAAGTGTGAAATATTTGTGTTTATGTTTAATTTATTCAATCGCTTAGTCACATATAAGTAAATCGGGGTAATTAAAAGCATTGAAGCTGTTTTTGCGTGTGAATTTGATTGCGTAAAGAAACTCATTACAGAAACTAAATTAAAGTTAAACTTAATACTGGTGCCATAATTTGACGAATCGGTAAAAAATAAAAGACTTATATAGTCAGGTAAAAAATCCCAGCCGTAAAGAAGAGAATTCACCACACACATAAATAAAACGCTTAAAGCCGCCCCAAAAATAAAAGATTTTCTGGATTTTATGTTATGGATGCTAAAAGCTAATAGCAGGGCAATGAGCAAAAATTGCGGCTTTATAAATAAAAACCCAATAAGTACCCCTGAAATGAAATAATTACCTTTTTTTAAAAATACATAAGATAGGGTCAACAAAAATAATATGACGCCGGCTGGCTGACCGCCTATTAGTGTGTGCCAAAATGAAAAATGCCATGGAATCAAAACAATATATAATCCGGCAATGCGATAATCCAAATTTGTATTCATTAATAAAAGCACAAGGGAAATTGCTATGAGAAAAGTATTTACACTTACTACTGCCCAAAAAGCGCTTGTCATTGATAGATTGGCGAGGGGGGCATAAAAGTATGCAGTCACAGGTGGATTAATAAACGCAAGAACCCCATTAAGTGAAACAGGTTCAAGTAATTGATTTTGCACAGCTGTCTGGTGTGTAAGATCGTATAGATTAGAAATATTCCCTGAAGCGGCAATATTACCTCCTACCAAAAAAGCTATAAAATCAGTTGTTCCGTTTAGTTTTTTATAATCAGAATATGGTGAGGCCAAACCCAAGGCGAACCCGAGTGACAAGGCAGCTAAACTTACCCATAAATACACCCAAATTGCCTTTTGAGTCATTATAAATTTTCTCATTACTCAAGTTTAAATTAGATTTTATTTTTTGGGTAATAAACATTAAGCCGGAGACCTGCTCCGACTTAATTTAGTGGTAATACCATTTCTCGTGAGTCTGACGACGTGACTTTAAACAATTTCTTCAAGGTTTTCTTTTGCTTTATCTCGTTCTCTTTTAGCTTTTGTTTTCATTTCGTTAAGTCTTTTTGAAGCTTTATCCATAGCCTCTATTCTTTTTTCGTCTGCTACTTCTTTTACTTCAGTTGCCTTGGTGTCTACATTATTTTTGATTTCTTCAGCTTTCTGCTTAACTTTCTCACGATTTTCTCTATTTGATAAGTAGGTGGCTGCTGCTCCAACTACTGCACCTACTATAGCGGCCTTCACTACTCCATTACCGTTTTGTGCTTTATGTTCTTTATTGTGAGCCATCTAACTTCACCTCCAATCAAACTTTAAGTAATTTGGTTATTATGCTAAATGCGCCGTATGACACGCCGTTTTTTATGGTTTTTACCATTTTGGCCGTATCGTCAATAACTTCCATGCTATTCTCAAGCGAATCAATTAACAAAGTCAATTTCTCATTAACATTTATTACAAAATACCAAACTGCTCCTACCAACAATAATGATGCCAGTGACAGTGAAAAATATAATACATCCAAAGAATTCATGAATTTATAATAGTTTCTTTGGTTTAGAGTTCAATGAAAAAAGTGTAAGAATAGTGTTAGGTAATTGGCTCACTGGTAGCCTTTTCTTTGCAGTTCAAAAGCATGGCGATAAATTCCCGTGTTTAATTGCATAAGCTCTTCGTGTGTACCGTCTTCAATGATTTTTCCTTTATCCAAAACAATTATTCTGTCGGCATTTCTTACAGTCGAAAACCTATGTGAAATTATTATTACCGTTTTTTCGTTTGCAAAGTCAAACAATCTTTCAAAAAT
The DNA here is from genome assembly GCA_964385105.1 of uncultured Candidatus Saccharibacteria bacterium. GTDB lineage: Bacteria > Patescibacteriota > WWE3 > UBA101185 > UBA10185 > CAYLMU01. Next base: position 51,129 of record CAYLMU010000001.1, read on the forward strand.
TTCAAATTCTGCTTTTGGGTCTATGGCACTGGTGGGTTCATCAAGGATGAGTATGGGCGCGTCCTTAAAAAATGCCCGTGCCAAAGCAATTTTTTGTTTTTGGCCAATGGAAGGTGTTATTCCTCCTTTATAAGCACGACTCAAAACCTGATCATATTTATGTGCATATGAATCAATAAATTCATGTGCTCCTGTTTTTTGCGCTGAATCTACGACTCTCTCAAAATCATTAATTAAATCAATATTACCCACACTTATATTAGTTTTGGCGTCAAAATGATAAAAATTAAACTGTTGAAACAACACACCAACCATTTCATACCAGCTTTCAGTGTCAAGATCTCTTATGTTATGCCCATTTACCAATATTGCACCTCCGGTAACATCATAAAATCTCATAAGCAGCTTTATGAGGGTCGTTTTTCCCGAACCGTTTTCGCCAACAATGGCTACATGATCTTTTGAGTTAATCGTTAAATTTAGCTTGTCAAAAATTAACCTGTCAGTGCCGGGGTAAGCAAATGAAACGTCTCTAAACTCTATTGTAGGTGGAACATTGCTTTTGGGTAAATGAATCTCACCAGGCAGTATTTTTTCTTCAAAAGAAAGTACTTTAAAAATATCTCTAACATATAATCCGCTTTCAAACATTTGCGAAACCCTAACAAATAAGCCTGTAAACGACATTTGAAGATTTCCTACCGTTGCCATATAAAATGTGAAATTACCTATGGTTATCTCTCTTGCCAAAACAGCTAGAGCAGTTAACAATAATATTGCCCCGAAGCCAAAAACTCCCAGCAAATCTCCTAGTATTGATATTGCACTCCTTTTTGTTTCAACCGTAACTTGCTCTTTTTGAAAAGTGTAAAAAAGGTTATATGTTCTTTGAAGCAAATACTGTCTTAATTTAAAAATTCTGACTTCCATCAGCGAGTCCTGATTTAAAAGGTGACTTTTAGAATCCCAGTAATCTCGTCTTACATCGCCTTTTGCCGCCCAAATGCCATAACTTCTTCTTCCAAAAATTATGTTTATAACAGCTCTTGGTAGCGTAGTTAAAAACAAAATAAATATGTATATAGGGTTTATTAAAATAATTATCGATACTGCTGTAACAATAGAAACAATTGAATCTAAAGTTACAAGCAAAGAACCTATAAATTGCTGCGGTCGAGTCTGAGAATTTTCTCTCACTTGATTTATTAAATCAAGTGTTTCAGGCTGTTCAAAAAACTCCATGTCTAAATTTGAAATTTTTGAGGTGATATCATGGCTCATATCTCTTCCAATATCAAACCATTGGAGCATTTCAAAATATCTACTTAGACCATTTGCTAACTGTCGCAAGAACATAACACCAACAGCTACTCCTAAAAAAGTAAATAAAACAGATTGTGAAGTTGCATTTCCATCCAACATAGAAATTAAAGTATCAATAACCTTACTGTTGACCCATGAAGATAAAAAGGGAAGAACAGAGGATATCAATATTAAAATCATGTATATGCTTAACGCTTTTGGTGATTTACTAAAAGCATATTTGAGCATTAATACACTTGTATGAACAATGTCTTTAAAATCCTGGTAATACTTCTTGAAGTTTAATTTGTTGTGTTCTTCGGCAGACATAAGGCAAGTATATATACATTATACAAAAAGAAAAGACTGTTATACCAGTAAAAAATATACTATAATAGTATTACATTAAAATAATCCCATTTATTTTTGAATAATTTCACGCATTTCTATTTTTAATAGATTTTCAAATCTTGTATTAAGTTTTGGTGTTTATTATGATTACTATGAGATGGTTAGCACAACTTACTCTAGGTCATAATGCTAATATTCTTTGTGGTTGTAAAGTTTTTATTAATGTGGATAACTTATGGAAAAGCTGCTTAACTTATTTTTTACACCAAAATGCACCCTTTGTAATAAAGTGGTAGGAGGTGTGCTATGTAAATTTTGTTTGCAGGAATGTAAGCTAATTTATTCAACAAACTGTATCGTATGCGACAGGGCTTCGGTAAACGGCAAAACACATACAAACTGTTTAAAAATAAATGAGCGTGCACCGAATCAAAGCTTTGCAATGTTTGAGTACGATGCATATGTTCGAGAGTGCATAAAAAATGCTAAATACTCAAAAAAGCAATTTATGGCATTAAAAGTCTTGCTCAAGCACGGCATACTGGATGTAATGAGAAACGGATTAAAGCTTGACCAAAATTATATTTGCCTGCCCATACCTGTGAGTCGCAAAAAATTTCAGTCGAGGGGGTTTAATCAAGCAGAAATTATTTCTAAGCAAATTTCAAAGTCGTTTGGACTCAAGCACATGAATAACGTGTTAATTAGAAATCTAGATACTCAGCATCAACATGAAAAATCAAGAACACAAAGATACGAAAATTTAAAAAACGCGTTCAGTATAAATAATAAATACACATCCCTAGTTAAAGACCGTAATTTTATATTAGTAGATGATATCTGGACATCAGGTGCCACATTTAAAGAGGCTTCAAAAGTACTAAAATCTGCCGGAGCTTTGAATGTATATTGTTTAGCCCTTTCAAAAAAGGAAAAAATGCTAAAATCTAAATATGATAAATTTTATTTATCAACTCCTACGTACCGCCCGTCCAAGACAATGGCTTAAAAACTTAAGTGTTTTTGCTGCGCCTATATTTACCGGTACCTTATTTACCGGAAATTCGTTAATTAAGTCTTTTGATGCATTTATTGCATTTTGTATATTATCTTCATCGGTTTACTTTTTTAACGACCTGCGGGATGCCGATAAAGACAGACTGCATCCTATTAAAAAGAACCGTCCAATTGCTTCTGGTGCACTTTCACCCGCAGCAGCCGGAGTAGCTACCATAATTCTATTAATTATAGGGTTTATATACTCTCTTTATTTTGTTGGAACTTATTTTGCATTCGCGGCAGCAATTTATATTTGTATTCAAATCGCATATTCACTTTATTTCAGAAACGTAATTATTATGGAATCATTGTTTGTAGCCTCAGGATTTATTATTAGGGTATTTGCTGGAGGACTGGCTTCAGAAAGTTCAATTTCTTCATGGCTGATACTAACAACAATAGGTTTGTCTTTACTTTTGGCATTCGGTAAACGACGTTCGGAAAGAACAATTCTGCTCAAAAAACTTAATCTTGATAACGACGACCAAATCGAAACACGAAAAACATTAAGGCACTACCCGGATAGTTTGTTAAACAGCATGATTTCAATGTCGGCAACATTTTGTATTTTATCTTATGCACTTTTCACATTTCAAACATCATCTCAAACGGTATACCCATCTTTGTACAATGTGCTTCCTTCTATACTGCGTAGCCCAAAATGGATGATGCTTACGATTCCGCTTGTTATTTATGGCGTAGCACGTTATTTATATGTTATTTATGAAAAAGAAGAAGGTGAATCACCTGAGCGAATTCTTTTATCAGACAGGGCACTGCTTTACACTGTAGTTTTGTGGGGAGTTTCAATCATGGTTATTATTTATGGACTTCCTTTGTTTTTTGAGGCTATTGGCTCAGGGGTTGAGTAGACTGGGTTGATTCAAAAGTCTCAAAATCAGAAACGCTGTTTTCATCCAAGTCATTATCGATAATTGTGTAATACTCCACGTTCGTGTCTTTTTCTCCTAAAATATCGTTATTTTGGAATCTCACGTCATTTTTAAACGCGGTTAATCCAATGGTTGAAATGGGCATTAAAAGTAATCCCAATAACAAAACCATAAGCAAAACATCGGTAAAAATTCGATGAAAATTAGGCATCATCACCTCCAAATCTTAAAATATAATCCTCTTCAATATCTATGTACTCTTCTTTAATAACTGAAGAATTTAGCTCAGCTTCACGTTCAATATCATAAATAAATAAACCTGTTGAAATTAAAGCTAAAACTAAAGAAGTTACAAAAACCCACGAAAAAATAAATCCTGTAAAAAACATGAATCCGGCTACTAGAGTAACCAGGTATAAATAAGACAGCCATATTGTACCCTGAGAATAAAGATCAAAAGATGTTTGAATAAGTGAGGTGAGCCTTAAACTAAAAAGTCTTGCTGTTGTTGATGGACGAATATGCGTATCATGAAAAATATAAGATTTTAATAACACATACAAAACGCCAACCGACAAAACCAATACCATACTTAAAACCGAATAAGAATTGATTAAAATATAATCGGAAGAAGTTTCAAACACGAAACCCGACCCACTTAACGAATAAGAAACATTAAAAATATGTGCAAAAACAACAACCGAACAAATACGCACAGTTAGCAAAACAACTGCCGGAAGTATAGCTTCATCTACTAATTTAATTAATACTTTAGAAAACATAGAGCAGGATTACCTTTAGTATAATGATACTATCATGAGCATAAACGCGTCAATTAAAGCATATAAATTTTTGTTTTCACTGCTTCTTTTTTTAACACCGCTTCTTGTTGTAACAAACACAAATGAGCTATATGAATTTCCTAAAATGTTTTTTGTTTACTTTGTTGGTAGTACAACAATATTTTTATTTTTTCTTCAGTATGTTTTGTCTAAAGAGCCGCCAAGTTTAAAAAAATTTCCTATACCTGTCGCAGCTTTTTTTATAGTTAATATATTTGCAACGGCATTTTCAAGTCATTTGTACACATCTGTTTGGGGATACTACTCAAGATTTAATGACGGTATGGTCTCTTTGTTCATTTATATTGGTTTGTTTTATATTTTCATCAATTTAAAAAACATTTTAAACATTGAAAAACTACTTATAATACCCATTATTACATTAATACCTATAAACCTCTTTGCTATAACTCAACATTATTTTCGCCACATACCCCGCGTATACTCAACATTCGGAAACCCTAATTGGCTGGCTGTTTACATTATTATGGTGCTTCCTGTGGTACTGCACTTTTTACTGACCACAAACGAACCTCGCCAAAAAAATTTCTTTATAGCAGTATTTTTGATGTCTTATGCGGGTTTATGGTTTACTTACTCACTTTCCGGCTTACTTGGGTTAATTGTTAGTTTGTCGGTTTATGCCTTAATAAACAAAGACACGGTGTTGAAAAACCGTAAAACTGTAGGGGTACTATTTTGCTTGATGTTAATTTTTTCATCCCTACAGCCCGGAATATACAAAAGTCGTATCAATGATGTTTTTTTTGATTTAAAAAAAGTTCATGCACAAGAAAATAAGCAAAATGACACAAATTCAAACCAATTGTCAGACCCGGGGTTTATAAGGCTTAATGTATGGCAGGGAACATTAAATATTGTAATGCAAAACCCTAAAAACTTTTTACTTGGAACCGGCCCTGAAACATTTCCTTATGTTTTTCAACAACATCGGCCACAAGAACTTAACTATTCTTCCGAATGGGATTTTATATTAAATAAACCTCACAACTATTTTCTGGAAATTCTTTCTGAAACCGGAATATCAGGCCTAGCTTCTTTTGTTGCAATTATGTACATGTCTTTAAAAAACCGGCACAATTATGCAGCCGCGTCACTGGCAGGTTTTTATACCACGATGTTTTTTGGATTCCCTACAGTGGCTGTGGCCTTATTATTTTGGCTCTACATAGGAATAGCATATGAAAAATAAAAAACTGCTTTCACTGGCATTAATATCTGCTTATTTATACTTTATACAGTCAATATTAAACTTGTACAAAGCCGATATACATTATAAATCATCAGAAAGGTTATTAAGCAAAGGAGAGATTCAACAGGCATACACATATGCCAACAAAGCAGTAGAAAAAAACCCAAATGAGCCAGCTTATTTTAGGCAAAGGGCAAAAATTCTTCTTATGTCAACACTTGAACAATCAGATGAAAATAAAACAAAAATTAAGAGCGGGGCATTACGAGATCTTCAATATTCCCAAACTCTTAATCCAAATAATATGGCAACTCTACGAAACAATGCCGGATTGTATATGATTTTGGCCGTAAAAGACCTTTCTCAACCCATATCACCCACAAATATCGACAATAACTATGATTTCACTGTAAAAAATTACTTTAATTTTTTAAAACAAAGGTTTCCCAACGACGCGGGAATTTATGTGTTAACGGCAAATTTAGAAAAAAGGCTTGGTTTTGAAAAAGAGTATGAACAAACAAAAATCCAAATAAAAACATTGCGCCCTGATTTGCTTGAATGGCATCCTGACCTGCAATAACTTTTTATTCTATCGACACATAAGTATCTGAAACCCAACCCTCAGTAGTATCATCAACTTTAATCTTTACCCATCCTGGTGATTCTTCAAGTACACTAAGAGTATCGCCAACATTAACTCTGGCGACTTCGGTTCCGTTTAAACTTGGCTCGCTTCTAACTCTAAGCCAGCCTACACCGGTTTCTAAAATTGTAGCTTGTTTTCCGCCAACAGCACCCAATCCAAGATAGGTTTCACGGGCTTTTTCAGAAAAACCTGCACTGTCGGTTGAATTTCTTAAGTAAGCTCCTGTTTTGGCATTTTCTAGAATAGCAGCATTTGCCGTATCGACCGGTTTACCATCCGCGTCGTACAAATTACCGGCATAATCCAAATAAAAATCAAAAACTCTATCCTTATTTACACCCAACCCTGATAAATTAACTCCTCGGGTTTGGTTCCAGTAAATAATTGCTTTCACCCATGTAGACGTATTTGACGTGATATTTATGTTATCTGAATGTACATCATAAATATTTGTTGAGTCTGGTAATAACTCAACCTTCTCAGGAACCGGCTTTGCAAAAAGATTAGTGGAAACGTTTAGCTTATGACCGTTGTTAATTTCTATTCGCGCAGTTTGTGTTTCATGACCGGCTTTTTCTATACGCAAATCATATTCACCGGTAGACAGTTCACTTGATGAATATGGGGTTGTGCCAACTTTTGTACCGTCAACATAAACATCCGCACCTGCCGGTTCGGAAATAATACTTAAAACAATGTCAGAATCGTTTCGTTCTAGCCAAAAGTTTAAACCTCCCGAAAAAAGGTTGGAAATACCAAGATCTCGTTTCACAACTACTTCGGTACTTGGTACAAAATTAATATTCACCTCGTATTCGCTATTTGGATCTTTAAGAACCAGGCGGTTATCACCGGGCTTTATTTCGGAAGAATTAAGAGGAGTTTTTCCAACAAGCTCACCATTAACATAAACCTCACCCTCTCCATGCATGGTTTCAACAATTAGCGAAGATTTACCTCTAAGTGCGGCCAGGTTGCGAATAAAATCAGCTCCAAAATATATAGCTGCGCCAATTCCAAGCAAAAGCAACCCATACACTAAGAAAGTGCTTACTTTATTTGGGGCAGAGGGTTTAGTTTGGTATATAGTCGAAACGGCCATATTAATTAGTAACTCCAAATTAGCATGTAGGTGGTAAAATATCAATGTTATTGTGAACGCGGTAAGTTATAATTGGAGATCCGGGCGGGATTCGAACCCGCGAATAAGGGTTTTGCAGACCCTCCCCTTAGACCACTTGGGTACCGGACCTTATAGGACTATATACTAACATGATTTAGGATAACTAACTACTTGAACTTCGCTTTTTGTTCGGATAATATGGGGTGACTGAAATACCATTCCAGAATATATTCACTAAATGAAGACTTCTTTTCTACTTGGACATCAGAGATGGCTTATGTGCTAGGTTTTTGGTATGCGGACGGATACATGCGCCACGACAAATCATACAGAGTGGTATTTAGCTCTAAAGATTCGGAACACCTTACTGAAATAGCACATATACTACCTTCTACATCACCTATTGAACACATACGCGATTCCTACTCTCTACTTGTAGTAAGATCAAAAAAGCTTTATATAGACTTACTTAATCTAGGCGGGACACCAAATAAATCTAAAACACTCAGATTTCCGGCTATTCCACGATTTTATATTAGAGATTTTATTAGAGGATATTTTGATGGTGATGGAAGTGTACACAAGATTACATATAAAGCGAGTAAAAATGGAAAGCAATATACTGAATTTAGGAGCAATTTCACTTGTGGCACCAGAAGCTTTCTGGTCACTCTTGAAGATATTTTACACAAAGAAGTAAATTTACAAAAAAAAGTAATTGGTCAATACGGAATAAATCAATTTAAACTTGGATACGGTCAAAAAAACACACTCCAACTACTTGAGTACATGTATTATGACAAATGTCAGTGCTCCTTAAAGAGAAAAGCAATGTACCTAAATATGATGAAGTTGCAGAAAATCAGTTATAATGAGGAAAAACATGAACTCAAAAGAAATACTAAACAAATACATAAACTTTTATAAAGAACGCGGGCATCGGCTAATACCAAACGTTTCACTTGTTCCTGAAAACGACCCAACACTTTTATTCGTAAACTCTGGAGTTTTTCTGTTGGTACCGTATGTTTTCGGAGAGACCCACCCTTTGGGCAAAAGGTTAATGAATGTACAACGATGTGTACGTTTTGAAGACCTTGAAAATGTGGGCATATCAAACAGGCACACAATTGCGTTCCACATGATCGGCAACTGGAGCTTGGGGGATTATTTTAAAGAGACTCAACTTCCGTGGAAATATGAGTTTTTTATTGAAGTTCTTGGACTTGATGTTAATAAAATTTATGGAACTGTTTTTGCTGGCGATAGCAACGCACCCAAAGACAGGGAATCTGTTGAACTCTTAAAAAATATTTTTGCAAAATATGGAATTGATGCTAAAGAAGGCGAGAGGATTTTTGCATATGGAAAAGATTCAAACTGGTGGAAAAGAGGAGATGCCGTAGGTGAGCCCGGAGGACCAAGCAGTGAAATTTTTTATTACATCGGCTCTGACGGAGACGGCAATGGTTTAGATCCTGCTGAAAACGAGGATTTATTTATTGAAATCGGCAATAGTGTGTTTATGCGGTATAAAAAAACAGAGAACGGGTGGGAAGAACTTGCACAAAAAAATGTTGACTTTGGCGGCGGGCTTGAACGTATTGCGTTAGCAGTTCAAAAAAAACAAGATATTTTTGAAACAGACAACTTTTGGCCGATTATTCAAAAAATAGAAGAAATAAGCGGAAAGCAGTATGGTTATGATGAAGTTACTACAAAAGCAATGAGAATTTTAGCCGATCATATGAGAACTGCCACATTTATGGCCATGGACGATGTGATGCCGTCAAACAAAGATCGCGGTTATTTAATGCGCAGAATTTTAAGAAGAATGGTGCGAGCTGGAAAAACCTTAAATCTTGAACAAGGTATATCAACCACGTTATTGCCTGTTGTCGCCGAAACTTTTGAGTGGCTCTATCCGCAAATAATCCAAAAACAAGAAAAAATCCAACAAGTATTTGAAGAAGAAGAAAATAAATTTAGAAAAACCCTCAATAAAGGCTCAAAAGAAGCAGAAAAAATCCTGAACTCTTTTAAAGGGAGCGAGGCGGATCTTGGTAAACATGCTTTTAATTTGTACCAATCAATGGGTTATCCGGTTGAAATATTTATTGAAGACATAAAAGACTATGGTTTAGAGGTTGAGTTAGACGAAATTGAAGAAGAATACGAAAATTTAATAAGCGAGCACAAAAACCAATCACGTGAAGGTGCTGAACAAAAGTTTAAAGGAGGTTTGGCCGATACAAGTGAACAAACTATTAAATATCACACAACTACACATTTGTTGCATTGGGCTTTAAGACAAACATTAGGTTCCCAAGTTCAACAACAAGGAAGCAATATAACAGGCGAAAGGTTGAGATTTGATTTTTCCTGGTCTGAACAATTAAGCACTAGCCAAATAAAAAAAGTAGAAGAGTTTGTTAACGAAAAGATAGGTGAGGCACTACCGGTGCAATGTGTTGTTTTACCACGCGAAGAAGCAGAAAAAACAGGCGCTTTAAGTTTTTTTAAAGAAAAATATGCAGATTTGGTAAAAGTTTATTTTATTGGAGAAACTATAGAAAATGCGGTAAGTAAAGAATTCTGCGGTGGACCACATGTAGAAAACACAGGCGAATTAAAACCCATTGAAATTTATAAACAAAAAAAGCTTGGCGAGGATGTGATTAGGGTTTATGCAAGGTTTAGATAGGATTAATATACTTGACGCTCTCATATAACGAGTGCTAATATTTTACTCGCAAACGCACAACAACAGTACAAAATTAATTTAGAAAGAACTTATGGCAAAAAATAAATTAAAACCATTATCAGACTATTTATTAATTGAAACGCTTGAAGAAGAAACAACTCTTCCTTCAGGAATAGTTATTCCCGATACGGCAAAAGAAAAACCCCAAAAAGGTAAAATTATAGCTGCAGGTCCCGGTAAAAAAGAAGACGGTAAAAGAATGGAAATGGATGTAAAAGTCGGCGATGTTGTAATGTTCAAAAAATGGGGCGGTACAGAAGTTAAAGTAGAAGGCAAAGAATATCTTCTGGTTAGAGAAGACGATATTCTGGCTATTTTTGAATAAAGTATATATTTAATTTAAATGTTTTAAGGAGGAAAAATGGCAAAAACTATAATTTATGGGGATGAAGCAAGACAAAAACTAAAAGCAGGTGTTGATAAACTGGCACAAGCCGTATCAACAACACTTGGCCCCAAAGGAAGAAACGTAGGGCTTGATAAGTCGTACGGTGCTCCACAGGTAGTACACGATGGAGTTACCGTGGCAAAAGAAGTTGTTTTAAAAGATAAATTTGAGAATATGGGAGCTCAGCTTGTTAAACAGGCTGCAGAAAACACTAACGACAAGGCAGGCGATGGTACAACAACAGCAACCGTAATTGCACAAGCGCTCGTTGATGAAGGATTAAGAAACGTATCGGCAGGCGCAAATCCTATGATACTAAGACGTGGTCTTGAACAGGCAAGCAATAAAGCTATGGAAAGTGTGCGCGAACTTGCAAAAGACATTTCTACAAAAGAAGAAAAGGCTCAAGTTGCAACAATCTCAGCTCAAAATGAAGAAATTGGTAATTTAATAGCCGAAGCAATGGAAAATGTAGGAAACACAGGCGTTATTTCGGTTGAAGAGTCACAAGGCTTTGAAATGGAGCTTGAATACAAAGAAGGTATGCAGTTTGATAAGGGGTACGCTTCTGCTTACTTTGTAACTGACGCAGAAAAAATGACCTCAGAAATTGAAGATGCATATATATTGGTGACTGATTCAAAGGTTTCAAGCATGCAAGATTTACTTCCGATGCTGGAAAACTTTGTTAAGCAATCTAAAAATCTTGTGATAATTGCAGAAGACATTGACGGTGAAGCTTTGGCTACACTTGTTGTTAACAAAATGCGCGGAACATTTAATGCACTTGCGGTCAAAGCTCCAGGTTTTGGTGACAGGAGAAAAGCCATGCTTGAAGATATTGCTGTTTTAACAGGTGCAACATTTATTAGCGAAGATATGGGTAGAAAACTTGATTCAGTAACTGTAGGCGACCTTGGACGAGCTGATAGGGTAGTATCGTCAAAAGACGACACAACAATAATCGGCGGAAAAGGCGATGAAGAAATATTAAAGCAAAGAATTCAACAAATAGAAAAACAAATAGAACAAACCAAGTCTGATTACGATAAAGAAAAACTTGCAGAAAGACTGGCAAAACTATCAGGCGGAGTAGCAGTAATTAAAGTTGGTGCAGCATCAGAAACCGAACTAAAAGAAAAAAAGCTAAGAGTTGAAGATGCAGTTAACGCAACAAAAGCTGCGGTTGAAGAAGGTATTGTTCCCGGTGGAGGAGTAGCATTGTTAAGAGCTAGAGAAGCTATTAAAGAACTTGACCTAGATGGCGATGAAGCAGTGGGCGCACAGATTTTGTATAAAGCGCTGGAAAAACCCGCACGACTAATAATTTCTAATGCGGGTGAAGATCCGGGCAAAGTTCTAGGCACAATAGATTCAATGGTAAAAGAAAAGAAAAACCAAAATATTGGTTTTAACGTAATGACTATGGATTACATAGACATGATAAAGGCAGGAATTCTTGACCCTGCAAAAGTAACAAGAACTGCAATACAAAATGCTGTTTCTGTTGCAACAATGATTTTAACAACAGAAAGCTTGATTGCAGAGCTTCCAGAAGAAAAAGAGCCTACAACAGGAGGAATGGGTGGCATGGGCGGTATGCCTGATATGATGTAAAAAGACTTGAGCATTGGTAACTATTTAAACCCCGGATTTTCCGGGGTTTTTTGACTATCGGCCTAGAGGGTGTCGTATTCATTTTCATCCTCATAGATTATATTCACGACAAATTAAACTAAGCTTACAGGGCACTGAAAACACAAATCAGTGCCTTTTTTCTTTTTATACTATATTCCACACACACTATTGTGCTATCATTTATTTAATGGAAGCCCAAACCCCAAAAAAAATCTTAATAGTCGAAGATGAACAAGCACTAGGTAAGATTCTTGTTGATAAACTAAATAATCAGGGTTATGTGACCTTTTACGAAGAAAACGGGCAAAACGGCTTAACTATGGCACTTTCAGAACACCCTGACCTTATAATTTTAGACCTGATGATGCCTGTAATGGACGGTATAGAAATGTTAAAAAATCTAAGACAAGACAACTGGGGTAAAAATGCAAAAGTAATTATAATGACAAACATTACACACGACCAAAAAATGGAAGATGCAATAAAATATGGGGTTTACGAATATTTGGTGAAGTCAAACTGGGATCTTGATGACGTGATTGAAAAAATAAAAAATAATTTAGACAATTAGCCTTTTATATATTTATACATTATCCAAATCTTTTAATATCTTTTCAGCATGGTCAAATTTATTAAAGTGAATAAAGTTGCTACTAACCACTTCTGTAGTTTTTTTGTCGCGCATATACCAAAGTTGTATTGTCATAGCGATAAATTCAACAGTGTCAATTATGCTGCTGTTGTACTTTGACGATGCTTTTGGTTTTTTTGGCATATTAACTTTAAAAAACGGGAAATACGAAAAGAGCCACTTATTGCTTGATATAAATTTAAAATAGGTATCGTCCCTATTTATGAGTGGGTGCATAAGCAAAATTTCGTGTGCTGTATAAATATTTTGTTTGGATTTTTCCCACATTAGGGCGTCGTCCGACAAATAAATATTCGGACAAACTTTTTTGTGAAAGTTTTCATCGGTTCTATATTTATTATGTAGCTTTAAAAGCAATACAACAAAAAAACGTGTTAACCACAGGCGATTTTTTTCGGTAATAATAAACACATCAATGTCATCTTTTTTTTGAGCATTGTATGCTGCAACCGACCCCGTCACAGCCAGCATTTTAATCCATTTTATTTGCTTTAAAATATTTGCCGTTTCATAAGCCTCTTTTAATAATTTTCGGGAATTTGCTGCTCTTGAGTTCCAGTTGACCGTCTTATGCCCAAATAGGTAATACAAGCCTTTTTTATAACTAATGCGTTTTTTTTTAATTAAGTACTCCAGGCGCTGTTTTATAACTTTTTCATTGATTTCAATTTCCAGAGGTTCTTCGGGACAAATAAAAAAAGTACACAATTGATGAAAAGTTACCCGTGAGCTAAATATAGACCTATATCTTAAGGTTTCCAAAATTGCGCTGTCATAAAAAGATTCCAATTCTTTATTTTTGTTTGACATGGTTATCTATTGCTAAATTCACGAGTTCGTCAGCACGCTTATTTTTTTCGCGTTTTACATGATTGTAAGATATTTGAGAAAAATAAGGCTCGAATTCTTTAATTTGATCAAAAAAAAGCTTGAGATTATGATTTCGTATTTTATACTCACCGCGTAATTGTTTAACAACAAGTTCGCTATCTAAATAACAGTTTAATTCTCTTACATTTTGTTTAGCACTAAGTTGTAACCCAGTGAGCAAAGCCGTGTACTCAGCCTCATTGTTTGTTTTTTTGCCTAAATAATCACAGTGTTCATAAACCACCTTATTATGTTCATCAAGCAAAACAATTCCAATTCCGGCAGGACCGGGATTACCTCTTGCACCGCCATCTGTAAATAGAGAATAAGCCATAAATTTTATTATACATTAAGAAAAAAGGTGGTTATTTTTTAACAAGGTCAAATAATGCTTTGGAATCAGGTGTGTATTTTATGGCAATGTACCCCGGCGCGCGTAAATTAAATGCTTTCATAAATAATTGCCCGTCAACTGTATAGCTTCCCTGATCTGTTGAAAAGGTAATGCTTGTGGTTTTTCCGTCGCCAAACTTTACACCAGAAACCCCCGAAACCTTTGAAAACCCTTGACCTGCATCTTTAGCTTTTTCACGAAGCTCACTTTTTGAGTAAGGCTTACCGCTAAATCCGCTAATAGAACACTTGTTTATAGTCTCAGGAACAACTCTTTCGGTGTTTTTTCCTTCTTTGAGCAGTACATAAGCATTTAGTATATCTGCCATTTCTTCTCCGTTAAGCCAAGGGTGATTACGTCCGCAGGTAGAGGAGTTTTTATTTGTTGATTGGGTAAACCATGCTTTGTAAAACCATGGTGATTTGCCTTTTTTCTCATATGAGTCATTAGGCCAGCTTCCGTCCACATCCCAGCCCACACCGTTAATCCAACCGCCGGTTGTAGATGAATACTGTGAAGAAACATCTCCTTTTAACACTTCGCTATCTGTTTCTTTAATGGCATCGTACCATCGCTCCCGGTCTGAACGATTTACAAGGTCTTTATGAAAATATTGGCAATTTGTTGATGTGCAAATACAATTTCCGTTTTTTGTATATCTGTAAGCATACGTTCTGGCAGCCACAGCCTGTGCTTTTAACGCCTCTTTATGCCAAGAGGGAGGCATTTCTCCTAAACCCTTTAAATATTCTCCCATTTTCATTTCACCGACACCAGTTATACATATTTTTTTATCATCAAGGTCATCTTTTTCTTCAACATCAGTTTTGTAATAAAACTTAAGGATTTTTTCATAACTTTGACCATCTTCAGCTCGTCCACGGGCTCCGTACTGACTCATTCCGTTTCTGTGCGTATAGGCGCCATAACTAAATGCGGCAAATGCCGGGCTAAATCCGGGATTATAGCTAATTGAGGCTCTTGGATCATCAGATTCTACACCCTCGCTTAAAGATGCACTAAAATCTCCGGATTTAGCTTGTAAAATAGCCTGTTGCTTAGAGCTTAAATCGGCAATTACTTTTTCGAGTTCTGCTAAGTCCTCTCCAAGCTCACCTTCAGCCTCAGCCAAAACATTCAAATCTCCTTCTACAATACTTTTTTCACTTTCAAGTTGTGTTATTGCAGCAATTAGTTGTGACTGGGCATCTTCAAGTTCTTTTTTTAGGTCTTCAGCTTCTTTTTTATCGCGCTCATAAGCATCAATTTCTGTATTTAATACTCCAATTAAGCGCAAAGCCTCACGGTTAAAAGCTTTTCCGTACATATATGTTAATGTAGCCTGCTGAAATCCGTTTGCTTCATCTGTACCTGTACCGCCAGACGGAGAAGCGAAGAAAAGCTCAAGATCGCTTATAAAGCTTCTTTTTGAATAGGTTCTTATAACTTTGTTTCTAAAAGATAATTTTTCATCAAGTTCGCCATTTTTTTCAACTAAAGCATTTTTAATTTCTTCAAGCGCTTTATTCATTGAATCAATCTCAGCCTGTATGCCGTTAAGTTCGGCTTGGGTCACACTTAATGAAGAAAGTAGATTGTTAATTTTTCCGGTTACACTGTTTTTTTGTGACCTAATGTCTGAAAGTTTTTTGCTAGTGGATTCATATTTTTGCTGATTTTTACCAATCTGCTCTTCGTAACATTTAGCTTTATCGTCAAGGTCCGATATATCTTTGCATGGGTCATCGGCATAAGCACTGTGTGTTTTTGCCAGTAAAAGAATTGCTGTTAGAACAAGTGTAAGTGGTATGAGTGTTGGCAGGTGGGTTTGAGGGTTTTTCACATAGGTATTATAACAAACTGTATTTCTAAAGTTATGGATGGTAAAGAAGGTTTAACTTCTGCTATAATTGGTGTAGTTTTTGTGTTACTATCTATTTGAATTCTACGTGTAGTAATAGCAAATTTAAGCAATCATTATGATAAAGAAAAAAATTACCATATTTTTTATTTCAGCATTTATACTTACACTTGCTCATAAAAATTATGCTTTAGGAGCAGCAGCATTAAATATTAATCCAACATCATGTAACAGTGATACCGGTGTAAAGTTTACCTGGCATGCATCAGGGAGCATTTTGAACCAGATTTATTTAGCGTGGGACTTTTGTGTTCCTACTATACAGGGAGGTACTTTATCAAACGGATGTGATAGCAAAGACGCTAGAAAAATTGGTGACGGAGATTTTTCAGTTGCTGATTCAGATGAGTATGCTGCCCAATGTGGAAATCAGGTTACACAATGTACAGGGTCAATAGATGGACCTAATTCAGGAATCGATGACGGACAGGATGTTTATTTAACTGTTACATACAATCTCGTTGACGGTGGTAAGTATTATACAGACACACTACACTCACATTGTGAATTTACTACTAACACCGCATGCGTTGATGTAGGAGAACCGTGTGGAATGAACGTAACATGTTGCGGTGAATTTTTAGTATGCGATTATCGACAAGATAATACTTGTGAAGTTATTACAAACGTTTTAGCAGGAGAAGCAGGTGACCCCTGCGGGCCAGACCGTGCACCTTGTGAATCTGGTTCATGTGTTGAAGGTGTATGCCAAGGCACTGACCCCGATAAAGATCGTGATACTGATAAAAAATTTGATCCCACATTATGGAGACAAGATTATGACGGTAAGATTGTTGACTTTGAAACCCTCCTTCAAACTATATATGGCTTATTACTTCCTATTGGCATTGGGCTCATTGCCATACCCCTTATTATCATCAACGGATACAAAATTATGACTAGCCAAGGTGATCCTTCTAAAGTTATGGATGGTAAAGAAGGTTTAACTTCTGCTATAATTGGTTTGCTATTTATTTTATTATCTATTTGGATAATTAGAATAGTAATTGCAAACTTCTTGCAATAGTTTATTTATTTAGGAGCAAATAATGCTTAAAAGAGTACATGCCCAAGTACCAACAGACATTCAAGACCCGTTGGCCGGACGTTACACCTCGCTTGCTCAAATATTTGGACTTATTACAAATATAGTTATTGGTGTAGGTGTAGCTTTAACAGTAATATTTTTGATTTTAGCAGGTATACAATACATCACCGCCAAAGGTGATACCAAAGCTGCTGATGCTGCAAGGTCGTCATTAACAAATGCTATTATAGGTTTTGTTATTGTTATTGGTGCTATAACTATTAAAATTATTGTACAAAACTTATTAAATGCAGATAACGTAAGTATAGATGGCGTAACACCAGGTTCGGGAGGAGGAAGTGGTGCACCACCAATACCACCACCACCAATGCCCAAGCCTTAATTTAGGTATACAAATTAGTTTATTAAAGTAAAGGAGGTGTAATCAAAAAATGTTAAAACTTATAAAACAAGCACATGCCCAAACACAAGGACAAGTACAAACATCTGTTACAGACCCATTAGGAACTAGATTTGGAAGTGGTACCACATTAGCAAACATATTTGGACTTATAATTAACATAGTTATTGGTGTAGGTGTAGCTTTAACAGTAATATTTTTGATTTTGGCAGGTATTCAATATATTACAGCACGAGGTGATACCAAAGCTGCTGATGCTGCAAGGTCGTCATTAACAAATGCTGTAATTGGATTTATTATAGTTCTGGGCGCATTGACAATCAGGTTTATTGTACAGAACTTATTAAATGCAGATAACGTAAATATTGAGCAGGTAACAGACTTCTAGTAAAGTGCTGCAACGAAAAGAGCGTAATTATTATGGATTATATTAACAATTTAAGTAGTAGCCAGGATCCCAGTAGTGGAATGACTGCTTCAACAATGGGAGAATTAATGGGAGTTGTTTTAAACATTCTCATGGGTTCTGCTATTGCTATAAGCGTCATATCCACTGGGATTGCCGGTATAAAATATATAACAAGCAAAAGCGACCCCAAGGCAAGGGACAGCGCAAAAAATGCTTTAACGTATGCAGTTATTGCTTCTATTCTCGCCATTGGGGCTTTTGCCGTGAAATTAGCAGTATTAAGTGCTTTCGGAGCCAACGGTGTAATTACTAATGGAGTTCCCAATTTTTGATATACTTAAAAAAAGCTTTATTGCAATTTTATTTGCAACCGTGGTAATCAGTATACAAAACCCGGCTTATGCACAATCAGCAGATTGTGTTGGGTATGATCCTAATGACGTAGCATCATTAGCACAAATTGTTTGCCCTGCTGCAAGGTTAGTTAACATTTTATTATACTTTGCTGGAGCTGTATTTGTTGCAATGATATTTGTAGGTTCTATTAAATATGCAATGTCGCTTGGTGATCCAAAAGGTGCAATAGGTGCAAATCAAACATTAACCTACGCTGTAATCGGGCTTATAGCAGTATTGGGAGTATTTTCTATCCTTAATATTATCGCACATCTTTTAGGCCTTACAAATATAGAAAGTTTGAATGTTTTCAAAACTATTCAAACTAGAATATGTGATTTTCTCATTAGTAATGGTGTCGTAGAGGACGGTGCTAAGATTGCCGGTTGTTAAATCAATACGGAACAGGCTCGTTAGAAATATCTGGGGGCGTGTTGAGATACACATAGTTGATTGTTTCGTTTAGATAATTTCCGTTTACACTTCTTAGAGCAGTTATTTTTAATGTATATTCCTGATGATCTTCCCATCCCATGCCTCTTGGAACAAACTTCACTATGTTTGGGTTACTTTCATCGTTTACTATGGAAAATTCCATGTTTGGTTCTATTGTATATCTAATGGAATTGGATATTATCGGTTCAGAAAATTCAAACCACAAAATTTCATAATCACTCAAAGACTGTGAGCTTCGTTCTGGTGGTGTAATCGCAATCAAACTTAATTCGGACTCTTTCACAGTATAAGGAGTTTCAATGTCATTATACCTATTAAAATCAATAAAATACGCAATAAATACTAATATTAAGATTATAAGCACTATTAAATAGCTTTTGTTGCCTTTAATGAATATGATAAGTTTTTTTGTCATACGCTTTATTTTAAAGTATACCCCTTTTACATATTATTTACATATGTAATCTTCCGGTCTCGCAGGAATAAAATCACCAGGCCCATTAGGTAGAGCCATTTCGAAGTGAACATGTGTGTTATTTCCCCAATCATATAATTCAGCTGCAGCATCTCCCGGTTTTTTTTCTCCGGTGTAAACAGTTCCTACATGCAATAAAACTAAGATTACTTGTGGATTTCCACGCACGTCAAGTCCCGTTACAGTAGTAACATTTCCCACATTGCTTGCCCGGGGAGAGGAGACTTGCCAAGTGGTAATACCAGTCATTTCAGGCAAAAAAATCGTGCCACACCCTAGAGGATGTACATCTTCAGCATACCCATAATATTCGGATTCAGGTGGTGTATTCAAACACTTATTATTTGGTGCCTCGGTGGCAATAGGACTCTTCGGATATGGCGAAACATATGCAGGTATCGGAAAGCATTGGCCTAAAGAACCGGGTATAGTACTCCAATAAAGATTTGACCCGTGCCTACTAGCTTGTTCCTCATTATTAATGTAAGATCTTTGCCAAACAGTATAACCTTCTGCAAAGACACACCCGTTAAGACTCTTAACATCTACACTGTGGAATCCACAACGTCTATATTCGCCACCACCTTCACTTCTTATGTCACCACCACCAACACCACCACCAATTCCAGCAATAGGATTCCTTTGGGGAATTGCCGTTGTAAAAGCTCCGCCCAACAATAATATTAATAAAATAAGACACCCCACAGGTATCCCAACACCGTAAAGCAACGTTTTTGTCATGTAATCATAAGTTTTATCCCATGATTCAATCAGTTGACTAAAATCACCTTTGAAAAACGCTTTGAACGTTCCTTGTGCGGTATCCATAGTCTTAATCAACACTACATACATTACTTTTCTTACTATTGGTACTAAAAATTCAACCAGCGGAGAAGCCACCCCGGCAGTTGCTCCTTCCGCTATTGAAGCTAACAAACGTGCAGTAACCCGGGAAATACCGTCCACAACTCTGTTTGCCACAATGCTTTTAATATTAGAAGCAGAACTAACGAGTCGGCCTGCTCGTGTTGTGGTAAACCAATGCTGAAGGTTATTAAGTTTTTCATTAATCTTTTCAAGGATACCTACGTATCGACGCGAAGGTTTCAATGCACCCCTGTTGTCGACTTTGGTATAAAAAATTCTTTTAATAAAACCCGCCATAATTCCGGGGTCGGCAATATCAGCAGCACTAAAACCAAATTTACCGTGATTTTTTGACATCCAATCTTTGAATTTCTGCAAGTTAAAATAAATGGCATCAAATTCGGCTCTCTTAAACGGTAAAGTGCCATATCTAGCCGTTAAACTGGCATATAAGGCGTCTAATCCTGCGGTATCACCAATACTCACTCCAGCATGAAGTAATTCTTCGAATGCTCTAATATCCAACTTTCCGGTGGATAAAGCACTTCCAATGTCTTCAATGATTTTAAAGTGTGAGCCAGCAGTAACATTTCTTAATGCAAAATTTCTTCCTCCTGCTTCAAAATTTACGTTAAATTTATGCTCAAGCGGTTTAAGTAAAAGAGATCCTAATCCGCCGGCCGTACTTCCCGTGAGTTTAAATCCCCAAAAAAATGCGATTCCATTGTCGTCTGCGTAATCTTTGTTTACAACAAAACCTAACCGATGTACTCGGGTCAAAAATTTATTTGACCAATAGGCAGGTGTTAAAACTTCAATCCTGTTTTTAAATCTGGGCCACAAATAGGTACTTAATAAGCGCTTTCCTTCAAAAGCTCGTAAAAGCTCCTCTGCAGCAGCATAATCTCTTTCCTGCTCCAATCTTCTAAAAATAGTTCTTAGTTTTATAATATTATCTGTACCTGTAAAAGCGTCGTTTTCCTCGTTTCGTATATCACGCTCCATATCTCGTAAAAGTCTTCTATTAACACTCCTGCTAAAAGGATCCCCACCAGCAAGACCTCCTCTGCCAAATATATTTCCTCTACTGCCCACATTTACTATGCTGTTTCTTGCTTCCGCTATATTTTTAGTTAGTTCGGCTCTAAGAACCAATGACGGTTGCGCTGTTCCCAATCCATCAACCTTTCTTGCAATATCTGCGACATCGCTACCGACAGCAACAAATTTATTTAAATCTTCCAAGTAAACTTTGAATGGGTTTATGACTGAGCGTCCTAATCTACGCTGTATAGCTAAACCTTCTGGTGTGTTATTAAGTTGTTGTAAGAAAGTTTCTGCCTCTCCAATTTTTGCCCTTATAACATTTAAATCAGCTGTGTTTGGGGCATCTTTTATATTTCCCGTGAGTAAAAATGTATCAAGTTTTTCTTGGAGCGAAGTTTTTTTACCGCCGCTTACTAAGCCTTCATAATCTACAGCCTTTTGTAAAGATGAAATCTTCTCATGAAGCTCATTTTTTAGTAAAAACATTTGAGCTTCAGGAGTATACGAGGCAGGCGTGACATTTTTTTCTAAATCAGCTTTAAGAGCCTTTGCTGCCGAAGATATAACTGCATCATACTTATTTTCCCGTAGAATAACGTTTCGTGAATTTACTTGAAATGATAATATACTATGTTTTAACTTCCTGTATTCACCAATGTCGGGATGATCCAAACTTAAGGGGTTGGCAGCAGCATGTACCGCACCGGCAGCTCCAGATCCGTCTAATCTTTGAGCCAACGAGGTTGTTGCCTCATGTTGCAAAGCAACATCAATCTCATCAAACTTTTCCTGAAGCCTGCGAATTGGTCTCAGTCTGGACTTATTTCTTGCAGTCCTGTAGATATCAACATCACTCAATACATTTTCCCACAACTGCTCCCTATTTAAAGTGTCAAAATCGTCCCAGTCGGCTATTGCTTTAAACCAATCCTTTACTGTTTTTTTAAATTGCTCTCCCGGGTCACTTAACCAGTCGTTAGGATTTAAGCTAATTGAAATACCAACGGCACCGGGCAAGTCTTCCATAGCCTCGGGTCCGTACAGTTCTAGGGCTTCCGGACTGACTTCCTTAGTTGGTTTAATTTGAGCCTTTAGTGAACTTTCAAAATCTTTTTTAATTCTTTCAATAAACCATGCCGGAATATCTGTATCTTTTTCGAATGTATTAAAAAATTTGCCAAAATCCAATAAATCCAAATCAGGGTTACCTGTAAAACGCCGGCCTCCTGAAGGTCTTTTATATAAAGGTCTGTCTCCTGGGTAATACCCGAGATAAAACGGATTTGAACTTGCCATAGAATAATTCTATAATGAAAGGGCTTTTACTGAAAGAGTAGTCGTGATAAAATTCTTTTAAACATGCTCGGTAAAACATTTATCAAAGTCGGAATAACATTTACTTTTTCTTTATTATTAATAATATTGGCAACATCTAAAACTTATGCTCAAGATTCAGTATGTACCCCAAGTGAGGGTTTATACACAAGAATCGTCCAGGCACTTGATAACCTGGACATTAGAAGAACAACGGTTAACTTTTTAGTCTCGGCTGTGACAGATGTTCCACTTCAAGCTGCCGCCAACGGAACACAGGATGACATTTTTCACTGTATGGGTTATATAGCAACTATGAACGCTGGAGGTAATCAGGGAGGAAGCACCGGTGCTGATGTATTGGCAAAATTGGGTTTATCTACTGATGGCTGTACCCCTGATGAGGATTACTGTGAAGCTTTGTTTAATACTTATGAGGATGTAAGGATACAATCCGGAGCCAACCCGGCTTCCGTGGCCTTTTATAATAAACGGGCAAATAGTCGTGTGTCAGGCAGCCTTGTGGGACTTGTAAATATGGCTGAAAATGCTACTTATCAGCCGGTTCCAGTGAACCTTGCTTTTTATTTTAACAAAGAAGCACAAAAGTTACCTTTTGTGGGCACAGCGTTTGCACAAACTGCAGGAGACTTTACAGGGCCGTTTTTAAACTTAACATACGATCTCTGGAAAATATTTAGAGATGTAGCATACGGAGTTATGGCAGTAATCATGATTATAGTGGGCATCATGATTATGACAAGAAAAAAGTTGAACCCTCAAACAGCGGTAACTATGCAGTACGCTCTTCCCCGAATAATAATAGCTTTAGTTTTAATAACTTTTAGCTACGTAATAGGAGCCACCATTGCTAGTACAGCCTGGGTTCTAAAATTTAGCGCAGATAAAATTATTATACAACTCTTTATAGATTCTCAGGCTCAAAGTACACAACACGTAAGCTTCATGTATGCAGCCGGCTTTATGGTGACTTTAGTTATTGGGGTTATTATGATGTTTACAAGCGGTGTGGGAGTAGTGTATGCGGCACTTTTCATTGTTGGATTTATATTAACTTTAATAACTTTCCTTATCGTATTTCTTAAAATGTTGATGCTGTATTTACGCATGTTAATTAATATAATTGCGGCGCCTCTAACGTTCACCATGGCAGCGCTCCCCGGTAAAGATGATATGATGATGAACTGGTTTAAACAGATGCTTGTATATACTTTATCAATTTTTGGAATGACCGCTGTCATATCAATTACAAGAATTGTAAGTGCTGTTATGCTGTTAAATATAGCGGATAATGGTGGTAACACTATATTTGACGGTGGAAGGGGAGCAGGAGCTTTCTTAGTCTTTGGCCCGATATTACTTTTCATTATTCTAATATACGGATTGAATACTGCCAGAAAATTACCAAACAAAATCGAAGCCGCCATCATGGGTCCCAAAAAGCGCTAAACAAGCATCCGCAGTATAAACACATAACATAATTGCCTAATAAGCAAATACCCCGTAAAATAAGACCAAATGCCCATTAACGATGTACAAAAAACCAATAAACAACACGCTGTACCTCAAAACATAATGGATGTTGAATTCAAAATAATAGGGGATCTTACTATGCGGCAGTTTTTTTACCTTTTGGTTTTTTTTGGATTTGCATATTCTATTTTTACTTTGTATAACGGTTTTCTTAAATGGCCATTAATTTTATTTTTAGTATGTGCAGGGTTGGCATTTGCCTTTTTGCCAATAGAGGAGAGAAGTCTAGATCAATGGGTTGTTAATTCATTTAGGGCCATTTATAAAGACACACAATACGTATGGCGTAAAACCCCTGAAATACCTCCGGCATTTTCGTTTGAAAATATGAGTGTTGTTAAACAAGAATTAATTACTTTAACACCTACATCAAGTAGAAGAAAGCTTGAAGAATTTTTAGAAGCTCAAACAGATAAAACCGTTATCGACCCTTTGGACATTCCGGAAGTTTCTTATATAAAAATGGTTAGACAGGGGTTTAAAAATGCCGCGCCGGTAATAGAAGTGGAAGGTGAGGTTGAACCAACATTTCCGGCATATGATGAGTCTGCCAAAAATCAGGCACAATCTTCAGAAGAACCAACACAAAACGTTCCTGTGCAAGAAGTGCCACTACAAACCCCGTCAACATCTACACCTGCACCTATACAACCGGAACCTGCTAAACAATCCATATCCACTGACACACCAAAACAAGATCAGCCACAACAAAAACCCACAAAACCTCCTGAAGAGAAAAAGCACCATCACCCATCAATAAAACTTCCAAAACTTCCTCATGTACCACGTCCGCTATTGCCAAAACATGTAGATGAACCTATTGAGGTATCAAAAGGGCCATTCCTTGCACCGATTACGCCCGATCAGCACTCAGGCCGAAAATTCACAAGTTTATTACCAAAACAAGGGGAAATTATCTTGCCAATCAGAGGAGAAACGGTAATACAAACTACGGAAGAGGCGGAAATTGAAGAAGATATTGAAGAAAAAGCAGAACAATTAAGAAAACTTTTATCTCATATACGACAAACCGAAAATATTCCTGAAACCACAAGAATTGAAAGCCAAATTGAAGAGAAATCTATAGACATAAAACCAGATGAAAAAGAAGCAATACAGCCCGAAGTTCAAGACACACTCGAGCAATTAAAAAGAGACAATGAAAGATTAAAAAAAGAAATTGAACAGTTAAAACGCGAAATAACCAAACCTCAAACATCAACCGAAAGGTCTGAGAAAATTACAACGTTAAAGCGTCTTGAACACGAACAGCATGAAAAAGAAGAGGCATATTCTTTGATTAAAAATAAACTTTCAAACATCCAGGAAAAAATATTTGTAAAACGTCAACCTGAATCTGAAAATATAAGTAATGAAAATGACGTACAGGAATGGAGTACGCCTTCTAATGCAGTTGAACCTACATATGCTAAAATGAAACCCTTAAACGAAACACCGAATTTATTATCGGGTGTAGTTGTTGACCCGGCAGATAAAAGACTTGAGGGAATAATTTTAATAGTTAAAAATAACAAAGACGAGCCGGTTAGAGCTTTAAAAACAAATCAAACCGGACAATTTAGCATAAGCACACCGTTAGCTAATGGAGTTTATACTGTTGAAACAGATAAATCGAAACGAACTAACTATACCTTTGATATAATTAAAATCGTTACAAAAGGAGAGGTAATCCCTCCTATAGAAATAAAAGGAAAATAACATGCCCATGATTAAAGCTACTACACAACAACATCTCGATATTGAAGACATTAAAGACAACATGGTTATTTTAAAAAACGGGGCTGTTAGTGTAGTTCTTGAAACAACAGCCGTTAACTTTGACCTGTTATCCGAAATTGAACAAGACGCTATGATTGCAGCATTTTCTATGTTGTTAAACTCAATATCGTTTCCAATTCAGGTTGTTGTGAGATCAAAAAGACTTGATATAACAAAATATCTTGAAAAAGTGCATAGGGTAGAGCAAAAAATAACCGACCCGCTTCTTAAAATCCAGGCTCAATATTACCGCAAATTCGTACAGGAAGTTATTGAAAAAAATGATGTATTAGATAAAAAATTTTATGTGGTTATAAGCTATGGAGGCTCAGGTACGGTACAAACAGGCAAAAACCCGTTTGACTGGGTTTTGGTTTTGTTTGGTCTGCACAACCGTCGCACAAATGTAGACGTGGAAAGTGTTTTGCAAAAAGCACGTACAGATTTGGGGCCAAAAATTGACCACGTTTCTGCGGAATTTAACAGACTTGGAGTAAAAACCCGACAATTGAGCACACAAGAGTTGGTTGAATTATACTTTGATATATACAACCCAACAACGCTACACGGCCAAAGAATAAGAACAAGTGTAAGTGATTATAAAACAGCAATAGTAAATCCTGCTATAGTTGAGGAATAAATATGAAAATACCTGCAGTAACTTTATTTAAAAAAAAGCATAAAGAACAACCTGATACTCAAGCACAAGCACAAGTCACAGAACCTGCAAATCAAAAAAAGCCTGCTGAAGTTTTGGCTGAAGGAATGATTAACGTAAAAGACATTATTGCGCCGCCGGCAATTGAAGTTGATTTTAATTTTTTAAGGATAGGCAATACTTATTACAGAACTTTGTTTGTATCAGGTTATCCAAGGTTTGTGGGCGCCAACTGGTTATCGCCTGTGATTAACTTTGACCACTCTCTTGATCTTTCAATGTTTTATTATCCTGTTGAATCAAAAGGAATTCTTGATGACTTAAGAAGAAAAATTACCGAAATGGAAGCTACAAGCATGTCTAATAGAGAAAAGGGTAAAATTAGCGACCCTACAGTAGAAATTGCATTAGGGGATGCTAAAGCTTTGCAGGAACAATTGGTAAAAGGTGTTGAGAAATTCTTTCAGTTTTCTTTTTATATCACTATACCCGCCGACTCGCTTGATGAACTTGAAAAAGTAACTAAGAAGCTTGAAGCCACACTCGGCTCACTTTTGTTAATTTCAAAAACATCTACATTACAAATGGAAGACGCTTTTCAATCAACAATTCCCGCTGCCATGGATAAAATGCTTATCACAAGAAACATGGATACTACCAGTTTAGCTACAACATTTCCATTCACATCATCCGACCTTACATCAGACGAAGGAATAATGTACGGAATAAACAGGCACAATGGGTCATTAATTGTTTTTGACAGGTTTTCGCTTGAAAATGCAAATAGTGTAGTATTTGCTAAATCCGGTGCCGGTAAATCATACATGATAAAACTTGAAGCATTGCGATTGATGGTATTTGGAGCAGAGATACTAATTATCGACCCCGAAGAGGAATACAGAGCATTGTGTGATGCTGTAGGGGGTAATTATATTAGCTTCGCAGCAAACTCCCCATCAAAAATAAATCCTTTTGACCTATCGGGAATTGCAACTGAAGGTGAAAACGAATTGGGTCAAAAACTTTTATCTTTACACACACTATTTAAGCTAATGTTGGGCGATCTTAATCCAACAGAAGAAGCGTTACTTGACCGTGCTTTAATGGAAACTTACAGAATAAAAGGTATAACAACCGATCCTGATACACAACGTTCAAAAGAGCCTCCAATTATGGAAGATTTATATAAAGTGCTGTTAGGAGCTGAAGAACCCGAAGCAAGAAGTATGGCTGAAAGACTTGAAAAATACATTAAAGGTTCGTTAACAGGTATATTTGACAATCAGTCCACAGTTAACCTCGGCAGTAGAATGACGGTATTTTCAACACGTAATCTGGAAGATATATTAAAACCCATTGCCTACTACATAATTCTTGATTTTGTGTGGACAAGAATTAAAAAGGATTTAAAAAAGCGTATATTAATTGTTGAAGAAGCATGGTCTTTGCTTCAAGACGAGGACAGTGCAAGATTTTTATATGGTGTAGCAAAAAGAGCTAGAAAATACTATTTAGGTCTTACAACCATTACCCAGGACGTCCAGGACTTTCTAAGTTCTGATTTTGGGAAAGCTATTGTTACAAACTCATCCATACAAATTTTATTAAAACAGCATCCGGCCTCAATTGACCAAATAGCCGAAACATTTTACCTATCTGAAGGAGAAAGAAGACTTTTACTATCTGCAGATAAAGGTGAAGGATTATTTTTTGCAGGTTCAAATCACGTTTCAGTTAAAGTAAAGGCTTCTGACGCTGAACATAAATTAATAACTACAAACCCGCAGGAAATTCTTGAAATGAGAAATGAACAGATTAATAAAGCTTCTGTTGATTTGCAAAAACCTGTTTACAAACCGTTTGAGCGCTTTGAGAGTAGCAAATATGATGAAATCGAAACACCACAGCAAAACCCGCAAACAAACAATGAACCAAACACTTTTCCTCAAAATCCCGAAGAACAGTTAGCTTAGTTATTAATATGCATGGGAGCCATAACATGCAAGAATACAGTGTTTTCAGCCGGTTTTATTAAACATGGAGTAACATTGTCGTTGGCATGAAAAATCAGCTTCTCAAATTTATTGTTTGATAGAAAATCAAGCAAAAATCTAGCGTTAAACATAATTTCCAGCTCCTTTTCCATCTCGCCTAAAACTTCTGCAGAAAATTCGGTGTGATTTTCACCTGTTTCTTGAGCCGAAGATGTTACCCTTATATAACCCTCAGGGCTAATAATTAATTTTAAAGTATTATTTTCATCCTTTTTTGAAAAAACGTGAGTGAGTTTAACAGCCTCAAATAAGTCCTGAGACATAAATGCTGCCTGCACACTTGTTTGGGATGGAATTATACGTTTGTAATCAGGATACATTCCATCAATAACCCTTGTAGCTATAACCGTATCTTCACATTCAAAAATACACAAATTTTCATTCTCATTAAGATATACTTTTATATTTTCTCCACAACTGCTAAAAATCCGGGCTGTTTCAAGTAGTGTTTTTGCCGGGAGAATCAACGAGAAACTTTCGGCTTGGGATTCAATATTTAAAATTCGTTCGCTTAGCCTAAATCCGTCGGAAGCGGCAATATATAAATTACCTTCATTGTAATTTAAGTAAATTCCTGTAAATATAGGCCTTGAACTGTCGTTTGAAACGGCAAAGCCAACCTGAGACACAGCTTCTGCAAACTCTTTTGGTGAAATTTCAAATAACGGGTTTGACGTTGTTACTTCAGGCAAAGTAGGGTAATCAACCGAATTTATGCCGTTTATTTTAGATTTTGTCTTTCCGGCGGTAATATGCACAATATCGTTTTCCATACTGATTACAACCTGATCGCTTGATAAATTTGATATAAATTCGGAAAGAATCCTTGCAGGTACAGTCACAGAACCTTCTTCTTCAATAGAAGCTCCTACAAATGATGTTATGGTGGTATCAAGGTCGGTACCGGCAATTTGCAGACGTCCGTCTTTTGAAACTATAAGCACGTTAGACAACACAGGCATCGAGTGCTTAATCGGCACAGCTTTAGATACAATACCGAGACTTTTAACTAAGTTTTCTTTTAGGCAAGTAAATTTCATAAATATATTTTAATCAGTTGGCTTTAAAACTATATGTCTGTCAAAACCCTCGCCGATACTAAAGGTTTCAATATCATCATAGCCGCTTATAAACTCATGAATGTGTTTTCTCTCATATGCAGTCATTGGAGGTAAATGTACTTCTTCTTTAAAAAAACGTGCTCTGTCAATATAGCTTTTTGCCATTAATTCAAGCTTTTCTTCTTTTGCATCAACATAATTATTTATATCAACGGTAATATTTTTCCACTCACCAAATTTTCTATGCACAGCTAAACTTAAAAAATGCTGTAGACCACTTAATGAAGTACCGCGATAACCGATTAAAAAACTTAAGTCATCACCTTTAATGTCAATGTTTATAGCATCACCATCCGCACTTACCTCAAATGTAGGCTCAATTTTTAAATGCGAAAAAACTTCTTTTAAGGTGTTTTTTATAAATTCGTTAATTTCCTGCATTTTGCTTTTTTGTTCTTTTTCCTAAAACTAAATATGTTTGGGCAAGTGAAAAGACTGTTGTAGTTAAGAAATATAATACAGCCCCTGCCGGCAGTGAAATACTTATAATTACAGATATTACTGGCATTACATATAACATCTGCTCCTGCATATTATACGCAATATCATCCGTTTTGTCAGGAGTTTGCTCGGCTATTTTTTCGGCTTTTTTAGTAAACCCTAATGACATTTTAGAAGTAAAAAACTGAAGTATTCCAACTGACAAAGCCAAAATATAAGGAAACCCTTCCGGTTTGGTAAGATCAAACCATAAAAATTCCGTATTAATTGTACTTGTGGTGAATTTAACAAAATCAAAGTAAAGTTCATGGTTCAATGACATCATGTCTTCTGTTCTGGAAATTATAGATATTGCATTGTACAAAGCATAAATCACAATAAACATGGGTATTTGTGTTAAACATCCTGCAGCAGGATTTAGGCCATGTTCTTTAAAAAGTTCCATTTGTGCTTCCGCCTGCTTTTTTTTGTTATTTTTGTATTTTTCTTTGATTTTATCTATTTGAGGTTGTAATTCACGCTGCTTTTTCATTTGCCTCATAGATGGTACGAGTGTGGGTATTAGAATTACTCTAACTATAATTGTTAATAAAATAATGGCTATACCTAAATTTCCGGTTAATTGGTATAAACCGGCCAAAGTATTTAATATTGGTTCAACTAAAATTGTGTGTAAAAATCCGCTCATAATTATTTAACAGGGTCGTAACCGCCCTTACTAAAGGGGTTGCATCTTATAACTCTCCAAACACCCATTAAACCACCTTTAAAAATACCATATTTTTCTACAGCTTCATAAGTGTAGCGAGAACAGCTTGGCTCAAAACGGCATAATTTAATTCCGTATCTACCTGGAGAAAGGTAAGTTTTGTAAAACCTTAGTAAAGTCAGAATTAAGCTCTTCATAACTTTTTCCTAAAACTTTATACTTTGGATACAATACTATCCAATAACCATTTTCTATTTTATCAAGATTATTTCTTATTATTTCTCTAAACAATCTTTTTATTCTGTTTCTTTTAGCCGAAGATTTATGTATACGATTTGAAACTACAATACCAAATTTAGACGGACCCTCATAATTATAGGGCTTTATATAATTTATAAAAAAAAGGTCTCCGGAAGACGAGGTTTTATGTTTTTCAGATAAATACTTAACTTTTCTGAACTCATAATTTGACCTCAAGCGATTATCACTGGGTAACATGCTATAAAGTTACTTCTTTTTTAGAAGAACAACAAGTTTTTTTCTACCTTTTGCACGTCGATTTTTAAGAACACGTTTTCCGCCGGGCGAGGCCATGCGTTTTAAAAATCCGTGTTTTTTTACTCTTTTTCTTTTTTTTGGTTGCCAAGTTCTTTTAGGCATAACAACAGGCATATTAAAGCAATTAAGGTAATTAGTCAACAAAAGAAAGCGTAGTTCTAACCATAATTGCTTTATTTATGTGGATAACATTTATAGACTTATACACAATGACACAGGTTTTACTAGACGAAAAAAAACTTTGGAAAGCAGTACTGGCAGAAATGGAAGTTAACTTTTCGGGTACTAACTATAATGTCTGGCTTTCAAACACACGGGCACAAAATTTAACTGAAAACACATTAGACGTGGTTTGTCCTAATTCATTTGCCCGGGAGCGGGTAGAAAAGCTGTTCAGACCTTTTTTAGAAGAAAGTGTCAGTAAAATTACAAGAAGAAAAATAGATTTGGTGTTTAAGGTAGGTTCCGTAGAAACTGACAACTTACAAAATAAATCCAAAACAAAAAATGATGAAACTCCTTTATTTAAAAAAATTGAAAGCAATGAACAAAATATAGTACCCGCCTCAGACTTTGGGCTTAACATAACATACACTTTTGAAAATTATTTAATGGGAAACACTAATAGACTGGCCTATGCTATAGCATCATCAATAGCAGATAACCCCGGAAAATTACATAATCCGTTTTTTTTGTATGCAGGTGTTGGGCTTGGAAAAACTCACCTTATACAGGCAATAGGCAACAAAGTATTAAAAGACAAACCGGGATTAAAAATTCTTTACTGTACTGGCGAGCAATTTACAAATGAATTAATTGAAGCTCTTCAAAAAGGTAAATCAAAAGGTAAATATAGTTCAGACCAATTTAGAAAAAAATATCGAAGCGCCGATGTATTAATAATTGATGATATTCAGTTTATTGCAGGCAAAGAAGCGACTCAAGAAGAATTTTTTCACACATTCAACGATTTATACATGAATCAAAAGCAAATAGTCTTAGCTTCAGACCGAAACCCCGAAGAATTTAAAAACATAGAAGAACGACTCACATCAAGATTTAAAAGCGGAATAATGGCCGACATACAATCTCCTGATTACGAATTACGAACAGCCATATTAAGACACAAAAGAGATAAAAATAAAGATAACATACAAAACGAAGTACTTGATTTTATAGCAGAAAATATAACAACCAACATTAGAGAATTAGAAGGAGCGTATAACCAGGTGTTAACTTATTCAAAAGCAACCGGAGAAATTCTTAATGTGGCAACGGCAAAAACAGCATTAGGAAATATAGTACAAGATAAAAGATCAAAACCTGTAAATTTAAATACAATATTAAAAGCAGTGTGCAACTATTATTCAATCACACAGACTGAGATAAAAGGCAAGAGAAGAAATAAAGAAGTGGTTATTCCAAGGCAAATAGCTATGTTTTTAATTTATGATCTTACTGAAACACCGTATTTAAGTATAGGAGAATTTTTGGGAGGCCGGGATCATACCACTATAATGCACGGGGTATCTAAAATCGAAACTGAAATGAAAAATGACACAAAAATGAAACAGGATGTGTTAAATATTAAACAGTTTATATATCAAAACTAAATTATCCACAAAAGAACAATAAATATAATGTAAAAGTCTATTATTAATTTTAAATACACCTTTTTTCAATAAACAATAAAAGTGGATAAAAAGTTGTTAAACATAGGATAAGTACACCAGCAAAAAGAACAACTAGCACGAAGCTGAAAAAAGGTATGGAAAAGTGCTTAGGTAATCCACCAAGTTATCCACATAAATGAATACTTTATCAACATAAAAATTCATGCTTAAACCAACATCAAAAGCACTTCAATAACTAAGTAAAACTGTCAATAAGATATTTGCAACATTTACACACAACACAACACCTAAAAACAAAGCAATAGCAGCAAAATATCACATATACTACTTATACACATGTTCTACTATAACTACTTCTTTTTTTATAAATAAATAATACTGATGCTAGAATTGGATAACTTATGATTTTTTATTTTTCACTGTATTTTTCTAAATTAACAAATATCTTAATTAGATTTTTAAAAAAAGGTGCCGGGCATACATTACCGGGTCATGTTTTTTTAAAGTTTAATCCTGAATTTTTAAGTTCAAAGAGAGTTCATTTTTCAAAAGGAATCATTTTAATTTCCGGAACTAATGGTAAAACTACAACATCCAAAATTGTTACACATTTACTTAAGTCACAAGGATTGAGAGTTTTGAATAATGAGACAGGTGCCAATTTAGTAAACGGTATTACCTCATCTATTTTGTTAAATATGAACTGGAGAGGGAAGTTGCAGGCAAATGTTGCAGTACTTGAGGTGGATGAGTTTGCCGTGCCTTTGTTTTTAAATAAAATCACCCCCGACGTGGTTTTGTTGTTAAATCTTTCGCGTGACCAACTTGACAGGTTTGGCGAGACGGATATTATTTTGGATAAGTGGATAAAAGCGCTCTCAAACCTTAATATTTCAACCAAACTTATATTAGACAGCACCGAAGAAAGTTTTAAAAAGCTTGAAGATGCTTTTCAAGGTACAACATTTTATTTTAACGATGATGTTGAAAATTTAAATCACACATCATTAAAAGGAATGTTTAATGCAAAAAATGTAAATGCTTCATTACAGGTATGTGAGGTTTTAGGTTATAAAAAAGACGATTTATTAAGCGATCTTGGAAATTTTGAATCTGCATATGGTAGAGGAGAAGTGGTTACTTACAAAGGAAAAGAATTTCACATATTTTTAGCAAAAAATCCGGCGAGTTTTAATCATAATATTGATTTACTGAGTAGTTTTGACCCAAACAATACAGCACTTTTATTTGTACTTAATGATAATATCCCCGACGGACGTGATGTATCGTGGATTTATGACATAGACACTGCATCTTTAAGTCATTTTGTACCTGATTATTCACACATTTATATTTCAGGCACCAGATATCTTGATATGGCTATTAGATTGAGATATGCAAATGTACCCATTAACGAGTCACGTTGCGCTAAAGAAATTGAAAAAATCCTTAAACAGGTGGTTGAAAATAAAAAAATTAAGCATGTTTTGTTATTCCCTAATTACTCGGCAATGCTTGAGTCGCGTAAAATATTAACAGGAAAGGCTATTTTGTAATGAAACTCACAATCGGTTATTTTTATCCGGATCATCTTAATTTATACGGTGATAATGGAAATGTGGAAATTCTTTTACAACGGGCAAGATGGCGTGGAATTGACACAGCTTTATATAAAATTAAGTTGGGAACAGTTTTAAATAATGAAATCATGAGCCATATCAATCTGATTTTTATGGGGGGAGGGCCTGACTCTCAACAAAAAAGTGTTTACGAAGACCTATTGCATAACAAAGGTGTTTATTTAAGAGAATATATTGAAAATGACGGTGTGGGTTTATTTATATGCGGGTCGTATCAATTACTCGGGAAATATTATCAGGCCGCAGACGGCTCAAAACTTGAAGGCTTAGGTATATTTGACCTCTATACTCAGCATTTCGGTAACCACAAACCACGTTGCATAGGAAATGTTGTAAGCGAACTAAACACTACGTTTAGGCATGACCCTGTGTTCAACCATTTGAATAAAATAGGTACCGGTTTGGTAGGTTTTGAAAATCATGGTGGGAGAACTTATTTAGGTGAAAGTGCGATACCTCTTGCAAAAATTATTCGAGGTTATGGCAATAACGGCGAAACTGAAGACGAGGGAATTACTTACAAAAACTCAATAGGAACATATTTGCATGGCCCGATATTATCTAAAAACCCGCATTTAGCCGATTATCTTATTGCCACTGCAATAAATAAAGACGAATTAGCTGAATTGGATGATAATTTAATTAAAAAAGCTCATTATGCAGCAAAAGAGCTTCCGCAATGATTATAAATTTGGATAAAAAGCTTTTTTATATTTTAATTTTTTTACTTCCTGCTAATTTAGGCTATCACTTTGTGAGATCATGGTCTTATGTTGACGGTATTTTGATTGATTATTTAATACCCACCATATTTGTTCAGGATATTCTAGTTTTTTTGATACTTCTCATTTGGTTATTTCGAACCTTAATTAACCCACCACCCATTCACGACACTTCAGGATGGATTTTTCGATGGTTATTCTTATTTTTATTTTGTGTCTTTATATCCATATTTATTTCGTATAACGTTTATGCTTCAATTTATGCTTTTTTGAGATTAATACTTTATGCTTTGTTTTCAATTTATGTTTTGCATGCATTTGACTTTAATTTGGAATGGGAAAAAATGCTCAAAATTTTAGCTTTTAGCGTATTTTTTGTTTCAATTCTTGGGTTAATACAGTGGTTCAAACAAGGGGCTGTTTTTAATAATTATATTTTTTTCGGTGAACAACCTTATAATTCTTTAACTAACGGTATATCGAGGGAACACTTATTTAACAAGGTTTTTATTCCAGTTTACGGTACTTTCAGGCATCCTAATATTTTCGCCGGATTTTTGTGTGTAACCTTACTATGGTTTTATATTCAATTTAGGCATTTGCATGCTTATAAAGCATTACTTGCTCTAGGAATTACTGTTTTATTTCTTACTTTTAGTTACATTGCTATATTTACGTTTTTAACAAGCATAATCTTTTATCATGCAATTAAAAAATACGGGTCAAAAATTTACAAATATTTATTTGTTTTTTTGTTGGTTTTTGCTTTAAGTTCAATCGCTTTACCCTATATAACAGATCGCTATTTTTCAAATTTTCCTTCTTTTTACAGAAGGGTTTATTTGCTTGAAAATTCACTTCAATATTTGAAACTGGGCTATTATTTCGGCACGGGGATTAACACCAGTACAGAGTATGCTTTTGATAATGTGCAGTATTTTGGTGAAATGAAGTATTTGCAACCTGTACATAATGTTTTTGTATTAATCTTAGTTGAGTCCGGAGTTTTTGCTTTGATATTTTTTATATTATTTATTATCTTTATATTTTTTGGTTTACATAATAGAAGTGATGATAAGACTATATTGTTTCTATTAACCTTCTTTCAAATAATTTTACTTAGTTTGTTTGACCACTATTTGTACACAATACATCAAACATTTTTACTTTTTTGGTTGACTGTAGGATTTTACTTTGCGTATAATAAATCACTGCTATGAATAGTAAAATTAAAACACTTGCCCTTCTTTTAATAATTCCTTTTGTATTAACAGCTTGTACTCTTCAGGAAACATTACAAAAATTGCCGATTATAGGTGAGCGGTTTGGCGCAAATGCAGGGCCGGTTACTATGAACGCGTGGGGACTATGGGAAAATGCCGATGTAATTAACGAACTGATTTCAAATTATACTCAAGCTAACCCCGATGTAACGATTGTTTACGAAGATAGATCTGTTATGGACCCCCTTGAATACAAAGAAAGAATTTACACCCGATTTCAGGAAGAAAGTACTGACATAGATTTTGCACTTGTTCATAACAGCTGGGTACCTTCTTTAGTACCGTTTCTTGAGCCGGCACCTGCAAGTTTAATAAATGCACAAACTTATGAGCAGAAATATTATCCTTCGGCTATAGCATCAGGTGTGTTTAACGGACAAGTTTATGCAATTCCTGCCTATTATGACGGCTTAGTGCTTGTATATAATAAATCCCATTTTGATGAAATCGGTCAATCCACACCTCCTACGGCATGGGAAGAATTTAGAAGACTTGCACTTGAATTAACTATAAGAACTGATGATGGTGCAGGTTTGCTTAGAGGAGGTGCTGCCATAGGTACCGCCGATAACGTAACCCATTTTTCAGATATTTTGGGTTTAATGTGGTCACAAGCAGGTGTGGAGATACCATCTGAAATAGCCACAGTACCTGCAGCTGACGCACTAACTTATTACACTAATTTTGTACGTGAAGATGGAGTATGGAGTTCAAACATGCCTAAAGATACCGAAGCTTTTGTTCAAGGTAGAGCATCCATGGTTTTTGTTCCATCATGGCAATTATTAGACATAATTGAAAATATACCCAATATTGACGATGTTGGCGTAGCCCCCGTGCCACAAGCACTGCTCGAATCTCCGGCTTCATGGGGAAGTTTTTGGATGTATGTGGTTCCTAAAAACACAGCTAAGTCTGCAGCAGCATGGCAGTATCTCACTTATTTGTCACAGGAAGAAACGGAGTTGTTCTATTTTAACCAGGCATCCCAGGTAAGATTATTCGGTGCGCCGTTTGCCAATAAAAATCTGGCCACTGATATGAATAACCCGTTTTTAAGACCGATACTGTCAACAGCACCTTATTCATTCAGTGCAGAAATAACAGCACGCTCGGGTAATAGACGACAAGTTGATGCTTTAAGAAATGCGGTTAATGCAGTGCTTTCTAACAGAGGAACTTCTTCAAATTCAGAAAGTGCTTTAACCACGGCTTTATCTGAAATAGGACAATAAAAAATTATTCAATCTTGAGAATTGTGTAAGTAACTTTTCCAATAGGTGCATCTACATCAATTTTATCACCTACTTTTTTACCCAATAATGATGCACCAAGAGGTGACTCGTGTGATATTTTCTTTTCTATAGGATTAGCTTCAAGAGCACCCACTATATGAAATTCTTCTTCATCTCCCTCAATGTGTACAACAACTTTTGAACCGACATAAACTTCACCATTACCGTTAGAATCAGAAACAATTTCCGAGTGTTTTATTATATCTTCAAGTTCCTTTATCTTACCTTCAATCACAGCCTGCTCATGTTTTGCTGCATCATACTCTGCATTTTCAGAGATATCCCCAAGGTCTCTTGCAAGTTTGATCCTTTTTGCAATTTCCGGAACTTTAACATCTCTTAGCTCCGACAACTCGGCTTTTAATTTGTTCAACCCATCTTTAGTTATATATAATTTATCTTTCATATTTCTTTCTTTAAGCTAAAATAAAAAATAAAAGACCTCCAAAAATATGTGTAAGGTCTTTTAGCTTTTACAATCCTAGCACTTTGATTGTTTCTTGTCAAAGTTGCTGTAAACCCCTATACTAATTGATAATTAGCGAAATTTATGATTTTAGCTGCCCATGCCTGATCAAAGTGTTATCAAAAAAACATCCCTTTCACCTACTGTGTTAATTGTTGGAGGAGCAGGGTTCATAGGATCTCATTTATCTGAAACTTTACTTGCAAACAATGCACGTGTGGTTGTTATTGACAATTTCAGTACAGGTAAAGATATTTATGTAAACTCTCTTCTTAATAACCCTAAATTTGCTTTATATAACGCTGATATAAATGTTGCATTACCAAAAGAACTTGAAAGTGTTGATTATGTTTTTCATTTGGCAGGGCTTGAAACTTATTTATTTGATAAGGAATTTATTAATTTAGATTCTTTGCTCACAAATGCATTGGGTACAAAAAATATTTTGGATTTTACACACAAGTCAAATGCAAAATTTTTACTCGCTTCATCAGTTGATGTTTATAAAGGTTTAATTTCACCAATTGATTTAGATCATTATTTTGGCCCAACAAATGAGGAAGAAAAAAAATATTCACTTACCGAAGCAAAAAGATACGCTGAAGCACTAGTTTGGGAATATTACAAAAAATATTCTCTTGATGTACGAATTGCTCGATTCCCTGAAGTTTATGGTCCCCGAATGAATTTAGCTGCTTCGGGAAATTTAGGGTCGTTATTACATAATTTAATGGAAAATAAGGATTTAGTAGTATACGGGGACGGTGTTGATAAAGAGTATTATTTATATATTTCGGATGCGATTAATGGTTTGGTAAAAGCTTTATTCACCGAACACACCGAAGGGAAAATTTTTACTTTTGCACCAAAAACACCACATACCGTGCTTGAAGTAACGTATGTCATAAAAAGCCTTGCCGATGCTGAGCCCCGAGTAGTATTTAAGACAAAAACCAAAGGCATTAAACCACTTGGGCCTAAAGAGCATGACACAACAACTCTTAAAGATATTCAGTGGGAAGCAAAGGTTGAGCTTAAAAGCGGATTAGTTAAAACTTTGGAATGGTTTGGTTATAAACCTAATGAGCATTCGTTTAAACCAAGCAAATTAATTGAACAAAAAAGCAATGAAAAAGTTCAAAGTTTGCACGAGCCTAATATTGAGACTGTAACCTCAATTATAGCCCAAGAAGAAGAAAAAGCTCCTGTTAGAGTGATTCCAAGCCCGGAACCGGAGGTAAAAGTAAGAAAAAATAATTTTAAACTTCCAAAAATAAAGCTACCTTCAACATCTTTGCCTAAATTTAAAAAAACAAAAATTTTCATATCTAATACTTCAATTAATGAAAGTAAACCAAAACAAATGCTTGGAAAATTTACTTTAGCATCAGTGTTTTTGTTTTCACTGGCAGTGTTAATTTTTATTGTGGTACCGTTTATTCAAACATATGTACATACGCAAAAAGGTATAAAAAGTTTAAAGAACGTAGAAGCGTCTCTTGTGCGGCTTGAGTCCTCAGAAGCACAAAAACTTTCAAATGAAGCATACCGTGAGTTCTACAAGGCTCAAAAATCGTTTAAAAGCTTAGGGTGGTTGTTTAAAGTTGCAGGAAAAGAAACAATGTTTCACGATTTACAACGGGTGTTGAGTT
Source organism: uncultured Candidatus Saccharibacteria bacterium (assembly GCA_964385105.1). Classification (GTDB taxonomy): domain Bacteria; phylum Patescibacteriota; class WWE3; order UBA101185; family UBA10185; genus CAYLMU01. The sequence goes on from CAYLMU010000001.1 coordinate 91,166, forward strand.
CGGCAGGATACTCTTCAAAATCTGTGTATTACTTATCTAAAGGGTCAAAACCTTTTATACTTTTTTGGGATACAGTAAAGCCAAACTCACAAGTTCCTTTTGATGAACAGGCTTTTGCTTCTGCCAAAAGTGATTTTTTGAGTGCCAAAGAAAACCTTAAATTTGCCGAGGCAGACTTATCTCAGGTAAATGTCGCAAATTTACCCAGTGAAGTAAAAGAATATAAAGAAATAGTTACTTATTTGTCATCCCAGATTGATGTATTAACAAGTCTTTCTGAAGGTCTGCCCGACCTCGTAGGCATGGATCGGGAAAAAACTTACATAGTTTTATTTCAGAATTCAAATGAAATTAGACCCACAGGAGGATTTATAGGGTCGTACGCCACATTAAAGTTAAAAGAAGGTCGTATCTCTGATTTAATTATTGATGATATTTATAATCCTGATGGCCAAATTGATTTGCGCGGCATTGAAGTGGAATCTCCGGCTCCAATAAAAACCTTTTTAGAGGAAGATTTTATGCACATAAGAAATGCCAACTGGAATCCGGATTTTCCCACAAGTGCACGTACTATAGAAGACTTATTTTATAGAGTGAACGGACAGCGCGTCGACGGGGTAATAGCTATAGACCTGTACTTTATAGAAAATATTCTAAAAATAACAGGGCCTGTTTATTTAACTGCATATAATGAAGAAATAACGGCCGAAAACTTGTATGAAAGAGCACAATTTCACAGCGAATTTAATTATGAGGACGGTTCAGATCAAAAAAGGTCATTTTTAACCGTATTGGGCGGTAAAGTGCTTGAAAAACTGTTTTCACTTGAAAATGAGCAGGTATACAAATTGGCTTTAGAAACACAAAATTCTTTGAATGAAAAACATTTACTGGTTTATGTGCCAAATAACGATATAAACGTATTTTTGGACGAAAAGGGTTGGAATGGAAAAATAATGGCTCCGGAAGAGAGTGATTATTTATATGTGGTTAATGCCAATTTAGGTGGAACAAAAGCCAATTACTATGTAAAACAAAGTATGGAGTATCAGATTGTTTCGGCAACCAGAGACGGATTGCTAAGAGCTGAATTGACTTTAAATTACGACCATACTGGTGAAGATAGCACATGGCCAGGAGGTCCTTATACAGATTATGTACGAGTACTAACGCCAAAAGGAACAAAAATTACAAGTGCCAAAATAACATTTAGTGACGGTACAGAGGAGGATATTTTTTCTGAAGTATTAGAAGAAGAAGGAAATGTATTTAAATCGTATGCTATGGGATTTGTTTTACAGCCCAAGCAACAAGCTGTAGTAAAACTGGGATATGACCTTCCAGAGAGTATGCTTTTAACCAAAGACAAGCAGGATTATAAGTTGTATTGGCAAAAGCAACCAGGAACCAACAATGATAATGTTAAATTTAAATTCAACGCACCGTTTGGTATTAGGGTTGTAGATACTGTTCCGCAAATGCAGCTAGGAGAAAATTCGGCTGAATTAAACACTACATTTAATCGGGATTTACTAATTGACTTAAATATGGAATAAATTTATTTACTTGCATAAGAGAGGCTTAGATTGTAGAATCTTTGTGCTTAGGTATAATAAGCTAAATGATATTAAGCACTAATCTTAAAATTCATCTGTCCAAAGCTTTCTGTCCCAAGTGCGGAAGCAGTTTGGATACTGCAAAGCTTGTGCCGCTAACTGAAATGCCTCTTGGTGTTTTGGCACATGCAGTATGCATAAAATGTAAGTCTGAAAATATGGTAAGAATTACGTCTATGGGGGCAGGGGTTATGCCTTTAGTTTCTGATTTACAAGGCACTGAGGTTAAAAAGTTTGTTAATACCGGTAATGTATCATTTGGAGAAATTATTGAGCTTCACAAAAAGCTTTCAAAAGAATCAATATGCAACTTATTGCGGAACAAAGAACAACGTTCGGAAAAAATTTAAATAAATTAAGAAATGCACATAAAATTCCTGGTGTAATATTTGGAAAAAATGTTGACTCTACGCCGGTTTCGGTAGATAGAAATGCTTTTATTAAAACTTTTAGACAATCAGGTGAAACAAGTTTGGTTGACTTAAAACTTGGAAGCGATATAAGTAAAGTTTTAATAAAAGAGGTGCAATTTCATCCCGTTACATCAGAGGTGTTGCATGTAAATTTTCACAAAGTAAACCTTAAAGAAAAAATTGAAGCCAATATACCGGTAGAAATGATTGGTGATGAAACAAATGCGCTGGTAAAAAGCGGAGAAGCTGTGCCTTTGCTTATATTAAACGAAATTACAATAGAAGCATTGCCAACAGATTTGCTTGATAAATTTACAATCGATATTTCAGGATTAAAAGAAGTTGGTGACAGTATTACAATAGCCGATCTCAAATACGATAAAAGCAAAATAGAATTAGTGGATTATGAGGAGACTGATATTATTGCTAAACTAGACTATCCGATGACCGAAGAAGAAGATGAAGGGGAGATCTCTGAAGAAGATGCTATTGCTGCAATCGAGGCCTCAGAAGAGTCCAAAGAAGATGAAGATGAAGGCACTGAAGACGATACTCAACAATGACATCGTAATTTGACCTTTCAACAAGATTATTATATATATAAAATACTCATGAGAAAACTCATAATAACTATTCTACCCGTTGTAGTGTTATCAATTTTATTTAGTACAAAAGTTACTTTTAAGATTTCTTTTGCTGAGGAAACCTTACAAAATATAAAGTCAAACCAATCAAATGGATTGGACGAAGAACTTACTCAACAATTAAAGGATAAATATGCTGAAATGGTTAAAGTCTGTGAATCCACGGACGACAATGAAGCGTGTAATGAAGCGCTTAAAGAAACATTGCAAGGTTTAAAATCTTTGGCATTGGAGCGCATGGAAGGCTCATATAAAAGAACCGAAAATATGGTCGAACGTCTGAAAGCTACACGTGTTTTATCTGAAAAAGAGCAGATACTTGTCGATGAAACTCTTAATAATCACACCAATTTGGTAAATTACTATACTAATAAAATTGAAAATGCAAAAACACTTGAAGAACTTAATCACATTTACCAAGAAAAAATAAATAACAATGATTTAAGAACTGAAATTCGTGAGTTAAATGTACGAAGAACGAATGTAGGATATTTAAACATTGAAATTTTTATAAATCGATTAAATGATTTTATAATTCGGGTTGAATCCGAAACAGCGGCAGCAAAAGATTGGGGACATAATACATCAGATGTTGAAAAAAATATAACGTTAGCTAAAGAAAAGATTTTATTGGCACAAGATATTTTTAATCAGAATTTTAGTGCCTTGGAAGCAGAAATTAATCAAAAGAAATTTACCGATGTTGAAGATTCAATAACCCAATTATTGAAAGCAAAAGATTTATTGATAGAGGCAAAAAATGACCTCCAAAAGGCAACTGAGGAATTAAATTCTTTGTATAGAGTATCAGCTTGGGAAACTCAAGAAAATGCAGAGTAATCCCGAGCAGGTTGAAATAAATAAAAAAGTAAAAAATACAGGCATATTAATGCTGGTAGCTATGCTTTTTGTTGTTTTTGCTTGGGTGTTTTTTGTTCTGTCAGCTCCTGAAAAAGCTCAACAAATGATTTCAAAAGATTCTTCTATTTTTACAAACAGTAGGGTAAGCGAATTAGGAGATGAAATTAATGTCATTGGTGAGGAGTTAATAATATTTGAAGAAGATTTAAATTACGATTTAAATGCAGACTTTAGTTTTTAGTTTATTTAAATTTAAACCCTTTGAAACAGATTTTCTCCTTTTTTGATATTTTCTTGTGTTAAGCTTGTTTGCAGTTTTAGGCAAACCTCAGGCAGAAAAGGTTCAAGCAGTAATGAAATTTTGTATAGTTCGTTTAGCTCAAACTCGAGTATATCTTTTAATTTAGCTTCATCTTTTATTGCCCAAGGCTCGTTTTCGTTAATATGTTTGTCCAGGTCGGTCAGCAGTTTCCAAATATTTTCAAGCACGGTATCGATTTTAAACTCATTTATGGGCTCAAAAATCTCATCATCCCAAATATCGGAATTGTTTTGATTTATATCAAATGATGAGCCTGATTTTTCAGCGAGTGCCGTTAATCGGGCTGCGGTATTTCCTAGTCCATTGGCCAGGTCTGCATTGTAGCGTTCGTCAAGCGTGTTCCATGTTATGTCGGTATCATTTTTGTAAGGAAGATTTTTTAATATTAAGTATCGTGCGCCGTCTGAGCTGTACCTTTTTGATAATTCACCTGGTGTAATAACATTTCCCAATGATTTGCTTATTTTTTGACCGGATATATTTAAATAACTGTGTACAAAAGCATTTTCAAATAAATCATATTCAGCAGATAGCAAAAATGCAGGCCAAATTACGGTGTGAAACCAATTTATATCTTTACCCAGCAAATGTACTGCCGATGTCCACAAGTGTTGCTTATTATTAATCTCAAGCGATGATAAATAATTTATTAACGCTTCAACCCATACATAAATAGTTTGGTCAGCATCCCCAGGAAACTCGATTCCCCAGGATACTTTTTCTTTTGGCCTTGAAATACTGAGGTCATTAATTTCGTTATCAAGACGTGCTAGCATTTCTTGTTTTTTTTGAGCTGGTGTTATTTTAATAGTGTCGCTTTGAATTAAATTTTTTATTTGAGGGGCATATTTAGAGAGCCTGAAAAAATAATTTTCTTCTTCTATTTCTATAACCTGGTCGGGTCGGTGTAAGGGGCATAAACCTTCATCGTTTAAATCAGATAGTGTTAAGAATTTTTCACAACCGGTACAATATTTTCCTTTGTATGTATGTTTATAGACATCGCCTTTGTTTACCATTTTGCTAATGAATTGTTTAGCAAACTCTTTGTGACCCGGATGTGTTGTTCGTACGAAATAGTCATAACTTATATTCGTTTCATCAAAAGCCTGTTTCCATTCAATTGCCCGTTGGTCAACATACTTTTGCAAATCAGTGATGTTTTCTTTTGCTGCGGATTGTTCAACTGTTGTTCCATGCTCATCAAGCCCTGTTGTTAAAAAAACATTTTCATTTCCAAGCTTTTTTCTGTAGTAGCGAGCAAGTGCATCAGCTATTGTGGTTGTTAAAAAATGCCCGACGTGGGGTGAACCGTTTGCATAGTAAATTGGTGTGGTTATGTAAAATGTATCTCGGTTTTTGTGTGTCATGATGCCTTATTTTAGCACAAACGCTTTAATTATAAGCAAAACGAGGGTTATGCATCCAAAGATTAGGCTTTTTTTTAGTGAATGTCTGTAAAGTGTTTTGGCCTCTTCGTTTGATGCAGGTTTTTTACGTTTAAATAGAAAAATTGACAATGTTAATGAAAAAGCAAGTGAAGCTAATAGTAAACCCGTTAAAATTGTTAAATTCCCGGTCGGCGGGTTATTTGCCATAAACAAAAATAAACTAATCCAACTAACAAAAGTGAAAAAGTACATTGTGTAGAGAAATTTAGGATTTGTTTTTGAAGGGTGAGTTGTAACAACAGCCATAGATGAAATAAATAGTAGCATAGATTTTTTAAAAAATGGGGTGTCTGTTAAAATATATAGGCATATGGTTTCTACACAATTTCTCATTGTTTTTGTTTTACTTGTTATTGGCGTGGCAGGGGCTATTGTGTATGTACTTTCTTCCCAGATAAAAAGCATAAAAGAAGAATTAAATAAAGATAATGATCAGGTTTTGGTTGAGTGGTTAAAAGAAATGAAAGGTTCTGTTGAAAAAAACTCCGAAACGTTGGAGAGACAGTTAAATGATCAGAGAAGTGCTCTTAATGAACAGCTCAAGGGGCAGCGTGATGCAATGAATCAGCAAACTAAGCTTATTTGGGAAAGACTGGATAAAGCTTCGGAGGTTATTCAAGGAGTACAGCAACATTTGGGAGGAATCCAGGAATTTGGAAAAGATATGAAAGATTTAAGTAACGTGCTAAAGTCGCCAAAATTAAGAGGTGGTTTAGGCGAACAACTTTTGTATGAAATATTGGCAAATGCCTTACCTGCACATCTGTTTAAAACTCAATTTAAATTTAGAGACGGAAGTATGTGTGACGCAATAATTTTTACTGACCGGGGAAGTATTCCTATTGATTCTAAGTTTCCAATGGAAAATTTTAAATTAATGCTTACACTTGAGAGCCCTGAAGACAGAGACCGTGCTAAAAGAGTTTTTGTGCGGGATGTTAAAAAAAGAATTGATGAAATATCAAAATATATTTTGCCCGAAGAAGGAACTGCTGATTTTGCCGTAATGTATATTCCTTCTGAGAATGTTTATTATGAGTTATTGGTTAATACATCTGAAATCGAAGATTATGCCAGACAGAAATGTGTGTTTTTAACGTCACCCAACACATTAAGTTATCAGGTTAGAAGCATTTTAGTGGCTTTTCAGCAGCAGGAACTTCAAAAACACGCAGGAGAGATTTTAAAAGCTTTGTCGGGAATTAAGGTAGAAGCAGAAAAATTTGACGCCGAACTAAATGTGCTTGATGGTCATATTGATAGAACTGCAAAATCTTTTGCAAATGTTAGAAATAAGTATTCACGGTTGTTTACTAAAATCGATTCGGTTGAGCAGTTGAGTGAGGGCGATGCTATACAAAAACCACTATTGGATGAATAATAATTTTCTTAAGCTATAATAGCCACATATGTCTAAAACCAGAATAAAATTAAACGCTGACCAACAGCATGCAGTTGAACATAAATTTGGCCCTTTGTTGGTTGTGGCTGGTGCAGGTACCGGAAAAACTCGCGTTATTACAGAAAGAATTAAGCACTTAATTAACACTGAAAATTTAAGTCCAAAAGAAATACTTGCGCTTACTTTTACAGATAAAGCCTCTCACGAAATGGTTGCCAGATTGGATGAATCTATGCCTCTTGGGTATGAAGAACCTTGGATTCTTACTTTTCACTCTTTTGCAGATAGAGTTTTACGCTCCGAAGGCCTTGAAATCGGGCTTGACCCTTCATATAAAATAATGTCTTATCCTGAACAATGGTTGTTGATTAGAAAAAATTTATTTAAATTTGAATTAGATTACTTTTTACCTCTTGGGAATCCGACAAAGTTTATATCATCCATTATAAAGTTTATTTCAAGATTACAGGATGAGAATATTACCGTAAGTGACCTTGAAATATTTGCACAAAATTTTAAAGGCGATGACGATGAAAAACAGCGGTGGAGTGAACTTGCAGCTTTTTACAAAAAATATGAAGCTCTGAAAATTGAAAAATCAAAAATGGATTTTGGAGATTTAATTGTATGGATAATAAAGCTATTTAACGAACGACCCAATATTTTAAAAAAATATCAAACCCAGTTTAAGCATGTACTAGTAGATGAATTTCAGGATACAAACTATGCCCAATACGAGCTAGTAAAAATACTTTGCCCTGAAAATGGTATGGAAAACAGAAGCTTACTTGTGGTGGGGGATGACTCTCAATCTATTTATAAATTTAGAGGGGCTGCCGTTTCAAATATTTTGGAATTTATGCATGATTTTCCAAAGGCGCAAATGTTTACTTTGTTGAACAATTACCGAAGTACACAACATATTCTTGATCCGGCATATAAGCTAATACAAAATAATAATCCCGACACTTTAGAAAGTAAGCTTGGAATCTCAAAAGAGCTAAAGAGCCACGTTAAAGAAGATGGCATGGCTGAAATATACAAAATGGCAAATTTAGAAGATGAGGTTGACTTTACGTTGGATAAAATCATTGAAATTCTGGGACGGGAGCCTTCTTATAACTACAAGGATATTGCAATTTTAGCCAGGGCAAATAGTCATTTAGAACCTTTTGTTATGGGATTAAGGAGACGAGGTTTGCCTTATCAATTAGTTGGTAACCGTGGCTTGTATGACAGGGATGAGATTAGGGATGCCTTAGCTTTATTAAAAGTGGTGGTTAATCCGAATGATTCAATAAGCTTGTACAGGGTACTAAATATTGAGACTTTAAATATTGATACTGAAGTGATTTCTAAAATTCTCTCCACGGCAAAATACAAAAAGCTTGATTTATGGACTGTAATGAAAGAATTGGGTGATGAGAATACAGACTTTTTATGTGAGAAAATTCATGAATTTCAAGCAAAAATAACTGATGAAACGCCAACAAACTTTGTTTATCAAATAATAAATGCAATTAAATATTTAGACCGGTTTTTGAAAGAGGAAACTATTGAAAATAAGCTTGCACTTAACAATTTAAATTTATTTTTAGATCGAATTAAGAGGTTTGAGGTTGAATATCGCGCTGACAACAACGAAACACCTACATTGGTAGATTTGCTTGAGTACTTGGAACTAATGATTGAAGCCGGTGAAAATCCTGCTCAGGCAGAAATAGAGGATGTGGAGACCATTAAGCTGTTGACGGTACATTCGAGCAAAGGTTTGGAGTTTGGAGCTGTTTTTATGGTTAATTTGGTATCGGGTAGGTTTCCTACAAACAATAGAACAGATGCAATAGAAATTCCCGACGACCTGGTTAAAGAAATACTTCCGTCGGGTGATGCACATATTCAGGAAGAAAGAAGGCTTTTTTATGTAGGTATGACCAGAGCAAAAAAATATCTTTATTTAATGAGCAGCAAAAATTATGGCGGAAAGCGAGACAAAAGTATAAGCGGATATGTATCTGAAACAGGGTTGAAAATAAATGAAATTGCAGAACTTGACAAAGCTCAAAAACAGGAAAGCTTATTTGGTGTAAATTCAACATATCGAAGTCCTAAAATACAAAAGGTGCAAAACTTTTTACCCACCTCAATGAGTTTTTCACGTTTATCCGTGTACCAAACATGTCCGCTAAAGTATAAATACATGTATATACTAAACATACCGACGCCTCCGAATCATGCATTAAGCTTTGGAATAACAATTCATGACACTTTGCGAGAATTTCACACAAAGCTTTTATTTGGTGATATGACTTTAGAGGAACTTTATGAAATTTATAAAAAAAACTGGCAGCCACTTGGATACCTAGACAACGAGCATCAACATGCACGCTTTGAAAGCGGCAAGGCTCTATTACAAAAATATTATGAAAAAAATAAGGGTATAACCGTAAGGCCTCTTGAGCTTGAAAAAAGCTTCACACTACAACTTGGCGGAGTAAAATTTTTTGGTCGAATAGACAGAATAGACCCCTGTGAAGATGGTGGAGTTGAAATTATTGACTACAAAACAGGCGGAGTGAAAACTCAAAAACAGGTCGATTCTGATGAACAGGTTGCACTCTATGCAATAGCGGCAAAAGAAGCGCTTGGATTAAATCCCACAAAGCTTACATACAATTTTATTGAAGGTGATGAAATAGTTACAACATTAAGAACCGAAGAACAGCTTGAAGCAACCAAACAGCAAGTTAAAGAAACTGTTGAGCAGATTAGAAAAGGTAATTTTGAACATAAACCGGGAATGCATTGTACGTGGTGTGATTATAAGGATATTTGTCCTTATGCGTGGACGGGGTAATTGTTATAACAATCTTAAAACCCTAAAGGAAAAAACTTATTCATCACACTCAAAACCGGATTAAACACTTTTATACAAGACTCAGGAAATTCTAGTGTATTCCCGCCGAATTTTGATTTAAACTCAGTAAATCCTTGCCACTTTTTTGTAAAAGGAACCCTTTTGTCATAAATACCTTCGAGGTCAAGTAATAAAAATCCTTGTTGTTTAAAATACAAAATTGCTTCCCAAAATAATAAATATCCGCTTTTAGAACCGCCTGCAGCATTTGAAAATCTTGTTGTTCCTCCGTGCAAATACCATACACTCTTTTTGTGGCAAACATAAAATCCTCCGCTTAAATTTTCTAAATTTTTGTTTTGAGCCAGCAAAATGTAACAATCGTCACCGAAAATACGTGCTTTTGACAAAAGATCTTCATAGCTATAGGGGGTAAAATTTTTTTGTTGCGCTGAGTTTTTGTATAAGTTATAAAATTTTTCAACAATTTTTGCTGATGGGTTTTGATGAGCATAAACCGCGACACCTTCACGTTTGGCTCGGTTGACTCCATATTTTCCGCTTGTAGATAACGCGTTCCACTGCAATTTTTCGTCTTGTTCAAGCTCGATAATCAAAGTTTTCGTAGGAGATAAAGGGTTTTTGCTTTTTTGGTAACCGCTGTTTTGTAAAAGACTTGCACTTTGCTGGTCTTGTGGTTCTATTGTTATAACCAGACACTTATTATCTTTACAAATTTTTTCAAATTCTAAAATGTCACTTTGACGTAAAGTTTGCGGACGTTGTACTTTTGCTACGCTAAACCCAAATTTTTTGTAAATGTTTAATGTTATCCCATTTTGGGTAGTATAAGATTTCCATCCGTTTGTATTTAAGTACTTTGCCCATTTTTCGGATTGTCTAAAGTCTTCTTGTACCAGCGTTTCCTGCATTATCTTATAGCTTTCAAAAAGCGCATAACTTTAGGGTATGTTGTATTAAATAAGTTATAAACTGTAGGGTTTAATATGTAGTCATAAGAATCCATGTATTCAATGTGTGTGCCTCCAAACCTTAATTTAAAATTGGTGAATCCCCATTCGGGGTCTGTTTGGTCTGTAGGGTCGGCACATGCACCCCACATATCAAATTTTGTGCATCCGTATGCTTTACCTAATTTTATTGCTTCCCATCCGATTAAATTACTCGCAAAAAGGTTTCTGTTTTCGTTACTCGAGCCGCCGTAAGGATAATAAAGCGTGTTTTGATGAGTAAATAGCATCCACGAGGCCAAAGGCTTGTTCTGATACTCAGCAATTAGAAGATGAGCAATTTGTTTTGGGTAAAACATTTCCCAAATCTTTTTATAGTATTCTTTAGGATGGTTTAAAAACTTCTGTCTTTTTCCGGTTTCTTCTAAAAGTTCATAAAATATTTCAAAATCTTTATGTATTTGGCCTTTGCGTACTTTAACACCTTCTTTTTCGGATTTTCTTGCATTATACCTGTGCTTTGTATGCATGCCCATTAACAATGCTTCTTCAGGTTTTGATATATCTAAAATAATATTGTATTTAGTGAAAGTATTTTTTGGCGATGGCTTTACATTTTCTTGGGAACGAAATATTTTGACTGCTTCTTCTGCTTGTGGAGAATCTTTTTGTACATAAGGCACATCAAAATTTATTGTAAAACAGTTGTTTAGTTTTAAAGAGTTGGTCAATTCTCCCCATTGAATTTCAAAAGGGTTTACCTTAGGGCAATAAGCGTAATAAAAGTTCGTAAACGGTAATTTGTGTTTTGTGTATTGTACGTTACCAACCCTAATAGCAGGTGTACCGAATTCTGACTTAAAATCGCCCCATTCCGGCGATTGTACAAGGTGCTGAGTCATGTGCTTAGTATATCACTTTAGTGTATAATACTTTACATACCCATGACGGGGGTATAAATAGGAGATTGTCCGGAATTAACGCGCCGGGCAGTAGGGCCTGGACAAATATTAATGCTTGGACAGGCCTTATCTAACTGTAAACCTGACATGAACGATGAATCACCAAACAAACAGGATAAAATAATTACTACTTTTTTTGCAGCAGTTGCACTTGGTTTGGTTGTAGCTTTTGCATTGTATATAAAAAATGTTAACTCAGATGTTGAAGATGATTTATTGTTTACACAAGAAACTGACAGCTTTTTAACCGGAAAGGGTAGCGGTGATGTTAAACTTGAAGATAGTATAGTAGATGATTCGGCGCAGCCGCAAGTTCCACCAAAGGAGGAAACAATGACGAAAAAAACTTATTCCAGTACACCCGAGATGAACATAAATCAGAATATGGATTACAAAGCGATATTAGCCACAAATAAAGGGGAAATTACCTTAGACTTATTTGAAGAAGAATCCCCTGTAACTGTTAATAATTTCGTATTTTTGGCCAATGAAGGATTTTATGATGGAATAATATTTCACAGGGTTATTAAAGACTTTATGATTCAAGGTGGTGATCCCCAAGGCACAGGAAGAGGAGGCCCCGGGTATAGTTTTGCCGATGAAATTAACGATAAAAAAATTGTTCAAGGTTCGCTGGCTATGGCAAATGCCGGTCCAAATACAAACGGATCGCAGTTTTTTATAGTAACTGCAGATGCAACCCCTTGGCTTGATGGTAAACATACAAACTTTGGTCAAGTTACTGAAGGGCTTGATGTAGTAATGGCAATACAAAGCGTACAAACAGGCCCAATGGATAAACCTATTGAAGTTGTTGTTATTGAATCAGTGAGAATTATTGAAGAACCAAAGTCTTAAACATTTTTTGCCATTCGTGAAGCGAGACTTCTTGAGGGCGCATTGAAGGATTAATACCTGCTTTTTGCAAGTCTTCATTTTTAAATTGTTTATTGAGCATTTTTCTTGGTGATGCAAAGCCTTTTCTTAAAAATCCCGAGTACTTTTTTCTTTGTTCCGGTTTATGCAAAAATTCAGGCAAATTATTACGAAGAGTCATTTTTACTATTCCTCCATTTACTGGGGGTTCAGGTTCAAAGCTTGAACTTTTTACGATTCTCACAAACTCAATATTATAAAAAGTTTGTAAAAAAACTGACATAAAGTTTGAATCAGGTGCTTGTGCTGTTATTTTTTCAGCAACTTCTTTTTGCAGCAACAAAGAACAGTTATCTGCTAACGGTTCAAGTTTTAGTATTTCAAGTAATAAAGGCTTTGTTATATAAAATGGCAGTGAAGCTATAATTTTGTAGCTGTTTTTTGTTTTAAACTTTGGTAACCAATCTAACACGTTATAATAAATAATCTCTAAATTCCCGTGATGGGAAAAGTGCTCATTTAAATACTCAACCATTCTAGGATCGGTTTCAACTGCGTAAACTTTACCTGAGTTATGTAATTTCTCCAGAATGATTTGTGTTACAGCACCTAATCCTGGTCCAATTTCAATAACTGTATCGCCCGGATGAATACCTGATGAAGCAACTAAATCAGCAATTGCCTCACTATCTATTAAAAAATTCTGCCCGAGCTCTTTTTTTGGTTCTATAGCCATAGTTAGTAGTATACTGCATAAGTGAAAAATATATACATTGCACTTGAAGACCTAAGAAGTTTATATAACATTGGAGCTATATTTAGAACATGCAGTTTTTTTGGATTTTACAATGTTATTTTAGTTGGCTATAGCGGAAAAACTGCTAATGAGCATGGTGAGCCAATATTGCATCCAAATATACTTAAAACGTCTTTAGGAGCAGAAAAAGACCTTAATATTCAATTTATACCTGATTCAACAGGTCTATTAAGCTATGCACAAAAAAATAATCTGCAAATTGTTGCGGTTGAGCAGACTGAAAGGAGTGAACCGTTGCATGAATGGAAGCCTGAAGATAATGCAATTATAGTTTTTGGAAACGAGGTAACCGGCGTGTCAGAAGAACTGCTTGATAAATCAAATAAAATTGTTGAGGTTTACCGCGCGGGAAAACATAATTCTCTTAATGTGACAACGGTGTGTGGTGTTGTTTTGTATCAGATTATAAATAAAAAGCTGCAATAAACCACAATCTTGGAAAAGATGCAAAATGACATGGTTTCATTATATAGGAAAAAATTACTATAAAAGTATATTATAATAAGCATATCTTGCCGGGGTAGTTTAATTTTAAAACCACTCAATTGTTTTGAGAAAATGTAGGTGAAAGCCCTACCCCCGGCTCCAAATTTTAAATATGCAAAAAGAGGTAAACGATTATTTACACACACTTTTAAAAGAATTTAAGCCATATCTGCTTACTGAAGAAGACCAGAAAAAAACCGCGCGTGACAAAGCAGAATTTTTAACCGAAAAGCTCGCTTTGAGCAAATACCGCAAGAGAAAATTAGCTTCAACAACCCGCCAAGCCATATACAACAAAGTAAACATGAGTATAGAACAAAACAGGCCATTACATTTTGTTATTCCTTTTGGAGGTTACAAACATTTTTGGAACCCTTCACACCCCGAGCCTGACTGGGCAGAACTGTTTAATTTTAGATATTTAACCGAATATGTCTCACCGGTGTTAGCAATACACGAACCCGGCGTAATCATTGAGTATGTATCAGAAGATATGATTATGACAAGAATGGATAATTACCCTCGTGATGTACTAGAAACATATGCGCGTGTTTTTAAAGAGCTTATAAACTGGTATAACAAGCAAACTCCAAACAATTTGGATTTTAGATATTTTAGGGTTGGCGATAGATGTGACAAAGAAAAAATAATACAAATTGTAGAGGGACTGCTTCCCGAAAGGCGGGCAATGTTTGATAAACTCTCACAAAATGAAAAAGATAGGGAGCTTCATAGAAGCAAAAGGTCATTTTATTGGGACGGTGAGTTTGATTTTACACATTTAGATGATGAAGAAAAGTACAATAAAATAGTGGAGTCACGTTTGATTGAACTTGCTTATTACGAAACCGAAGGGCTGCCGGAATTTCTGGGTGACTATCTAAGTAACGATGAACATATTTGTATACTTTTTTCATTCGGCACCACTCCCGACAATGATGAATTTCAAGGTTTAACACTTGGATCAACGTACGGATCGCTCGTAGATCATTGGATTGGGAGAGGGGTTTTAGAAAAAAGAGAAAGTCAGTTCTTTCCGCGTATTGTTTCGAAACAGCAGTATGAGGATGCTAAAGAAAATATTATTGAGGTGATTATAGAAGAGCTACTTCCCTTTAAGAATTATAAGTTTATTGATGTAGTGGATAAGAGATGAGGGTCCGGCTAAATTAAAAACGAAGCCGGACCCTCTGATTGGCAGGATTATTCGGGTTACGCTGGGAACGCTGAATTTAGCCAAACCATAGCATAGGCTCGGGCATGAGAAAGACCCATACCTTTGATTTTGTCCAGTGACCTTAATACAGCATCAATTTGGTTAGTTGAAGGTATCCCTTCGAACCAGCCCGAGGCGGACGCGCCGTAGATGCGGATCCAAGTGTTTGGATTCTTTATATTCGGGAAGTAGTGGCAAAGGATAGATACCACACAACCGGCTAAGAGATCCAGTGTTTTCTTCGATGGCGCCTCTTCTACTGCAATTATTTCTATCGCAACAGTAGAACTATCTGCAGGCACCATACGTTCATTTATTTCGATGAACTGAAATACCTCATACTCAACCCGTAGCATTTGGAATTGCACGTCCATCGAACCCACTAATAGACGTGTTACCTGTGCTATATCCTGCAGCATTGTTCGCATTTTTTCGCGATCAGTTTTCCGAACATCCCTGGAAATATAAACTGTCACACTCGCCATCGTAAAAATCTCCTTTTTGTGGCGTGGATAAGCAAAATCAATTGTCGAGATTATACTATAGGCTCAAATACTTGTAAAGTTTTGTTGTTACAGGTTCCAAACTTGACTCACCTTATTAACAACATTGTCACTTGATAATCCATCAATGTAAATTAAGGGTGCAGAGTGCTTTTTTGTCTCGTCAATAAACCAACTGTTGTACAGCTCAGTCCAAATCGCTTCTTTTTCTTTATAAATGTCAGGATAGGGATTTTCGTTGTCCCACAAACCGTTTTCGTAAATTCTTTTAGTTAAAATAGTGTTATTTTTTGCAGCTAAAAATACGCTCTTTGTTTGGAATTTCTTTCCTATCTCATTTGCAAACTCTGGTGTCACCCCTATACCTTCGACAATAAGATTTTCCCAGTCATAAAATTTTTCAGCTATAGCCCAAATACCTCTTTCAGCAATTTTATTCTGCTGTTTTTCTAGTTCAAACACTCGCGAAGGGTCGGTATATTTTGCATAAAACTCTTCAATTTCCATACCCTCGTCATAATATAGATCTTGAGAAATCCCTGCGGGTCGAAGTTCTTTTAAAAGACCCCTAACATCATCCATGGATATAAATATATGATTTTGTTGTATTGCTAATGTTTTAGCGATTGACGATTTTCCTGCTCTCGGAGGACCACCGATTAAATAAAGGTTTTTAATCATACGAAAATTGTAGCATTTGTTAAAATAAACATGTGCAAAACCCCGAACCAGCAGCTTTAACCCATATAGCGCTAGGAATAGTCGCCAACGCAAACAGCGAAGTGTTAATTATTCGGCGCAAAAAGACTGAAAAAGGTTCTGACAACGTAATTCTTAGCTGGGCATTTCCTATTCTTACCAACTAAAATTCCTTCTACGTTGATCCATCTCATCCAAAAAATTGTTTATAGTTTCACTATCTGAGAAAAAGTTATTTTTTGTATGACCTTCTTGAGTCACTAAATCCTGGGGAATTTCTTTTATAAATCTGCTTGGCATGTTGCTTTCTGTCCTACCAAAATAAAGTCTTTTACTTGCAAGTGTTATTACAAGTCTTTCCATAGCGCGCGTAACCGCTACATAGCATAACCTACGTTCTTCTTCCAGTTCGGGAAGTTCCATTAAAGACCTTGAATGAGGAAACAAACCTTCTTCCATACCGATTAAAAATACAACCGGAAATTCAAGCCCTTTGCTTGCATGAATTGTCATTAAAGTTACAGCGTTTAGGTCTGTATTATTGGGTTTGTCGGTACTTTCAATTAACGCAACATTTTCTAAAAATTCTTCAAGGTCAATAAAAGTCGACGCCACCGACCGCAGCTCTTTAATGTTTTCTATTCTTTCAAGATTTTCTTCCGAACCGTCGTTTAGCCATTGCAAATAACCTGTGTCACGCAAAACTTCGTCCATTAATTCAACTGTTGATAATGTTTCTTTTTGCTCCATCCACTTTAAAACCGGCAATTTTGCCTTAAATTCAATTTCAGCTACATTCCAACCGCCGTTTTTTATATCTTCTTTGGATTTTTGGCCAATTCCTCTGGGAGGAACATTTATAATTCGATCCCATGACACTGAATCTTTAGGGTTATGTATCACTCTCAAATACGCAATTATGTCTTTAACTTCTTTTCGTGAATAAAACCTAAAACCCCCAATAATTTTGTATGGAATGTTGTTTTTAATTAAATGTTCCTCAATGTTTCTTGACTGAGCGTTAGTTCTGTACAAAACAGCTATATCACTAAATGTTCTGCCTTGGGAAATTTCGCCAAAAATTTTTCCAACAATGTATTCTGCCTCTTCATGTTCGTTGTTTCCTGTATATACCTTTATTTTTTCGTTACTTTCTTTTTCAGTCCAAAGGTCAAGTTTAATGTGCGTTGAATTGTTTTTTATTATATTTTTTGCCGCGTCTAAAATTACTTGGGTTGAGCGGTAATTTCTTTCTAGGTTATAAAGTTCGGCTTCAGGGTAATCACGCTGAAAATTTAAAATATTTCGGTAATCTGCACCTCTAAAGCTATAAATCGCTTGTGACATGTCACCTACCACAAATAAGTTTTTGTATTTTTGAGCAAGCACTTTTGTAAGCACATATTGAGCTTTGTTGGTGTCCTGGTATTCATCCACCATAATATATTTAAAAATGTCCTGGTATTTTTCTAAAACTTCCGGGTTTGTGTCAAAAAGCCTCACAGTTTCAACTAAAATATCATCAAAGTCTAAGGCGTCGTTAGCACGAAGTCTTTTTTGATATTCAGGATATATTTTTGCAACTGTTCTTTGAAAATATCCGTGTGCATAACTGCTATATTCGTCAGGATCAATAAGTTCTGATTTAGCATTTGATATTGTAGCTAAAACAGCATTCGGAGTGGTTTGTTTTGTATTAATTCCAAAGTCTTTTTCAATTGCCTTAATTAGTGAAAGCTGATCGTCTGAGTCATAAATTACAAATGTTGCAGGTATTCCAATTAAATAGCCATCTTTTCGCAAAACTCTTGAACAAATTGAATGAAATGTACCACTCCAGGGAAGTTTTTTAATATTTAAATCTGTTGTGCTTAATATTCTTTCGACTCTTTCTTTAATTTCTTGTGAAGCTTTGTTTGTGAAGGTTACGCATAAAATATTTGTCTCCGGCACTTGGTGCTCGAGTATTAAATGTGCCACACGGTGTGTGAGAACACGTGTTTTTCCGCTTCCCGGACCTGCTACTACAAGCGCAGGGCCGTCTTTATGTTGCACAGCCGGTATTTGTTGATCGTTGAGACCTAAAAGTGTTTGTGGTTTTTCTTCGGGCACGGTGTAATGATAGCATACTGTATTATTAAGATATGATAAATTCTTTAACCACTGAACCTCTATCAGCTGATACAGAGGGGCCTACTCTCGAAAATACTCCAACAAAAGAAACTACAAGTGAACCTGTCCTGGAAATAGGTACAGACCTAAGTTTGGATAAAATTAATTTAACTGAGGGATCGTCTTTAGAGTTACCATTTTTAATTGAACTATATGAAAAAGATGTTCTAGAGATTACCTCCTTGCAAACTACAATGTTACAAATGGTAGCAGATGGGAAAGATTTTGATGCGATTCTTGATAAATTAACAGAGATGGCCGTTGAATTGAATATTACAAATGAATTGTATTTTTTGCTCAACAAACAAACAGAAGAATTTGTTGAACGCAGAGAAAGAATTAAAGATGTCACACAAAACGGAAATTTACCACCATCTGAAGTTTTTGAGAGGGTTTTTGGAATACCTGCTACCGGAGAAGTTCAAATGAGGATTAGCCCTTTTACACTTTATTTTAACTGCTTGTATGAAAGCGATTTTGCTAAACTTTATTCTGGTATGTATTTGGACAAAAGTAGAGCGGAAGGCGCACAATTAAAAGATGTGGTACATATTGCAGGCTGTTTGCTTGGGGATGTAAGAGATCCTCAGCTCACGTGGGCAGTAAGTTTACAAAACGGAACTAGAACCATGAAGGAGATTTCTGAGGATACTTTTTTGCATGAACAGGAACATGCAATAAATAAAATTATAATGGAACCTAATTTACGAAATAATATTTATTTTATTCTCTTGAGAAATGCAAATGAGGAAGGAGATGAGTTAAAAATTGTAAGATTACTAAACCAATATCTCAGGTATGAGAGAAGTAAATATGAAGCATTGGCGGCGGATGAGATTTTGGCACGATTTAAAGAAGGTAGATCGAGAATTTCTACTTATAACACTTTAACGCGATTGAGAGAGAACGGTGGGTTTTATGATTTTTTTTCCAATCAAGAAGAAAGCTTTAGAGAACAAGGCAAACTTGATACCAAGCATGTTTTAATTAGTGAAATTGGTGCATCCAGAAGCGATCTTATAGATGATTCTATTAAAAGAGTAATGGTTGAAGATTATAGAAAGCTTTTACTACAGGGTTGTAATTCCTATGTAAGGTTGTTGGGTAGGGGTTTTACTAAAGATGAAGTACAGACGATACTAAGAATGGTTCCATTAAGGCAATGGGAAAAAGTTTCCAACAGATTAGCAGAATATACTGCGCCAAGTTATGAAAATTTTTATTTATTGGCAGGGTCACAAGTTCTTACATATACACAAGAGGGCAATTTAGTTACCGGTGATCTTGAAGGTCTCGATGAGTTAACAGGAGAACCAAATATTCGCATTATTAATCAGCAAAAGGAAGAAGAAATTTTACATGGAACATTTGAGGATTTACGCTTATTGAATTTTCCTTATAAAACAGCTAAAGAATGGTACTCAGTATGGGTATTATCGGGTGGAAGAAAGCTTAAAGATTTTGAAAGTTTTATTTCATCAGACGATGAAGTTATACCTGCGGTTTTAGCTTGGAATTTGCTTAAAAGAGCAAATGGAGGATTGCCAGATAAAAACGTATCAAGAGTTTTCAGAGCGTATAGAATGTTAGCAAGAAAGACATATTAATTATGCTCATACCCTACTCACACATGAAGAAAATAAACAGAAAACTTATTGTTGTATTAGTAATAGTTAGTATTATAGGTATAGCTATGGGCTTAAATTTACACCTTGACAAATCCCCGAATCCAAAATCTACAGCTTCGGTGACTATAAATAACGCCAGAGTTTTTGTTGAGGTAGCACAAACACCCGCTGAAAAACAAAAAGGCTTAATGTTTAGAGAATATATGGCTGAAGACGAGGGAATGTTATTTATACTTGATTCAACGGGCATATATTCATTCTGGATGAAAAATACTTTAATTCCACTTGATTTGATTTGGTTTGACGAAAATTGGCGTATTGTTGATATAAAGCAAAATGTCCCCCCATGTACTGTTCCAACAGACCAAAGATGCCCAAGTTATACACCAAAGTTACCAGTAAGATATACTTTAGAAGTAAATGGAGGGTGGGTTGAAAAGAATAATGTGTCTATAGGAGATTATGCTCAATATCAACCCCAAGTGTACTAAATCCATGATCCAGCATTAAAATCATATCGCTTCTTCTATCATTACTTCCTAAAACAACTCCTACAAGCTCTACCCCGTCATTTTCAGCATAAGATACCAGGCAAAGACCTGCTGCTCCGGTATAACCGGTTTTCAAACCTAAAACCCCTGGATAAGTGTTTAATAAGTTAGTTTGATTATACAGTTGTTTTGTTGCATGTTTACCCGGTTCTTCTAAAGTTTTTTCTAAAGTTTTGGCAATTTCTCTAAAATCAGGGTCTTTTAGTGCGTAGCGCGTTAGTTTTACAAGTTCATATGCTGTGCTGTAAGTGTCGTTATCTAATCCGCTTGGGTCTGCAAAGTATGTATTTTCAAGACCCAGCTCTTTTGCTTTTAAATTCATCCAATATACAAATGTTTCTGTGTCTCCGGCTACTGCTTCAGAAATTGCATAAGCCGCGTCATTGCCCGAATTTAAAATTAGCCCGTACAACAACTCTTCAAGTGTATACTCTTCACCTTCCAAAAGTCCCATAGAGTTTTCACCTATACTTGCAGCGTTTTTACTAATTACCACTTTTTGGTCTAGGTCAGCATGTTCCAAGGCTATGATTGCTGTCATTACTTTTGTGATACTGGCAATTTTTCTTTTTTCGTGTGCATTTTTTTCAAACACAACTTTTCCCGAATCAAGTTCAACTACAATGCCGGACTTGCCATTAACAATCGGTTGATTTGATGTATTTATTGTGTCTGTAGTTTGCCAGGAAATTTCAGGATCGTAAGATTTTTTTAATGTAGCAAAGTAATTTTGTCTGTCAGGAAGTTCTTTTTCGCTAACAAAACCGCTAATAACAAGGGTTTCAGAAGAGTGTGCGGAGCTAACTACCAGTGTTGCACTGATAATGACTATACTCGCCAAAATTATTAGGTAGCTTTTTTTGAGTACATTTCTCATGGGCAAGTGATATGTTATCATATTTTTAGTAGAAATGCTTTTTTAGAATCAGGAGGTATTTATGATTACACTTATAGATTTTCACGCTGACTGGTGTGGTCCTTGTAAAATGATGGAGCCTATTTTTGCTGAGATTAAAGATGATTATGAAGGAAAAGTGGAATTCAAAAAGGTCGATGTTGAACAGGAAGGCGAATTAGCAGCAAGATTTAATGTATTGGCTATTCCAACCTTTATTATTTTGGATGAGCAGGGAGCCGAGAAATCCCGAAAGCGGGGTGCAGTGTCAAAAGAAGTTCTTAAAGAATGGATTAATAAAAATTTATGACAACACACAAAACCCGATTAGCAATAAATGGTTTCGGAAGAATCGGAAGATCTTCATTTAAGATAGCTTTTGAAAGAGATGATTGTGAAATTACAGCTATAAATGACCTTGCAAATCCGAGAGTTCTGGCGCATTTATTAAAATATGATACGGTTTATGGTACATACCCCCACGACGTGGCTGTTATTGAAGATGGCAAGAAAATAGAAATAAGTGCCTTTAGGGGAGAAAAGGATTTTTTTACAAAAACAGGCAAAGAAAACTATATTTTAATTGATAATACTTACAAAATCCGCGTACTTTCCGAAAAAGAGCCACAAAAGTTACCATGGAAAGAAAATGACATTGATGTTGTTCTTGAATGTACCGGAAGATTTGTAGAAAACGATGCAGCTGTAGCACACGTGGATGCGGGTGCAAAAAAAGTTGTAGTTTCGGCGCCGACTAAAGGTGGAGAAACAAAAACATACTTGCTTGGCGTAAATCACGACAAATATGCAGACGAAAAAGTTATATCTAATGCTTCATGTACAACAAATTGTATATCTCCTGTAGTTTCAGTTATTCATAATAGATTTAAAATAATAAAATCAGCGCTAACCACAATTCATGCTGTAACGGCAGGTCAAAATTTAGTTGACGGTGCGCCAAATCCGCAAAAACCAGATCTTAGACGAGCCCGAGCAGGTGCATGGAATATGGTTCCAACTACAACGGGAGCTACTAAAGCTACAACACAAGCAATTCCTGAGCTTGAAGGAAAATTTGACGGTTTGGCAATACGCGTTCCAATAATGACCGGGTCGGTATCTGACCTCACATTTTTAGTCGAAAAAAAGACGACCAAAGAAGAAGTAAATGCAGCATTTGAAGACGCAGCAGCTAACCCTTTTTATAAAGATGTTTTGGCAGCAACTTATGAGCCAATTGTTTCGTCGGATATTATAGGAAGCCCCTATTCATGTATTGTTGATTTAAATATGACAAGTGTTATTGACGGAGATTTTGTTAAGGTGTTAGCATGGTATGATAATGAATGGGGTTATAGTAATAGACTGGTAGAAATGGCACTTTTGGCCTCACAATAAGTTTCAAACTAAATTTTAAAAGTAGTAAATTGTTTAGGAGAATTTCATGTTAGATGAAACAATAAAGAAGCGATTAAAAATAATTCAGGACTTGCAGGATGAGCTGGCTGCATTACAGGAACAGTACCAGGATGCACTTGAAAGTGATATGGCATATGTAAAAAACCAGGAAAGACTTGAAGAACTTAAAGAAGAAGCTAAAGAAAAAAGAGAAGCAATACAACAAAAAGTTACACAAAATTCAAGTTATAGTGCACTAAAAGAAGAAATAAACGAAAAAAAGCAGGATATTAAAGAAAATAAAGAAGTATTGTCTCAGGAATTAGTAGCTTACTACAAAGAAACGGGAATTTCTGAAGTAGAAGATTCAGACGGTAATTTGAAAAAAATGAAATTTTCAGTGAAATTGGTGAGTTAACGCCTCATATATATTTCATAATCGCCAAAGTCTTCTTGTGCTTCTATTTTAACAAACTCTTCCGTCATAACATTTGGGTCTGCCGAAACATAAAAGGCGTTTTGTGGACTATTCGGTAATACAGGCTCATCAATTAATGGCCACCAAACAAAAGTTTCCATAGGATTTTGAGGATCTTGGAGTTTTACATTTTTGTTATGAATTCCAAAATAATGCTTAGCTACAACATAATCTAAAGGTGATACAAACACTATTTCAGAAGGTTCGCTTCCAAACTCTTTTGCTAGTGATTTCATTCCGGTGTAATAAGGATGGGGTACCAGATTTAATATTAAAACCACATACAGACCTATAATTATAGCCGATATTTCAAAACTAAAGAGTTTTTTTAATAGCATCCCAGCTGTTAACATGAAAAATATTGCCGCCGGAAATAAATACCGTTCTACATACAAACTTTCGCCCTTGAATAACCCATAAAATATTAGCAACCCTTGAGGCACTAAAAATGAAATGACAAGATATACCAGTTTTATAAAGGTTTCACGGTCGGACTTATATGTATTGTATGCAGTGTAAATTAAACCAATGCCAAAGGCTACAACTAGAATACCGCCCCACACATACTCATTAAAAATAAAATCTATATCATTAAGTGCATCTGCTCCGGGAAGCCTGACTTTAATTCCGAAAAGATAGGCAATTAAGCTTCTGGGAATATTTATAATACTACTTGGACGCATCCAGCCGCTATTAAGGCCTACTTCAGATTGTTGTACCATTTCTTTTAACTGGTAAACAATTAAAACAATGAGTGGAATAAACCATACAAAATCCCTTTTTACTTTCTTTAAGTTATTTTTATTAATAAGTGTATAAACAAGTAAAAAAGCCCCGATAAAGCCAATTGACATATAATGTGTAAAAAGCATTACAACCATTCCCAGCACAAACGCGATTGTTTTATGTTTAATCAAAAAATAAAAGGTAAGAATGGTAACAAATCCAAATAGACTGTAGGCTCTGGCTTCAATGGAATATCCGGTAAAAAACGGGCTTATAGCTATTAAAATAGCAGAAAGTAGCCCACTTTCTTTGTTAAACAAGGTTTTGCCCACCAAGTAAGCTACATAAATAGTGCCTATGCCGGTAAGAGTGGGAAGTAATCTTAAGGCAAAGTCGTCACTTCCAAAGAGCATTGTCCAGACTCGTGAAAGATAATAATATAACGGCGGAGTTGCATCTTTAGCTACAACCTCAACAAATTCATTAAAAGGCAATTTCATTAGTACTCCGGTAAAAGCCTCGTCAAACCACAAATCGTCTCTAGCAATATCTTTTAATCTAAATCCGACTCCCACTGCAAGAATAATCAAAATATCAGCCTCTTTTTTTATAAGCGTTATAAGCTTTTGCATAATAATAGTTTATCAGATATACTGTGCCCTGTTATGCCAAAAACAATGCAGAAGCGTTTTGCTACAAAGCGCAGGACAAAAAGGGGAAACCTTAAGAAAAGAAAAAGAGTAACTACATAATGTGTGGTGCTTTTAGTTACCTCCAAACCTTCTATTTCTATTTTTATACTCTTCAATAGCTTGTTCAAGTTCATTAGGCCCGAAGTCGGGAAAATAAATTTCAGGGAAATAATATTCTGCGTATGTGCTTTGCCAAGGCATAAATCCGCTTAATCTTTGCTCACCCGATGTTCTAATTATAAAGTCCGGGTCGGGGATACCCGCTGTGTCTAAATTGTTTGTTATATTTTCTTCAGTGATTTCAAGGTTTTGTTCTTTGAGCTTTTGCATCATTCTTATAAGTTCATTTTGACCGCCATAGTCCAGACCGATTATTGTTGTGAATTCAGTGAAATCTTTAGTATCTTCTTCCATAGTTCTTAAAATTTCAAGAATATCTTCGGGAAGTCGGTCTTTACGCCCGATGTGCAAAAACCTATAACCTTTCTTTAATGCATAATCATGTTGTTTTTTAAAAAAATCTTTTAGTAAACCAAACAAAAAATTGTTTTCTTCAGCCGGTCTACTTAACCAGTTTTCTGTAGAAAGTGCCCAACCTGTGAGGTATTTAATACCCATCTCGTGAGCCTTTTCAATTAAAGACTCAGTGTTTTCCACACCACGCTTATGCCCCATTGAAGCGGGTAAGTTTTTTGATTTTGCCCATCTCCTATTGCCGTCAGGAATTATGCAAATATGAGTGGGAACAGTTGTTGTATTATTTTCGATGGGTTTAGAAGGCATACTTTAGCTTGACCATTATACCAAATTTAACTTTAATAATGCTATTATATGCTTTATATGTCATTGTTGTCATCCGTAAGTGCAAAAAAAGCTAAAACTACTCTTAAAGAGTTTCAAGTCAAATTACAACCTGTAATAGATAGATACTTTGATGAGCATATAAGTAGTTTTACTTCAAATTATGGCAGTCATTCCGTAGACGCGGTCCATATTTTAAAAGAATTTATGACGCGTGGCGCCAAAAGGTTGAGGGGTTCATTTGTTTATCACACATACAAAATGTGTGACGGAGAAGACGAAGCATCTGTATTGCAAGTTGCATTGGCAGTAGAGCTTATTCATGCTTATTTGCTGATTGAAGATGATTTTATGGACTTGTCACAATTACGCAGAGGAGACTTAACCGCTCACGAAATTTTCACTAAACAATACATAGACCAAAAATTTAACCGCCAGGATGCTAAGCACTTTGGAGATTCTATTGCAGTAACAACCGGCCTGGTGGGTTCGCATATGGCAATGCAGATTATTCTTGAATTAAATGTTTCTGATTCATTAAAAGTGAAATTACTAAATAATTTAAACAAAAAAATTGAGATAACAGGTTATGGCCAAATTGCCGATGTTTATAATTCCGTAAAAGCTGGGGTAAGCGAAGAAGAAGTACTTAACATGCTTAATTGGAAGACAGGAGTTTATACATACGAAAATCCTTTGCATTTGGGAGCAATTTTGGCAGGCGCTTCAGATGCTGAGCTTGAACACTTAACCAGGTTTGCGATTCCTGCAGGTATAGCCTTTCAAATACAAGATGATATTTTAGGAATCTTTGGTGATGTTAACGAAATGGGTAAATCTAACATGGACGACATTAAAGAAGGTAAATATACTTTATTAATTCATAAAGCATTAGAAAGGGGCAATAGTGAAGAAAAAGAATTTATTTTAAATGTTCTTGGAAAAAGAGATTTGACAATTGAAGAACACGCTAAAGTACAGCAAATTATAGTTAATACAGGCTCACTCGAGTATACAAGAAATCTGGCCAAAAAATATGTTTATGAGGCGAAAGAGGCGCTGTTAAGAAACAAAAATGAAAAATGGATTGATGAGAATTTTAATTATCTTATTGGGATAGCCGATTACATGATAGAGCGTTCGGTTTAAAACATGGATTACCAAGAATTTATTGAAATTATTAAAAAATATAAGCAAAATATAGTTCTTGCCGGTTTATTGGGCGGGTTGCTTGGAGGTATTAGTTTTTTTGTACTTCCACCTAGATACAATGCAGTAGGTTCTTTATTTGTAACCCGATCAGTTGAAAGCATTGGAAGTGCAGATGACGGAAATGTATTTTTATATGAAGGTTTTTATGCATCACAAAATTCACAAGCTTATACAACGAGCCTAATTGGAATTCTTCAAAGCCGGGATTTGCATAGCTTGGTACTAAAGGATCTTAATTTAGAAATCACAAACAAAAACCTGAGTACAATAAAAAGGTCAATAAGAGTTTCAAAACAGGCACCACAAGTAATAAGACTGCAAACTAAGGGTAATACGCCGGTTTCAGCTGAAGGCCTATGGAATTCTTTAACCGGACATCTTGAGGACTTTAACGAAAAAGTAGGACGGGAAGGAGATCCCAATTTAAGCATTATTCGGGTGGCCGAAAACCCGATTATTTCAGAAAGTTACAGAAATATTTATTTAAATTTTGCAATTGGTGCCGGTATAGGAGTACTATTTTTAACGTTTTGGTATGTTCTTAAGCATATACTCAGTATTAAAAAATAAACTTAGTTTATATTTGTTCTTGTTAGGTGTTTTTGTGTTGTTTGCACCACCTGTAGATCACGATTTTGGATGGCACTTTAAATACGGAGAATACTTTTTAACGCAAGGCCACTTATTACGGGAAAACATATTTTCATATACACTGCCTGATTATGAGTGGGCCAATTCTTATTGGCTTTCACAAATAATTATGGCTTTTCCTGTAGTGCTGTTTGGAGATGAATGGGGAACTGCTATTTTGAGTTTGGTATTCAGCATTACAGCATCCTTATTTTATGTTTACTTAATAGACAAAACTGTTTCTAACAAGCCGGGTAAAGTAATAGGTCTGATTCTGACTTTTATATCCATTAGAATGTTCATTCTCACTGTTAGGCCATTATTTTTTAGTACTCTTTTGTTTTCATTGCTCATTTATATATTAACTTTTCAAAAAAAACATATTATGTATATTCCCGTTATATTTATACTCTGGGTAAATCTACATGCTGACTGGATGCTTGGACTTTTTGTTCTGGCAGCTTATGCTTTTTATAATTTACTTGAAACTAAGCGTTTAGACTTTAAGATTATTTTAATCGGAATTTTTAGTGGCTTAGCTACGTTTATAAATGCATACGGCTGGAATTTGCACAAAACCTTACAAAACGAAAGAAGTGCATTGTCTTTTACCACGATTGCCGAATTTTTACCCGCCGATTTTGATACGTGGAACTTTAGTTTATATGTATGTATGATTGCTATAACTTTTATTTCAGCTCACAGGCTAATAAAAAGATTAGGCATTTGGTATTTTTTTGTCACGGTGTTTTTTATTGCCTTGTCTATACGATTTACTTATTTTTATCGTCATATGATGCTGATGGGAGTTTTTCCAATATCATTATATTTTGGTGAATTTGCGGAGGATTTGTGGAAATTATTTAGACCACCTGAACAACTTAAAATTCTAAAAACACTCAAGCTGGTAGGTGGAGCTTTATTATTATTTTCGTTTATATTTTTTGCAAAAGAGCTTTATCTAACATTAGACAGTCGAAGATGGGCAGTAAAACACAAGTTCCCACACGACGCGGTTATGTATGTAAAACAAAATCCGCTCGAGGGAAAAATGTTTAATGATTACAATATAGGAGGATATTTAATATGGAAGCTACCGGAGTACAAAACTTACATTGATGGAAGGATGCCGGCCTGGAGCCACAATGGCACGTTTCCCTATGGGGAATATAGTAATTTGTTTAAAGGTATAAAATCTGAAGTAATAGAAGTTGATATGCTTTTGGGTTTTTTTGATGAGAAAGGTATAGCATGGGCTCTTATGTCACAAGAACGTACAGCTGTCACTGAAATGATGGTTAAATCAGGTAAATGGGAAATAGTATACAAAGATGAAATTTCTGTAATTATCAAAAAACTTTAAAAAAGTTTTGAATTAGGCTAAATTCGCTTAAATAGTTTTGCATACCCGAAGTTTTTATACTCACTTTTATCGATCTTTCGTGTGGACATGTGCAGGAGATTGTGGTTTCACCATTTTTAGGGCATGGAAGTATTTTATCAACTGCTGTTATAATTGGTTCAATGGACTTACATTTTAAGGATACTGCTCAAGTTCCAGACAAAGATTTTAAAATCTATAGTGGCATTTTAGCTGATTATGCTAAGCATTTAAAAAAAACATCAGAATTTTCTGAATATGTTTTTGACGAAAGTTCAATTAATTTACCTTTTGATGAAGACATCCTTAAGCTTGTTTTAAATACTAAACGTAAATATACAAACAAAAAACTCAAATATATTATTGATATAGGTATAGGGGGCTCAAATTTAGGTACCAAAGCAGTTTACGATGCTGTTTTTGGTTATTACGACATAGTAACACCCGGCAGACACCCGAAAATGCTTTTTGTTGATACAAATGATTCCAGGTACATAAAACAAATAAGCCGGTTTTTGACCAGCATTAAGTCAAAAGATGAGGTTTTGTTGAATATCGTAAGTAAATCAGGAACGACGCTTGAAACAATTGTAAACATGCAAGAAATTTTACGCAAAGCGCCCGCCCTAAAAGAAAGAACAATTATAACAACAGCATATGAATCTGATTTATGGCTCAATGCCAGAAAAGAAAATATAACTTGTCTTCCCATACCGCAAAAAGTAGGGGGGAGGTATTCGGTATTTTCACCTGTAGGTTTGTTTCCTTTAGCTTGTGCCGGGGTTAATATTATTGAGTTGTTAAAAGGTGCCATGAGCGTTGTTGGTGAAAATGTGTCGGTTTCAACAACAAAAAACATTGCCATGCAGTCTGCAGTGGTACAATACACAAACTATAAAAAAGGTCGCAGCACGCATGTTAATTTCTTTTTTCATCCTGAGCTTGAGTCACTTGGTAAATGGTATAGTCAACTTCTTGCCGAAAGCATCGGAAAAGAAGGTGTGGGAATAACCCCGCTTGTAGCTTTGGGTTCAACAGATTTGCATTCTCTTGGACAATTGTTTATTGGAGGTCCGCGTGATAAATTTTTTACCTTTGTGTATTCAAAAGACAAAAGTGAAAATATTGGTGTATTGCATGATTTTCCTTCGCCTGAACAAGCCTTAAGTGCAATACTTCAAGGAGTGAAGCAAGTATACAAAAAAGAAGAACTTCCGTTTATGGAAATAACTTTAGATGCGGTAAACGAACATGCGCTTGGAGCTTTTATGCAATATAAAATGATTGAAGTTATGTTTTTAGGTAAACTTTTTGGCGTAAATGCTTTTAATCAGCCTGACGTTGAGTTATACAAAAAAGAAACTAAAAAGATATTAATGTAAAATCTAAATGTGTACTTACTTATTACTACTTTATTAAAAAAGCACAAAATTCTTTTGTACTCACTAAGTTTAACCACTTTTTTAGGACTAATCTTGCGGTTATATCACATAAATTTTGGGCTCCCTCATAGCTTTCATGCCGATGAACCGGAATTTGCCGAATTGGCAATAAAATATACTTATAACCTTAAAAGCATAATGCGTACCAAAAGTTACTACGAGTTAATTCCTGTTTCTTATGTTTATGGAACTGTACCTACTTATATACTTACGGTTGTTACTATGGTTTTCAGCAAATCAGCAAATCTGTTAGGGATAGGATTTGATAAAACTATTTTATATGTAGCTATGCGGGTTTTTCAAGCAATATTTACCATGCTTATACCAATTGCCACCACGGGAATTTATTTTTTGTTATTTTCTCATGAGAGAAGTTCAACTTCTCAAAAGAAGCTAGGGCTGCTATTCGCATTCTTTTTTGCTGCTCTAAACTGGAAGCTAATTGTTCTTGCTCATTATATAAATGCAGATATCTTTCTCACCGTATTTTTGAGTTTGTCATACTTGTTTTTAATTTATTACTATTTTCAAGGGCCAAATAAAAAAATCACTATAGTATTGGGAGTATTATTAGGAATGGCTTTTGGCACTAAGGTCACAGCAATTTTGAGCCTACCCCTTTATTTACTCTTATATATCTCAAAAAAAGACTTTTACGGATTAGCAGTGCTTCTTTTTATAATATTTGGAACTTTTGTTATAACAAATCCCTTTTCCTGGGCCTTCGCAAACGACTTTGCATTTAGAACAATTACCTTGTCTGTCAAAGAAAATGGTCTTGTTTTTGATTCTGTAGATTTTGGGTATTTTAAATATATTTACTCACTAAATTATCTTGTTACTCCTGCATTGTTTGTAGGGTTATTGTTGGGAGTTGTACTCATTTTTAAAAAAGGGTCTGATACAACATTGCATTTTGCAACTGTAGGAATAGTAGCTGCTTATTTATTATTTTATTCACTAAGTACACGACGTGTTGATCGATGGTTATTGCCCATTCTTCCTCTTGTGTTTGTTTATGCGTCCTACGGAATTATTAGTTTGCAAAAATATTTGAATAAATATGTTTATTATGTAGCTTTGGTTGCAGTTGTGGTAATTTATTTATATTTTCCATACTTACTAATATGGCAGTTTAACCGGCATACACCAAAATCTGAAGCATATGTATGGGCACAAAATAATTTACCTAAATTAAGCACAAAACTTGTGTTATCAAAAGAGGGGCTTGACCCAATGAATAAGTTAGACAGCGTTAAAGTAATGAATTTTGAGTCCTATGAGTCTGAAGGAGCCCAATACTCTTTACCAGAAAACCCGCTTGTATATGATTACGTAATTATTTCTTCACGGCCTTTGAAATATGCCAAAAATGAAGAAATTGCAAAAAAATACCCATTTTATCACCAGGCTTGGGTAAATTTTGAGAACACAATTAACAACCCCTCACAATTCATACTAATAAAGGAATTTTCGCTACCCAAGCCTGATTTAATAGAACTATCTGATGTTTTAATTTATGAGCGTATTACTCAAGATAGTCTCTGAGTCTTTTGCTTCTTGACGGGTGTCTTAATTTTCGCAAAGCTTTAGCCTCAATTTGCCTAATTCTCTCTCGGGTTACGCCAAACTCTTTGCCTACTTCTTCGAGTGTTCTGGTTCTGCCGTCTCTAAGACCAAAGCGCAATTCCAACACTTTTTGTTCGCGGGGATTCAATGTACCAAGTACATCACCAATGTGTCCCTTTAACAACTCTGCACTGGCAGATTCAAATGGAGATTGAATATTTGTGTCTTCAATAAATTCTTTAAGAGTACTGTCATCTTCACGTCCGACGGTTTTTTCAAGAGATGTGGTGTTTTGCATAATTTTTTTAATTTCTTTTGCTTTTTCAATATCTATATCCATTCTCTTTGCAACCTCACGTGCTTTTGCCGGACGTTCTTTTTCCTGCTCAATCTCTCTTGCAACTTTTCGGTACTTGTTTATTGTTTCAATCATGTGTACCGGAATTCTAATTGTTCTTGCCTGGTCAGCTATAGCCCTTGTTATTGCTTGTCTAATCCACCATGTAGCATATGTAGAAAATTTAAAACCTCGTCTCCAGTCAAATTTATCTACAGCTTTCATTAGACCCATGTTACCTTCTTGAATAAGGTCTAAAAACGACAAACCTCTGCCCATATACCTTTTGGCAATAGAAACAACAAGCCTTAAATTAGATTTGGTTAATCTTTCTTCTGCTGCTTGCATTTCTTTTATTGTGAATTTCTTTGAGTTTGCCTTTATTTCATCAATATATTTTGTTTCAACACCCATTTCTTCGGCGATTTCTTCAGGCTTTGGTTCTCTTCCCAAATCTTCTTTTAGCGATTTTTTTACTCGAGTGTATCTTAAAGCTTCAGCTTTTTGTGCCAAGTCTATTTCTTCGGCTGCAGTTAATAAATCCGACTTGCCGATTTCTTTTAAATACATTCTTACAGGGTCTATTGAGCGTGTTTTATCAAGTTGAATTTTTGATAAATCAACCTTTTCTTCAGCAAGTCTTTGTGCTTCTTTTTCAAGCTCCACGTCATACACATCCACACCTGCTTCCAAAAGTTTTTCATACAAAGTATCCAACTCATCAATATTTTCTTCAGCATCAGGAAAAAACTCCATTACTTCGGCTTGAGTTAAATACCCTCTTTTTTTACCTTGAGTAATCAGTTTTTGCAGATTTTTCTCTCTAGATGTTTCTTTTTTTGAATTATCTTTTTTTGCCATAGTTCCTTTTAAAATTTATAACTCGTACTGTTTTTTTAATTTAGATAACCGTAGAACTTCTTCGGTTAATTTTTGAATCTCGTCGGAATTATTTATAAGTTCCGCTTTTTTTAATCTTTCTTTAATTTCTATAAGTTCTCGACCTACCGTTTCAGATTTCAAGCGTTTGAATGTTTGGTTAACTTCTTTGTCAATAAGCTTAGAATCCTCGTGTAAATCGCCCAGGTCAGTCATATAAATTTCCCGGGATTTTTCTTGTAAACTTTCATTTAGCTTACTAATAAAGTATTCTATATCAATTTGGCGTTTTCTACCAATTACATACTCTTTGAACTCTGAGAATATACCTAAATTTTGTTCATTAGTAAAGTCATTTCTTCCTAGTTTATACAATATGTTTTGAGCTAATTCAAGTTCACTGTTGAATAATAATGCCAACATGTAATCTTCTGTAGATATTTTTATAGAATTGGCATTTATTTGTACGGTTGCTTTGAATGCTTTCTCTATTTCTTTGTTTGCCAATTTAGTATGAGATTCCTTAATAATTGTTAAAATCGTCTCTTCAGATATTTCTATTACTTCAGACAATTTTTTAACATAGTGGTCAAGGATTACTTTACTTTGGATTTTTGCATATTTTGGTGCCAGCTCTTCAATAAAGCGCTTTTTTCCTATAGCTGTTTTTATATCATGTTTTTGCATTGCCAGTGAAAAATAAAAATCGTAAATAGGAACTGCATCTTTAACCACTTTTTTTGCTCTAGAAAGATCTGATTTAATCAGCTCATCAAGGTCTTTGAACTTTTCCGGAAGCATAACAACTTTCATATTAAAATCTTCTTTTTCGGCCAAATCAATCGACCTGTCTATGGCTGCCTGACCTGCCGAATCGGAGTCAAAACAAAATGATATGTCTGATGTGAACCTTTTTAAAATTTTAAGTTGATTTTGCGTTAATGCAGTTCCGGATGTAGCAATAGCGTTTTTTATACCTGCCTGATGCGCGCTTATTACATCCATTTGACCTTCAACAAATAGTGCTCCTTTTGATTTAATTTCGACTTTAGATTGCTCTAAGCCGTAAATATATGAATTTTTGTGAAATACAAATGTTTCTTGCGTGTTTAAATATTTAGGCTCTTGCCCGTAAA
The DNA here is from genome assembly GCA_964385105.1 of uncultured Candidatus Saccharibacteria bacterium. GTDB lineage: Bacteria > Patescibacteriota > WWE3 > UBA101185 > UBA10185 > CAYLMU01. The sequence goes on from CAYLMU010000001.1 coordinate 125,192, forward strand.
CCGACCTTCCGGTGAATCCAACCACTTTTTCGTGAGTTGATACGAACGGAAACATTATCCGCCCTCTAAATTTATCTAAATATCCATCACCTGACCTTTTTTTTATTACAACGCCGGCCATTTCAAGATCCTGTGGTTTATAGCCTTTTTTTGTTAAATATTGGTATAGCAAATCCCATTCTTGAGGGGCAAATCCCAACCTAAACTCACCTATTGTTTTTTTTGACAATCCACGTTTTTTTTCCAAATACTCAAGACCCGGTTTTCCGCTTGAGTGATTTAATAGTAAGTGAGAATAAAATTTTGTAGCAACTTCATTGATTTCAAAAATAAGTGCTTTTTTCTCTGAATTTGGGTCAAAGGCAGCTTTTTCAAGTTTTATTCCTGCTTTGTCGGCAAGTTGTTCAAGTGCTTTTACAAATTCGATTCCCTCTATTTCTTGAATAAAACTGAATATATCCCCTGATTTGCCGCAACCGAAACATTTATACATTTGCAACTCGGGCGAAACCATAAATGAAGGCGTGTCTTCAGAATGAAACGGGCAATTAGCCTTGTAATTTTTCCCTGCTTTTTTAAGCTCGACATAACTGCCGATTATATCGGTTATATTTAAAGTTTGCTTAATTTGATTAATTTGATCCATTTAAATCATTATGGGGTAATTGTGGGTTATTATACAAGATTGTGACAATTTTGCACAAATATAAAACCTATAGTATAATTCCCTGAGAGACATTGACATACAGATATGTATAAAGGAGAGGTGTGGTGAAAGATAGAGCTTTTGTTTTTTATTTTGTTTTCTATTGCGGGTGTTTGTTTGCAATTGCAATCGTGACCTATAGCCATCTGACTAGACATGAAGTCATAACAGGTAAAAATCTGAGGTTTGAAACAAGTAGCGAAGAACACTTTACAATTGATGCAGAATCTGTAGTTATAGAAGGTGGTTCACCAATGCCTTTTATACTCAAAAACGTTGAAACACTCCAAGTGATTTCTAGTACACCCGGAGTACGGCAGATTGGTAACCCTGCAAAAGACGTACATGTTTTATCACCCGTAGAAGTTTCTGGAGGTATGTGGGTTTTTGAGTCGGGCGGTAATTATGTTGAATTACGGGTAGTTGATTCAAGCAGCACGACCATCACCATAGAAAGCACGAGGATAACAAAAGGTTTGGCTTATATAGCTACAATTATAAGTGTTTTCTTTGTTGGCGGCGTATTATTCATTATAATGGGAACGTTTCTGGTTGAGTATTAGGGATGTTTTTGTTCCTCAATCATTATTGTCGGTGGTTGAGGAACTCTTTTTATTTAATTATTCTAGTCTTAATCCTAAGCTTTTGATTTACTTCGAGCTACACTTTCAGGAAGTGTTTCTTTCATTACTACTAAATTGGCATAACTGGTTTCAATTTTGTTCAATTTTTTCTGTGAACATGCTTATAGGTCGTACCCAGATTTTGCTCATGTCGTTATTTCTATAAGCAAGTAAACCTTCATTGCTGTGTTTTAGTAAAGTTTGTTGTATTTGTTTTTGGTTGTAACATTATACAGTTCTTGTGGCGATGTCTTTAAAGTCGATTCCATTGAATGTTCCTGATTTAGTGCCGTTTGAAAATTTATTATGCAGAGTAATCAATAAACCTAAAAAAACAGAAATGGTAATAATTATATATAGTTAAATTTCGGTTCACTTTAAAACTGTGGTGTGAGTGCACCTCTATGAAGGTAAAATTCTACAAACAAAAATAACAAGTATACTAATAGTAAAATAAATCCTTCGAGGCGTGATATTGAATTTTTGGTTCGTGCAAAGTAATAAAACATTATCAAGCCGCCAACTAAAAACAACAAGCTTACTAAATAACTATTAGTTAAATATACAGGTTCACCGTAAACTAAAGTTAATGCACCAAGAAAAAAAGTATTGAAAGAAGCTGAACCCACATAGTCCCCAAACGCTACTTGATTACTTTTCATAAATGCCGATCTTAAAACAAATGAAAGCTCGGGAATGTTTGTACCTATACTAATAACAAGTAAACTGATTAAAAATGGTGAAACTTCCAATAATTCCGAAAAATAAAGTGTTTGTTCAACCACAAATTTGCTGGCAATAAAAATAACTGCTAACCCAAATAATATTCTTAACAATTCCATTCCTACTTTTGTACCTGAATTGGCATTCATTGATTTGATTTTTTCGTACAAACCGCGACGTGTTTGAATTGATATAAGTAAAAAAGCAAAAAGTACAAGTGTAATAATGGCATCAGTACGGCCAATTTTCCCATCCATTGCTAATATAACTGGAAGCGCTATAACAACAAGTGATGCCGGCAGATTATAACCTTGTAGCTCGGGAGATATTTTGATTTTATTTCCGGTTATGGCTAATAGTGGAATAATAAGCATAAAAATAACAATAGATGCGCCGATGAGGTTTCCCACATAAATTTCGGGATCATTTTCTATTATGGAGTTAACACCAACCGAAAACTCGCTAATTGAAGTAAAAAGCCCAAGAACAATAAAAGAAATTGCAAATGAAGACACTTTCAATAGTTTTGAAAGTCTTTCAATTGAGCCAATAGCCAAACCTGAGCCAATCCAGATTCCGCTAAATGATAGTGTGTATATTAAAAGGTGGGGCAGAATGTTATTAGGCATGGTTTATATAGTATCAATTTATTGTGAGGAAGTCATTTGCAGGTTTTTAATGGCGGAAGGAGGGGGATTCGAACCCCCGAGGCGCTTGCGCGCCGCGTCGCTTTCCAGGCGAGCCGATTAGTCCACTCTCGCATCCTTCCAAGGTTATGGCAGCTTACATTTTAACATTTGCATGATTAGATTAAATAGAAACCCTGCATGTAATTTTTGTTAGCATGCAGGGCTTATAACTTACTTGCTTTATCACATTTTCATGAACCTTCTAAATAAACGAGGTAGTTCAGGTTGAACAAGTTCTATGGGCTCTTTGCCTTGCAGTACCCGTTGAGCTTGTATTTCTTCCTGAAACCGTAGAGCAATGTCTATGTTTGTAGTCCAGAGATTTGGTTGCACATACCAAACAGGAATGCTTTGAATTCCCTTTTTGGCTTTTACCGGGAATTTAAGAGCAATCCCGTATCCGGGTATATCAAACGATCGAATCCTTTCGACGGTTGGTTTTAAGGGGTGGTCTGACATCTCTATATAGTTAGGTATAACATATATTCTGTACCACTCCCCATATGACGTAAAATCTAAGGCCTCACCAACATTTGGAGTCAAAAACAAAAATACAGGGACGCTCCTTTCTATAACGCCTCCCAAATACAGATGTTTGGCTCTTTCAAAAACTTGACGTTTAGCATGCCATAATAACTGCGAAATTACTCTTATGCACGTTTTTCGCTCTTCATTACGTGCTCCACGTATACTAATTACCTCGTATCTTAATTCACCGCTAAGCATCTCTAACTCCTTTTATCAGTAAATGTGAAAATTAAAAGCTATTAAGGGTTTAGAATTTATTCCTTCTTTTTGTCGAGAAGTTTGTCGAGTTTTAAACCCTTAAACACGTAGTACACAACAATTGCTATAACCACAAAATCCAACAAACTACTTAAAAAGTTGCCATATAGCACTTCGCTTCCTGCAATTGTGAATTTTAGCTCTTTAAGATTTTCAGGCTTGCCCAAAAAGATTCCCACCACGGGGTTTACAATATCGCTTACTAATGAACGTGCTACAGTAGATGCCGCACCTCCAAGCATAAAACCTATTGCAAGACCCATAACGCCTTGTTCGCGAATGAAATCTATGAAGCCTTTCATGTTGTTATTAAATACTATTTGTTGCTGGTTGGCAAATGTTTGATTAAGAGTGTGGAGTGAAATTATTCATCCATGTATCAAATGAGTATTTTATAAAAAGAATCCCCCTCAGAAATTTAATATCTTCGGGGGTTGTTAGGATAACAACTTAAGGGTGTGGTGGAACAACAACAAACGGTTTTGATCCAACTTTCACACCTGAGTATGTTAATGCCAGCGAATGTCTGCATGTATATGCTTTATATGCATACAATGGCTGTTCAGTAGTATCATCACAGGTGATTGTACCCAATTGTTCTCCTGGTTTTAATTTGGAGAGTTCACCTGACCATACCCAGCCGTCATCCACTCGAACCAAGGTGTTGCTTGACCAGGAAATATTTAGTGCGCCGCTCTCACAGTAGGGAAGTTCTTCCCATACACCTTCGAGAGACGGTGTAAACTCCCATACCTTGAATCCACTTCCGGCTGCATCAAAGCCCCAGCAGGTAACTTCCGCTTCGGGTTCGACTTCAGGGAATTCAATAATTATAACCTGTCGTTCCGGGGTTGGCTGTACCTCGGAGGTCGGTTGAATACCACATGCCGATAAAATGGCACAAGTAAAAGCAATCAATACTAAAAATCTAAGCTGTTTCATCTAAATAGTCTCCTTGTGTTGTGGGTAATTTCTGGCGTTATTATACTATAGGGTATATATTAAGTCAATTCTTACACGCTTCTTTTTCATTTGTATTGAGCTTATTTGTGTGATCTCACTTACTGGTGGGCGACTGTGTACGAAGTTAGACATTATTTTATCACCTAGATTAGGTTAATATATGTTGCTTTAACAGTTTGACATTAAACCTATAGTAGGTTATAGTTGGGAAAGCTTTAATCAACCATCCCAAATTAGGAGAAAAAATATGTTTACTCTCGGAATTACCCTGCTCGTGGTTGGTGCCGTTATCGGCGTGGGCGCTTTCATCTTCGCTGCTGTAAATATGGGGCGTGCCTTCAAAGACCCGTTCAGCATGCTCGATATGGATGAAACCTCCGGCAAGAAGAAAAGCGGATTCGCCGGCTTTTTCGGGGGTCATGTCGGCGCGATGATCGCCATGTCTATGGGCGGTCTGGTGTCCTTCGTTGGCATTGTCCTCATTATCGTTTGGGTGGCGCAGAAGTTCATCGGCTAACACACTCCCGCCCCGTACGACCAAAGGCCTTAGTGATAAGTGTTCAAACACTCTTGTTGCTAAGGCTTTTTATTTTTGTAGTAAAATAGCAATGTAATCCCCAGGCTACAAGTGCCTCATGGCGGAACACTGTAACCCAAGTTAGAACCTATTTTAGCACTAAAAACAGCTTTATAAGCATATTTAGTATGATTGACTAATATCCTATAGTATGTTATACTAATACCATAAATCGGAATTAAGGCATATACTCAGGAGGCCAAAAATGTCCCGCAACAGGAGCTTTTTGTATGGGCGTCTTGCTGACAATAACCCCCACTTGCATGTGGATGGCGTTCAAATCGTCAGCACCGAAGTCATCACCCCCGCAGAACTGGCAGAGCGCTTCAACGGTCAGAACGTGTACATTGAGACCGGCAAAGAAGGCGACACTGGCAGGCAGTATCACGATCAGGGAGTGACCGACGAACAGAAGCAACAGTTTCGCAATGATTGCCCTGGCGCTGTCTGGACTGGTCGCTTTTGGTGGATTCCGCTGGAGAATGGTGACCACGTCATCATCCCGACCGAGGACGGAAACTACACCATCATCACTGTCCAGATGTAAGATCACCGATTTACAGAGACACAGCCTTAAGGTCATCAGACTAAAAGGTAATTGGGGTGAAACCAATTTTAAATGTGAAAGCTTAAGATAATCATTTTTAATGGTTAATTTAAGACAAGTAACCACCTGTAAAAGGGTGGTTTTTTGTTTTTGTAGTACAATACTGTTGTATTCCCCTGCTCACAACTAAATATATGAAACCTGAAGATATAACCTTTTTAATTGTTAAAAGCTATGCTGTTGGAATATTCCATGCAGTGTTAAATCTGTGGTGGTTTTGGTTAGTATTTGGGTTGTTTATAGCAATAAAATATCACCTGATAAATACTCTTAGTGTTCATTCACTTGAAGAACTATTTAATTACCTTTTAGTTAAAGTAAATCCCAAACTTAGTAACTATCAGCTACCTGAGGAGATAGTGTTTCCTAAAAGCTTTATATGGGCTTCAGATACAGTTTTTAAGTTTGGTGAGTATGGAAGCATAGAGTTTCAAGAGGGTGAAAATATTGGTAAGCAGATTTTTAAATACTTCACAGAAGCTAGGGGCAATTATGTGAAAGTTAGAGATATTTCTAAGAGGTTAAACACTTCTGATAAAGATATAAGGGCTAGAATTAAAATATTAAACAACAGATTAAGTTGTATTAAAGGCATTGATAATGGCTTTGTGAAAATAAAACCAAGCGGTAGAGGTTCTTACAGATTATACATATCCCCACTTCTAAATAATCCCAAGAATTAAACATATTAAAGATTGCTATTAAACAGGTGTTAAACATTACGCTTGGTGCAGTATGTTATCTGCACAAGCTATACAGGATTTTAAAGACCTGTATTTCAAAAAATACAAAATAACACTTTCAGATAATGAAGCAGAAACCTTATTTTTAAGGTTTTTAAACTTTTTCAAACTGATTTATAGACCAATTCCAAAGGGGGAAGCATGATTGATTCCCTAAGATTTAAAATCTACATAGATGAAGAAACAAAACAAATAATAAGTGATAAATCTGTTGAAAAGAAAGAAGTTAAACCAAAGCCTTCATATATTTCAGATTTAGATGATTTCCAAGAAACAGACGAAAGAAAAAGAAGCTTTTATGCTAAACCCTTTATTCTTGAAACAAGTTATCAACTTTATGTAACCATTTACAAAGGTAATTTATATATTGAGTTTTCAGCACCTAAAGCTTTATGGGGTAGCAATATTTATATGCTTTATCCTGATAGATTATTAACATGTTTAGAAAGAGTAAAAGTAACAGTTGAAAGTTATTTTAATGTAAAATTACCCCCTTTAATTGAGTGGATTGTGCAAAGACTTGATATTTGTTATGCGTGGAGGTTACCAAGCCAAGAACTAGCAGAAAAAGCAATTATTACCTTATCAAGTTATGATTTTCCAAGAAAAAAGAAAAACATAATTGCTAATGAAAGTGTGGTATATCATGGAAACCCCTGCAAGGTTAAGTTCTATCTAAAACAACCAGAGTACAAAGCACATAGCATGGGAAAGCTTAAGAAATGGACTTATGCTTACACTAATGCACATAAAATGCTTGATGCTTGTACAGGTATATTAAGATTTGAAGTTTCCATGAAGAAAAAACAAATAAAACAAGATTTTGGCTTAGATGATATTAACTACACCCACCTAACTTATGAAGCTATAGAAAACTTACTGAGAAGTTATCTTTCAAGGCTTGTAAAATCCAATAATTTCAAAACTATAGATATAACAGAAGTTTATCCGTTGCTCGAAGAAAAATACGGTAAAAAACAAGCAATGAATTTATTTCAATTCTTTTGTACTTGGTTTAGTGAGGATAAAACAAGGGAAAAACTAAACAGGTTTTTACTTGATAACAATATGTGTTCTAGCACAATCAACAAAAGATTAGATTTATTAAAAAATGCTAATGTAGGAATAATAACAACTGATAAAGAGCTAACATTTGATTTATCAATACCAAGTGATATTGCTGTAAACTCGCCTTACCACAACGTCATGGAACTACTACCAAAATTTGATAAACCCAAACCAAAGCATGGAGAAGTCAAGGATTAGGCGCGGTAGCGCCCCTTGACTTCAGTACCGCCCAAGATAATGGGTTTTGAGGTGAAATGGGTATCCATTTCACCTCTTATAAGCCGGAATTTAATAATTTAAGTTTAACTGACTATCTAATAGCAGTTAAACTAGGATAGATAGAATAAAATACAGTGCTATAATCACAACGAGAAAAAAGATACTGCTATGTTTAGTGAAACACAAAATCCTAAAATCAAATATTTTATCTACACTAGAAAAAGTACAGAGGAGGAAGACCGCCAATTGCTTTCTATAGAAGCACAGCTATTTGAGCTAAGAGAATATGCAAAAAAACTTAATCTTGAGATTGTAGATACCTTTACAGAGGCTAGAAGTGCTTATGAGATAGGCAGACCCAAGTTTGCAGAGATGTTAAAACGCATTGAGAAAGGTGAAGCAAATGGGGTTTTATGTTGGCAACCAAACAGAATTTCAAGAAACCCAAAAGACGCAGGTGAATTTATTTATCAAATGAGTATACGCAGTATTTTAGAGCTTAGAACACCATATAAAACCTTTACTTCCGATTCTTCAGACCAACTACTGCTGACCATAGAACTTGGAATGGCTAAAAAAGATAGTGATGATAAATCCCAAAATGTAAAAAGAGGAAACAAAACTAAAATTAGAAATGGTTATGTTCCTTGCATGGCTATTCAAGGATATGTGAATATTCAAAACCCTGTAACTAAAGAAAGATACATTGATAAAGACCCTGATAGGTTTACACTGCTACAACAAGCGATACATTTAATTATAGATAGTGGTTATACGCCTATTGAAGCTTTGCACACGCTTAATGATAAGTGGAACTATAAAACAAGAAAAATGGTTAAGCTTGGCGGTAAAAAGCTTAGTAGGTCTGCTTGGTATAAATTACTATCTAATCCTTTTATTTACGGCTATATAAAAAGAAAAGATGGTGAGAATTGGGGTAAACACCCGCCTTTAATTTCACTTGAGGAATTTAATAATCTTCAAATTAGACTTGGTAAAAAAACTGCTTCCCATTACACAATTAAAGATTTTCCGTATAAAAAAGTAATTAAATGCGGTGGCTGTGGAGGTACTGTTACGGCACATGAAAAATGGCAGATAATTTGTTCAAATTGTAAAGAGAAGTTTGCTAAAACTGAAAATAGAACTACTTGTACTAGTTGCGGTACACCAATTGAAAAAATGAATAATCCTAAAATACTTCACTACACTTACCTTTCTTGTGCTAAAAAAACTAATCCAAACTGTACTGAAAAGGCTTTAAGGCTTGATAACCTTGAAACAACTATAGAAACGGAAATAAACAAATTTGAAATAGATGATGATTTTCTTAACATTGCTGTTAAATACTTACATGAGGTTACAGATGTTGATTTTGATATTAACCAAAGAGTTGATGATGGTTTGAATACTGAACTAGATAACCTTCAATACAGCTTAAAAGAACTTCTTAAACTTAAAGTATCACCTGAAAATAGAGATGGTAGCAGACTTTCAGAACCTGAATATGTATCACAAAGAAAAGACCTGTTAGCAAGAATAAAGGAAGTAGAAAACCTTGTATTAGATAACAACAAGAGAGTTGAAACTTCAACAGAAAACACAGAAAAAGCATTTAACTTTGCTAGATATGCTAACTACTGGTTAAAACATGGGGATTCAAACACCAAAACGCAAATACTACAAAGTTTAGGTTTGAACCTAACGATTAAAGATAAAAAGCTTTGTTTTGATAAGCAAAAACACTTCTTCCTAATTGAAAAGGGATTAAAAGAAATAGAAGCAATAAAACATGAGTTAGAACCCGACATTTTACTTGGTAAAGCAACAAAAGAAGACCTTGTGAAAGCTATTAATCTATCATGGCGGAGGAGGTGGGATTCGAACCCACGTGCAGCTTGCGCCGCGCTTAGTTTTCGAGACTAGCCCGTTATGACCGCTTCGGTACTCCTCCAAGCCTACGGCATATTATACCTGAAATTTCTTGTTTTTTATGTTAATATTCAGCATCTTACCAATCTTTGTTAGACAAAGGAGAGTTCAAAAGTGTCGAGAAAAGGTGGTTTTGGGCCCAAAGAGGCTCGGTCTATTATTGTCGCGAATTTTGAAGGATCATTAAGAGATTTGGAGCCAGAACTTAGGAAGTGTATAAGGTCTTTAACCACAGGCTTTGTGGTTAGTGTGACTTGTACAACACATGATCATCAAAGTTTGATGATTTGCTTGAAAAAGGTGAATGATGCCGCTTCTAATAATGGAATGAATCCTAGGAAGGGTATACTTGTTCCTATGAAGTGGTGCATAAACTATACCAATGGTAAACATGTAGCTACACGAGAGTTCGTGCCAAACCCGGAGTCTGTGCAGCTAAAAGTTAATGCTTCTACTGCTTAGGTAATGAAATAAATAAGGTAAACTAGCCTTTTAAAACTTTGAACCTCCAACACCCACCTGGAGGTTCTTTTATTTTTTTGGTGAACCGTGTAGGATTCGAACCTACGACCTTTGCAATGTGAATGCAACGCTCTAACCGGCTGAGCTAACGGTTCGCACTGCAAAGATTATACTTATTTGTTAACTGTTATTCCAGCTGTTCAAGATCTTCATCCATTCGTATTTCTTCGTCAAGACTTTTTTGCAGTAAATCGGCAAAATCTTCGTACCCCAAGTCCCTGGCGTTTTTAATTGCTGAGTTATAGGTCAAGATTTCGTAATGTTCTACTTTGCGAGAACCTCCATTTAGCGCTTTATCTTTAATAGCAGCTTCACCTTCTGTATTTGCGATTTTATCGCCTTCTTCCAACAATCCAGCCATACCTATACATTTTGAATCATCCAACTTTTCACCTAACGATTCAGAAATTTGACTGAGTCTTGCAACTTGAGTTCGCGTTTCTTCAAGGTGTCGTTCAAGCAGCTGTTTAAGATTTGGATTTTGAACAACGTTAATTAGTTTTGGCAGTGCGGCGGTAATTTGGGTTTCTGCACTATAAAGGTCTTTTAGTTCATGTTTGAATAAATCTTCTTGAGTGTTTAATTTCATGTCACCTCCTAAATTTGTTACTAATTTCATCTTATGTAAGGATTGTTATTTGTTTTTAATATTGGGGTTAGAGTTTGGTAAGGTGTGTTTAGATTTTAATAAAAAAACCGGCTAAAGTTGAGTTCGCTCAATAGCCGGTTATCTATTTACAACTATAATTTTGACTTCTTTGCCCTGTTCTTTTAGCGCTTTAACACATGATGAGATTTTTTCTCTAATTTCATGTGTGCCGCCTTTTGCTGTTATGAAAAGTGTAATTGTTGTGATTTCAAGATTGGCGGCTTCTTGTAGTAGCTCCAGTATGATTTGGAGTGTGTCATTATTAAGCGGATCGTGAATAGGTATAACTCTGTGCAAATCAAACCATACCTTGCACCAATAAGCATAATACAACAAAGACCTTCTTCGTTTTGGTTTCAAGCAACACCTCTTATGTTTTGGATTTTAGGATATTTAAAAAGATTTTACGCTTTATTAAGAAATAAGACAAATTTTAGAAAAATACAAAATCTTGTTGTATTAGTGCAGCGTCTAGCAACTATAGGGTATATTTATACTAATCGACACATAAAAAAGTAGCCACACCTTCTAGATTCAATGGAAAGTATGGCCAGGTTCTTGTTCTAACTATGTTTTTTTTGAGCGAGTGCCTAACCCTTTTTTGAAAGTATAAAAGTTCGGTCTTGGGTAAATAAGACATAACCCTTGTCTATTAGTGACCATATTGCATCCCGAACATCACTCTTGGAAAGCAATGTGTCTATTGATTCTGCTATGATTTTTTGCTTCCACTCTTGTTCTCCCAGTATTAAAAGCCTTAAATGTTCAGGACTTTGAATCGGTTTAGAATATTGCTGCATAACCTGCAGTATCTGTATCTCAAGCTCGGTTAAATTTTCAAATAGGGCTTTTTGCGTCATGTCCTGCTCCTTTTTATGTTTTTTAGATGACACTTTATTTAGATTTGGTTGTATTATAACCTACAAATACTCTCGCAAGGTACGCCGTCGTTATTACCATCTCTGGCACTACACCCACAATTATTCAATTGAAAATAAGCTTCTTCGCACGAAACCATTTGTCCGCAAGTTTTACTACAGTTACAAGTAAAGGGTGATGTGTTAACAGGCGGGGTTACAGGATTTGGAGCAGGTGCCGGTACAACATTATTCTGTGGTGGTGGAATCGGGAGTTGTTCGGGAACAGGACTTGGCGTGGCTCCCACATTTTTGTTGGGGTCTTTGTATGTGCCTGTGTACACATTTCCGTCGCACGTTTCTTTTGCCCAAAATCCTGCCAAACTATTGCGTGCACTTTGTTCTGCTGAGGTAAACCTTTCCTGATACTTTACATCCGGCGGGTAGGCCGAAGCTTGTGCGTAGCCATTTTGCACCATGTATTCATTAACAAGAGTTTCGCCAATCCACAAATATCTTAAATATCTATCAAAACGGTCTGTATCTGATATGTCTTTTTCTAATGTAACTTCTTTGTTTAACACAAGCGATTCAAGCGCTGCCCTTGCTTCATTGGCATAACATTGAACAGGTTCTGTTGGATGGCTTAGTTCGGGGGTGTTTATACCAATAAGTCTTATTTTTAGCTCTGTACCATTTACCGTAGCAGTTAAAGTGTCTCCGTCGGTTATAGCTGTAACTGTGCCTGTTTCTGTTTGTTGTATGCTGTCAACTTGGTTTACTGTGACCTCAGATTGTGTTTGTTCTGATGTGTTTACGGATTCGGTTTCTAACGATTCAAGATCGGGGGATAACAATACGCCAACAAAAAATAAAAATATTATTGCTATAGCACGGATTCCTGTTTTGACGGGATATTTTTTTTCAATAAATTCATATATTGGCGGAAGCAAAAGTGCGGCAGACATGAAAATGAGCAGACCTCCTATAGCATTGTCAGAAGTCAGTTCGATTGCACTTCCAAGTAGTAAAAACAAACCTATTGCCCATTGAAGTATTTTCTTCATGATGACTGATAGTATAGCACGTGATGTTATAAGTCTATTAACAATGGATATTGATTGCTTGATCAAGTGGGAACCTGATGATAAAATGACACATATGTTGAGTAGTGATTATTTACAAACTATAAGAGTAGCTGAATTGTTTGCAGGTGTCGGTGGTTTTAGACTTGGTCTTGAAGGGTATGGTGACAAGAGGTTTAGGGGCTATTCGACAATTTGGAGTAATCAATGGGAGCCTACGACCAAAGCTCAACATGCATCTGACATATATTGTTTAAGATTTGGAGCAGAAAATCACTCTAATTTTGATATAGCAACTGTTCCCACGCATGAAATACCTGACCACGATTTATTAGTGGGGGGTTTTCCGTGCCAAGATTATTCTGTGGCACGTACATTAAGTCAAGCAGCAGGTCTTTCAGGAAAAAAGGGAGTTTTGTGGTGGGAAATTCACAGGATACTAAAAGTAAAAGGCGCATATGCACCACAATTTTTGTTTTTAGAGAATGTAGATAGGCTTCTTAAATCTCCAGCTAGTCAAAGAGGACGGGACTTTGCCGTAATGTTAGCTTCATTATCAGATTTGGGATATATGGTTGAATGGAGAGTTATCAATGCAGCTGATTATGGCATGCCTCAGCGCAGAAAACGTACTTATATTCTAGGGTATAAAAAGAACTCACCAGTATATGAAGAATTTAATTCTCACAATTCGTTGGAGTGGTTGAATAGAGAAGGAGTCTTTGCAAAAGCATTTCCAGTAGAGCAACTGAGTCAAACACCTTTGGAATTTTCGCTAGATGGAGATTTAGCTGAAATTACTGTTCAATTCAACAAAAAAGGTAAGAAATCGCCAACACCTTTTGAAAATGCAGGAGTTATGGTTGATAGAAAAGTTTATACGAATAAGACAAACGCCTCATATAGCGGTCCTTATACAGTATTGGGGGATATTTTATTGACTGAAGATGAAGTACCGGAAGAGTTCTTTATCGATGATGAAAGATTGCAAGAATGGCTGTACCTAAAAGGTGCCAAAAGAGAAAAGAGAATAACTAAAGATGGATTTGAGTATGACTATTCTGAAGGTCCCATGAAATTTCCAGATTCTCTTGATAGACCTGCCAGAACGATAGTGACTGGCGAAGGTGGTGCGTCACCCTCAAGATTTAAGCATGTTATTCAAACAGCGTCGGGCAGATACAGAAGGCTCACACCACTTGAACTTGAAAGAGCAAATATGTTCCCGGATAATCACACGGAGGGGGCAAGTGACGTAAAGAGAGCTTTTTTGATGGGGAATGCACTCGTTGTAGGTGTAATAGAAAAAGTAGGACGTGAGTTATATCAGAGAGTAAATACAGAATCTAAAGTAAAAAAAGTAAGTGTTGAATCTAGTGAGTAGTTAATTTCAAAATTTTTCAAGAGTTGGATTTACATAATTATCTAAAAGAAACTCAATCTGTTGTTTTGATGGGGCTGCAACCCCACGTGTTCTCACAAATTTTCCAAGTATATCAGAAATGTCTATTGCACCCATAATATAACCTAGTACACCAATATGGGTTAGCAGAGTATTTGGTCTGCCGGTAGCATTGGCCCACAGCTTACCATTCTGTATAGCGTTGTCATAATACTTATAGTCTTCGTTCCACGCCAGAATTTCGTTATATAGTACAAAACCTTCAACAGACATGTCACACAAATCATTTAATTTTTGCTGTAGATAATCGAAGAGTGCTTTATTTTTTTTATTGTCAAATAAAAGTACTGGAGTGTTGTAAATATTTTTGATGGGTTTGCCCGCTATATTGTCAGTTAGTGATAAAGTCACAAAGTTTGGGTTATTTAGTTCAATATAATCGAGTAAATGTATACATTTATAAAATAATGCCATTAATAAAGAAATTGCTTCTTGGAATTCAGCATCGTTTTCATCAAAATCTTTGGATAATTTAAAGAATTCGCTCCAAACATCAATAAAACTTAAGTCCCGAAGTACCTGACCTTTACTATTGTATATTTTAGGTCTGAAATCACGTTGTTTTGTATTTGTTAATCGCGCCGATTCTTTACCTGGATATTGCAAGAATAGGTTTTCACCTGCAAAAGTTTCGTAAAGATGTATAAGTTTTTCGTTTGAACCATACTTTAAATGAACCAGTGGTAAAGCTGTAATAAATTCAATATTCTTTTTTCTTCTCAAATAAGATTCGGATTTTACTCCATATCCCATGTAGTGCAATGGATTCATATAATAATATTAACAGCCTGTAGTAGAAATTGAAATTGATATTAGATATATATTAACTATTATGAATATTGACCTTATAGTTCCTAATATGATATTTTTTAAATAAAATATCAGCCAACGACGGCAAAGGGGTGAAATACATGATTTTAGATGGCCAGGTTCTGTTTTGTGGTCCTGAGGATGAGGATGAAGATGACTATCTAGGCTATTACGATGACGACGATTACGACGTTTTTGATGCCGCAGATGATACAGATTCATCTTGGGAAGATGCCGAAGAGGCATGGTCGGATGCTGAGGACGATTAACTAGTAAATTGGAGGTATAAGAAGATTGTTTTTTATACCTCCATAGATATATTTGTATAATTAATTATGTCAAAATCCCAAAAAGAAAATAAAATACAATTCGCAGTGATTGAATGGAGAGATTCTGTTAACCATAGCAATGAAATGGATACAAAAGAAGTTGCAATGAAGAAATCTCGTCTTGCACATCTTTTAACTTGTGGTTTTATAATCGGTGAAGATGAAGAAAAGATTGTAATTGGAATTGATTACAATATTGGAAGTAAAAAATTTAGGCACATTTATACTCGTGCAAAAAGCGCAATTGAGAATATTCAACGCTTTGATATTGAGATTCCGGAATTTAAATAATATTAACTACACAGTCAATGCCACTCCAACCATCACAAGCACCGTGGCAATGACCTTTTTTAATCGGTCGTTTCTTTCGTTAAAAATAAGGTAGGCCACAAGTACATTTAATAATACGGATGTTCCGCTCAAAGTTACAACTGTGGTAACGCTTCCAAGTTGATATGCCTTAAGTAAAAATAAAATTGCCAAGCCCCAAGATATTCCAGTTAGTAAGTAGTATTTTTTGTCGGGAGTATTAAATTCTTTTTTTACCTCATTAAATTTAATTCTTTCGGCTCCTGCAACCATTAATGCGGGTACAAACAAAGTTACAAAAATATAAAAGGGAAGGTTGAAGTTTTCAGAAATTCCTATGTCAATTGACATTGCAATTGAGATTATTAATGTAGCAAGAATTCCAAGTGCAAAGTGCTTGTCGATTACTATGCCTCCTTTTTTGTAAGCTAATAAAACATTCCCTAAGACTATAAGTATGGCGCCCATAGTTTTGTTGAATAGTAGGGGTTCGCCAAATGCAGTAAATCCAATAATAATTATAAAAACCGTGGACATTTGAGAGATTATTGAATATGTGGATACGGGCAAATTTTTTCGAACGGTTGTGTTAATTCGGTCGTTGAGAGCATAAAATATACATGCGGCAAGAAATAATAGCCAGGTTTTAACATCAGTTGCAAGTGAGTACTCAAAAAACGGTGCCACAAGTAAGATGCTAAATCCGGCAATTAACTGTAAAACTATTGTAGCAGCGCCATCTCTTTTGGCATTTCTTACGGCTGCTTTGTAACCCTGAAAAAAAAGAACAATAAATAATAAATATCCGATAAGCCAAAACTGCCATGATGTGATGAGTGTTTCCATTGTTTCTATTGGGTGCATTTATGTATTATAACTGGTTTGCTGGGGGAGAAGTAAGTGAACCCATCAATAAGTAGCTCAGACTTAATGTTTCACGCTTATGGAATTGTAGAAGATGTTAAGGGTAATTGGTATGCATTTTCTCCTGCTAACTACAATCGTCAAAATGTAAAGCTAGGTAGGATTGACCCAATGACCCAAATACTAAGAGCGTCGTCGTTAGAAGAAGTTCTTGAGCAGATTGAAGACAGTGTAGATGGTGAATGGTTGCATGCTGCTGAAGAGTTATTTAATTATCGTAATCCGAAAGTTGCTATAAAAACAAACAGGAGGGGTGAACAATATAAAACTTTTGAAGTACAGTGTATAGTACTTGAAGAATCTGGAGGGGTTTTGAATTTGCGGCAAAATTTTGTTGTAGTAGGTGGTTTGTAGTAATTATTTGTTTGACTCTATTCCAAATCCGTCGAAGCACCTGTTTCATCATTTCTTTGAGAAATAATATCTAGCTCATCTCGATATGTCGGGTCATCATTTAAAATTGTCCATTCATTATCTCTTAGCTGAAATACCATAGTTTCGGTTTGAGGTACAAGTCTTTTTTGACCAAATTTATTCTCTTCTTTATGATAGCTTATCTCCATAACAACAAATTCAGGTGATAATAACACAGGTCTTATGCCTGATTGCTCAAGTTCAACTAAATCAGCATCAATATCAAATCTTAATCCGGCATAGTCTCGTACCAATCTTTGATTTAGTAATCTTTCAACCGTATTACCTTTTTTGTCCAATCTATTTAAATAGTATTCGTATGCATTCATGCCCTCAGGAATCATTTCAGCTAATTGATCATAAACGGCATCTTCGTTGTCTGGGGTTAACATAGTAGCTTCTACTTGTATTGATTCAACACCTGTTTCTAACGCTTGTATACCGCTTATCGTATTTCCTTCCGTTGGGCCACCAGGATAATACATTTCAAATAGTCTTACAATATCGGTAGTGGGTAAATCAGTCAGTTCTTCACCATTTGACATTAAGTGCATTTTACCGTCAGTGTCATAAGTTATATGAACCTTTGCTTTTGATCCAAATAGTGTAAATGATTGAATAGGTTCTTTTGTCGTATATCTTTTGATTTCACCATTTTCGTCAGGCTCAGATTCTATAACTCTTAGAGCAGGACGTGATTGTGCAAGAGCAGCATAAACCAAAGCTTTTGCTTTTTTTACAGCTGAAGGGTTGCTATTCTCAGGATTTTCAAAATTTATCATAGTATTTAACTTCGAGTCTGGCAAAAGGTTACCAACCGTGAGTTGACTTGTATCATCATACTCAATAAGGTGCGCAGGTTCCTGTTCAGCAAGATTTAATCTAATGCCCGATCCGGTGACATATACATCTTCTGCAAGTTGTTTCGATGATTTAATCATCCAAACATGTCTTTCATAATCTCTTGCCGGGGCATCATTAGGAATAACAATGGTTTGTGTTTCAGGTATATAAACCATGCCTGAGTCAGTCATGAAAATATCTTTTTCAGGAGTCTTTCCTAATGCTGCTAACGCTGCTTCTGGACCATATGCATTATATATTGCTGTTGGAAGTCTGCTACTCATATCCTGCATTTCATCACGACTTAATCTTTCGGGGTTTATTAAGTTAGAAAGCTCCTCATTAAATTTAGATTTCAAAAATTTTTCGGATAGAGCGCTTTTAATATAAAAATTGTTTCTCTCTTCATGATATGCTATTTCTTGAGGAACAATTCTGTCTTCACCCAAGTGATTTCTTATACCCTCAACATCGTTTATATGAACGAATAAAGTATTTCCTCCTGCAAGATATTTCTTTAGTTGTTCTCTTTGTTTTGGGGTTAAATGTTCGGTCAAATATGGTCTACCTTCTAATAAATGTGATGGTAGGTTTACGAAGCCAAACCCATTATATTCTTTGCCTGTCCTTTCATTTCTTGTAATTACCGTGCATGAGACAGGTGGTTCGAATTGTTCATCTTGCAAGGATTTTTCAAGGGCTTTGGGTAATTCGCCATTTTGTGTATTCTCGAATCCATTGGTGGAATGTTCTGTTTCAGTGTAATCAGAAATTGAGGGTATGGCAGAACTCATAGATAAATATTAACAGGAATTTGTATGTGTGCAAAATGTTTAAGTAAGGCTATTTAATAGTGATCATGAAACTAAAACTTACCAGCTTCACCTGCAACAATTCTACTTTTTTTCCTAATCGTTCGATTTGTACAGCCTCAACACCAGACCCGGTACCTGCATCCAGCACTTTGGCCCCATCAGGAATTTTATTAAGAAACCTTTCAAGAATTTTTTGGGTCGTTGAATCGATTAGGTTATATTTACCCAGACCAGCTTTCTCTAGGTTATCGTAGTAGCCATCCTGAAGTTCTGGGCTAATGGTTAGCATGGTTTTATTATAGCAACCGGGCAGCTCATCAAGCGTGAGCCGCCCCAGTTACTTAACCCCATAATTCACACTGCGCAACAAACCTTTTTAACCTAGAACTCTTTACAATTATCAACTCAGGATGGAAAGTTCCTTTGTACATATTAACAATATCTATCACGGTGTTTATTTCCCGACAGCCGGAAATATCAATGTAGATTTTGTTGAAATTGTAGCCTAAATCTAGTACTTTTCGTATGTTAAATCCATCTATTTTATATAATTCCAATTCAGGATAACTTTGCACAGCTGTATAGTAGGACTCACCTTTATCTATTCCAACTACATGTTTACATTGTTGTTCTAGTAGTTTTGTAGTTGTTCCCCAGGCGAATCCTATCTCAAGCACGGTATCTTGATTTGTTATGTACTTTTGTATTGTTTCCCGATATTCTTTCACGCCTTTTGTTATTATTATCTTTGTTTGGTGGTGCAGGTTCTTTTCAAGTTTTTCCTGTATCATTTTAATCCTTTCTACATGGTTGGGGAACAAAAAAGCGCCCGAAACCACGCATAAATTAATACTTATGTATGGTTTCAGACGCTCTATACAGATTACTGTCAGATGAGCTCCGTCTACTTTAGGTAGATCTGCTTCTGAAACGATTTATTTAGTTGTAGGGGGATTATAGCAGAGAGGCGTATTATTGTAAACCTATAGTAGGATATGTTATAGATAAGCTTTTGAAAGTGTGTATTTGTCAACCTGTAGTATATACCAGCTACAATAAAAAAGTACCTCCTCTGTGTCAATTCACAGAAACCCATTAGGGTTGGACTGAATGTCCGAAGGTACAAAATATACTGTTTTTGTTAGTTAGCCCCGTCGCCGACCGCCAGAACCCTTAGCCCGTGCATACAGTTCAAGCAGACGGATAAACAGGTTAACCGCATCTAGAATCAAGCCGCCGCTTGCATCGATAGCGTTATCGAGCGTATACGGCATGGATAATGCCCGAGACCAGTCGTAAGCGACAATGCCGGTAAAGAGAATGACGCCTGCCCATGTAATCCAGGTCATGTCTTGTGCCTGTTCAAATCCCAAGCTTATGAAAATCAGCTGGGCGAACTGGGCTACGAGAAGAAGGACAAGTCCGGCTAGAACGTACGGCCCAAGACCTTCGAAGATCTGTGGGAACATAATCCCAATAGCAGACATCACGACCATAATCAGGGCTGTAGTTACGACGGCGTAGATGACAACCTCAGCCGTGTATAGTGCTACATAGGGCCCGATCATAAGGCCAAGAGCTCCACTCATGATACTTACGCCAGCCATACTCACTAGCGGATTGCTGGAGCCCGTAAACATGATAATGCCCACCACAGATACCACGAAGGTACCAATGAGCAAAAACCACGTGAAGTCCCAGTTGTTAGCTCACCACAGTTCCTGCACCAACTAGTGCGCCGACCAGGAGCGTAAAAAAGGACACGGCACGCACAAAAGCGTTCTTGCTCATAGTGCTAGCACCAGAGCGGTTCCAAATACTACTTGTAATACCCACGACTTTTCTCCTTGTATTGGTGGGAACTCCCACTACTTTTGTCAAATGGGAATATTTTATTATATTGGCTTAAGTATGTTAACCTATAGTCTGTGTGTACCCTGCGGGTACCCGTCACTGTAAAACTCGCTATGCTCGTTAACATTGGTGTGCCCGGAGGGATTTGAACCCCCGACTTCAACGTCCGCAACGTTGCGCTCTATCCACTGAGCTACGGGCACATGCAACAAAATATCGGTAATCTTGTACTCACACAAGCGCATACATTATATTACAAAAATTCAATTTTCACTGAAAAATTACTTTAAATTAAGTTTACCCACAACAGATTCATATGCTCTGTCTGCAAAAGTTTTAGGCTCTGATTCCAGGTATGTAAGGTGTTCGTTCAAAAGGTTTTGAACTTTTTCCCGGTCTCCCGGCAATAAAGTTAAGTACAACCGCGATGGAAGTCCTTCTTTTACATCTATAGCTACAACATCTACATCAGAATTTTCTAAAAAGAAGAAGCGCAACAATTCATGCCATTTGTACGAGTGTTCGCCATATTTAACATCTACATTGCTAATTTCGTATTTTAAAGTTTCACCGGGTACTTGCATTAACATATAACTTACAAAAACCAGGCTCAGAATTCCTATAATTAGAAAAAACTGCTGCATTGCCACTAAAAATAATGAAACAACAATTCCAATAACTATAAGAGTTCGCGACATTTTTGGATTTAATCCTGCATACACTGGTCGTGAGATTGCTTCCCAGGAATAAATGACTTCACGCTTTATAGTTTCATTTATGGGTTGCATAGGTTGGGTAGCTTCTGTGGCCGGTTGTGTTGGCGGTGTTTGATTGGATGATTTAGGTAAAGGGATTCCCAGCATGTTTGTGACGTCTCTAAGTTTCATGTTTTTATTTTACACTATTTGTTTTTTTTAGTTTAGGGGTTTTTTGTGATATAAGTGCTGAAACGAATATACTAAAATATCTTTTGTTGCTTTCGTAATGGGTAACTGCCGTCCACTTAGCAGTGAACACCACTTACCCATGGCGGAGGGTACAGGAATCGAACCTGTGCACGGATTTTACTCCGTGACGGCTTAGCAAGCCGCTGCATTACCGCTCTGCCAACCCTCCAGAGCGTTCATATTATACTTTATTTCAAGTATTATTAAAACTACTCAACGGTAGCCTCACAACAAAAGTAGTCCCCATATTTTCGGATGATTCTACAGTAATTTCGCCTTTAAAATCATTTTCAACAATCTGTTTGCAAATGTATAAGCCAAGTCCCTGATTTTTTAAGCCTTTGGTGGTGTAGTATAAATTAAATATTTTATCGATTTTATTTGCATTTATACCGGAACCGTTATCGCTAACTGTTATGGTAACGGTTTTTTCTGTACTTTGTGCTGTTAGGCGTATTTTTTTGGAATCCCTTTTTATATCACTAAGTGCTTCAATGGCATTTATTATCAGATTAGAAATAAGTTGCTGCATTTTTAAGCTGTTGCCCCGCACCACAATTGCATCACACACATCGCAGCTTATTATTATGTCCTGTGTAATCGCTATATTTTCAACAATATTCAAACACTTTTTAATTTCGGTTTTAAGGTTAAAGCTTTCTTTAATTTGATTTTCTACATTTCTATTTTGAGAAAGCAGATTTTTTAATGTATTTGCTGCCTGGTTTGCAGTTTTTAAATTTGAGTCAGTGTTATACAGGCTCATTTCTTCAAGACAGATTAAGAGTGTAGTTAACGGAGTAGTAATATCGTGTAAAGTTTCAATTGCTAGATAACCTTGGTGAGTTATTTGGTTAAGCTCTTTAATTTTTGTGTTCAAAACAAATTGTATTTTAGAATTTTTATCTTCAATGTATGCTTGGGCAACTTTTTCCTGATTTTGTAATTTGAGGTTACTTAAGTTCATCATCCACCTTATAGCCAAGCCCATAAACTGTTTTAATTAATTTTTTCTTAAATGGTTTGTCAATTTTTGCCCTAAGATTTTTTATATGTACATCAATTGTGTTACTTTCTACATCGCCGTTGTTGTGCCACATGTTGTTTACAATATTATCCCGGGTAATTATGTTTCCTTTGTTTAAAAGCATCTGTTCAAGTATTTGAAACTCTTTTTTTCTAAGTTCAATTTCTAAGTTGCCTCGGGTGACTTTGTGTGTTTTTCTATTTAAATGCAGGTCTGCTGCACGTAATATATGATTACAACTATTGTTTCGTCTTAAAAGTGCTTTTATTCTTGCTCTAAGTTCAAGAATATTAAATGGTTTGCATAAGTAATCATCTGCCTCATAGTTAAATGCCCCGAGTTTAAAGTTTATTGCTGTTTTTCCTGAAATTATTAATATTGGTGTGGATTTATCTTTTTTTCGAATGTGTTTGCAAATATCTAAACCTGTTAAGTTACTGCGGTCATATAGCATTATGTCAATAATGTATAGGTCAAAGACTTTTTTGGATATAAGTTTTTTTGCTTCGAGGATGTTTTTAGTAAATTCAATAGCGTACTCTTGTTTTAATATGTCTGAAATTTTTTCACATAGTTGTAAGTCATCTTCAATTAGCAAGACTCTAGGTCTTTTCATATTATTTGTATAACACACAAATATGAAAAAAACATGAAATTTGCAAAATTTTTTGTAAGATTATATATTAAAAACGCATTATGTTACTTACACCCCACACATTCGTAGGAGTAGCAATAGGCGCTTCAGTGGCAAATCCTTTAATTGCCGTGCCATTATCTTTTATTATGCACTTTGTTGGTGACAGAGTTCCGCACTGGGATTTTTACTCTAATACCGAAAAATCACAACGACGCGAAGGTTGGCGCCCACTGGCTGTAATGGCTGATTTATCATTAGGAATAGGTTTGGGCTTGAGTGTGACTTTATATGCTTTGTGGGTTCTAAATGACCAGGCATTGGCATTGAATATTTTTTTATGTGGTGTAGCTTCGGTTTTGCCCGACGCGCTTGAAGGACCCTATATCTACATGAAGTCCGAACCCAAAATTTTAAGTTATTTAACCGAAATACAACGAAAACTTCAGTTTCAAGCTCCATTGCCATGGGGCATAATTACACAGCTTATTGTAATAATAATCTCGTCTTTAGTTATTTCAGCTTCTATTTAAGAATTTGCTATAAACGTTCAAAAAAAGTATAAAAAATGCAACAATTCCGGTACCTGCCAAACTTATTAAAATAAAATATTGTTCGGCTGCAAACAGGCTGATTATTCCAAACAATGCGGTTGTTGCCCAGTAAAATAAAGAAATTCTTCTTACACCCCAGCCCCGCTTGTGCAATAGATGGTGCAAATGCCCTTGATCCCCTCTAAATGGGTTTTTCTTTTTTAACACCCGTTTTATAAATGTTACTACTGCATCCAAAAACGGCACTAAAATTATCATTACCGAAATAGCTATTTTTCCGCCAATGAGTACCGACAAGGTTGCAATAACTAAACCTGCAGCAGTTGCACCAAATCCCCACATAATTTTTGATGGATACCAATTAAATCTTGTTAATCCAATAGAAATTCCTGATGCAAGAATAGCAAGTTTTGCTGTGCTTATGTGAATTGGCTCAAGAGGTTCAAATCTAAGTGCAAGTAAGGCAATAACTATGCAAGCTATAGCTACAATTCCGCCAAACTGACCGTCGACCCCATTTGACCATGAAAGTACATTTAATACCCAAACAAACCACAAAACCGTAAATAAAATTGAAGCCCATCCAATAACATTTTCGCCAATTGCAACAGTATATTGTGAGAAGTCAAAAATTCCGCCCAATGGACTACTTATATAATCTATTCTTATACCCATATAAACCGGAATCATAACCACAACAAACAAAATTAATAAACGAACAAGCGGATTTTCCAATATCACAAGCCGAGTATGGCTATGTGTGTTCTGGTAGTCGTCGGCCAACCCTAAAAGTGCTAAAACTGCAACTCCTATATATATACCCAACAAAAGATTAGAAGAGCCTACAAACACAAGCCCCAAAAATAACAGTATTATTGTAAAAATAAATCCGCCTCCACGCACTGCAGGAGTTCTTAAAAGCATTGCCGGGTGTATATGGACTTCAGGATTTGTTTCTATGCCTTTATCTTTGAAATACTCTATAAACCAGGGAGTTACTGTATTAGTTACCACAATAGCTATAAAAAATGGAATCAATAGCGCCGAATATTTTGGATCAATTGCTGAAGCTAGAGGTGATGAGGCCACCTGCACAATTCTATAAATAGAAAACGCAAGCAAAACATTTGCAAATGTTGTAGCAAAAAGCACAAGCTTTTCGGCATACATTAAAAAATAACTTTTGGCATTAAAATAGAGCATTAATGCAAAAGGTACAAGTAACGCACTTGCCATTGGAATTAGAAATAAATTAATTTTAGGGGCTAATTGATCGTCTCCCCATTGTTTTGTGTAATAAAAAGGAATGAGTTCGTTTATGCTTTCATATCTTAATGCCACATACAAAACTTGAAACAATACAAGTGCAATATTAATTAAAAAGAAATTGAGCAGTTCTTTAGGTATATGTCTAAACCTGGTATCCATTTTATTTTCTTATTTTAGGCGTATGATAAAGTTCTTTCATCTTCTTACCAAACATCATACGTGTTTGTGCGTCAACAAAGGGAATAAATGAGTAGGTAAGCAGATTTACTATAACAAGCGGACCTTCTAACAAAACGAGGGCTTTTTTCCACATAGGCCACTCAGCGGGCATTGGCTTTGAGATTTTTGACCTTAATATAATTCCGGGAATCAAAAAAACCATCGTGAATGTAAGAATTATACTGGTTACATGTGGAAGGCTATAAGCAAAATTAGTTTGTTTTATGTCGGGGTTAACTAGTGTTGCAATACCAAACCCGAAAGTTATTAAAAATGCCAGATTTATTAAAAATACACGCGTTCGTAAATGATGAATCACCCATGCCAGTTTTTTGCTACGTGAAATTTTGTCGTTTTTCATAAATTCTTTTACAGACAGCGGAAAATCAATTACACCATAACCCCACCTTAAAAGTTGCTTGTACATACTTCGATATGAATCCCAATAAGTTTTGCCCTGAACAGCATCGGCAGAAATAGGAATATAATGGGCGACTCCTGTAAAATCACCGTTTCTTGCAAAATATGCCCGCCAATAATAAATTGTATCGTCGATACCAAGAGATGGGTCCCAGTAATCAGCGTCAATTAATGTTTGTACAGATGTAGTGTATGCCGAGAAAGTTTTTCGTGAGCTTGAACCTCCGGATCTGTGAAGGGCCCAGTCAGAAAGCGATCCTACCGTTACAAAGTTTGCTTCAATCCTCATCATAGCAGGAACCTTCCAAGTATTGTTGTTAAAAGTCATAACAGCAGTTGTATAAAATTTATGGTCGCGTTTGTTCGATGTTAAATATAAATGGGTTGTTCGGGCAAAAAATTGTTCGTGCAGTACATGGTCGCAGTCTATTGTTGTAAAAACATAATTTCTTAAGTTTGCACCTGAATTCTTTAAGGTTTCTACTGCTTTAAGCGCGCCCCACCTTCTGTTTGCACCGGCCACACCTTTAGCTTCACCTTCAATCCCTGCCGGATGTACAAAAAACATAACTTTATCAAGCATGTTTTCTCGTCCGTCAATAGCATTATCAATAGTTTTCTTAACCTGTTCTGCATATTTTTCTTCGGCGGTAAAAATGAGTGTTGTTTGAGTTGATGGAAATGTTTGATTAAATATTGAATCTACCGACGGTTTTATAACTTCTAGCGGCTCGTTTACCACCGGAATAAGTAAAAAATGTTTAACATCTTTTAAACTAGGCGGAAGTGTTTCTTTCTCGGGGAGTTCATCAAAGTTAAGCTTTTTTAATTCTTCCATCCAGTCGGCCGTAATTTCTTTTTTGTATCGTCTATATCCGATAAATCCTTGAAATGTGCCAGTTATAGCCAAATACGACCAGTAAATAGTTACAAATGTCAGTAAATAAACCATTGCAGGATAATAGATTAACGACAGCCAAATCGGTGACAATATGATAGTCCAGGTAAGTATACCGGGTATCATTTCGAGCAGGCGTTGAACCTTTTTATCATGTTTTATAACAAATTTTGCAACCATAAGTAGTTTTTAGTAACTAGTTCTCAAGCATCAGACCAAAAACATTTGCAGTGTTTTTGCTTGTTGTTTCAGCAATTTCTTCAAACGGCAGGTTTTTAGTTTCGGCAACTTTCAGTGCGACTATTTTAACATTTTTAGGTTCGTTAAGTATTTTTGCTCCCGAAGCGTCAACTTGTGCAATACCCTTTGGCAAAATATATGGAGCATCGGTTTCTACCAGTATTTTATTTAGCGGTGTTTTTTTTACTGTTTCGAGTAAATAGTTTTTGCTGTTATAAGTTATAAACCCCGAAAAAGAAATGTAAAACCCGCAGTCTAAAAAATTTTTAGCCAAGTTCCAGTCACCGTCAAAGCAGTGGGCCACACCTCGTAAACCCTGCGGAACGTATTTTTTGATTAACTCAATTATTTTTTCGTCTCCATTTCGATTGTGAATAATTATTGGTAAATTTTTTCGTAGAGCAAGTTGGATTTGTCTCTCAAAGAGTTCCATTTGTTGATCCATAGGCCTTTGGTTTGGAAATTTTGTTATATCAAGTCCGCATTCACCCAAGGCCACAATTTTTGGTAACGAGTCAATTTGTGTTTTAAGTGCTTTTACCAGGTCTTGCGGGGTTTGGTTTAAGTTACTATTTGGATAAATTGCAATAGCTGCATAAACATTATTAAATTTTTCGGCTATAGTTGTTGTGTGAATATTGTCTTCAAGTGTAGTTCCAATGTTTATACACGCAGTCACACTTTCATCAAGTGCATTTTTTAGAATAAGTTCGGTTTCTGTTGTGTTATGGGGCAGGTGGCAATGCGAATCTATTAGCATAAAACTTTAAACATTATACAATATGCCCATGAACAATAAGCTCGGAGAAATAAATAATCCTATGCGAATTTTGGGAATTGAAACATCATGCGATGAGACCGCGGCAGCTATTGTTGAAAATGGTGTACATGAGGTTGCAAGTGTAGTTGCAAGTTCAAGAGAATTGCACGAAAAAACAGGAGGTGTGGTACCAGAGGTTGCAGCACGCAAACAGGTTGAATCAATAGTGCCGGTTTTGAATGAGGTGCTAGAAGTTGCAAAAATGACCCAAAATGATATAGATGCACTTGCAGTAACTGTGGGTCCGGGATTAATAGGTTCTTTGCTGGTTGGTGTTGAGGCGGCAAAGGCTTTGTCATTGGCATGGAGCAAACCTTTAATTCCTGTGAATCATTTGGTAGGGCACATTTACGCCAATTTTGTAGATAACCCTAAACCTGTTGAACTTCCTGCGGTTGCTTTGGTTGTTAGCGGTGGTCACACCGACCTGGTTTTAATGCAGAATCACGGTAACTTGCAGTATTTAGGCGGAACACTTGACGATGCCGCGGGGGAAGCTTTTGACAAAACTGCCAGGTTGTTAGGTTTGGCTGACTATCTTGGTGGGCCTTTGTTGTCAGCGGTGGCTGAAAAATGCGAAGACACAACATTAACGGGTACATTGCCAAGACCAAAAATAAATGACAATGACTTGGATTTTTCGTTTTCGGGTTTAAAAACTGCTGTAAAAAGATTAGTTGAAAAAAATGACTTGCCTGTGGAATGTGTGGCAAAAGAGTTTGAGGACGCGGTTGTGGATGTGCTGGTTAAAAAAACTTTAGACGCTGTGAAGCAAAATAATGTGCAAACAATTTTGCTGGGCGGAGGAGTTTCGGCAAATTCGCAATTACGTAAGCGCCTGGGGGATGAAGCTGAAAAATTAGGTTTTGTGTTGCATATTCCGCCAATGCCATTGTGTACAGACAATGCAGTGTATATTGCATCGGCAGCGTATTTTAGCAGTGTAAAAAAACCTTTAGCCGAAATTCAGGCCGATCCGGGACTGGGGATTACGGATTTGGTTTAATTTTTTGTATAAGGAAGTGGCCACTTCAAGTTTTGGTGAAGTGGCCACATGTAAGTAAGACAGTGCTTAGCGTCTACTCATAATATACTCATTTGGGAAGTCTTTATTGTACCTTCGGTACAGATTGATAGCAGCCTCCATTTGCTCTACGGTTAGTCTTGGATTAGCTGATTCCAAACGACTATAAAAAGGACTTTTGGGATCATAACCATCCCAAGTATGAGCTTCGTCCATTATGGTTTCCTTCAGGTGCGGCAAATCATATCCAAGAAAGATAGGACCAAACTTTCTCTCATTTTGTATCACCCACACTTGGCACTCCTCTTCAAGCAACGGCACAGCAAATTCCATTATTTCACGACCAGGATTAAATCCGACATATCCAAATATGATTTTCAAACCAATCTGTGTACCCTTTCGCGAGATTTTATCGTACAACCAGGAACGAACCACGTTATCAGTCATGTAACTCTCCTTTTTTGTATGTGGGGTTTGTAAACATTTGGGAGTATATATTAATGCGTGCAATTCTGCAACCTATAGTAACAAATGTGCGTCTGAACGATGAAAAAAGACTCCTTATGCGGACGATAAGGAGTCAAGGTTAATTGATGTTTTTCAGAATAGTTGTGTAGCTACAATAATAACCGCTATTACCAACAGGCCAAGCATAACTAGCAGCAGAGCGTCCTTTGGCACTTTTCTCTCATTAACATGATGTAATGCAACTTCAAATGCCCTGTTAGCAATAAACGGTAAAGTCTCGTCATTACTTAAGTAGTCCATTGTTTAACTCCTTTTTGGCTGTGTTTAGGGGGAATTATAAGATATTGAATTGAGTTAGTAAACAAAAAAAACCGCCACTAGTGTAAATGGTGACGGTTTTGAGCAGGCAGCGATGATCACATGATGTACTACATAAATACTAATCCGCGCAAAGCAAGTCCTACAAATCTCAATTTCACTCTTAGCGAATCTTGTTTTGAACTCATGTCTATGAGTAAACCAAGAAATGCAATGAAATCAGGATGTATGTCCCCGTTTTGCAAGGCCTGAATAGCTTGAGCTACAGGCCCTGTTTGACATTCCGCTTTGACACCTTTCACTATATGCAGCATAGCCAAAGCAATGTCATTTCGCGTAAAAGCTTTTACGTTCATACTACTTACCGAACTAGCCATCATCCTATACTCCTTTTTCAAAAGCGTTTAATAAAAAAGTCCATCTAGCCCGTAGTATAATCTAAAAAACTTAAATTATAAAGTGCTTGAGTTTATAAATGTTTCTAAATCAATCAAACTGCTTTCAGTTTCGGAACGTCTTTTGTATTCAACTTGATTTCCGGTTTTTCTTGAAACCACAATTCTGTGGGGTATGCCTATTAAATCAGCTTCGGCAAATTTTTCTCCGACACCGGTATCTGCCCGGTCATCAAACAAAACCTCAATCTCGGCATTTTGTAGCTTTTCGTAAACATTTTGAGCGTTCGCTACAACCGTTTCATCTTCAAGATTCAGCCCAACTAAATGCACTTTAAAAGGTGCTACCGGTTCAGGCCATAAAATACCCTTTTCGTCGTGAAAGGTTTCAACAATTGCCCCCATAACCCTGCTTGACCCGATACCGTAACATCCCATGTAAACCGGGTTTTCAGTTCCTTTTTCGTCAGTGTAGGTATAGCCAAATGCATCACTATATTTTGTATTTAAAGGAAAAATATTGCCAACCTCAGACGCTGGAAACATTTCGTATTCATCTTCGCTCAAGTTACTAACATCTGGGGCGACTTCTTTGTTGTAATACACGTCTTCAGACTTAATGTAATAAATTGTATCTTCGCCTGTTGCACACTTTGTTTGAAATTCATGTGAAAATTGTTCGGTAAAATCCCCGCCTGATGCTAAAGCTATAACCGTAACGTTGCCCATACCTAAACGTTCATAAATTGTTGTATAAACCTTTTTAATTTCGGCATAAAACCTGAGCAAGTCTTCTTCTGATGTGTGGAAACTGTATAAATCTTTCATTCTAAACTCGCGGCCGCGCAATAAACCTGATTTTGGACGTGCCTCGTTTCTAAATTTTGTTTGAATTTGGTAAACGGCAAACGGCAGTTCTTTGTAGCTAAATTTAAACTGTTTTGCCAATGGAGTGACTATTTCTTCGTGGGTTGGGCTTAAAATATATGTTCCGCTGTTTAAAGCTTGTGACTCTTTGGTTGCTCCGGATGCTTTAAAAAGTGTATCGTAAGTGTCTATTCTGCCTGTTTTTTCCCAGTTTTCGGTTGGGGCAAGTGTCGGCATTAAAATTTCATTTGCAACCTTATTCATTTCTTCACGAATTATATTTTCAATTTTTGCTAAAACTTTATTACCTAAGGGCAGGTAAGTATAAACACCTGACATTGTCTGATCAATAAAGCCGCCTTTAATTAAATAGGTAGCGTTTACAGAATCATACTCTTTTGTACTTTTTTTAGGTCGGGCAAAAAGTTGGGTATACCGCATATGTTGCTATTGTACACTATTAATGATTCGATTTTTATACTTTTCTTTTATTTTTTTATTTTGGGGTCAGTAACTATAAAACAATATGGTTGAGTGGGAGTTGTTTTCATAAAAAATCACCGATCTATATTGAGTACACCAAAAGCATCATCCTCTAAATGCGGCTTTTTGAGTATTGTTCATTATTTAAGAGAATTTAAAATACTTAATTGTTCATTTATTGTGGTAAGAGGGTCGGCACCATAAGTTACCAATAGTTTGTCGTTTGGTTCAATGACTCTGTCTAGCGCGTGTGGTGTTAGAGTGCCGTTTAAATAAAACTTTAGCTCATGTACATCTCTATTACAAAGAGTTTGCCCGGTGCCCGTTACAATGCATTCTGAAGTGAGTTTAAACGGGGCAGGCATTGTGTCAAAAAATTCCTGCCACGTTACCTTTTCATTTACAGTTATGATGTAAGGAGTTGTACCTTCAATAAAAACTTTTTCAGATCTCTTGTGGTAAATGGTCGGCCAAAAATCCCGTCTTAGGCTATTGGTGAACACCAGGAATGTTGCAGTATAAGGTAGATTAGAGTCGTTAGATATTGAGGGGGAAGTAATTGTTTTAAGCAATTTATCTGTTTCTAATTTGGTTTTGTAAAAATTATATTGATGCACGTTAAAAGCAATAATTCCGGTGAATATAGCAATGAGCAGTAATAAAACAGTAATTTTTGTCACTAAATAAAATAATACATGAATTAATACTATTGTTAAATACGATTTTGTATATTATTTTTAATAAAATGCATCCTAAACTTTCACGCTCTATAATTTTGTATTTATGTTTAGTGTTTTTTTATAATATCTTTTACTTTTATAGCAAAATGGACGCCTTCACCAGTACAACAACAATTTACATTTTTTTCTGAAGCTTTGCTGCAAGGAAAATTATATTTTCTTGATAATTCAAGCCCCTGGTCTGACGCAACTTTTCATAACGGGCAGTATTATTGGCCACTTAGGATATTTCCGGCAATTTTGTTAATGCCTTTTTCATGGGTTGCAAATAATTTATTTGGAATACATTTTTGGCAAGGCTATATACATTTTCCGCTAATTATCGCAATATTTATTCTGGTTAAAAAACTGGCGAGGATTTATAACTTTAGTTCAGATGATTCTTATTATTTGGCATTTGCATTTTGTTTTGCTTCCGTAATGCAGTTTGTTTCATTTAATCCTTTGAGCTGGTATTATTCTCACGCAGTTGCCGTATTTTTTACATTTTTAGCCATTTATGAATATAAAACTAAAAATAGAATGTGGTTGATTGGGTTGTTTATGGCATTTGTATTCATGACCCGATACACTGCCGGAATAACGTCTATTTTCTTTGCATTGTCGGTAGTTACAAAAAATATTAATTTAAGTAAAAAGGTAAATGATTTGTTGCAGCTTTTTTTGCCCATTGCTTTGGCAGGGATTTTTTTGTTAATACTTAATCATGTTAGATTTGGGAATATTTTTGATAACGGGTATAAGAGTGTAAATAATGCTTTATTAACTGATGAACAAAGATTTGAGTTATTAAATTATGGATTATTTCAATTAAGAAATATTCCCACAAATTTCTATTATTATTTTATAAAAACAGTTGACCCGATTCTTGTAAATTTTGAAAGTCTTCATGGAAATACATTTGTTTTAAGTTTCCTTATGTTAAAGCTGGTTATCCCAGTGTAGGGTTTTTTGTAGTTGCACCCATTTATTTATATATTTTTAGGTCAAAGCTTACGCACGAAGTTAAATTGGCGTTAGTTCCTGTGTTTTTAACACTTTTTATTCTTTTAACATATTATTGGCCGGGATGGACTCAAGTGGGGCCACGGTATACTCTTGATTTTTTACCAATTCTCACACTTGTACTATTTGAGTCGTTTCGAGAGTCAAAGTTATCAAGTTTTGCAAAAGGCATAATAATTTTTAGCGCATTTTTTAATCTTTATTTGTTTGTTACTGTTGTTTCCCCAAGGTTTGTTTAATGTGTACAATAAAGTTATGAAAAAATTACAAGCTTCAATAAAAATAAATGCACCTAAAGAAAAAGTTTGGCACACCATGCTTGATAATCAAACATATCGTCAATGGACTGAAGTATTTCATCCTGGATCATATTACAAAGGTAATTGGGAAAAAGATTCAAAAATGTTATTTCTTGGTCCAAATCCTGAAACAGGTGAAGAAGGCGGAATGATTGCAAAGGTTGTAGAAAATAAGCCATATGAATATATATCTTTAGAACATGTAGGTATTATTAACAATGGTGTTGAAGATACAACAAGTGATGAGGTTGCAAAATGGACGCCGGCTTTTGAGAATTATACCTTTACCGAAGAAAACGGAGTTACTACAGTATCAATTGAGATGGATGTTTTGGAAGAGCATATGGAAATGTTTAATCAAATGTGGCCTGAAGCATTGGAGAAGTTGAAAGAGATTGCTGAGAAGGGTAGTGAGGGCTAATTTGTTGCAAGTGGGTATAGGAACAAGTCTTATTACATTACTGTTATTTATTGTCAGAATCTCCACTAGGTGCAACTAAAATATTTAAGTTAAGAAATAGATATTGCTTAAAAGCTGCCCAGAAGTCTTTATTACTATTATCAATTAGGATTTCGGAATAATTTTCTTTTACAGATAGATTAACAATGTCGATTCCTACTGAAGTAACAGCTCTGCTAAGTACTGGTAAATATTTGTCATTTACTAAAGGTGATACGTCAATCTTTATTTTAGTAAAATCATCACTTAATTTTATTTTTCCGAGAAGAGTAGCTTTATCTAATTTTAGTAAGTTGTATTCTTTCATATGTTATTCCTTGTCAGTTTCATGGGATAAATATATTTTTTTTATGTCTTTCGCAGTATAACCGTTTTTTTGCCATACAGTGTAGGTTGCTAACATTTTAATGCTCATTTGATTATTAAATGCTTCTTGTTGGGTTGTTTTCAACCTCCTTTGGAAGTAGTCAAACATGAATTGATATCTAAGTGGGGAAAGAGCATGTAATGTTGCTGGGTTTGTCACAAAAAGTCTAAAGGTGTCTGAGAAATCTTCTATTTTTCCTCTTGATTCGCTGTCTTTTCTTGCATAATTAACATACCAAGTAATAGCAGTATTATCTTCCTCCATTACCACTTCCCAGGCTCGCATTTCATCATACCTCATCATATGATGAGCATTATGCCCAAACTCATGCCACACAGTATCCATAAAGTCCGATCTGATTAATTCTCTCTGTAGCTCGTCTGCATTTTCTGGTGCAAATAGTTCACGATAAATTTCTATATCTGCAGAAACAAGGGTTTTGTCTTCAAACACAGGTACATATCTACCCATAGTTTCAACGGTCGGGTCATCTTTGGGAGATTTTTCCGGTCGAGGTTTATGACTTAAATTTCTTAAACCTTGAATGAAATCGGGAGGAAGTAATGTTCGTACTTCCTGGAGAATATCTTCAGGTGTTATAACAGCTACTAGACCTTCAGGTGGTGTAAAGCCATCAAACCTTACCTCATTAACTGATACATCAGTTTCTAATAAATCGATTCTTTGGCGATCTTGTCTTAAAGTTTCTTCAGTTGGTGGCAGGTGACCTAAACGTCTGTGTTTTTCAACAGCTTTGTTAATATATTTAGCAGCCGCTGCAATAAATTCCGGGTCAAAACCTATTTCTCTGAAATTCTCAAAAAACTCATACTCCTCATCATCCGCTTCTTCCCTATTTCTTTCAATGCTTAATACATTTTGTACTCTAGCTAACGCAAGATCAAACGGATACCAGGATGACAAAGTGTGCTGATAAACGGCTCGTAGTCTATTGTAACTTTCCAGCTGTTCCATAACGTTATTTACATAAGTCACCACCTCCATACGATAATCTTCCATCTGTACTAATTCCTGACCACTTTCAAAATTTCTAATTGGCTCATCATCAAGAAACCCTTTTTCCTTCCATCTTTTCGCGTAAGCTGCAAGTGTTCTACAATGAAAATCATAATTGTGGAAATTTCTTTGACTGTCACTGGTTGTTGCAATATCATGTTGATATCTTCTCAATTCATAAATTTCTCTAGCAGTAGTATCGAGAAGTTCGACATGACCGTCAGGGTCACGGTTTTTTTCATCAAAATATTCAAAAACTGCATCATAATTTAATCTTTCGGATAAGTTTTGTATCATATTTTGATAATCTTCTCTTCTGTATGGTGTCATTTCAGTTTCGAGTCTTTGTTGTTGTGCGTTAAGTTTTTTAAACTCTTGCATTGCACGTCTTACTCTATTTGCTATAGGTAACATTTTGTATGGCACAAGTTCATCAAATATATCATTACTGATTTCTTCTTCAGCTAATCGACTTGATAGTTCGTCTATAATCAGCTTGTCTCTTTCGGGTAGCTCCTCGATATCATCTCTTAAAGGATTTAATGCTTCGTCAAATTCAGTAAAGGTTTGTTCTAGAGCGCGCATATCAGCTTCGATATCCTCACGTGGGCGTGTGGGTAAGGTTTCATTATCGGAATTCTTTTCATCGGTGGTCACTTTTTTATTTTAACACCGTAAAGATATAGCTCGATAGCATCTTGTTAAGTTTTAAGCGTTAGAACGAGTACTCAATTGTTATATCTTAAAAAAAGCGGCTATTACCCGTTGGATGGTATCCGTTTTTCCTCTGGTCGACTATAGTTGATGATCTTCGCAACTATTTTATGACCCTTAAAGAACTTGTTTATATTCTTTATTTTGCTTAAGTTACTTCTTCCCAGACGAAATAATTGGTTTTCCTGGGTTGATCTTCGGTATATCCTTCAGGTTTATAAGGAACTTTTTTGCCGTTAATTTCATAATGAGTGCAAACCTTAATATTTTCATTTTCTCTTGCGATATCTAGATGTGTAAATCCAGCATGGCTTATGCCCGATACAAAAGTGTTGTATTTTAAAAATGGTAAGTCGATATAGCAAATGTCACGAGGTCGACTTGTTGTTGTACCGTATTCATGTGCTGTATCACGTACCCATTGAGCCCACTCGTTGTTAACTTGTGTAGGCATTGTTCTGGCTCCTACGCTTGACATATAGGTTGCTTTTAGAATTCCTATTGTTTGCTCAATGTTTGTTGGTTTCCAATATCGAGTGCCATATAAAATGGCAAATGATGTGGTAGGAGTTGTTGTCATATCACCTCGAGTTCCAAACCACGGGTCAAGACCTGCAGCTTGTGCCAACTCAAAAATCACTCCTGCTTTCTCATCATTGAATATTTTTTCATGAAGCAAAAAAGTATCTTTTACAATGTTTTTTTCCAGCAGCCGGTGGCGGGTTTCTTCAAGTCGAGCTAAAAACTCTTTTTTTGTGCCAATTTTACGAGTGCAGCTTTTTTGTTGTAGTTTTGTTTGATTAAAGTCCGGAACGTCAATGTCTTTAAGCTCCATGTCATATGCGTTAAAAAGTTTTTGCATATTTTCGTATTTTTTATTTAAAACTTCTTTCCAATCATCCGCAACTAGATTTTTTACAAATAAACCTGTTTTGTCGTAGTATTCAGCTGTAGTTGGGCCAATGCCGCGTCCGGTGCCTCCTTTTGCATTACCGCTTAATGTACGATTTAATACTTCTTTTGCACGGTGCAGGTCTGTATTTAACATTGCATCGCCAGATAATATAACCCGGTCACTAAACTTTCCTACCTTTTCTTCCACATAGTCTATTTCATCAAGCAAATCTTCTACGTTTAACACCATTCCCGCATCTAAAACCTCTATAGCTTCATCATAAAAAACTCCCGATGGAAGCTGATGGAGTCCCAAACGAACATTATCTTTTTCAACCGTATGGCCTGCATTATTTCCTCCCTGGCATCGTATAACATAAATTTTTGAAAGTTTTTTGTTGGTTAAATAGTTTTTAATTATATTGTCTACAATTCGTCCCTTGCCTTCATCGCCAAGTTGTAATCCCATTACAGCTGCAGAGTTTTTTCGAATAGAATTTGATGGATTCATTTTATCCTGTTACAAATTAACACACCCAATTAACAATCACAATTAAATAGTTTTATTGAAATGCTTTATACTAATGTATATACTTCAACTTATTTATGAACAAACTTAAGTGGCTAAGAAGACATTGGAAACTGGTTTTGGCAGTAATTTATGTACTGTCACCTGTAGATATTATTCCGGAGGCAATTGTGGGCCCGTTAGGAATACCGGATGATATTTTGGTGGTTCTTGGCGCTGTTGTCAGTTATATAAAAGAAAAGCGTGAACAGGATAAAATTAGGTTTGACGCAGAAGGTGAAGTGTTTGAGGGTGAGGTTGAGGAGTAAATATGCCGGTTCAAATGCCAAAAAGGTATAGCCACAAAGAATCTGAGCCCAGAATTTACAAAATGTGGGAAGATGGAGATTATTTTAAAGCTCATGTTGACGAAACCAAAGAACCGTTTACCATTATTTTGCCCCCTCCAAATGCAAGCGGTAAAATGCACACGGGAAATGTTCTCATGCTCGCAATCGAAGATTTATTAATACGTTGGAAAAGAATGCAGGGCTATAACGCACTTTGGATTCCCGGAACTGATCATGCAGGAATAGAAACTCAAGTAACTTTTGAACGAGAACTTAACAAAGAAGGTAAGTCTCGGCTGGATTTTGACCGCAACACGCTATATAAAAAAATCTGGGATTTTGTTCACAAAAATAAAAGCAATATTGAAGGGCAAATTAGAAGCATGGGCGCAAGTGTTGATTGGAGCAGGTACAAATTTACTTTGGATGAAAGCTCAATTACCACTACGACTGACACTTTTAAAAAACTCCACGATGAAGGTTTGATTTACAGAGATGAATATTTGGTAAATTATTGCCCGATTTGCGGTTCAACTTATGCAGACGTTGAGCTAAAGCATGAACAAAGGCAAACTCCTATGTATTACATAAAATATAAACTGGTTGAACCTAATGGCAATGACCCTGAGTTTTTAACGGTTGCCACAACAAGACCTGAACCGATTTTTGTTGATACACATGTGGCTGTGAATCCTGATGATAAATCAAAGAGTAAGTTTATTGGTAGAAAAGTCTTAAATCCGTTGACCGGTGCTGAGATGGAAGTTGTTGCAGATGAATTTGTAGACCCCGAATTTGGCACGGGTGTGGTTAAAATGACACCTGCACACGACAAGAATGATTTTGAGGCGGCAAAAAAGCACAATATACCAATAATTTCTGCTTTTGATTTAAACGGCAAGGTAAATGAAAGAGGCGGTGAACTTGCCGGATTATCTATTAAAAATGCTCGTGAACGAGCTGTTGAAATAATTAAAGAAAAAGGTTTGTTGGAAAAAATTGATGAAGTTTATGAAAACACAACAGCTTTGTGTAAAGGCGGCCATGTTATCGAACCTATGGTTTTGCCAAACTGGTTTGTAAAAATTGATACACTAAAAAAACCGGCACACGATGTTGTTAAAGAGGGCAAAGTTAAGATCTACCCTGAATGGCAAGAAGTAAAATACCATAGATGGATGGAAGAAATGCATGATTGGGCAATTTCAAGGCAGGTGGTGTGGGGAATTAGGATGCCTGTTTGGTACGACATTAACTTAAATCCTGATTTAACCGTCACATTTTTGTCAAAAGACAAAAGTGTGAAAGCTGGAAAAATAAGCGAATTATTAAAGGAACATTCTTTAGATGAAATTAAAGAAGGCTTGCAGGTGTTGTTTGCTCCGGTAACAGCACAGTACTCGATTGGTAGAGAATCACCGGGCGAACAGTTTTTGCAAGAAACAGATACTTTTGATACCTGGTTTTCGTCCGGGCAGTGGCCGTTAATATTATTAAACTACCCTGAATCAGAAGATTTTAAATACTTTTACCCCACAAGTGTGCTTGAAACAGGCTGGGAAATATTAAGGTTGTGGGTGTCGCGAATGATTATGTTTGGAATTTACTTAACGGGGGAGGTGCCGTTTAGGGAAGTGTATTTGCATGGATTAGTTTATGCAATAGACGGTAGAAAAATGAGTAAAAGTTTAGGTAACGTTGTAAATCCTGAGGAATACCAGGAAGAATTTGGAACAGATGCTTTGAGAATGGGTTTAATTGCAGGAACTGCCACCGGCCAGGACTTTAATTTTCCGCATGATCGTGTGGTGGCATATAGAAATTTTGCCAACAAAATCTGGAATATGGCACGTTTTATGTTAATGATGTTTGATAATTTTGAAGAATCGGGTGCAAAAGTTTTAGAATTTAATGAAATTAATAAGAATTCTCTACATGAGAAAGATTTATATGTATTGAAAGAATTAAATAATCTAATAAACACAACAAATTCTAATCTTGAAAAATATAGATTTGCCGACGCGGGAAATGATATTTATCATTTTATGTGGGATTTACTGGCATCAGATTACATTGAGCACGTAAAAGAGCGTGAAGATAAAGAAGTAGCGTTAGGTGTTTTAAAATATGTTTACTTAAATTCACTTAAACTATTACACCCTTTTATGCCCTTTGTAACCGAGGAAATATGGAATTTAATTCCTAAAGATGTAGTTGAACCTTTAATTGCTGCAAAATGGCCAGAAACTGGTGAATTTTAAAATGAATTTTAATTAACTTTTGACTTAAAATCATACCTCTTTTGATAATCATGACCAAAAAGTTCTTCAAAACTTTTTGAATTGGATTTATTGTAAATGCCGTTTGCAGTGCGGGTTATTGATAAAATAAATCCGATTTTATTTAAACTTTTTGATATATCTTGTGATAGTGAACGAACATACAAACCTTTTGACATATTTACCATGATTTTTGCAACACATATTGTTTGTTTGGGGTAATCGTTTAATAAATCCATCCATCTCTGTTTCACTTCTTTTTGTCTTAAATCACCAGATACCCGGTCGATTTTATTTAAAATTTGAGTGGTAAGCTCATTTATAGTTACAATTCTTGTATCTAAAAGCTTAATATTATTAATATTACCAGAACGTTGCGGTAAATTAATTTCATCAAGTAAATTGTTTCTTGCATACCAATGAAGCGGCTTACCTTTTATTTTTATTGCAGAGTAAGGTGGTACTGTTTGTTCATATTTTCCAGCAAATTGCTTAAGTTTATTATTTAAGGTGGTTTCTGAGACTTTCTCATTTGAGAAATCTGTTGCAACAATTAAACCTAGCCCGTCATATGTATCAGTACTTATGCCAAAAGCAATTTCAAACTCGTATTCTTTTTCCCACGCGGCAAATTCATATTTTTTATGTCTTTCTTCACCAAGTAAAACAATTATTACTCCCTCTGCCATTGGGTCAAGTGTACCTGTATGAGAAGTTTTGACCCCATATTTTTCTGATACTTTTTTGGCGATAATATGCGTTGAATAACCTACAGGTTGCCATATTGGTAAAATCATGTGTATATTCTAGCTATGATTATTGTAAAAGGAAATAAAAGTGAAGAAATGAACAAATCTCAGTTGACTAGTGTAATTGATGCTTTCAAAAATGTTCATGTAGATATTGGTACAGGTGACGGCAGATTTATATATAAAAATGCACTTAAAAACCCTGAAACTTTTTATATTGGTGTTGATCCAAGTCAAAAACAACTTGAGCTGTATTCAAAAAAAGTTCTGAAAAATAAATTGAATAATGTGCTTTTTGTAGTTGGTTCAATTGAGCTTTTTCCTGATGAACTTTACGGTATTGCGAGTAAAATAACAATAATTTTGCCGTGGGGGAGTTTACTTGGTGCGGTTGTTAGTGCAGATGAATATTTGCTTAATATACTAAAAAAAACTTTAAAGCAAAACGGGTCGATGCAGATGCTATTTGGGTATTCGCAAGAAATAGAGCCTACTGAAACATCCAGGCTTGAATTGGAAAATCTTGATATAAATTATATAAACTCAATTTTATTGCCAAAATATGAGGTTAACGGATTTAACTGCGTACAAGTCAAAGAATTAGATAAAAGAGATTTAAAACATTTTGAATCAACATGGAGCAGGAAACTGGTTTTCGGTCAAAATCGTCCCATGTTTTTGGTAGAGTTTACCATTTAAAAACTTCTTGCTACACTTTAATAATAAATGCCTGAACAATTGCCTATTGTAAATTCAAAAACAATAAAGCCTTTAGAAACAAAGCCTCTACCGCCTTCAATTTCTTTAAGAAGATTAATAGGTCCCAGTTTCATAATTTTAGGATTAGGTTTGGGAAGCGGTGAAATTATTTTATGGCCGTTTTTAACATCAAACTATGGTATGGGAATCATTTGGGGTGCGGTTTTGGGTATAACATTTCAATTTTTTATGAATATGGAAATTGAACGTTATGCGCTTGCACGTGGTGAAAGCATATTTGTTGGATTTGCAAGAAAACTTAAAGCACTTCCAGTTTGGTTTTTAATTTCTACATTTTTACCGTGGATATGGCCTGGTATTGTTGCTGCTTCAGCTAAAATAATTGGTTCTTTATTTGGTATTGAAAAGACTCAATACATAGCAATCGGGTTTTTGATTTTAATGGGGCTAATTCTTTCGTTAGGGCCTGTTTTATACAAGACTGTTGAGACACTTCAAAAAATTTTAATATCCGTTGGAGTGCCTACCGTATTTTTGTTATCAATTATATTGGCACGCGGAGAACATTTTGGAGCGCTTGCCCAAGGTTTACTTGGTTATGGTGATGGTTATAGATTTCTCCCCGCGGGAATTCCGATTGCCTCATTTTTAGCCGCTTTAGCGTATGCGGGAGCCGGCGGGAATTTGAATTTAGCTCAATCATTTTATGCAAGAAACAAAGGTTATGGTATGGGAAAGTATGCTGGACAAATTACAAGTTTGTTTACCGGCAAAAAGCAAAAAGTAGAACTGACCGGAGCAAGATTTGATATCACACCGGAAAACGTTTCAGAATTTAAAAAGTGGTGGAAAAACGTAAATATTGAACATTTTATTGTATTTTGGCTTACAGGCTCTATCACAATAATTTTATTGGGTTTGTTGTCATATGTTACAACCTACGGTATATCCGAGGCCGCTTCAGGTATTAATTTTGTGATTTTAGAGGGTCAGAGAATAGGTGAATTGCTATTTCCTGCAGCAGGAATATTCTTTTTACTTGTTGCCGGCATTACACTTTTTGGTACACAACTCACCGTTTTTGATGCAACAAGCAGAATATTAACTGAAAACTTTTTACTGTTAAAAACTGGGAGAAAAACCCCCGATGTTCCTAAAATTTATTATAGTGTACTGTGGTTGCAGATTCTTGCGGGAATAATTATTTTCTTGCTTGGATTTACTGAACCGTTACAGTTAATAATTATTGCAGCTGTACTTAACGCATTTGCCATGTTTATTCATACTGGTTTAACGTTGTGGGTAAATTTGACATCTCTTGAAAATGAAATTAAGCCTTCAAAATTA
Source organism: uncultured Candidatus Saccharibacteria bacterium (assembly GCA_964385105.1). Lineage (GTDB taxonomy): Bacteria > Patescibacteriota > WWE3 > UBA101185 > UBA10185 > CAYLMU01. The sequence goes on from CAYLMU010000001.1 coordinate 167,733, forward strand.
AGAATTTTAGTTATGGTTATGGCTTTTTTGTTTTACGGTGGATTTAGTGCTTACACAATTTATTCAAACGTGTTTAATTAATAATCTATGGAATAAACGACAATGCACTCTTATAACAGAAAGTGCATTGCCATAAATACTACATTTGAGTTGGCATATCAGTGGATTGTGTCACTGATGGGGTTGTACCTTCTTCAACAATAGTAACCTTTAGGCCACCGGTTAATTTCACAACAAAATTCCACACTAAACCTCCAATAATACCGCCAATAAATCCCAAAACACCATAAAATATAGGCATCAGAATTATCATACCAACACCTAAACCCGCCGCGAAACCTCCTAAGTCTGAATTGGTACCTAAAGCCATTGTAATAAGCCCATAAGGTAGACCAATAATAAGACCCATTAAAGCCCCTATCAACCCTTGTACTTTAGCTAAAGAAACAATATCAACATTTTTTATTATTTTCATTTTTTTTCACCTCCTTAGTACTTTTAACTTTATTGTTTAATTTTTTCATGATTTAGCGGTTTTGTCACTTTTAACCTTGCAGGTGATAAAATAACAAAGTGTTATCGGGGTGTGGCGCAGTTGGCTAGCGCGTTCGCATGGGGTGCGAGAGGTCGCAGGTTCAAGTCCTGTCACCCCGACCAGGATAGTTGACACAGCAACAAACTTGTCTTAACATTTACTCACTATGCCAAGTAAAAGCATAAACAGACATCACTATAGGTGGCATGTTAGGACGTTACCAAGCGGGTCTGTTGAGTTGATGCTTATTTCATAATAGTAAAAACAAAACATATTTTTTAAACAAACCCGCTTCGGCGGGTTTTTTTGTACCTTGAAAATTCTATCCTTTAGAACAAGTAGCACTTCAAAATTGGAGTTCTACTTCACTCTAAAGGATAACAGTTTAAACACACAAGGAGAAAAGAATGTTTAATGTAACGCGGTTTAATGATTTTGAAAGTACAGAGGTGACACAACAACTATTTAACCGAGGCATCCGTTATTTGATAGATCCGTCAAAAGGTAATTACTATCAAGATGTACCGTCATTCCCAAATATGCCAAGAGTTTATACCCCGAATTTCGTTGGTTACGATGGTCGTGTGCGTGCTACAACTATGCCTTTAAGCGGCATTGTTGAGTATGATCCGCTTTTGATTGACGAATTTAGTTTGGGATTACAGATGTATCTTAAGTTTGCACATGCATTTGTGAATACGGATGCAACTCGAAACCTGCTGCTCGCCAATTTATCCCGACCAACTGCTGAAAAGATTGAATTGTATTTACAAGAGCGTATTGAGTTGAAAAAGGGAACAGTAACACGTATTGATGCGGTTCCCGTGGGTCGTAGGCTTGCGTCTGTTGATACAAACTATCTTCCTCTTGGCTTGGCAAACCAGCTTGTTGCACAATCTGTTGTAAATGGTTGTTTAACTCACGGCGCCTGGATACATTTATCCGATCTTGCTGAGTTGGGTAATCACAGTGGTATTGTCACGCAGCTTACTTATCCGGGTTGGATGGCTCATGCAGTTATCGCGGATATGGTTAGTAAGTTTGGTGTAGATTTCTATGTAATTCCTTATGAGTTGCTTGAAGGTGACGGAAGTGTAGATGGAAAAAAGTTACAGTTGTTCTATGAACAGCTTTATTCAGTTCTTCCTATATCCACGCGAAAAATTCCTGACAAAAAGTTTACTCCACCCGGAATAGTTCGTTGTTGCCGGGAAAAACTCACTCAAAGTCCCACTACTCAAGTTGTAAACCCTTTTGGGCAGTACTCGCTAGACAGTCACATCTTAACAACAATGCCCTTTGTTCCGGGAATTGATGAGTTTATGAAAAATGTTGGTTTTGTTGGGAATTTTGATGTGGTCCGGGCTTCTCATATGCCTGGCACCGTCGCAAGGCACACTGAAGGATTGGTGGAAATTGCCGTTGGTATAGAATACAGCGCCGGCGAAACCAAATTCATCTGGTCATCAGGAAATCAGGCGGTAAGTCTTTTGTTGCAAATTCAGCAACTTGCGGGAATAGACCCTGAGGCAAAAAACACTTGGTATGTAAAAAATGCCGGAAGTACTGGCAAAAAAGGTATTATGAGTATTGGTAAAAGCCAATCTGCAGGGTTGCTTGAAAAAGCAAGCGGTAAAGTTGCTTCAATGTTTCCCGATGGTGAAATCTTCACGCTGCAGCCTCACGTGCACTTCAAAGTTAGCACTGAACCAGAAGTTCGCCGGGGTAAATTTGAAGCTTACTTTACGGGGCCTGACATGTATCCGATTGGAAGCTTTCTTATGACGACGCAACTTAACTCACTGTTTGTGCATGGAGGAAGTTCTACTGATTTGTACTTGGGCTAGACTGTTATTCTTAGAACCGAGGTGTAGCTATGTGTTGAGTTAACACTCTTCACTGGTTACACCTCAGCCCGCATAGTAATATTATAAAAAAGTATGATAAATATCAAAGAAGAGCTTAATGCTCTAGTCTCTATTCCCTCATACGGTGCTGGAGACTTAAAAAAAGAAAATAGAATATGCGAATACCTAAGTGTTTACATAAAAAACAATCTTTCGGATCTAACTATTAGATACAATGAAACTAAAGATGGAATAAGAACGCTTGTAGCACTTGGTTCAGACAATCCTGAAATACTTCTTGCTTGTCATATGGATACGGTGCCTCCTTCAAACAGTTCGCAGCTTAGTCTTTCGGTGCAAGGAGATAAGGCTTTTGGTTTAGGGACAAAGGATATGAAAGGTGGTATTGTAGCAAGCTTGCTGGCTTTAGAAGGGTTGCAGGATCTAAAAAAAGCTGGACTTGTTTTTTACAGTGATGAGGAGTACGAGCAAAAAGGGATGTTATGTGCGGTTGAATTTCTTAAAGACGAGCTGAAAATAAAGCCTAAATTAATAATTTCACCAGAATCACGGTTTAACATTGGGTATGGTGCCAGAGGCATAATTGTGTTGACCATGAAAGTAACAGGAAAAAAAGCGCACTCGGCCAGACCTCACCTAGGAATCGATGCAATTGACGCAACTTATAAAATACTTCAAAAGCTAAAGGATGAATTTTCTGAATATGAGTCCCAGCTTGGATACACCACTTTTACCTTATCTTTTATTTCGGGTGGGTCTTTGATGAATGATTCTACAGTAGAAGATTTGCCCGGGAGCATCCCGGATGTATGCTTATCTACAATTTCGGTTAGAAATGCAAACAAAAAACTTAACTCGAAGAATCTAAGCTCATATATCATAAAAATAGCAAAAGAGCTAAATGTGGAAGTTGAACTAAAAGTGCAAACTGACCATCCTGTAAGAGAAACAGACATTTTGCTGGTAAACAAACTGAGGGCAATTGCTAAACAAAAAGCAGGTTTTGATTTAGAACTTGGAGACCCAAAGCTTGCAGGCTACAACGACGCTGCAATATTGGCACAAGCCATGGATGTACCTGTTATAAATTTTGGGCCATATGGTGAAGATAATCACACTCAAAACGAATGGGTGAGTTTAAACAGTATCAAAGACACAGCCAATGTTTTGAGGTTGTGGATTGAAAATTTCTAAACCTAACCTTCACCTAAGCCAAGTCAACAATTGCTCTTTCTACAATTGGAAAGTTGGCTTGAGGAGTGTTTGAGAGGTTCATCATAGAAATTATTTCGGCTCTTATTAAACTCAGAATACAATGATTTTTTAACTGGTAGAATTTAACTATGTCAAAACAAATTCAATACTTACAATCCCTAAAGCTTGATACGGATTTAGACCAACACTTTCTTATATCAGAAAAAATAATAAAAGAAATTGTTGAACAAGCTAATCTAACAAACACTGATGTTGTGTTAGAAATAGGAGCCGGTATAGGAAATTTAACTAAATTTTTAGCAGCGGGTGCCGGCAGGGTAATAGCAGTTGAATATGACAAAAGATTTATGAGTCAATTAAATGAGCTTCCTCAAAATGTAAGTATAATTTTTGAGAGTGCAACACAAATTCCTGTAGTTCGACAAGGAGGTAAGGTATGGAAAACAAAAGAGTACAACAAGATTATTTCAGCTCCGCCGTATTCTATTTTGGAATGGTGGCTACATAATATAACTTTTGTGAAATTTGATTTATCACTATTAGTTGTACCTGAGGGATTTTTTTATTCAGTAAGAGAGAATTGTGTATTTAGCTCTTTTTTTGAGCCCGAGATTGTATTTATGGTTCCAAAAGATGCATTTTACCCTAAGCCCAAAACAAACTCGGTGTTAATGAAACTTAATAGACTGCCAGATGCGATTGACACAAAAAATTTAAGTTTATTTCTAAGTCAATATCTTTACCAATGCGAAGATAGAAAAGTTAAAAATACCTTAAGGGAAGGCTTAATACAGTGGGAAAAGTCAGTCAATAACAAAGAATTATCCAAAAAAGAAGCCCACGGAATAATAGAAAAAAAGAATTTTACCAAATCACTATTAGAACAACCTCCGAATAACAAAACTATTTATTTAGAAGTGAAAGAAAAGTTTAAATAATTCGTTGAGCATCAGTTAGTGCTATAATGCTCTAAATCAGCCCAAAGAAAAAATGGAAAAAAGGAGTAAGCGAGATGTTGAAGCGTTCATACATGGTTGTGCTTGTTATTGTTGCTTTGTGTGCATTTAGTTTGATTTCGACGAGTCAAGTGCGGAGTACAGAGACCGAAGAAGAGGAATATGGAGTTATTGAGCTTTGGGCATGTCAAGATGATGATGAAAATCAAATGTGCTTGAGTTCAGATGATTCCTATATTGACGGTGTTTTAGGATGTTTAGTTTACCCGGATGGGAGTGAAAGCTGTCGTACAACCGAAGATGGTTTTTACTTCTGGGATGTACCGATTGATGCGGTTTACACATTATATGTGAACGATTCACAATCTCCTCCGGGCATGTATTTGGATTCTGTGTTGTGCCATACTTACCCTGGAGAGGAGTATAATCTTTGTACATATCAACGTACAGTTGAGGGTTTACAAGCGGAAATAACCTTTGATGGTGTTGAGAATGGGATTCAGGTCAGCTTTGTGTTTAAGCCCATAGCAAATGCAACCCCAACTCCTATAATCACACCGACACCATCAGCGACGCTCAATTCCACGGCCAGTCCCACATCCACGGCAAGCGTCACCAACACACCAACAGCAACATCAACGCAAATGCCCACAGCGACGCTCCCAGCAAGTACCGTAGCACCTTCACCTACGTCAACTTTGGAACATAGGCTGTTTAGGTATTTTTTACCAACCACGTTTCGTTAAAGTATACGGGTGTTAGTTAAGACCTGGCTAACACCCATTTTGTTAAAATCAGCATATGAACCACGAAAAATCTCACTTAATCCCATAATTTCACAACCTCTTTAAACCTTTGTCGCTATAAATCATTATATTTTGCCCCTTAAAATCTAATTTATGCTGCTTAACGTTAAATCCTTTACTCACAGCATATTCAACAAGTGATTCAAGCCAGTCGACATTAGAAGTTTTTATAATAGGTTCATCTATAACACAACATGGTAGTAACAAGAAATCCTTTTTGTATTTTTCGCATGCGTTAATTATTTGTATGTTGCTACCGTGTGCATGTAAACCAACTACTAAGTCAAAATTTTGTACCATTTCTTCTTTAAATGTTGAAATAATCCGTGGGATTTCCTTTTGTTCTACGTTAGAAAGTTTTACTTGCTTTCTTGTATTCAAATCACGATATTTCAATGGTCTAAAATTATTTTCAGGGTCAACGACTATGGCTTGCCAGCCCGACTGGTTTAATAGATAAGTGAGTAAGCCCTTTCCTCCACCAACATCCAAAACTTTAGATGGTATATAATTTTGTATTAACAACTCGGATAATAGTTGAAATCGGTATTTTTTGTTTTTTCTAGGTTTTCTTCGAATTGTATTTTGGCTCATGACGCCTGTATTATACTTGGTATACTTTTCATATGGAATCACTCAATGAATTAACAAATTTTTTATTTGAAGTGGGAACTTTAAGAAAGATTCCACGTGCTCATAGGCAAAATCTATTATCCGAAGACACTACCGATAATATTTCATCGCATAAGTTTAGAGTGGCCTGGATTGGTTGGTTCTTGGCTAAACTTGAAAACGCCGATCCTTATAAGATAGTTATGATGTGTTTGTTACACGATCTTCCCGAAGCCAGAAGCAATGATCAAAACTGGATTCATAAGAATTACGTAAAAGTTTATGAAGATGAAATCATTGCAGACCAATTAAAAGGTATACCCGCAAGTGAAGAGCTTCAAGAAATATTTAGTGAGTACGAGAAGAGAGAAAGTTTAGAATCAGTACTTGCCAAAGACGCTGATATTTTGGATCAAATATTACTTCTAAAAGAACATGCACATACCGGGAATAAAGAAGCGGAACTCTGGCTTGAATTAGATGATTTTGAAAACAAAAGTCAGCAATATCTCAGCCTTAAAACAGAAACGGCCAAACAACTTGCCAAAAAGATTGTAAAGGCTAAGGTTGGTGACTGGTGGAAATCAAACTGGTCAAAAAATCGAAGATAAAGATAGTAAATATAATACTCAGGTAGATTTTTTATCAAAAAGCAAAACGCCAAACACTGAACCCAAAAATCCACCCACAGTAGACATAGCCAAATCACCTATAGTATCGTTGTATGATAAGTGTAGTCCGCTTACATACCCCATGCCATCAACCGAAACAACCCATTCAGCTACTTCCCAAATCACAATTAGTAAAGCTCCAAGACTTACTCCAAATAAGACATTTTCTTTTTTTGACAAGCCAATCGAAGAGTTGATATTTTTTTGAAATCTAAATGCATGAAATGCCATAACCACAAAAACCCAGTTTACCGCATGTATAACGTCATCAAATATAGTAATTCTGTCGAATAAGCCAAATAAATTACCTAGTGTATCAAGCAAAAAAGGAATTGTAATTAATGCATCAGTAGCATGAGGATAAGTTTTCCAGTTTTTCACACGGCTCAATATAGGAAAAAGTACAATAATTCCCAAAAAAAACGGAGCTCTAAACTCCATGCCCTTACCCGATAAATGATCAAAATCAAACAAAAAAACAATTATAAAACACACAAGTAAACCAAGTTTAAGAGCTATATTTAAATTTTTATAATTCATAATTAAATAATACCGTATTTATGGGTTATTACAGTAAACCCCCACGACCGGGTTTTTACCTAAAATACTATAAATCGGTGAAAAATACTCTTTTTTAATAAATATGTCATCACGATGTTGTGAAACCGGTTCAACCCCCGGAACAGTAGTATTACCAAAAATCCTGGGATTTGTTATATATTTGTTTATCGTGCGGCTATTCTCAAATCTGTGTAAAACTTTGTATAAAAAGTTTCCCTCGCCTTCAACTATGTAGTGGTGTACAAAGCATTCGTACGCAAGAGCGCCTGGTACTTTTTCATCAATTTGGGACGGATGATTAAATCTGTTTGTGTGCATAAATCTGGTGAAAGTACCGTCAACAAAAATATTGGTAACAAGATTTCTTTCTATTTGCATTTGTTTGGCTAACTCCCACTTTATGTCGAGCTTGCGGTAATAGTCAGTTGTTAACAAAATAGTTATAACCGGCAAAATAATTAAACCACCAAAACCTATGTAGTATTGTTTTGCGGTTAGTTTGGGAGTCTTTATGCCCACAAATAAAATGCTAAGGGCAAAAAAGTTAATTAAATACCTGTCGTAAAATTCCGCAGTCGCTAATGCAACGGCAATTACCATACCAAGCATTCCTAGTGAGCATAACAAAATTGTTAATGCCGGTCGGGTAGTATTTTTGAAAAGGGAAGACAGCATATGTAATAATCCAAAAGACATCATGCTTGCATAAAAGCTTAAAAATAGTTTAAAGGGAATATTGTCAAAAATGTGAATATAATGAACAAAATTGCTTTTTCCGTATAATTCTTCAATATAAAAGACATTTCCTATTGGAAAAATATCGGCATTGTACACAGGTATAAATGAAATTAAAGCCCCGAGTAAAAGAATTAGCAGAGTTTTTTTGTTCAGGGTAGCCCAATGAGTAATTATGAATGGTGATAGAAAAAAGCCGGTATAAGTTAAAATGTAAGGGAAGAGCCGTATTGTGCTAATTACTCCGCTTCTATCTGAATTCATGATTTTTTCTGGTAAAACCATATTGCCACTTTGAGGCCATGTTGAAGATATAATTATGGCAATTGCAAAAGGTGTAATTAACCTGATTAATGAGTTAAATTTAAGTGTTTTTGTGCCGTTTAAATAAAGTGCATTAAGGTATACGGGTAGAAGAACAAGTCCAAATTGTCTAATGAGTAAACTTGCACTACCCAAAATTCCTGCGTATAGCAGTGTGTTGTGATTTTTTTGAAGCATAAATTTAATAAAAAAATATAAACTCCAAATACAAAAAGTTAAGAAGTAAATTTCGGTCATAAAAGTTAGTGATGAGTTGTACAAAAGGGGGTTAAATGCTGTTGTTAACAACACAAGTGCCACAATACCATCGGTTTTATTTAGAGCTTTCAAAATTTTAAAAATTCCAAACAAAAAGCCTATAAAAAAGATAATGGTTAGAATTCTTAAATTTAAAAAACTTAAACCAAAAATTCTCGCCCATGCTGCACCTATAAGCCCTTGAAGTATAAATTCAGCATCAGTAAACGAACTTTTTTGATATATGCCATTTAAAAAAAATCTAGTGTTGAGAAAAAAATCCCAGTCATCGTTTATTGAATATTCGCCAAATGGCCAAACAAATAAAAGTGACAGAAAGTAAAATCCTATAGTTACAATGAAAGGCCACGATTTAAAATGTTTTATGTTCATGTGAGCTGTTTTATTATACAAAAATAGATTCATAGCCCACATATTTGGTATTATTTATTTAGTAAGTCAATAAATTTAAGGAGAATTAATGGAAAATAAGAAAAAAATTATTATTTTTGGAACTTTAGGTATTATTTCTATCATTGTTGCAGGTTTAATCTTTTTAAGAAATTCAAGCCAAAAAACTAGTCAAACAGATTTGGCGTCTAATGTCTCAGGTGTTACCGGGGTAAACGGAGTAGTGGTTAGAGAGCAATTTGCAGGTGATTTTGTGCTTATTGATGCAGTTAAACTGGCAGAAAGAGGTTTTGTTGCAATTCATTTGCAGGAAGATGGTGAACCTGGTGTTTTAATAGGAAGTAGTGAATTAGTTGTAACCGAAGCAACAGATATAAAAATTCCTTTAGGAAGGCCGGTTGTAGAGGGTGAAGTTATTTATGTCATGTTGTATACAGATGTAAACGATGACGGGGAATTATTATTTGATACTGATACTCCGGTTTTAGACGAAGATGGTAATGTAATTTCTCATCAGATAGTAGTAGGTCCCGAGCAATCACTTGAAGGAAGCGCTGATGAAACAGAATCGGTGTTTGAATCAATTATCAATGAGTCAAACGTAAATATTTCGTCAAGAGATTATTCATTTGAACCTGCTCAAATTAATGTGAGTGGGGGTACTATAACAGTAACCGTAACCGAAAATATGGGAGATCACACATTTGTTATTGATGAGCTTGGCGTTAACGAGGTGCTTGAGACAGGCAAAACATTTTCATTTGAAGCAGCTCCGGGAACTTACACCTTTTATTGCGGGGTAGGGAATCATAAGGCGCTTGGCATGGAAGGTACATTGGTTGTTGAATAAAGAATTCATTGTTCTATCGAATTCTTAACATTGGCTTAATAAACAAATAACAAAATAATCATAAAAGTAAACTATCACTTAGTTTACTAAAGGAGGTGTAGGAATATTTTAAAAACCTACGGAATGACAAATCCCGTACAACTTCAGGAATATCTATCGGGAATAGATTATCCAGCCAGCAAGGACATTATTTTACATAGAGCAACCGAAAATAATGCCACAGAAGATGTATTGAGTGTGCTGGGAAGAATTCCTGATAGTAAATACCAGACTCCTGCTGACTTAAGCCGTGCTTTAGGTGATGTTTTATAGAGTAGTTTTTTCTGAAATGATGTAGGCTTTTTTGCCGCTGCTTTCAAAGTAGATTCTCATAAGCAGTTCACCAAGTAATCCCACCATAATAAGTTGAACACCAAAAACCATTAAAATTAGTCCCCCGATAAATAAAGGTCTATCGCCAATAGAATGACCGAACCCGAATTTAAGAAAGGTTAGATAAGCTGTAGCTAATGCCCCCAAAAAAACCGAAACAATTCCTGCTGTTCCAAAGATTCTTCCGGGCATCATTGTAAATGGCTTTGTAGCAAAAGAGAGCATAAATTTCATTGAGAATAAATCAAGAAATACTGCAAATGTCCTGCGTATTGAGCCATAGGCTGAGCTTCCATAAGTTCTTTCCTGGTAATCAACGTCAAATTCAATATATTTTTTTGTATATAAGCTTGCATAGGCGGGTAAAAATCTGTGCATATCACCATAAATTCGTAAATTATCAATTATAAATCTTTTAAAGCCTTTTAGTCCCGAACCAGTATCTTTTACATCAACACCCGAAATTTGCCTTATCATCCAGTTTGCAATGTTTGAGGGGATTCTTCTTAAAGTCGACGAAAATCCGGATTCATTCCACCTGCCCGACCTGTTTGTATTAACCATATCAAATCCGTCATCTAGTTTATCAACAACTTCCGAAATGTATCGTGGAGGAATTTCGAGGTCAGCAGAGTATGTAATTATATATTGGCCTTGAGTTTCATCAAATGCGGTTTGGTAAGCAGCACCCATTCCGTAATTTCTTGAATGGCGAAGCGCTTTTAACTTGGGATTTAGCTCGGCGGTTTTTACCAATGCTTGCCAGGTATTGTCTTTGGTGGATCCGTCATCAACCGCTATTACCTCATAGTCGTATTTTAATTGCTCCAGTACAGGAAATAGTTCCGTTATAAATCTTTCTATGTTTTTTTCTTCGTTGTAGCAGGGGATAACGAGCGAGACAAGTTTTTTACTTTTTTCTATTTCAGACATGTGTTTTTGCCTTTCATACGCACTTAAATTATATCACTCAAGCCGTTTTTCGAGGAGTTATATTTGGTTCTTGGCCATATTGCGGCAGATATGGTTTTGTTGATGGTTTAATTCCAAGTGCCCAGTTTATTACATTTGCTATTGTAACCCCGGATTTTATTCCTGTAAATGATCCGGGACCGGTGTTGGGAATAACCCCGATAATTTGTTTAGAGGTTATTTTATGTATCGTGAGAATTCTTTGTAACTCCGATACCACATCTACATCACCATCAATTTCTTCAACTAGTTTTTCGTTATTATTGTTAACCTCAACCAATTTGATGTGCTTTTCATATCTTGTAGTGGTGTCAATGTAAATTTTGTATTTTAGCAATTCGCTCATTTTCGTTACTCCCGTATGAGAAATAAATTTTAATTGTTTTATCAGGCAATATGTTCTCTATTATGTCAGGCCATTCAATTATTGTTATAGCGTCTTTTTCATAAAAATAATCTTCCGGGTCAATTTCTATAGCTTCGTTGGTGTCAATTAACCGATACAAATCCAGATGATTTACAGTTTTTATTATTCCTCGGCCGTTAGTGTATTTTCTTGCCAAAACAAACGTGGGGCTTTGCACTTTTGCCTGAAAATTTAGTGCTTTTACCAGATATTGAGTAAATGTAGTTTTTCCCGAACCCAATTCGCCATAAAGTGCTATCACGTCATTAACATTAAGTTTTTTGGCTACCTGTTTAGCCAGTCTTTGAGTTTCTTCGGTAGAAGATAATCGTATTTCCATAAAATAACTCCGGCAAGAATTATACCTAAACTATCTACAATTATATCCTTTAAACTGGCGGATCTTTCGGGTACAAAGCTTTGGTGGTATTCGTCAGAAAGTGCAAACATAAATGAAAGCAATATAGAAACTAAAAGGTCATTTGTAGCTTTATAATAAGCAAAAAGCAAAAAAAAATATAAAATAAAGTGACCGTTTACATGAATGCCTTCACTGCCCAAACCTGATTCCTTAATTATTTGTCCGTGAATTGATGAAATACCAAAAATTATGCCCATAATTATTAAAGCAGGTAGCCATTTTTTCAAAAGAACCCGAAAATTAGTCATAGAGCCATTTTACCATTTTAGAGGGATATTTACGGTAACCTGCAACAAATGATATTGAATATGCAAAGAGTGCAAAAGGCAGATGTATTTTATTTTTCCTAAAATTAAACGCAGTTGTGTTTGATGCATGTTCCGGTGAGACAACAGGGGTATTAGTATCAGTGATTTTAGAAGTTTCAAATGACGTGATATTGTCATTAATTTTTTGAAAGTAAGTAGGATTTTTATTAAATATAGTTAATTCATCAGTTTCATATATTTTAGCCGTCGGAATATGCAAGATTTCCATTTTTAAAGTTATTTTTTCTTGTGGTGGGTTTATGAATTTTATTTTTAGATTTTTATCTAGCGTGGGCAACCGTTCCCAAGGGGAATTCCCCAGGAGCCAGAAATTGCTATTCGTATCGAAAATTCCGGCCACATTGTTGGGAGCATTTGGCTTTACTTTATAATCAATCAAGTCAATATCTTCACTTGTGTTTGTGAGTAAAATTATTTCACCGTTGCTGTTTAGTTTAAGTGTTTCAGGAACAAATTCTATACCAAAGTTTGTTTCGGCAGCAACCGGAGTAACCCACAAAAAATAAAGAATAGCCAAGGTTATAACTTTTAGCATGAGAAAATTTTAATTAAGTGAAAATATTATTCAATATTGTAAAGTCTATTAATACTGGAACTCTTTATTGCAAATGCCAGTATATTGTTCTTTCTCCGTCCCCATGGTCTATAATAGCGCCTTTTCCTATTGAATTATTTAACCACGGACAATAGACTTTTGCGTCCTGTGCATAATAAAGCACCCCGTCTTTTGCAGCTTTAACCGGTGCTCCTGACCATTGAGATTTTGAAACTATATCTAGCGCATCATGTCCGGGAATTCCAAAGTTATTCATATAAAATGAGTAATTAGCCCCGAAATATTGCGTGATTTGCCAATTATCAACCGGCCACTCTAAATCGTCGTTTTCAAGGTAGGGTAGAGGGTCACGTGTTTTTCCGCCTTTAACATATCCAAAGTGTAAGTGCGGCCCTGATGAACATCCGGTGTTTCCCATGAGGCCGATAATATCCCCTTTTTCAACCTTTTCCCCATTTCCCGAAGGAAGATTTATGGCCATTTGCATAGCAGCTAATTCTGATTGCACTTGTGCCAACAAAGCCTGATATTTGTTTTCGTCGTTTTCGGTACGGGCTAATAGTTCTTCTTTATCTGCTCTTTGCTTATCCAAATCGGATTTATAGCCTAATAGGTTAGTTTTTTCTATTTCAAGCTGTTCTTTTAATAATTCTTCTTTTTCTTTTTTGTTAACGAATATGTTTTTTTGTACTCCATACGCGTCTTTGGTTTGATTCATTTCTGTTAGCATTCGGTGATCCTGTTTTTCAAGAACTTTAAGGTATTCAGCTTTTTGAATAAGTCTTGACATGGTTGTAGCGCCAAGAATTACAACAAGCGGAGTATCTTCACGTGATTTATATCTGGCTCTAATTCTTTCTCCCAATACTTCTTCCTGATAGTTTATTGAGCCTTCAAGTTTATCAATTCTGCCTGATAAATTTTCAATGTCAGAACCAAGTTTAATAATTTGTTCCTGTTTATTTACAATGGCTGCTTCTGATTGGCTTATTCTAAGTTCAGTAAGTGATATTTGTGAATTTGCATAGTCAATTTGTTGTTGTAGTGATTTTTCCTGTGCTTGTAAGTCTTTTATTTTATCTTCATACTCTTTAATTTTTTCCTGCAGCTCTTTCATGTTTTCGTTAATCTCTTCGTCTTCTGTGTCATCATTGTCTGATGCTCCAAAAATTGCATAACGATTGGGATGTGCTTCAACCGCAGCACCAAGGCTAAAGGTAACGGATATTAAAATAAGAGCAAGTAAAATTTTTAATTTCATATCAGTATTTTAGATATTTTTTTATGGCAGTCTGGCTTCCGAAGTATCCAAGCAATGCACCGAGAATCATCAAAATCAGACAAACACCCAATATAAAAGCAAGAAAATGAATTGCAAATTCCGGAAAAAATGAAAATTCCACATAATTAGCCAGTCCTATAATTTGTAGAATAATCGCTATGAGTAACAGCACCAAGGAGGCGATTAATGATGAACTTACACCAAAAAATAATCCCTGTTGTATTAATGGTTTTTTCACGTATGCATCTGATGCTCCGACCAATTTAAGTATTTCAAGTTCTTTACCTTTTGAATTAATAGTTATTCTGAGGGTTATTAACACCACGGCAAATGAAATTAACATGAGCACGACTGTGAGCAGAAAACCTATTGTATAAGCAATCCCGCTCCAATATTTGAATCTTTCAATAACATCCTGCCTATAAACAACCTCTTCAACCCCGTCTAACGTTATGAGTTCCTCCGACATAACAGTAAGGTCGGCAAGGTCTTTTGTTCTTATTTCAAGGCTGGCCGGTAATATTTCTGCTGATGCCGCTTCTAATAAAATGGGGTCATCCTTATTTTCTTCAACAAAAATTGCCAGCGCATCCTGTTTTGAAATATAACTTACCTGTGAGATTCTTTCATCATTTTCGAGTTCGGTTTTAAGGGCCAAAATATCTGACTCCGGAAACTCATCTTTAAAAAACAATGAAACTTGTGCCTGTTTTTCAAGAGCTCTTATACCTGTTTGGGTTAATGCAATAAGTGCGATGAAGGTACCAAGTGTTAAGAATGTGAACGCCATCACACCAATATTTGAAAGTGTCAGTAATTTTTCTCTTTTTAAATTTTGTAGCATCATTTATAACTTCCTTCCTTTTTGTCAAATACCAGCTTACCTCCCTCAAGTCTTATAACCCTTTTTCTAAGTTTGTCTACCACGTTCTGATCATGCGTAGCCATCAAAATAGTAGTACCAAGTGAGTTTACACGCTCCAAAACCTCTATTACCTCTTCACTGGCATCGGGGTCAATCATTCCCGTAGGCTCATCAGCAATAATAACGTCAGGTTCATGTGCCAACGCCCTTGCAATTGCAAGTCTTTGTTTTTCACCTCCCGATAAAGAATATGGAAAATTACGCATTTTGTGTTGAAGACCTACTAAATTTAACACATTAGGCACTACCTCATTAACTACGTGTGAATCGCTATCAACTACCTCAAGAGCAACTGCCACATTTTCAAATACATTTTTTGAATCCAAAATTCTAAAATCCTGAAACACCACTCCAATTTTTCTGCGTAAATTGGGAATTTCCGCTTGCGAAAGTTCTAAAATATTTTGATTGTTAAATAAAACAGTTCCCTCATCAGGATATTCCTCTCGAACCAGCATTTTAATTAAAGTAGACTTGCCGGCTCCCGAAGGCCCTACCAAAAATACGAATTCTTCATTATCAATACTAAAGCTTACATTTTCAAGAGCGGTGAAGTCATTGTATTTTTTTGTAATATTTTTAAATTCGATTTGATGCATTAGTTTTGTTTAATTATAACCTTATCAACTTCCAAAATTTCTTTTTTTCCGTCTTTTGTTTTAACTTTTTTACCCTGGGCAATAACATGTAGACCTTCGGATACCTGAAGCTTTTGATCTTTGGCTTTTAACAAAATAATCTCTTTTCCTTGCTGATCTGCTAAATAAAATGAAACGTTGTCATTAGGGTAAAAATTGGAATCTACAAATGTAACAATTCCTTCATAAGTATCGGAATTTTCATCCACTAAAGTTTCTTCAACATTATTTTCTGAAATTTCAGAACTTTTTAATAATTTTTTTATAGTATAGTTTGAGATCGCACCTATGAGAATAAATAGTACAAAACTGCCCAAAAGAACAAAGGCAAGTTTTTTGCCTTTTAAAGTTTCGGCTCGGTCGTGAAGTTGTTTGAGCAGGTTTGTCATAACGTACTTATTATACAGTATTGGAAAGATTATGAACCAATATGTACTAAAAGTTATTATACCTGATGAATCAGATACGAACCAATTTACGGTTTATCTTTTTGACCCCGAAAAACACTATTTAATTTCAATAACAACAGACCGTTGGGCATGTGAGTCAATTTTATTGGCGAAACAAAATTTAAAACTTATTCGTCCACATATTCATGACACTTTATATAGACTTTTGAGGTGTTTTGATTCAGAAGTTCAATGCATTTACATATACAAAGTTTTGGATGATGTGTTTTATGCTTATTTAAGGTTGGTCAAAAACGGACATGTGCTTGATTTGGATATAAAGGTTACAGATGCAATAAGTATGAGTTTTAGATTTAATGTTCCTATATTTATAGCAGACGATGTGGTTAACCGGGTTGGGATTAAAATTACAAAAGAGCTACTGGAAAAAAGCCTTGAATTTAATGAAGAATATTAAATGTTTCTTAAAGTATGAGGCGACGTCATAGATAGTTGGCGTGAAAAAAAGCTAGACCCGGTAAGATGTTGTTAAACATGTTACCGGGTCGTGGGTTTGGAGTTAAAAAATCCCTAATATTGTGGCAATTGCGACAATCACCACAAGGATTAGGAAACCGAATAGTGCAATTCTCCGAATAATTCGCGGAGAAATTGCAGGTATTGCAAATGCTGCAATACAAAACGCCACACCCAATAAGATTCCTGCAAGACAACCTAGCGGTGTCGTAAACAAAAAAATTACAAGGTTTTCCACAATATCCTCCCTATTGTTGCGGGTAATTATATATATATTATACCCTATAGTATGTTCGAGTGCAAGGCTACAAAAAAAGGTTATAAATAAAGTTCAATATTTGTATTATGTTCTACTAGTGTTTGAGCATAGTGTGTAATTCCAGATGAGTCTGTTAAATAGTAGTAGTAGTCGCTGGTTTCATAATTAACCACAGCTTCAATAGAATTTAATCCCGGGTTAGCTATTGGAGTAGGGGGGAGTCCGGGCATTTTTCGAGTGTTATAAGGGCTTTCAAGCTCAAGTTCAGCAATTGTGAGATCGTGTGGCCACCAGTTTATATTTTGGTTTTCATCCATGTTTGTGCAAATTTGTGCAGGATTTTCAGAGCATCCATAACGCAATGCTGCAATTGTATACTGAGTTGTGGCATCGGCGCCTACTAATTCTCCATCACGCCACCTTTTTATTAAAATTCCGGCTACAATTGGTCTGTCTTCTGAAGTGTTTACTTCACGCTCAACAATTGATGCAAGTATTATTGTCTCTTCTTTGGTTAATCCTGCTTTAGTCAATGATTCTTGAGATAAAAGCTCGTTTGTCTTAGATTCAAATGTTGCTAGTAGTGCCTGTAATACCGTCTCTTCATCTGCATTTATATTAAAATTATATGTATCGGGAAATAAATAACCTTCATGTTCTTTTGCTATTTTTAGAAAATCTATGTAGTCAACGTTTTTTAGCTCAAGGCTTAAATGTTTGGCTACCTCTTCAGCGCGCCAACCCTCAAGTACCGTTATATTTTTGTCATTGGTGCCATGCTGCAAAATTTGAGCAAGGTCTTTTAGAGAAGTTCCAGCGGGTATGGTGTAAATGCCTGCCTGAATATTGTTTTGCAGCTGATTTATTGTAACGTAAAATTTAAACAAAAATTCAGAATTTATGACATCATTTTGGTAAAGCAATGAGGCGATTTCAGATGTGCTATCACCTGTTTCAATCTCAAGTGTGACTTCGTTTCCGGTTTGAGAGGGTCGATTTACCGCAAAACTATAATATAAATACATTAACATCGGAAGAATGAATACTACAAAAAGTATTGAACCTGCTATTAAGAACTTTTTTCCTTTAGGTGAAATCATATGATATTTGTTAGAGTCTAAATCTCCTGTAGCCATACATCAATAATTTTAGCATATTCAAAATCATATTTGGGTTTTCTATGGTATAATTCTGACAGGAAGTCGAGAGGTCGCCTTTTTTTAAAGGAGGAAAGTCCAGACTGCACAGAGCAGGGGATGGAACGCAAGTTCCGACGGGTAACCGCTGGTGTTTCAAGGCGAAAGCCAAGAAAACAGGGTATGAATTGACATATCTTGAGAGCAACAGAGACGAGCTTTTTCCTACATCTTTACGATAAGGAAAAAGTGTGAAACGGGCAATCCCACCCGCAGCAATCCACGAATTTACCGTTTTAAGCCGGCTCGGCAAGGTATAAAGATGGAGCATAGATAGATGACCTTTTAAAACAGAATCTGGCTTACGGACTTCCTATTTTAATAAAATTTTAGTTTATCGGCGGGGTATAACGCAATACACGCTTTAATATAATCACTGAAATCATCATAGTCGGTACGGCAATTATTGCTCCGATTACACCAAGTAATGTACTGCCGACCAAAAGTGCAATTAAAATTACAAGCGGGCTAAATCCCGAAACTCGATGCATAATTTTTGGAACTAAAAAGTTATTTTCAAGTTGTTGAATTAAAGTAAATAGTCCTATTACCGCGATTCCTTTAGTTACAGAGTCTGAAAAACCTACGATTCCGGCAAGAATTAAAGCAATAATGGGGCCAAGTACCGGAACAATTTCAAGTAATCCTGCAATTAAGCTCAACGCTACAGGGGATTCAATTTGTAAAACCATCAAGCCCACAAAACTCATGATACCCACAACCAGCATCAAAAACATCTGGCCTTTAACCCAATGGCCTATGCTTGTTTCAATTTCACGTATAGTGCTTTGTATTTCTTCCTTTAAATCCCCAGTAAATAAAGATAAAAACCTACTTTTTATATTTAGCCAGTCAAGTGACATGTAAACTGAAATAATTAAGACGCTAAAGATTCCTGCTACACCTGAAAATAAACTAAACGTTGTAGTAAATATATTTTCTGAGACACTGGAAAATCTTGATAACAATCCCGGAACTGAAAAGTCCGAATCTTCCATACCCGGAATTTCTTTAATAAATTGTGAAATGTTCACAAATAGTTTCTGACTTTGAGCAACAACCGGCTGGAATCCGATTGTTAATATGGCAATAAGTACGAATATCAAGAGAAAATAAGTGATTAAAACTGCAGCACTTCGTGAAAGCGGCTTATTAAAAACCTTTTGGCCTTGAAAAAACATGACCGCATGTTCTACCGAAATCACTATAATTAAAGCTACAGCCAAAATAATAATAATCGGACGCACCATGTATAACAGGTAAAACAAAAAAAGCAAAGATAGGGTTAAAATTATAGTTTTAAGCGAAATGACTATATCTTTATCCATTGCATTAATAATAACAAATATAAAGGTTTATAACATCACGCAGTTGGGATGTTTGTAGTGTCTGACACATCTACCCACTTAATTTCAGGATTTTTTTTGAACCAGGTTTGTTGTCTTCTTATATATGCGTGCAAATCATACATTGCCCTTTGCATTGCACTTTCCTTTTCGTCATTGCCTTGGACATAATCTTTTACATTTTTATAAATTAATCCATTCAACTTTTGTGAATCGGGGAAGTTTTGCATTAAAAATTCGGTTTCTTCAACTAAACCATTTTGCCAAACCGACTTTAGCCAATTATCGGCTTTTTGGTAGAGAAGTGGTCGCGGCATTGTGAAACCCGTAAATTCATAATTATTTATTTTTAGCTGAGGTAATGTTTTTTTTGGTTTATTTTTGTTTAATTCTTTTTCTATTGCTCTAACTAATCTGGATTTATTTTTAATATCAATATTTTTGTAGGCCTTTTTGTTTAACGACGTCAATTTTGCCTGCAGGTTTTCTAGTGACTCTGACTCAAGCTCTTTTCTTAATTCAAAATCAGGCTCTACACCTTCAAGTTGCTTTCTACCTGTTACAATGTCTACGTATAAACCTGTTCCTCCAACTAGCATTAGTGAATCATACTCAAAATTTTCAATTAATTCATTAAGCTTATTTATAGCAAACTCGGCATAATCAAAAGCTGAAAAATACATGTCAGGTGTTGTTAAATCATAACCCCATATGTCAATTCCGTCTAAAGTCCAATAGTTGTTCCCTTTTTTCACATTTATACCAATGTCAACAGGTACTTTGCCTGTACCTATATCCATATACTTATACATCTGCCTTGAATCCGCAGAAACAATAACCCCATTACTTTTTTGGCACATACTAAGAGCATAATTTGTTTTTCCAGTAGATGTAGGCCCTACTATAACTTGTAACGTATTTATCATAATTTTAGATTACCACGAATCATTTAGAATTATGGGTTTTTTTGTTATAGTAAATACAATGAACCATATGAACAAGCGCCTCCTAATTTTATCTATAATAACAGCTTTTTCTACTATGTTATATTTTTACAGCCAGCAAAAAGAAATCTTAGAATTAAAATTTGCAAAAGATATACTTTCATTTAGTGTTATTTTTTATTGTATTTGGACTATAGCAGGAGTAATTTTTAATGAACTTCAGTTCAATAGTAAAGAAATTGCAGTATTAACAACTTTCTTTGTAATGAACTTTTTGTGGTATGCTGCCGGTGAGTGGTCTGCTCTACTCTTTTTGTCTTTGCCAGTGCAGTTTTTTGGGATTGTTTCACTAAAGGTGTTTATGCGGTTTGTTGAGTCTTATACGTTGGGTGGGGTGCATATGGTGGAAGAAAACGGCTCAGAAGTGGAAAAACAGATAATCCTATAGTTTACGAAATGCCATAAATATAGTAGAATACTTCAAGATTTATAGATATCCGTAGTTTCTACGTCAAACAAGGAGAGAATGAGATGCCATTTCCGGTAATTTTAGGTTTAGATGGAACGCCTCAAAGTATTTTGGATGAAATTGATAAGCGCCTTAGAGAAGTAATTTCCTTAACTATGGATTGTCCTAGTAGTTGGGTTGTACCATTTTTTCCTGCCGACCTGAGAAAGAATCCTGGTCACACAACTATTTATGTTCAGTTGGATACTGCAATGTTTTATGCATTGGTTGGCGATAATAACATGGCACAATCTGACAGAGAACAAATGGAAGAAAAGGTGCTTGAGGTTTTGAATGCTATTGCTACAGTTATCCAAGAATTTCTACCACAAAAGGAAGTTGAAGGATGGTTGGGCAATTTCAATCCCGGTTTCAAAGTGCTTCTATCGCCAGGTGTAATTCCTTCTGAATCGTAAGCATCCTAATTACCCTTAACTTTGGATTTTATAAATAGTATGTAACGGGTGAAAGCATACAACCATTATATAAAATGGTCCCGTTTCTTACTCCACAAACTTTCTTAACTCACTCAACAAATTATCTTCCACTTCAATCTCACCCGTTTCAATAATATTTGCACGAATTCTGTCACCCCGCTCGCCGGGTACAAATATTTCATCTACATCGGGTAATCTTTTTGCGTTTTTTATAGCACTTTTTATTTTTTCAACTTCGCTTATAAAGTATGCGTTTCCAGCCAGTGCCGACGGGTTTATTGCTATAACAATATTACCGTCATTATCACTTTCATTATGAAAATCTGCCCCAACCAACGCTCCCCCTATAATTTGCACCATTAAGGCAAGCCCCGCACCTTTAAATCCTCTATCAAAAGGTTTTATAGCACCCTCCATAATTTTAGCAGGGTCAGTTGTTTCGTTTCCGTCTTTATCCCAACCGATGTTCTCTGTAACTTGTACTCCCTTTGTTTTTGCTTCAACCAATCCAAAGTAAGAAATTGCAGATGAAGACATATCCAAAACAATAGGCTCGCTTTCTGTAGGAATCGCCCACGCAATAGGGTTTGTGCTAAAAAGCGGCTCATAAGAACCATGAGGAGGGACACTGTTGTATGGATAGCTGGACATTGTAATGGCAACCAATCCTTGTTCGGCAACCTGACGTGACCAGTAACCTATTGCACCGGATGATCCAAAACCATTGTGAGTACCCACTGCAGCGATACCCATTTCATTAGCTTTTTTTGCAACCATTTTAACCGCCATATCCATAACAATTGCTTCCATGGTTAAGTTAGCGTTAATTAAGGCTGTAGTTGGAGTATCTTTTTCTATGGTGGGCTCTTGCGCGTTTTTATGCTTTGGAATACCCGGCCCTATTAGCTTTACAATTCCCTGATTATTTCCCCTTGTTTGGGCATACATCAACATTCCTAAAATTATTTCAGCTTCATTGTCGTTATACCCGTATTTTAATAATGCTTTTTTAGACAGTTCATTAAGTTCGATTAATTTTATTTTCATTATATGTTTCTAATAATATATTATAAATTATTAATTTGTTTGATTTTTACTCTCATTCCAAACCTCTGTCAAATACGCATGCCTTCTCTTTTTCTCTTTCAACGGCACATCATCTTCAAAAAATCTTTCGGCTGGCGTGCCCGGTCGAGGAGAATAAATTGAAATATAAGCCACATTGAACTTAATTTTATTAAAAAGGGCAACCGTGTCCATAAACTGTTCTTCGGTTTCGCCCGGAAACCCAACAATAATATCTGTTCCAAACTCAATATCCGGTTTAACGGTTTTTAATTTTTCTATAAGCGCAATAAAATCCTCAATAGTGTGTCGCCTACTCATACGTTTCAAGACGTCGTTATTTCCTGATTGAACTGCAATATGCAAATAGTTAGATACTTTTGGATGCTTTAGTGCGTCAATTAAGTCTTGAGTAAAATCAAATGGATTTGAGGACAAAAAGCTTATTTTCTCAATTCCGTCAATTTCAGCAACACTGCGCAATAAATCGGCAAACGGTATTTTTTGGTCACTTCCGGTACGTATTTTGAATTTTTCTTTTCGATCAAGCCCCCACGAATTTACATTTTGCCCGCACAAAGTTATATGTTTAAATCCCCTTTTGGCCAAATGTTCAATTTCACGCATTATATGTTCTTTTGGCCGCGAAACCTCTTCTCCACGTGCATATGGTACAACACAAAAAGTGCAAAAATTATCACATCCGTAAGAAATATTTACAAAAGCATGTTCAGGATTGTCCTGAACCGCTACAACTGCTTCAGGGTCAAATTTTTGTATAGCCCACTCATCTAAAATTCCGTTATCATGTAAAATCGCTGGAATTTTGGTTAATTGCGCAGGATTAATATATTCATCAACCCAAGGTGTTTTATTTCGTAAAGTTTCAAATTCATACCTTTGACGCTCCCCTGTTACAGATCCCACCATGCATCCTGCCATTATAGTAAAAGGCTTTCTTTCATTGGAATCGTTAATATTCTTAAAAATTTTACCCAGCCCATAAACCTTATCTTCGCTTTTTTGTCGAACTGAGCATGTGTTAACTATAAAAACGTCGCTGTCATGAAGGTTGTTACCGGGTTCAAAACCAATTGCTTCTAAAATTCCCGCCATGGTATTTGAATCAGCCACATTTGCCTGGCATCCTAAAGTTTGAATAAAGTATTTTTTCATCGGAGGAATTATATCAGTTTTACGATATACCCTCACCATTATCTACGGGTACTTTTGGTATAACAAAAACAGGTTTACTGTCCAAATCCGTGCCTATTGATAAAAGCATGCCTTGCGATTCCTGCCCTGCCATTTTTTTAGGCTCTAGGTTTGTTAAAACTAAAGTTTGCATATTTTTAAAGTCTTCAGGGTTATACCACTTGGCCATTCCGGTTAAAATTGTTCTCATCTCCCCGCTTCCAATGTCTACTGTTAGTTTTATTAATTTATTTGAGTTTTCTACATTTTCGGCGGCAACAATCGTTCCAACCTTTATTTCTAGTTTTTCAAAATCGGAGTAGTTTATTGTTGGTTTTGGCATAGGGTGATTGTAGCATAAGTGGAATATGACTCATTTTTCTGCTATAAATACCTAGTGTCAAAAACTATCAGCAAACACGAAATAATCAAGAATCTGCGTGAGGAACTCAAAATCCTTCGTGAAGAACGTGATAAGATAACACTTGAAAAAGGATTAGTTGCACAAGACAATAAAGATTTGCGTGAAAATGCTGCATATTCGCAACTTGAGCAAAAGGAACATGCTCTTACCTCAAGAATTCGTGGTGTAATAGAAGAAATTTATGAGTACTCAAGAAAAAACATTTAAAGAACAATTTGATAAGCTAGTTGTTTTACTAGAAGAGGATTCAAAAATACTAATTACCTCACACATGAATCCCGATCCCGATGCAGTAGCTTCAATGCTTGGGATGAAGCATTATTTAGATAATTACCACCAAAATTTTAAGTCAGATGTTTTGGTTACGGGAAACAAGGACGAACAATATGATTGGTTGCCCGATTTCGATAAAATTAACTGGAAAGAAGATATTGCCCCATTCACAGCAGATTACAATGTTATTATTTTGGTAGATTGTCACTCCCGCGCTAGAGTATCCGAAACTCCTGAAATGATTGATTTAAATAAGCACCGCTTTATTTGCATTGACCATCACCCCGAAATTACCGAAGATTTTGAGCTGGTATTTAGCGATTCTACTTATGCTGCTGCAGCACAACAAATTTCAAACATATTTTTTTCAAAAGAAGATTTAGCACACAAAAATATTGCAGAAACGTTACTTTACGGTATTTTAAGTGATACAGGAGGGTTGACCTTTGTTAATAAAGAAAAATCAAATGTTTTGGTTACGGTAAAAGAGATTATCGATGCTTCAGGTTGTGACCTACAGGTTGTTAAGTCAAAAATTGAATCGGTCAATAAAAAGGCATTAGAGCTTGTAAATGTTTTACTGTCAAATACCAAGTATGTAGAGCTAAGTAATGCGCCATCTTTGTCATACGCATATTTAGAGCGTGAGAATGTAAGCAGTTATGGCCAAGAGATAGTAAGTGACGCGTCGCACGTATATATGTTTTCTTATGTACGAAAGGTAAAAGGGTATCCTTGGGGGTTTGTTGTAACACCCCGTGATAATTATTATAAAATATCGTTTAGGTCAAGCCCGGGAGCACCAAATGTTAAAAAAATTTGTAATGAATTTTTTGAAGGCGGTGGCCACGTGATGGCGGCAGGAGGTAAGTACATGCCTTCAGAAAATAATAAAAACATCTCAGCCGAAAAAGTTGCGCAAGAAATTATTAAATCTATAAGCAGCGCAAAAATTGAGATAAACCCCTTTTAGCCACTTTACACAATCCTATAGTTTTGCTAAAATCCTGGTGTATGACCCAAACACAGATGAAAAAAGTAAGAATACATGTGAAAGGAAAACTTAGAAATTCAGTTCACAAATATTTTTCACATAAAAAGGCTAAAAAATACGGTGTTCACATGCATCAGATTTCATATAAAGCAAATGATCACGCCGAGCTTCTTCTTGAAGGAGACAGGGCTGATTTATGGGAACTTGTTAACTGGCACAAACGCGGGCCTATTTTGTGCAGCGTAAGTGAAGTGGACATTGAGTTTATAGACTAGGATCATTTTTTTGTTCTGCAACTCTTTTTACGTACTCCGTAAACAATTCCTCATATGTTTTATCTAAATTGCCGACAAGTGGCGTAAAATCGGTAATAAATCCAACACATTCTTTAGGGTAATATTTTTCTGAGATTACTCCGTCCCAAATTATTGCAGTATCCATCTTGGCATTTGTAGACGCTTGGGCTCCATACACTGAGTCTTCAAAAACAAGAATTTGGTTGGGTTTTAACTGTAATTTTGAAGCAGCCAGTTTATATATTTCAGGGTCGGGTTTTGGTTTTCTTACTTCATCACCATAAATTTCAATATCAAAAACTCCGTTTAATCCAAGTAAATTTATAACCTGCGTACCAATTTCACGTATTGTGTTTGTAACCATTCCCAATTTTAATTCCTTATCATGCTTAAGTTCTGCAGCCAAACTCCAAAAACCGGATCTAACTTCGAGATTACTTTTTTGAAATAAATTAAGATATTCGGTATAAGTATGCTTTACAAGCTCATTTACCGTAAAAGGCGATTCAAGGTGATTTTGATGCACAAGATAATCCCATTTGTCATTCATAAACATTCCGCGGGGAACCTCAAAATCAAAATAATAAACCCCCATTGAGTTTAAGACTTTAATGACAGCTTCATCCCACAACATGTGTGTATCGGCCAGTGTGCCGTCTAGGTCAAATATTACTGCTTTTTTTTCTTTAATTAAATTTTTGTACATTTATAAAATTCTTCTTTTTTTACCCCTTAAAGTGGTAAGAAAATTAATTATTAGTGCAATCGGCCCAAATATAAAATTTATAGGAAACCAATACCACACATCACCCGCAAACAGCAAAATGTAAAGTGCATACAAAAAACCTATTAAAAAATATAAGATTAGGAAAATTTCTAATATACCCATGAATTAAGCTTAACATTTTGTGAATAAAGTTTGAAGCTCAGCGGAGTTATTTTAACTCGTCATAGTATTTTCTTAGAATAACAGCTGCCGATATGTGATCAATGCTTTTTCTGCGTTTTTGTGGAACACCTAGTTCTATAGCACCTTCGAGCGCTTCGGTACTTGTTAAATATTCATTTACGAATTTTACGGGCTTATTGATTCTGTATTTAAGTTTTTTTGTGAAATGTCTAACTTTTTGTGATTCCTGGGTTTCTTTTCGGTCAGCCGTAAGAGGTAACCCCATAATTATGGTATCCACATGATTTTCATGGGCTACCTTTGAGATTTCCTGAATTGCATCATCCGTTGGTTTTGCATTAATTACTTTAATCGGTGATGAAAACCCTGCCCTGCCTAATGCAAGACCTATATTACTTTCACCATAGTCTATTCCCAAAACAAATTCATCATATGGTGATTTCTTTTTTGTTTTATGTTCTTTTGATTTCGACATTAATGTTTTCCAATTTGCCCGGAAACTTTTTTAAGAAAGGCAAATTAGGTGTCATATTGAGTGAATAATTATTTATATTTTGAATACGGTCTAAGATTGCCTGGCCGTCTTTTAAACTTTTTCCGGCGAGTGAACTTTTTACATCGTCTTCTTTTATATCTGTGATAACATAAGTTTTAACAGTTACCTGTAAGTCCGCTTTGGTAGTTGATAAAACAGTACTGTCAGTATTACCCAATACTTCAGCATTTATATCCATGTCCTGTGATGAGAGTATGTATCCTTCAGGTATAAACTCATCCAGCAATTCATTGATTAAGTCGTCCAGGTCTTTAGAAGAGTACGTAAGCCCGGTGATCAACACCTCACGCGTTAATTCAAGCTCATCTGCCTCCTCATCAACTTCCGCACTTAATATTTCATTTTTAACAGAACTCTGCCCGGACCCTTGAATTAAGGATCTACCCGACAAAACTGCACTTTTTAATCTTTCATCCGAAATTTCCGTTATTTTTTGGGTAACTTCTTCTTTTGCCAATAATATATCTTCTTCAGTAACCACTTTTACTGTTTCACTTTTTCCGCCCGAAAGATTACCATTTGTTTCTGCCGAAACATCACTTTTGCTATAGTTATCAACCGCAAGATCCTCGTCGTCTTTAATGTTGTATTCTTCACCGATTTCTCGGGCAACAATATTTGCATCCGCAGACCCCGGAGTTATTACTTTTGTCACCGGGTCTTCAGTTCTGGCTTCTACTTCAATGTCCTGGTCAAGCACATATTCCAGGTCGTCTTTGTCGGCTGTTAAAACTGTACCTTTTTTTAAATTTTTATCACTTGTAGTTTTGTTGTAAATGGTAACTTTACCCGAAGCAGTCTCACCAATAATTTTTTCTCCTGTGGTTGGTACTGTTACTTTTTCGCTTATTAATGTTTCAACTTGATGCCCTTTTAATGATTTTTGTTGAGCACTATTTGTACCGGTACTGTCAGCTGTAATTTGAATACTTTTTGTTAATGGCTGGGATTTAACATCAATTACAACTTCTGCTTTATGCATTCTTGATAATGCCATATATCCCCCGAGTCCTAAAAGTACTAATAGCAATAGTGTAACTAATACAATCTTTGGAGGCCCCCCTTCAGCTTTTGGAAGTTTTATGGGCGGTAGCTTTATACCTGCTAACGAAGGTAAAGCAATAGGAAACTTCTTTTTGTGTTTTGGCTTTATTTCTGTTTCATCAGGATTTACTTCTCTTGACTTGAAGTCTGCAATTTCCTCATCCCGGCTTAATTTTATAAGTCTTTGCCCGTTTAAGTCTTTTGTATCGATATTTAAAGATTTACCAAGTCTTTCGGCTTCCTTTTCAAGAAGTTTAATATTTATGATATTTTCAAAAAGTAGTGCGCCTTCAGGTACAAATAAAACAATACCGAGATCATTAGTATTTCTGATTTTTGAAATTATATCCATAACATCATCATGTAGTTCTATGTTTATACTTGTCATTTTTGTTTGAGCATTTCTAAATAAATTACACTTAACGTAGCCGGAACAACAAATTCTGAATGTTCCAGAATTCCGGTAATATCTTTAATAAAATCTAAATTTTGTGCGTTTATCTTATTAAACTCCGGAGGTTTCTTAAATGGAATAGATTTTGTCCAGGGTTTTGTTTCAAGCGCATCATTTAATACCGGAACTTTGCTCCCTCCGCCAGTTAAATAAATATCCGAAGCAAAAGTTTTAACACCCTCAAATTCACCAAAAACGATTTCAAGTCCTTCTAGCCATGTATTTGCAACATCAGTCAAAGAACTTTCAATCTTAATTATATCGCTATCTTGCAGATTCCCTACCAGATATTCATATTTAAGCTTTTCTGCCTCAGCTAGCGTTAAATTAAAATCTCTGCTT
Organism: uncultured Candidatus Saccharibacteria bacterium; assembly: GCA_964385105.1. Taxonomy (GTDB): domain Bacteria; phylum Patescibacteriota; class WWE3; order UBA101185; family UBA10185; genus CAYLMU01. The sequence continues at coordinate 196,583 of CAYLMU010000001.1, forward strand.
AATTTTTTCGTAAAATGAGAGCCTCCTATACTGAGGCTTTTTGATGCTACAAGCCCTCCTCCAAACACAATACCTACTTGAGTTGAGCTGCTACCTACGTCAATAATTATTCCGTCTACTACTTTGTTTTTACGTTTTATTACTTCGGTTATTGAATATAAGTTTGAAGTTATGGCTAAAATGTCCATCTTCATTAATGATGCCAGTTCTTGCAAATGATTAAGGTGATATTCAGGTGAAAAGGCTGTATATGTTGCTGTTTCTATTTTAGTACCTGATTCCCCTTCCAGCTTATGTATATAATCATTGTCAAGTTTTGTATAAACATTTGCTTTTGTAATTAATGCAAGTTCTGTTTCAATGTCGCCTTTGTTTTTTAATAAAAGGTCGTGTGCTTCCGAATAGGCCGAATCTATAGTTTTATCATTAACTTCGTCGATTTCTTTTTGTAATATTGGTTCAGGCTTGGGGCGGGTTACTCTTACTGTAGTTACAAGTGAAATACAAAGATCACCGCTTACGCCAAAAATTATGTGGTCAGGTTGAATATCAAGCCCTTCCCCTGCTCTATATAAAGCTTCATCTAGCGCAACTGCAGTCTTATCTAAATCAACTATATTTCCTGATCTAACCACTCCCTGCTCCAAACTTTGCTTATTTGCCCCCTTTAACTCAAGTGTTTTGTTTTGATCATCATATTGAAAAATTAGACATTTTACTGCATTTGTTCCAATATCAGCAACTGCAAATGTGGTAGGAAACTCTCGTTTTTTAAGCTTTAAAGGCAGTTTAAACATTATTATGATTATACCCTAATTTAAAAAGGTATTAGTTTCCTTGGATCAACTTGACTTGGCATTGGCTCAGGTTCAGGTTCAGGGTTGTAACCCGCGCGTTCATTAATAAACTCTTCAACTTCGGCTACCGGTGTACCGTACCGCTCTCTAGAATCTTTGCGAATTCTCTCGGCAATCTCATCACTTTTTACAGTTTGATTTACAACATCCCAGTCAACCATAGCCGAAAAGGGAACAGTAGGGTGGCCTTTAACCAGCAATCTAATATAGTAATTTCCTACCGGAAGGTTAATAAGGTCACTTTGTGTAAAAATTGGTTCAAATTGTTGTTCAAGGTATTCAGCATCATCAACACCAACTCTAAATGATACTGTTGTACCCACATTACCAAACACAGCTTCTTTTATTTCCTCCTGTAGTTGGGCTACAAACTGGTGTGCCACCGTTAGATTTAGTTTATATTTTCTTGCCTCGGATAATATTGTTGCAAAGTCATCTGTGGCAAAATTTTGAAACTCATCAACATATAGGTAAAAGTTAGGAAACTCTTCTTTTCCAAGCAATGAGGCACGAGCTAAAGCTGCAGATAGAATTCTAGGTACAATCAGTAATCCCAAAAAGTTTGAGTTTTCTTCACCGATTTTACCTTTTGATAAATCAACGAGTAATATTTTTTTATCACGCATCACCTGGTGTAAATTAAACGACGATTTCTTCTGACCAATAATATTACGCATTGTTCTTTCAGTAACCAGTCTGTCAAATTTAGACACAAAATACCCCATCATTTCACCTTTTCTATTCGCTGTGGTCTTAGCCATTTCATCAGTCCAGTAGCGTTTTACAAGAGGGTCTGTGATTTTTGGTAAAAATTGCTTAACGTACTCTTCATCAATCAGTAGCCTTAAAACATCCACCATGGTTGCATCCGGGTCAGACATTGCAGTTAACATAACATTTCTAATTGACCTCTCAAGTTGTGGACCCATAATACCTTGGCGATTCGGGTCATAAAGTTTATATAGCAATCCTATAAAAGAGTTAATAAGCATGTGTTTTTCTTCTTCTGTGTGAGCTTCAAGCATGTTTAACCCTACCGGATTCTCGGTGTCTGATACATCAAATAAAATAACATCATCTACTCTATGCTCAGGTATTTTTTTAAGTATGTCGTCAATATCACTTCCGTGAGGGTCGATAAATGCCAACCCTTCGCCGTTATAAATATCCTGAATTGCCAAGGTTTTCATAAATTCAGATTTACCTGTACCCGTTTGCCCGATAATATACATGTGCCTGGTTCTATCATCGGCATTCATAAATAACTTTTTCTCGGTATTTCTATAAACGTTTTTACCCAAATATAAGCCTTCTTCCGGAGTATTTGAAGGTGCAGGGGCTTTTCTGGCGGTTAACCACAAAATGTTTGGAGTTTGAATTTCTTTGCTTGGGAAGTGAAATATAGTGGCCATTTCTTCAATGTTGAGAACCGTAATATTGCTGTATAGAACAATATCAAATATAGGAATCTGAAACGTTCGCGGTACCATTTTTCTATAAATAAAATTGCTGATAAGTTTTTTTGTAAAAATGATTTTTCTGCGTCTAAAGTTACTATATTTTACATTTGTAAATTGTTCAAATGAGGTGGCTACATTATCAATATGATTTCGAGCCGAAATTTTGTCATCTGAAATTGCAACTATTCTGATTTTAAGTTCAAAGCCAGGTTTAGATGTTTTTTCTTCAACTCCTTCTAAAAATGCGGTATCAACCCTGATGTTTTTTTCAGGATTTGAGCTTTTATTATGAATGTGGCCTACAAATGCATTTCCTGCTCTTCTCCAACCACTGCCGGCCGGGGAAATTAAATATTGTATTGCAACAACTTCTGTTTCTTTTAGTTTGCTTAATGACGATGTGACACTGCTTAATGGGTCTGTGGCTTCCATACTTTTGTATGTTTTAATAGGATAATATGGTGGTCCGCTTAGTTTTAGCTCAACAATCTCAGTAACTTTTCCTCGATCCCATATTTCGTTAGGGTCTATAACATCAATTTCTGCAGTAGGATAAGCGCCATTTATTTGTTTCTCAACAAAATTAACCAGCTCATCAGGTACTACTACATAAAATCCAATACCTTCTTTTTTTGAAACTATTTCAAATGAAATTCGCCGTTGTCCTTTAAATAGAGACTGAAAAAAACTTCTTCTAAAACCCATGAGACTGGCAAATAAATGTTCTGCTGCCTCTATTTCATATTCGTTTTGCGGGGGAAGTTTTATATGTAAAAAAGTCAGTTTATACTGGTGTGACTTAATATAGCTGTTTCTTCTCCAATATATAATTGAGTATATAAGCCATGAAAAAAAGCCAATTAAAAAGACAATATAAAACAAGAGCCAAAAAATGTTGTATAACAGCTGGCTAAAGTTCTCCATGTTCCTCCACTATACTTTGAATAAACTCTGATTCTTCTTTGTCTGCTTCTTTGGTTGGCCCATCGGCTTCAGGTGAGACGTTTTGGAGAGTTGCAGCTGCTTCTTCGGGGGTGTCAGACCTTAAATCTACAACATTTGCACCGGGAATATTTGCATTGTCATCTGTATCATCAGGGTCAATACTTGCTGATAAATCCTGAACTGTTTCAATTTCAAGATTCATAATTGGAGTTTCTGCAATATTTGGTTGTTCTGAATTGTTTTCAGTATTTTTTGCAGGATTCTCGGGCATAATTGATTTTATTAAGCCAGGATTTTTTTGAGCAGGTGCATCCATATGTCAATTTTATCATTATTTTTTGGAATTGTTCTATTGCTTAAATGTACCTTTAAAAAAGTTTTTTTCTTTTGTATTTGGCATATCAAACAAATTGGTAATTTGTTCTCTTACATTTCTACTTTTTTTCTTTTCGGTATTATCTACAACTTCTACTTCTTCTTCTATTTCAATTTCAAGTTCAACATCAGTGTATTCAGACTCAGATGAAACCGGGGTAGGATTTACTTTTTCAATTGTGCTTGTTTTGCTTGTTATTTCTTTTAAAGATTTAACCGCGTTTATTGTTGATTCGGCAATATTTATTAAGGTTGGGGTGGGATGAGCAAGTTTTGCTGTTAATCCTTGTGCGTCATCAAGTATATTATTTGCTCTTTTAACAGTATCTTTTATATCTTTTAAAACATTTATTACATAAAAACAAACTGCAGCTATGCTTATGCTTAAAACTGTGAGAGTTAAAACTAATATTAATTGTACATCCATAAAGAGCAGTCTTTGAATTAAGTGACTTTTAACAGTATCACATTCCTAACTTTTTGCGTCAAGGATACTTTGTCATAAAAAATTAATATTCTTCGTCAGTATGGTCAAAACTGCTGGAAGAGCTTGTGTTTAAAATTTCTCTTGGCTTACTTCCGTTAGCAGGACCAACTATTCCATGTGCTTCAAGTTCATCAAGAATTCTAGCTGCACGTGAATAACCTATTGAAAGTTTTCGTTGTAATAAAGATGCAGAGCCTTTACCTTCTGCCACAACTAATTCAACAGCTTCATCAAAAAGTTCGTCAACACTTTCTCCCCCGGCTGCTACACTTTTACCAACCTCAGGCTCTTTAATTTCGGTAATATCATTTTTATAATCAGGTTTAACACCACGACTCTTCAAATACGAAACAAGATTATTAATTTCCTTGTCTGTAACCAAGGCACCTTGTATTCTGGTGGGTTTTGAATCGTCAGGAGGAACAAAAAGCATATCTCCCATACCAAGCAACTTTTCAGCACCCGGTTGGTCAATTATTACACGTGAATCTACCTGACTTGTGACACCAAAAGCAATTCTGCAAGGTATGTTTGCTTTAATTAAACCGGTAACTACGTTTGTTGAAGGTCTTTGCAGCGCCAAAATTAAATGAATTCCGGTCGCTCTGGCCAACTGTGCCAACCTCACAATACTTTTTTCAACTGCTGCAGGGTCTGTTATCATAATTTCGGCCAGCTCATCAACTATTAGCACTATATAAGACATTGCCTGAAACCCAGATTTTTCGTTGTATGCCTCAATATTTCTAACTTTTGCCCCCTCCAGAAGTTTGTACCTCCGATCCATTTCTTGTACAAGCCATTTAAAAGCCGATGGTGCCTTATCAATATCCGTAATTACAGGTGACAGCAGATGCGGAATATCATTATAATGAACAAGTTCCACTCTTTTTGGGTCAATTAAAATAAATTTTACTTCTTGTGGAGTTGCCCTAAATAATATTGATGCCATAATATTGTGAATAAATACCGATTTTCCTGAACCTGTTGACCCTGCTATGAGTAAATGGGGCATTTTAGAAATATTGTATACATGTGTTTCTCCTTTAACATCTTTGCCAAGCACAATTGAAATTCTGGACTTACTTTTTTTCATATTTTCAGATATGAGTAGTTCTTTAAAGCTAACCGGAACCCGGTTTGTGTTAGGCACTTCTATACCAATTGCCGATTCTCCGGGAATAGGGGCTTCAATTCTTACCGAGCCCGTTGGTGAAGCCAATTGCAAAGCCAGATCGTATTGCAGGTTTACAATTTTTGCTATTTTAGTACCTGATTCTGATTTAAGCACGTATTGTGTAACGGTTGGCCCATATCTTACGGTATCGATAGTTGTTTTTATACCAAATGATTCTAATGTTTCGACAATTAATTTTTTACGTCCTACTACATCGCCTCTGTCCGCCTTTAAATTCGACGGGTCGTTTAATAATTCAAGCGGAGGAAGTTCCCATACCGTATCGATATAGGGTAAGTGTGGTACAAGCGACCCTATACTTGTGACTGAGTCTCCGGCGTTTGAAGCATCCAAAGAGCTAAGCGGTTCTGTCATAGAAGGAATTATTTCTATTTTTGTTATTTCGGGTTCAGGTACTGATACCATTGCCGGAGCCGGTTCATGATGCATGTCATAATCATCAGCTTCCTGGTTTATACTACTGCTTACTTCTATGTTTGATTTGGAGTCTTCATCCGAACTGTCTTTTTGAGCGTCAGTTCGATCAAATGAATATCCCAATTTTTCTATTGCTGCCTTTGCTAACTCTTTTAGTTCACCCGCTCCTTTGTCCAGTGTCCATATCACGCCAATTAATGTAAAAGCCATAAGTACTAGTCCAGCCTGCCATGCATTCATTACACCCATTAGTGCTGATGTCAGCTTGTAGCCTACTATTCCTCCTCCACCACCATCACGTGCAATTTCATATGCATCAACTCTATCGGTAAAAAGATGCAAAAATCCTGCCAGAGTAAACAAAAGTACACTAAGACCGGCAACGATCCTCAATTCCAGAATTTTCCACTTAAACGTGTTTGTCAGAATTAATGCTGAGATTAGTAAAATAGGAATAAGTAAAAAAGATGCATACCCAAACCCTATTCTCAAAAGTGCCTGGATTTTTGCATTAAGCATTTCATCGCTTGCAACAAACGAAATCAGAATCATACATGAAATAAGTATGAATAATATTGAAATCGTTGAACGTACTGTTTCGGCACGTACATTGAATCTTGGTTTGAATTTTTTCTTTCTTCCTCTTTTTTTTCTTGCCATAGGCAGGTTCTCTAAATCATGAGATGTGCATATAATACCAGAAATGCCCTACACGTTTATAGCGTGAACGATTACCATAGGGCTTCTGCCGGTTTCTTTTAACAAAAAGCGCTCCACTTCTTTTTCTATTTTTGTTTGGAGTCCCTGCCAGTTTGTAACCTCTCCTGCTTGTTTATCCAGGACTTTATTTATCATATCTTTTGACCGTCCCATTAGTTCTTTTGACTCTTTAACATAAATAAAACCTCTTGTTATCACATCAACACTGCCCAAGATGGTTTTGGATTCTTTATCAATCGGAACGACAACCACAAACACACCTTCATCAGAAAGTATTTCCCTGTCTTTAATAACAACCGGCCCAATATTTCCAATTTCGCCGCCGTCAATGTAAACCGGTTTGGTTTGAATAGTAGGCCCCATTCCGGCGTTTCCGTTTTGGAAAATAACACTTTGGCCTTCTAAAAGTTCAAAAACCGATTCACGGTCATATCCTAAATCTACAACCATTTCTCTGTACGCTCTCATTTGTGTAACGCTTCCGCCAATTGGAATAAAGTACTTTGGATTAACAATTGAGGCCATCATTGTTAAATCCCCACGAGGGCCGTGGCCTGAAATGTGTAAATTTTCCTGGATTTTACTGTATATAACTTCTGCACCCCGTAGAGTGAGTTGATCCATTAATCTTTCAACCGGAATACGTGTTCCCGGAGGACTTGGGTCGGCAGAAAACACTACCATTGAGTTTTCTTCAAGATAAATCGTATCGTGCTCACCTCTGGCAATTCTATCCAGAGTAGAACCTTGTTGGCCAAATGCTCCAGCAACAATGTAAACAAGTTCGCTTTGGTCATATCCTCCTGATTTTTTATGGTCAACAAACACATCGTTGTCAAAAGGCAAGAAACCTAGTTCTCTAGCAATTTCCACGCTTTTTTGAATAGATCTGCCTCCCAAAACTACTTTTCGTCCTTCTTTAACCGCAGCATCAATCATTTGGTACATTCTTGAAATATTTGAAGATATTGTTGTAAGCATAACTTGTCTTCCTTCGCCTTGTGCATACAAGTCATTGAATATGTGTTTCATAGTTTGTTCAGATTTTGAATATCCTTCAGTGTTAGCGCCTAAACAGTCTGACAATAAGCATAAAACTCCCTCGGCGCCATATCCTGATATAGTCGCAATATCTATTGGTTTATCCAAAACAGGCGACCAATCTATTTTAAAGTCCGCTATATGAAGTATTCTTCCTTGCGGCGTGTTAATTGAATATCCCATTGTAGTTGGAACAGAGTGGTTTACTCTAAACCCTGAAACCGTAAAACTACTGCCCAAGTTAAATTCTTTGCCATCATCTTCAATTAAATGAAAACTCGTATCTTTAAGCATTTGTTCCGACCCTTTGTCTACTAAACGCTCTTTAATAAATGCCTGAACAAGTTTGTTGGCATATATAGGTATATTTAAATCCCGCAACAAATAGGGAATTGCACCCAAATGGTCTTCATGGGCATGTGTGACTAAAAGTCCTCGAATTTTTTCTTTGTTTTGTAGCAAATAACTAAAATCGGGGATTATGACGTCGATTCCGGGCATTTGGTCATCAGGAAACCCGATTCCGCAATCAACAATCATAATATCATCGCCGCATTCATACACGGTCATGTTTTTTGTAGCGCCTTCGCTACCGCTAAAATCTATTATTTTTACTGATCTATTATCCATATTTTTCCTCAATTAAATTTATAATCCTAAGGGATTGCTCCCTTTTCTCTCTACTTTTTCAAGTATTCCGGGAATTTGCATAAAATCTTTTACAAGGCTTTCTGCAAAATTACCATTTCTAAGTGCAGCTGCAGGGTGATAAACAGGAAATACGTTATATAACGGAAGTGTTATAAGTTTACCATGATCTTTTGATATTTTACCTTCAGGATGAAAATAATTTAATGCAAATCTTCCCAGGGTTACAACCAGTTTTGGCTTTATTATGCCAAGTTGAGCATTTAAGTAAGGTTCACATGCTTTAATCTCATCAGGTAAAGGGTCTCTGTTTTTTGGTGGCCTGTGTTTCACAACATTTCCTATCCAAACATCTTCCCGTTCATAACCGATTTTGTTCAAAAGCTTGTCTAAAAGGTTTCCTGCTCTGCCTACAAACGGTCTGCCTGTAGCATCTTCATTAGCCCCAGGAGCCTCACCAATAAATACCAGTTCCGCGCTAATATTTCCTTCACCCGGAACCCCGTTTAGAGCTGTTTCACACAGTCTGCACTTTGAGCAATTAATAACTTTTTTTGCAATTTCATCCATTAACAGCTGCTCTTTTAATAAATGTTCTTTCACTTTATATACTCCGCTGTTTTTAATTTTTCGAGCACTTTCTCTATTATTTTTGCTTTATTTCTAATATTCATCCGGTCTGTTATATATTTGGCAGCTTTGTAATCAAGCCAAAAATAATCGTCAAACTCTGTTTTCTCAATGTCAAGGTGTTCAGTTTGCGTATCAATTTTGTAAAAAAAATACACCTTTCCTTTTAATGCATATTCTTGTCCGTCATCTATTTTTATAACTTCAGAACTTGCTTTTGGGTTTGCAAATTCCATTTCTTCTATATGAATCAATTCATTGTTTGTGGTACATGTCTTGTAAAATTCTTCAGTAAGTTCTTCAGCCATTTTTCTGTTTAGTCCATCTTCCAATGTTTCGTTATTGTTTAGACTGCCTTGAGGAAACATCCAAATCCCATATTCCTTTTTAAAAAAAAAGAGCAGTTTGTTGTCACGCATTACAAGGCCGACAATTCCCGGTTTAAATCCAAGTTTTCGTATTTCATTAAGTTGTGCCAAATCAGGAGACTTCATATTATTTTGGAAGGTATTCTTTTAAGTTTTGCTCATTTATGAAAACTCTTTCAACTTTACCTTCCACAATTTCTTTTGCAACCTTTCTGCAAATAGCATCTACTGTTCTACTTATACTTCTTATTCCGCTGTCAAAACCAAACGGTCTGATGATGCTTGGCCACAGTTCCGGGTCAATTTGTAATTCATCCGGTCTTAAGCCATTTTTTTTGATAATTTTTTGTAGCAGATAATCACGTGCGATTACCACTTTTTCGGCATCGGTGTATGAAGCCATTTTTATTACTTCAAGTCTGTCCATAAGTGCTGTTGTAATGGTTCCTGTATTATTTGCCGAACAAATAAACATAACTTCAGATAAATCTAACGGGTAATCAATATAATGGTCACGAAATGCCGTATTTTGGTTTGGGTCGAGCAACTCAAGCAACACTGCCATAATATCTGTTCTTAAACCTTGTTCTCCGCTTGCTTTGTCAATTTCGTCCAAAAGTATTACAGGATTTCGTACCTGAGTTTTTATTAAAGCTTTAATTATTTGTCCGGGCTCTGCTTCGGGAAATACTTTGCTTCGTCCTCGTAATTCAAGCGGAGTACCAAGCGCACCCATGGAAATTCTCATAAATTCACGCCCTAAAGCTTCAGCTATAGACATTGCCAGGGTTGTTTTACCAATACCCTGCAAACCTACAAACAACAAAACAGGGGACTGTGAAATTACATCCTGTCCTTCTGTTATCGTATCAACTTCTCTGTCGATTTTAAGTTTTATTGTGGCTAAGTACTCCAAAAGTCGTTCTTTCACATCTTCCATACCGTGGTGGTTTTTATCAAGCAATTGCTTTGCCTGAACAAGGTCAAGATTATCTTTTGTTCTTTTATTCCAGGGAATCGACGTAATTACAGTAATATACCTTGATAACGTATCAAATTCAGCAGCATAATGACCAAGCTTAGCCATTCGGTTTAGCCTGTCAAGCATTTGCAACGCTTTTTCTTTTAAATCTTCAGGAAGTCCTTGAGTATTTTCAATGCTTGTGTTTAAGGCTTCCAACTCCTCAAAAATATACTCTTCTTTCACATTAGGCATATTTTTATCTTAACATTTTTTAGGACAATATTTATCTTCTGTTTCTACCTCTGTCACGTCCTCTGTCTCTTCCACCTCTATTTCTATCGCCTCGACCTCTATCATATCTGCTGGGTCTTTCTTCTTCCTGATAGCCTTCAGGTCTTGGTTCCAATGCTTTTTTAGATAATGAGATTTTTCCGTTTTGACCTTTGTCTATTACTTTTACTTTAACCGTGTCGCCAACCTTTAAAATATCGCCTACACTTTTAACGTAATCGTATGCAAGTTCGCTAACATGCAATAACCCTGTTTTACCGGGCAATATTTCTACGAATGCGCCAAAATCTACAATTTCTTCAACAATACCGTCAAATATTTCACCAATTTCTACTTCTCGGGTCATGCCGTCAATTATTGCAAATGCTTCCTGTACAGCCTCGTTGCTTGGACCTGAAATAAACACACTTCCGTCCTCTTCAATTCCAAGTTCGGTACCTGTTTTTGTTTGAATTTCCCTAATAGTTTTGCCACCCGAGCCTATAATCATGCCTATTTGTTCAGGATCTATTTTTGTAGTGAGCATTCTTGGAGCATATTTGCTGGTGTCTTTTCTTGGTTCTGATAGAGTCTTCTTCATTACATCCAATATTTTCAATCTCGCCTCACGTGATTGCTCAAAGATTTTCGGAAGTAAGTGCATTGGAATACCATTTACCTTCATATCAAGTTGAATGGCTGTAAGTCCGTCTTTAGTCCCTGCTATTTTAAAGTCCATATGGCCTGACATGTCTTCTAGCCCTACAATATCGGTTAATAATACATATTTATCATTTTCTTCATCAGCAACAAGCCCCACAGAAATTCCTGCCGCCATATCTTTTATAGGTACACCTGCATCCATTAAAGCCAATGTTGAACCGCATACTGCAGCCATTGACGTTGAGCCGTTTGATGAAAGCACTTCAGTCATCAAAATTATCATATATGGAAATTCCGATTGATCGGGAATTAACGGTGCAAGACCTTTTTCTGCCAACATTCCGTGGCCTATTTCCCGGCCTCCCGGGCCTCCCATTCTGCCCACTTCCCCTGTTGAGTAAGGAGGAAAGTTATAGTAGTGAAGGTAAGTTTTTGACCTTTCTCCATACATGTCCTGTACTAATAGTTCAAGTGAAGGGTTACCAAGTGTAGCAACAGTCAAAACCTGTGTCTGGCCTCGTTCAAATATAGCACTACCGTGTGTTCTTGGTAATATACCGGCTTGAGATGACAATGGCCTTATTTCAGTCAAAGCTCGGCCGTCGGGTCTTTTGCCTTCATTTAAAATAAGATTTTGCATTAATTTCTTTTGAACTTCATACAAAGCTCTTTCCATGTCTGATTTTTTGTAAACACCTTCATACTTTGTATATAGTTCTTCAAGAATTTCAGCTCTTGCTGTTGTGCGCTCTTCTTTGCTTGAACCATCATCAAGAAGTTTTCCTATTTTTTCAGAAGCTGATTCTTTTACTTTTTCAAGCATTTCAGCGTCCAAAGCCCTTGATGTATATTCGTATTTTGTTTCATTTGGATTAACTTCTTTTGAAAAGTCCAAAATTAAATTAATCATAGGGTCAAGCCTGTCACGGGCATATTCAATTCCGCTTAAAACAATATCTTCAGGAAGATTTTGTATACCAGCCTCAATTGCAAGAAATTTCTTTTCAGTACCTACAAAAGACAGCATCATATCCATTACGGATTTTTCTTTCATTTCTTTTTTAGTGGGGTTTATTGCAAAGTTTCCATCAATATAGCCAACCCGTGCAGAAGACATTGGCCCGTTCCATGGAATATCCGATGCCGTCAATACAACTGATGCAGCAACCATACATGTAAACTCAGGGTCAGAGTCTTCGTCCAGTGACAAAATAGTGAGTGTAACTTGAACCTCGTCCATAAAGTCTTTTGGAAAAAGCGGGCGAATGGCATGGTCAATTAATCGTCGGGTTACAACAGCATCGTCTGTTGGTTTTCCTTCTCTTTTTACAAATCGTGAGCTTTTAATACTTCCGCTTGCATACAATTTTTCTTCATATTCAACTCTCAAAGGAAAAAAATCCAAATCAGGGTTTAATCCTCCTGAAACAGCTGTTGCAAGTACAACAGTTTCACCATAAGTTACTTTAACTGCCATATTAGTTTGAGGGGCTAAATGCCCTGTCTCAAAAATTAATGGCTTTCCGTCAAAATCTATTTCTTTTTTTACGAACATATTTTTACTTTCCGGGTGTTTGAGCGATTAAATTAAGAGATTTTGTACACAATTAAATTCTGTACATGATTCCAAAATCTAATCACTCTTTATTTCCCTTGTTAAATTATTTACTATTTAAGGTCAAGCTTTTCGGTAAGCTTGGTATAACGCTCTTCGTCTTTTCCTTTTAAAAATTGAAGCAATCTGCGTCTTTTGTTTACCATTTGCAACAGACCACGTCGTGAGTGGTTATCTTTTTTATGGGTTTTTAAATGATTTGATAGTTCTTCTATTCTTCTTGATAAAATTGCTACCTGTACTTCTGGAGAACCGGTATCGGCTTCATGAAGTTGATGATTTTTTATTAATTTTTCTTTTCCGTTTTTATTTCTAGCCATACCTTGCATGAGTTATTGTACCAACTTTTCTTTGTAGAATCAACCATTTACTTGGCTACTTATCCCGGTTAAAAGCGCCTTTGCAGCTTTAGGATTAGGTGTAAGATCTAAGTTAAGAGATTCTTTAAAAACCAACATGCTTAAATTTTCAGCATATGTGTCAATAATATTAACCACGCCAAATCTTTGGTTTTTATTGGTATTATCAAAATTTATTATCTTTGCTCTATGAATCTCATCTTTTAAGTTGTTGTATATCGGACCCATGTCGAGCAATTCCTGAGCACCAACCGTAATAATCAAATCAAAATCATAGCCTGTTACTTTAGCTTTAACTCTGTCTGTGGCAAAATCTTTTGGTACAGGACCAAGTTTTAAATAAAGCGTTTCGTTATTATGTGAATATTGGGCTTTAGCGGCCGGTGTGTTTGAATAATCTATTGCAACCATTAAATATCTTTCATTAAGCTCTGTTGTAATAAGTTCATCCTCAATAACACCTGCACAATCCTCAGGGATTTTACCCGAATAAATAAAACGGATGTTTTTTTGCATATTAGTCTCGGAATCTTCATATTTTTGCTTTAACATGTAAAACAAACCGGCTGCGGCACAAAAAGAATTTCCGCGTGCGGTTTTTGAAGGTATGATAGCAATTTCCCTTGCATCATTTATTAAATTTACTACCTGTTCATTATCGTAGTTACTTACTTGCATTTTATTTAGTTGAGCAGAAAATAATTTGAAACTATTGTGCAACTAGAGTGAGTAGAAGTATTTTATAACAAATGCCCTATAGTGTCAATCTATAGTTATTTAACCTCAATAAACATACCCTTTTCAACATCGGTGAAATCAGGTTTAAAAAGTACGCCGCATTCGGTATTTTTTCCCGCCATTGTAATATCTTCTTTGCCATGTTTTAGTTTTTTGATTTTACCCCGGTAAACAGGTTCATCTAAATCGGTGATATCTGCAGGATTTTTTGTATAAATTTCAACTCTGCTGTCAAGCTTTAATGCCCCTGCCAATACTGTACATCCTGCAATAATATCGCCCGACGGAAGTTTAAATGTTTGTAAAATCTCGGCACGGCCTTTTATTTTTGCTTCTTCGCTTCGAGCTGTACCTTGTAATAAGTCTTTTAAATCGTCAATAAGGTCATATATTGTTTTATAGGTTTTAACACTAACACTCAAATCTTCTGCCAGAGTGGTAGCAGAAGCAGGGACACTCACATTAAATCCCACAACCACACTATTTGTATTAGAAGCCAATAGTATATCTGAATCCGTAATTTGACCTGTTGATGTTAAAACAAATTTTATAGAAAAATCAGCTCCTACCGATTCTGTTACTAAATTGGCTAAACTTGCTTTTACCGCTTCAAGAGTACCTTGAGTGTCGGCTTTTATAATTACTCCAACTGTTTTTTTGGTTTCCTGGCCTATAATTTCAACTCTGTCTTGTGAAACGGCAAGTTCTTCAAGTTCGCTGCCTTTTGTAACAATTAAATCACCTACATTTGGAGTTTCTTTAAATCCGAGTATTTCAACAGGTGTGGATGGGCCGGCTTGTTTTACCATTTTACCCTGAGCATCCATGAGTGAGCGTACCTTAGCATGAAATCCGCTTGCACCAATTTCATCGCCAACATTTAATGTTCCGTTTCTTACAATACATGAAACAACAACCCCTCTTTTTTTATCAAGCTTAGATTCAATAATCATTGCTTCAAGCTCCTCGTTTGGGTCTGCTTTAAGAGTTAACAATTCAGCCACCGCCAAAATTGAATCCAATAAATCTTTTATACCGGCGCCTGTTTTTGCTGAAACTTCAACGCTAACAATGTCACCGCCCCAATCTTCTACAAGCACATTTTCTTGTGCCAGTCCTTGCTTTGCTTTTTGCGGATCGGCACCAGAAATATCCATCTTATTTATTGCAACAATAATTGGTGCTCCTGCAGCTTTTGCATGTGAAATTGCCTCTTTTGTTTGAGGTTGTACACCATCATCAGCTGCTACTACTAAAATAACCAAATCAGCAGCTCTTCCACCTCTTGCTCTCATTTGAGTAAATGCAGCGTGTCCGGGTGTATCTATAAAAGTGATTTTTTGACCCTCATGCTCAATTTGATACGCACCAATGTGTTGTGTTATTCCACCATATTCTTTTGCCTGGATGTTTGTTTGACGGATTTTATCTAAAATACTGGTTTTACCGTGGTCAACATGACCCATAACGGTAACAATAGGGGGGCGTACGAATTCTTTTGTATTATTTGTTTTATCTGCCATATTTGTTTGTGTTTTATTAACGCTCCAGACATTTTTATTTATCTTCTTCGTTATCTACAAGCTCTGTTGACGGTTCTGTTTCAGGTGCAACCTCACCCTCGTCTTCAATTTCCTCAGTTTCTTCCATTACTTCAACATTTTCAATATCCTCTACTTGATTTGTTTTTTGTGTAGCTTTTAGTGCTGCATCCCAAACACCAACCAAATCTTTCTGACCTGTTTGTGCACCTTCTTCGGAATCTTCACCGTCAAAAAACCCTTTTGCTCCTTTAATATCAATTTTCCAGTGAGTTAATTTATTTGCCAGCCTTGCATTTTGACCTTCTTTACCAATTGCCAAACTTTGCTGATCTTCGGGAACTGTTACGGTAGCTTTTTTCTCTTCTTCATCAATTACTACATTTGTAACACGCGCAGGTGATAAACTTGCTGCAATAAATTTCTCAATATTTGTTGAATAAGGAATAATATCTATTTTTTCGCCATAAAGTTCAGAAATTATAGATTGTACACGCACACCTTTTTGACCAACACAGCTACCTACCGGGTCAATTTTGTCATCATTTGAATATACAGCCATTTTAGTTCTGGAACCTGGTTCTCGTGCAATTTCCTTTATAATTACAGTACCATTAGCTATTTCAGGTACTTCCTGCTCAAAAAGTTTTATAACAAATTGTGCGTCTGCTCGGCTTACAATAATGTCGGTACCTCTTTGGCCTTGTCTGACATCTTTTACATAAACCTTTAATCTTTGACCCGGTCTGTAATTTTCGGTTTCTACCTGTTCAGACTGGGGAAGAATTCCATGTGCTTTGCCAAGGTCTAAAACTATTCTTCCACTTTCAATTTTAAAAATAGTACCGTTCATTAAAGTACCGATTTTTTCTTCAAATTCTTCGGTAATGACTCTTTTTTCGGTTTCACGGATTTTTTGTAAAATAACCTGTTTTGCTGTTTGTGCGGCAATACGACCAAAACCTGATGGAGTAACATCTTTTCCTTCTTTTAATATTTTGGCCTCACCGGTGTCGGGATCTATTGAAACTTCGATTTCTTCACTGGCACCCATTTCATAGTCTTTTTTATAAGCTGACATAAGTGCAGTTTTTATTGATTCAATTACTTCCTCAACCGGAATTCCTCTTTCAGTTGCCACTTGGTTTAATGCTGCTTTAAATTCTGTTAATGCCATTTTTTGATTTGCGCCTACGAAAACGGTCTTTGACCTTTGGTTTGCGGGTTGTTTTCTTGAGCCACAAACCTACACTCGTATGTAGCAAAATTTCCTTAATTTAAAATTACCTTTTTACACAAGTAATTGTATCAAAAAAGGCGGGAATTCCCACCTTTGACACTAATACTTTTACTTTTCTAACGAGTTAAAATTAGCATAATTTATAGGGTATGGCAAGTATACATGTAAATAAGGCCTATAGTGATTGACCTATGTTTGTTAGTCATATATAATTACCCCGAATTTTTATTAATCGCGGATTTCCGCAATCAAGAATTAGCGAGGTGATAAGATGGGAAAATGGGCTATGTTTCCGAATCCGGACGAGCAGGAAAGTCTACTGAACTGGGATGTACAAATGCTGACTCAAGCACTTCTAGAGAGCGATGATGGGAAACTTACATTAGTTGCTGCTGCAGCATATGATTTATTTTACGCTGCGAAAATGGAAGAGAAAGCTAAAGGAATTCTATTAGCTGCTGTATCAATTAAAGGCATCCAATCAGTCGTACAAGCCATATCTGAGCAGGTGGCATTCCGGATTCACTGGGACGGTCAAAGTGAAGAAGAACAACGTGATTTTTTGGAATTTTGTGAAAAAACCTTGAATACTCCAATAAGTTAATTGAAGTAAGGTTATGAAACGCTACCTGTATCAAAAAAGAGACGAAATCACGACCATTAAAAAGGAGTAATCGCATGAAATACTTGAGACTCAAAAATTTAGATGGGGATTTAACTTTACCACAAGTTGTTGAACTAATTAGATTTTATGAATCAGATGATTTCCATCGTATGAGCGAGAAACAGAGACTCGAGGTAAAAATTCGGCGGTTTATAACTTTTGGTATAGGAGAAAATGAGAGAAGGTACTTTGGCCCACAGTTGGGTGGACCCATAGTTTCGGAAACTCTCAGAATTCCCAAACGCTTTAGGGAAGACGTCTTGAAAGAACTTAAAGCTCTCAAAATTGAGCTTGAGAAGATCTAGTGCAATAATTGCCGCTTTGGGAATGTAGTTTATTTCTGAGGCGGCATTTTTCTTGTATACTATGTATATGATTGAATCAGAAATCCCCAACAATTACGGTACACATGAAATAAAAGTCGAAAAAGAGAGGCTGGGACCTTTAGAAATTGTTCATTTTGAAGGAACTGTTGAAGAAACCCATAAGAGGCTTGGTGAAACAGTAAGAGACCAGGTGTGGTTGACGGCCGCGCGCAAATTAGAAGAATACGATTCATATGAAGATTTTTTAACAGATTTGCAAATGATGCACAGATGTCTTGAAGTTGTAAAAGACAAAAGCAATGATACAGAAATTGACCTACCAATAAGAAATGCAGTTAAAGATTATGTTACTGCTTTACAATCCTGGGCAGGAGGTGCTTCATTACTTAATATTAATCACGAATATATTAAAAGGTTCGCTCAAGAATTCAATTTTGAAACCTCAGGTTCTTCTGAAGTTTTAGCATATTGGCTTCAAAATGATAATGTTGGATGTCAAAGCGGTATGTATAGAAAAGATGATGGTAATATTTTGGTTTGGCATACAGAAGAAGATGTTGAAGATGAACCTGGCTCCAGATTTGATGCTATTAGAATTGGTCAATTTAGTTTAATCGGAGAAACTGGTGAAAGAGATGATAGATATGCTTTAATTTATCCTGATTTACTCCCTGGTCCTGCAGCAGGTTTTGCACAAAACTTTTTTTATTCAATAGATTTTCAGAGCTTTCGACCCAATGAACAGCCAAGTATTCTAGCAAATACTGCTGTTTGGGTTACATGGAAGCTTGGAGAAAGCAGAGATCCGGCAGAGGTGCTTAGAGCTCTAAGTCCCTATTATGATGGATATACACTTAATACAGTACGTCGGTTGCCGGATGGTACACTGGAGTCAAAGAAATTAGAATTTGCGCATGGTTTAATTGCAGAATATAAATTAAATGAAAATCCGGGAAGTAATCTTGTTTCAGCAAATGTTACTGAAGAGAACTCAGCAACCGAGCCAGCGCTCGATGAAATTGATGATGAAGAAAGTAACTATTATGCAGGTAGAGTAAGAAGAACTAGACGTGCTCTTAAACTAATTGAGTCTACTGAATCAGGTGTTACACTTCAAACACTTCAGAGGATGCTCGCGTTTAGAGTAGGGAATCAGCCCCTTAAAGGCAGTGACGAGATGGAAAATGCTGCAAATTCAAATGTGGATGTTAAAGCTAAATTTGCTGTAATGTTCACACCTAACGGTATGCAATTGGCTGTTTCGGCAGGTCCCGGAATAAGAAATGAAGAAGTTACTTACTTTGAATTTCAGATTTCTAATTAGAGAATGTGCTTTAAACGCCTTTTATGCGGTAACGGTTGGTGTTTGCCATAATTATCTTAACTTCCTTTATTCTAAAGGCTTTCTCCAAACTCTTCCAACAATTTCTTCTGCTTTCGGTTTAGCCTTTTTGGAATTTTAACAATAATTTGCACTATCACATCGCCTTGCCCGCCGCCACGTAAACCGGGCATACCCTTGCCTTTGAGTCTAAATTGCGTATTTGGCTGAGTACCTGCCGGAATTTTTAATTTTGCAGTTCCAAGCCCTGTTTCAGATTTTATGTCTACAACCGGAACTTTTATAGTATCTCCAAGTGCAGCTTGAACAAAGTCGATTTCTGCAATTGCTCCAAAATGGTCGCCTGCTCGTTGTGTAAATTCTTTTGGAGTTGGAACTCTAACTGTAATATATAAGTCACCGTTTGGTGCTCCGTTTGGCCCGGGCATGCCTTTTTCTGCAAATTTAATTTCTGTACCGTGGTGAACTCCGGCCGGGATTTTAATTTTTACCTCGCCGCTTTCTACTCTTATGGTTTTTTCGGTTCCCTTTACTGCCTCGGCAAAGTTTATATGCATTTCATAAAACAAATTTTTGCCTTTACGGGTTCTTTGCTGACCTCCAAAACCTCTAAATCCAAAAAATTCTTCAAAAATGTCAAAAGGATCAAAACTTTCACCGCTTCCACCGGAACTATAAGAGTATGTAAATGGGCCCCATTGACCTTGACTTCCGCCAAACCCCCCAAATCCGGAATTTCCTGCTGCACCTTGACCCATTCCTGCGTGGCCGAATTGATCATACATTTTACGCTTTTGCGGATCTTTAAGAACTTGATATGCTTCGTTAATTTCTTTAAAACGTTTTTCTGCGGTGGCTTTGTCACTTTTTGCCACCATATCAGGATGATGTTCTCTTGCTAAGTTTCTATAAGCTTTTTTTATTTCATCATCTGAAGCACCTTTTGGAACTCCCAGAATGTCGTAATAGTCTTTGTTGTTTGCCATAGCGGAATAATTTTAGCAGTTATATTGTATGTTTGCCAGATTTTGCTGAAGTTAAGTTGTGGGGTAAAATTGGGTAATGTCACTTGAATCTGCCCCTGAAACAAGCAACGAAATAAAAGAGCCAGAATTAGAACCAGATTCCCCACGCGACTCTGAAGTTTTTTCACTTGCCGGATTTTTCGAACTTTCTCCCGATGAGAATCGACCTAAATTAGAGCTTGATGAAACCCCTGCTACACCTGAAGACTTAAAAGGTACAGTAATAGAATATAAAGATCCTTTAATAGAATTCAGAAGGCCTACGGTTGCGCCCGAAAAAATGACTCCGGACGATGCCAGACAGATGGCTGTTACACTAGTTGAAAATGCCTTGGAAAACGATTTATCAAATCGCGAAATGCTTGAAAAAATTTTAGCGGTACTTAACGAAACAGATAAAAGCCCAGAAAACTTAGATTTGGCAGAAGCATTTTTTTCCGGAATATATTACTCAGCTATTGATAGATATACACAAAAAGAATCTATGAGGTTACATGTTTCCGACCTTGTTGCCGGTGGAGGTGATGTGCAGACAAGCGAATACAGACAAAATCGGCAAGATAAAAATCCTGATCAAATCGAATTTACAGACGACTATGCAAATAGTTTACAACAACCTGCCAATAAAGAAGCACAAATAAAACTTAAAGAAAGGGAATCTGATATAGCTTACCGTGATGCACAATATACACAAAAAATGCTTGAATTTGTAAGAAGTCTTAAAGAACGTACTATCGAAACCCAATCCATTCAAACTCTTATTTAAGCCCTTAACAAAAACAAGACGTGTGAGATAGCAATATATGTTGATCCGATATTAAGGCGTAGGATATTAATACAGCACGCCAAAAGATATGATATAGAGAACCAAGATGCAGATTATTCGCCGAACCTGGTGGTTAGGGTCACATATATGCAAAATAAAGTTATTCTTCGTCTATAACTTCACCTTCAACAGTGTCATCATCATTTGAATTTTCATTTCCACGGGCATCGCCCTCAGTTCCGCCTTCAGGTGAAGTACCTTGTGCCCCCTGATCATACATATATTGTCCGATTTTTTGCATTTCTAAACCAAGTTCTTCGGTTTTTTTCTTTAGTTCTTCGGTTGAAGCTGTTGGTAATACTTCACGTAAATCTTTAATTTTTGCTTCAATTGAGCTTTTAACATCAGCCGGAACTTTGTCACCTGCATCACGTAAAGATTTTTCGGCTGTATGAATTGTGGCATCGGCTAAGTTTCGTGCGTCTACCTGTTCTTTTTTCATTTTGTCTTCTTCTGCGTGCCGTTCTGCATCTTTTACCATTTGTTCAATTTCTTCATCACTTAATCCCGTGCCGCCTTGAATTGTGATTTTTTGTACTTTTCCTGATGCTTTGTCTTTTGCGCTTACATTTATTAATCCATTTGCATCTATATCAAAAGTGACTTCAACTTGAGGAACGCCTCTTGGTGCAGGAGGTATTCCGTCTAAGATAAATCTGCCCAAACTTTTGTTATCTACTGCCATTTCACGTTCACCCTGTAATACGTTTATTTCTACCTGTGTTTGATTATCTGCAGCTGTACTAAAAATCTGGCTTGCTGACGTTGGAATAGTAGTGTTTCTTTTTATGAGCGGAGTCGCCACACCGCCCAAAGTTTCAATACCCAAAGTTAAAGGTGTAACATCAAGCAAAAGCACATCTTTTACGTCACCGCCCAAAACTCCTCCTTGAATTGCAGCACCGATTGCTACAACTTCGTCAGGGTTTACACCTTTGTGAGGTTCTTTACCAAAGAAGTTTTTTACAACCTCATTTACTTTTGGAGTTCGGGTCATTCCGCCCACCATAACAACTTCATTAATTTCAGAAACTGACACTCCTGCATCGTCAAGTGCTTTTTTAACAGGAATTAGTGTTTTTTGTATTAAATCATCAACAAGTTGTTCATATTTTGCACGGGTTAGTCTTATATTCAGGTGTTTTGGCCCTGATTGATCTGCTGTTATAAAAGGAATATTTATTTCAGTTTCTAGTGTGCTTGAAAGCTCTATTTTAGCCTTTTCTGCAGCATCCTTTAACCTTTGCATTGCCTGTCTGTCATTTGCAAGGTCTATACCGCTTTCTTTTTTAAACTCTTCAATAAGATGGCTAATTAAGACTCTATCAAAATCATCTCCTCCAAGGTGTGTATCACCGCTTGTTGATTTAACCTCAAAAACTCCATCACCGACTTCAAGTACCGATACATCAAACGTACCTCCCCCAAGGTCATAAACAACTATTTTTTCGTTAGCTTTTTTATCAAGACCATAAGCTAAAGATGCAGCTGTTGGTTCATTTATAATTCTTTTTACTTCAAGACCGGCAATTTGACCTGCTTCTTTTGTAGCATTTCTTTGTGCATCGTCAAAGTATGCCGGAACAGTAATTACAGCTTCAGTTACTTCGTGTCCTAAAAATTTTTCGGCGTCGCTTTTTAACTTTCTTAGAATCATTGCTGAAATCTCTTGCGGAGTATACACTTTACCTTCAACCTCAACTGCAGCCATACCGTTTTTTCCCTCAACAATTGTATATGGATAATCGGTTTTAAGTGCTTTAACTTCGGGCGAGTCATATTTCATACCCATCAGTCTTTTTACACTGAATATAGTATTTTTTGGATTTACTACTTGTTGTCGCTTAGCGGGTACACCAACCAGGTTTTGTGCCGGTGCCACTACAGAAGGTGTGGTGTTATTGCCTTCTGCACTGGGTATAACTTTGGGATTTCCACCCTCCATTACGGCCATTGCGCTATTTGTTGTTCCTAAGTCTATTCCTATAATTTTTGCCATATATGTGCGGTTTTGTGTTTTTGGCATCTAAGTCCTTGGCTATGCCTGCGGGACAATCCCTCAAATCACAAATCCTCCTTTCTAGTTTGGCCGACTTTTACTTTTGCCGGTCTAATAACTTTATTCTTTAGTAAATAACCTTTTTGCATAACCTCCATAACTTTTCCTTCTTCTCCTTCAACAATTTCTACAGCGTCCATTAAGCTTGAGTCAAAATCCTTGTTTTCCGCATCAATCTCTTCTAAACCTTCTTCAAATAAAATTTGCTTAAATTCTTTTAAAATCATATTCATGCCTTCATCGTTCATGTGGGCATTGAGCAATTCAAGATTATCTAAAATAGGCAGTAGTTTTGAAATTAATACCCAGTTTGAGTATTTTACAAATTCTTCACGCTCTTCAGAAACCCTTTTTTCTAGATTTTTGTAGTCGGCTAGCGCACGTTTCCAGTTATTTTCAAGTTCTTGTACTTTTTGTTCAAGTTCATCCATTACCACGAACCCCCTAATTCCTCTATTAAGTTTTTGGTGTACCTAACGGCAGGAATTATTTGCGGGTAATTCATTCTTGCAGGGCCAAAGACACAAATAAATCCATGCCTTTTGTTCACCAGGTATGGTGTAACAACAATTCCACATTCAGAAAGATTTTCGTTATCAAGATCGCTTCCGATTAAATATTGTATCGACCTGCTATTGTGTTGAACTTTTCTTAAAAGCCTATCTAATAATTCAAACCTGTCTATAAGGTGGAGAGCTTCTTTTGCAACATCAATATCCCAAAATTCTTTGTGGTCAAGCAAGTTTACTGCTCCGGCATGAATTACCATTCCATCGTCGGTTGTAACAATTGTTAGTTCATGAATTAAATCTGACAGCGATAAAACCGCTTGTCTAAGCATTTTGTCAAAAGCGTATCTGTTTGCCCATAATCTTTGTTTTAAAGCTACCTCTTGCAATACCGGCAATTCTTCTTCTTCCATCATTTGCTCCAGATATAGTTTATAAGCTAGAGGTGTGGGAACTCGCCCCGAAGAAGTATGCAGCATGTCTAGATAACCTTCTTCAATAAGGCGTGCCATTTCGTTTCTAACTGTTGCCGGGGAATATCTAATATTGTATTTTTCCACAATCAATGATGAACCAACCGGTTCTGCGTTGTGAATATATTCAAGTATTATTGCATTTAGTAATCTTATTTGTCGTTCAGATAACATGCTATCACTATGATAGCACGAGTGCTAAGTGTGTCAAGATAGTTAAATTTTTTTAAATTCTTTTAGAAGTGAGGCACTCCACCGCTAGGTAGTGTGCCTCATGGTTTGTGATTCTTTTTGCAATTACACTCAATAAGACATAAGACAGATACTATTCAATTTACGCTTAAGTACACCAAACCCAAGCTTTGTAGTGAAAAGAGTTTGACCGGTATTAATTGTTCCGACTGTCTCAAACTTTTCATCTTTTCGTAAATGTCTACTGATATCTTCGTTAGCAAGTACACACCATTGCTTTTTATTCTTAGCGGGATAAATTGCCGCATTCGCTTCTACTTTGCTTACGATTGACAATGCATTCACAAATGTGGTGCACAATCTATATGCGTCCATCTCACCACTCCTTTTATTTAAGGCATAATTGCGTTAAAGATCTTTGAAACTATAATAAAAAATAATCAGAAGGTCAATATGAAAATCGTTTTGTTGTTAGCTCTTAAGTACTTCTCTAAATGCTTCCTGTGGAATATCAACTTTTCCAATTCTTTTCATGCGTTCTTTTCCTTTTTTTTGTCGTTCTAACACTTTATCTTTTCTTTCTCTGTGTCCGCCAGAAAGCTTTGCCAAAACATCTTTTCCAACGGCTCCAATATCTTCTCGGGCAACAATTTTGCCGCCTATTGCTGCTTGTAAAGCCACTTTAAATTGTTGTCTTGGTATTACTTCCTTTAGTTTTCTCAAAACTTTTTTTCCTGATTCATGGGCATTTTGTTTTAAAACTATTTGAGATAAAGGCTCAACAACTTCACCGTGTACAAGAATTTCAAGTTTTACCACGTCTACGGGGCGGTAGTCTAAAAAGTCATAATCAACAGAAGCAAATCCTGAAGAAATTGTTTTTAATTCGTCAAAAAAATTGTAAATAAGTTCTGAAAGCGGCAATTCATATTCAAAAATAACCGTGCTTTCACTTGGGTAAAACATTTTATTCATAATTCCTCTACGTATTTCACACAATCCGATTATTCCCCCAACATAATCTTTAGGCGACACAATATTTAACGAAATCCATGGTTCTAATACTTCTTTTATTTTTGACCTGTCGGGCATGTCGGATGGTGTTTTTACCGGAACTTTTTCGCCGTTTGAAAGGTGTACTTCGTATTCAACCGAAGGAATCGTTGAAATCAGGTCAAGATTGTATTCCCGCTCAAGTCGTTCTTGTACTATATCTGCGTGTAACAAACCCAAAAAGCCGCATCTAAAACCAAATCCAAGTGCAGAATTACTTTCAGGCTCAAACTGCAGCGCCGAATCAGACAATGATAATTTTTCTAAAGCTTCTCGCAATTGCGGAAACTGATCGTTATCAATGGGATAAATAGAAACAAAAACAAACGGTTTAACAACCTTGTATCCCGGCAAAGGTTTAATTTGTGTGTAATTGTTATTTAAAGTAATTGTATCGCCCACCTTTACAGCATGAATATCTTTCAGGCCGGTTGCAATATATCCTACTTCGCCGGTTTTTAGTTCTGTTAGTTCGGTTCTTAAAGGTTTCATCACCCCCACACTTTCAGGAATTGAAGTTGCACCGGTAGCCATAAGCCTTATTTTTTCTCTATTTAATATGTTTTGTTTGTTAATTTGACCGTCTACAACTTTGAGCATAGCTACAACGCCTAAAAATTCATCATAGTAGGTATCAAAAATTAATCCTCGTAACTCAGAATCGGGATTGCCGCTTGGCGGGGGAGTTCTTTTAATAACTTCTCTTAACAAATCTTCAACACCTTCGCCCGTTTTGGCCGAAATATGCAAAATTTCTTCTTTTTTAAAGCCAAAAGTATCAACAATATCGTTTTTTATCTTTTCAATATTAGCTCCGGGAAGGTCTATTTTGTTTAATACCGGAATAATCTGCAAATTTGCATCAAGCGCTTTGTAAACATTAGAAACAGTTTGAGCTTGTATGCCTTGTGATGAATCAACAAGCAAAATCGCACTTTCACATGCTGCAAGAGATCTTGAAACTTCATAAGCAAAATCCACATGTCCCGGAGTATCTATTAAATTTAACTGATATTCTTTTTCATCGTGTAAATAATTCATTCGAATTGCCTTAAGTTTAATAGTAATACCCTTTTCACGTTCAAGATCCATGCTGTCAAGCGTTTGTTCTTTCATCTTTCTCTTTTCAATTGTATTTGTGAGTTCAAGCAGTCTGTCGGCCAATGTTGATTTGCCATGATCTATGTGGGCAATTATGCAGAAATTTCTTATATTGCTCTGTTCCATACCGGCTAATTATATGATAATTTTTGTTTAAATACAGTTATTCTTCCAGTGGAGCAGTAATAGGTAGTTTTGCCTCTTTTATTTTTAGCCGTCTCATTAATTTGTAAAATAGTTCAATTTCTTCTACTGCAAAGATTTTTGTAAAAAATAAGTATACGGCGGTACCTGCTATACCTGCTACGGCTGTTAATGCGGCAAGTCCTGCGGTGTGTGCCGTGTCAAAAACAAATTCATCTAAAAGTTTTAACGGAGCATAAAGTGAAATTCCCATAAATACTGCTGCATAACTTATTTTCACAAAAGGAATAAGAAGTTCGTTAACCTCAAATCCGCCGAGTTTTTTTGCTAAAAAGTGCAAAAGCAGAATCGAGTCAAGTATCGAAGTTATAGTATATGCAAATGCAATAGACCATACTCCAAGATTTAAAACTCTCACAAATGTATAAGAAAGTGCAACATTAATAACAATTGTAACTAAACTTATTAAAACCGGCGTAACAGTGTCTTTTAGCGAATAAAAAGTTCTTGATAGCAAATAAAATGTACTTTGGGCAAAAATTGATATGCTAAAAAATGCCAAAGCATAAGAAGTTTTTACTGTTGCTTCCCAGGGAAAGTTTGAAACACCGTACACAAGTCTTACAACAGGTACTCGAAGAACCAGCAAAATCACACTTGCCGGAATAACAAGAAACAATGTTTGATGAAGCGTTGTTATAAATATTTTTTTGAAGTTTTTTTGGTCATTCTCATCGGAATGTTCTGATAGCACAGGAAGAGAAGCTGTAGCAATAGAAGCCCCAAACAAATGAACGGGAAAATATTGTAATTGACTGGCGAATTTAAGCAAAACTACCGATGAGGTTGATATTAAAATAGCAAGTGAATTATTTATAGTGGCTACAAGCTGACTGAATAGCACACTCATTACACGAGGGGGCATTAGCAAAAACATTTTTCTTACTTCGGGAATGCTTACTTTTAAACTTGGAAAATACCTAAAGTCTACAGTTTTCAAAAAAGGTAGCTGTATTAACAGATGAAACGCTGCGCCGATTACAATACCCAGTGCCGGCCCATATATGCCCATAATCGGACTTAAAAACATTATTCCAAAAAGCATCCCGAGGTTGTACAAAATAGGAGCAAGTGCAGGAATGGCAAATTGTTTAAACGATTGAAGTATGCTTGTGAAAAAACTGCTTACAACAAGTACAAGCTGAGCACCCATCATTATTTGCATAAGTCTGGCGCCAAGTTTTATTTGGTCAGGTGTAAAAGTACCAACTGAAAGTATTCTTATTAACGGTTCGGCAAAAAGCATAACAAGTACCCCCAACGCAAAAAAAGTTAAAATTCCGATTGTTATAACCGAAGAAGCAATTTCCCAGGCACGTTTTTTATTTTTTTGTAAAGTGTCTGCAAATATTGGTATAAAAACAGTTGATATAGCGCCAATAACAAGCACCGAATATATAAGGTTGGGTATTCGATCGGCAGTGTAAAAAATTCCCAGTTCTTCAGAAACGCCGAAATAATAGCTTAAAAGCCTTCCCTTTAAGAGTCCAAGTATGGCTGTTATTCCACTTGAAATTGCAAGCAAAAAAGCAGCAGAAAGTATGGAATTTTGTGCCTGAACCGCAAAGCTGAGTCTGCCTTTGAGCTGAATAAATTTGAGTTTATTACCAAACAGTTCTAAAAAATTCATATATATGCTATGATACAGCACGTTATGGCAAACACAACATCAGCAAAAAAAGCAATAAGGCAGTCGCAAAAGAAGCGACTTCATAATTTATTGTGGAAAAATCGTATAAAAGAAACTTCAAAGAACATAAAGAAATATCTACATGAAAAGAATGCAGATATTGATATAATAAAAAAAGAAGAAACTCTGTTTTATAAAATAGTGGATAAAGCTGCAAAAAATAAAGTTATTCACAAAAACAAAGCAGGTAGACTTAAATCAAGAATTTCAAAACAGATAGCTGCCCATGAAAAAGCTGGAACAAATAAAAAACCTAAATCCGAAAAAGAATCAACCTCCACCAGAAAATCCAAATCTAAGTCCTAATTTAGTTCCTCACATAGTTCCGCCGGTAAAACAGCGTAATCATGAAGCATATGTACCCTTTGTTGTTGCAATTACTCTTTTATTTCAATTGTTTTTGGTAATAATAATCTTGCATAACTTTTTACTTAATCGCACAATTTTAAGCCTTGAAAAAGATATGAACAACACTTATGCACTTGTGCAGCGTGATATTAATGTTTTTGAACAAGTTGATACATTAAGCAGAAAAACCGTTGTTTATGAATCTGCAATGCAATCAAGAAGTGAAATCGGGAAATATGTTGAGTCAATGCTTGGTTCAATTGCCGGTGATATTGAACTTAACGAAGTTTCGGCTACAGGAAATAGAGGTACTTTTGAAATCACAACGCATGAAGCTTTGAGTGGGGCATTACTTATTCATAATTTGTTTGAGACCCGAAATGTTGACTCGGTAGCAATTACGGCAGCCGACTTGAACGATAAGGGTGAGTATACAATTAAAATGGAGATTTTGTTTTTATAATGCTTGATTATCAAGGGATAACCAACACATACGAAAGAGAAATTAATACTAAACCGCAAAATAAACTTACTTTATTTATTTTATTGTTTATATTAAATGTGGTTACGTTTAGCTATCCTATAATTTATAAAGGCTATCAGTCAGTTGTAGAGAAAAATGCAAAAATTTTAGAATATAATCAAGTTAACCGTGATCTTGAGTCAAATCTGGAAAAAGTTTCATCCTACAGAAATTACATGAATTCAAAAGAAGCACAAATTGCCACATTGAATAGGGCAATTCCCTCACATCTTGAATCAGCAGAATTTTTGATGCTATTAACCGATGCTGCTTCACCTTATGGGTATTTGGTAGAAAAACTTCAAGTTGATAATTCTAACCCCAACGAAGTTATTATAAATATTGATATGTTAGGTCCTTCATCGACTGCATCATCGGTAATTAAGGATGTAGAAAATTTATCGCGGTTAACAATAATTGATGATGTGAAAGTAAAGCCTTCAAATGATGCTTTAGGAGTTCTTGAAATAACGTTTAAAGTTAGAATATTTGCGAGCTAAAAAATATGATTAAAGTTGTATTGATTTTTTTGAGTACAATGCTTATACTTTTATTAGGATTGTTCTTTGGATTCGAACAAATTCAAAAGAGCTTTGAAATTCCGGCACATATTGCGGAACTTTCAATACCTTTTGAAAAAGAATTAAACAAAGAATTCATAGAAAATCTTAAACCTGCCTTATGAACGCAAAACAACAAGCACAAAACGGCTTTAAAACCTTTATAGTTACTTTTCTAGGATCGCTTGTAATATTTGGTTCGTTTTATTACTTTTTAATGGAAGCTTCTACAGAAGATGTAAATGTAGAAGACTCCTCAACTTTAATGGGTGAAACCAGAACAGCTGAAAATGATACTATGCCTACACAGGCACTTGAAGCATCTGAAGTTACTAATGAAACTGAAGATGTAAAAGGTGCAGCCGTGGCAGGTGACAGTCCGTTTGCCCAACTCTCGGCTCAAAATGTTTATACTGCGCAAGGAGCTGTATTATCAGGAACAGACCAAACAACTCAAAGTACTGTTCCAAGCACCGGTTTTACAAGCATAACAATGGGATTGGTTATTTCTGTAGCACTTTTTTCATTCTTTATGTACATAGTATTTATAAACCCAAGAAGATACGCATTATCCAAGTTTGAAGAAAATGTAATGCGCGATCTCGAGAAATAAACCATCAATTCATCAAAGATAGTTCAATCTAAATTTTGAGATTTTATCCTGTTACCAAAACAGCATCAATAAGTAGTCTGTATAATTTTGTTCCTGGGGGAGAACAGGTCATTAGAACAACAGTTGACTCGTTTAAATATTTAGGTTTAATTTCTGCCAATGGGTTAACCTGGTCGGGTTTGAGTTGTCTTTTTCCTTCTACTTTGTATGTAAGTGTTTTGCCTTTATATTCTATTGTAAACTCATCACCTGTTTCCAAATCTCCAAGTGTTGAAAAGATTGTTTTGTAATTTTTGGGGTTATAAAAAAAAGGCAAAACCGAGTGTCCGTAAATAAATGAGTTTCCGGGTTCACCGGGTAGAGCGGAGCCTGTGTAATGTCCAAGTGCATGGTCGGGAACAAGTGTCGGCTCATTAATTTGCACACTTGCCCGTTTAATATTAAGTTTTGGTATAGTCAAATAAAAATATTCCTCATAATTACTGTCGTCAGAATTAAAAGTACTTTTTCCAAGAACTTGGGATTTTTCGTGATTTTGCTGATTTTGTTCTTTTTGTACACTTAGTTCGTCAAATTTAAACTCCTGAAAACCGCTGACATATCCAAGTGCACTTACTTCAAGTATTTCAGTGTTTTTTTCTTGGGTTTGAAATGTAACCAAAGGTAACGCAACTTGAGTTGCAAGAAGTGTGAGCGCAAGTACCGGAACTGCAATTGGCACAATTCTAGTTCTTGCCATAAACCAAAAGTTTATTTGAGTATAAATCGGGTCGTATGGTTGATCTTTAATATATACTTTGGGCTTAAAGTAGGGCATTGGTTTTATATTATCATTTTTCTTTCAGTATTTGTTCTACGGTGTATACGCTTGAGATAGAAGGATGGATTTTTCCGGTTTTCATACTTTTGTCTATTTGGTAAAGAGTTTTATAAATTTGGCTTACTTTTTGTTCAGTGTAGCTTTTTGCCTGTTTCAGTGCTTTATTTTTTGCAAATGGCGCTATTTTACTTGAAAGAGGTGAGTTAGTTACTATATATGCAATGTTTCTAAATCCGTAAACAATCATGGAAAATAAGTAAAAAGGATCGGTTTGGTCTTGCATAAGCCTTTGAAGCTCGTTGTATGTGTTTTTTCTATTATTTGAGAATAAGTAGTCTAAGAATCTAAATATGTCAGAAGAAGGTTCTGCGTTATTTATTACTTCTTTTGCTTTTAACGCTGCTTTGTTTTTGATAAACACATTTGATTTGGATAGTTCTTTATTTGAGTAAATAACTATATTTACATCAGTTGGTACAGATTTTAGGGCATCAACATACTCCAAGAGGTTTTTTCTTCCCGCGTCTGACACATCAACAGATACAAACGGAGGTTCTGAAAAAAGGTCATATGAACTGCTGATTTCGGTAAGTTGACCCGGAGTAATATTATTTACATTCACGTCTGTTTTATTAGTACTTTCGAGTTTTTTTTGTAATTCCGTTATGACTTTTCTGGTTTTAGAAAAGTCGTCACCATGTATTAAAAAAATCATAAGGTTTAATGGATGCCAAAAATATATCTTTGAACGTATGCGTGCATTTGAGAAAAGTCGCCGTTTCTTGGTAAAAGCACATACTGCCCATCATAAAGGCTGGTGTCTTCAGGTGCATACAACAATCCGCCTGAATCAGCAGCACTTCTATCATCAAGAACAATTGATGTTACGTCTTCAAAGTTAATTTGTTGTGAGAGTAAATAGAAATTTTGAATATCGTTAAATGTTAGGTTTGTATCTACATTTTTTTCATATGCATTGTACAGATCGCTTAATTTTGCAGGATTAATAATTGTATTAAGTGACAATGCCTTATCTTTAATGGCCATAATAACTTTTTGTTGTCTTGCAGCTCTTGCAAAGTCAGTGCCTTCGTTGTTACTTCCTTTTCTAGATCTGGCAAATTTAAGTGCGGTCTCACCATCCATTTGTTGTTTACCGGCTGAAAATGAAACAGTTTCGTATCTTTCATTAAGTGGGGCATTTTCTTTACCCTCAACAGGATATTCCGAGTCTACAAATGAGTTGTCAACTACAACCTCAACCCCACCCAAAGTATCTACAGTATCTTTAAAAAGTTCAAAATCTACAACAGCATAATAATGGATTGGGATTCCAAGAACATTTTCTACAACTTGGCTTATGCCCTCTCCGCCTTCATATGCATAAACAGCATTTATTTTTATAAAAAAAGGTGTCGGTCCTGTTGTTTTTACCCAAAGGTCTCGCGGCAATGAAATTAATGTGACGGTTTTATCAACACGACCGATGGAAGCAACTAAAATTGTGTCGGTTAAAGTAGCTGACCTTGTATCTCCCTGACGTTTGTCTGAGCCCAACACTAATATATTGGTTCTACCGTCTGTTTCGTTTAATTTTACTTCAGAAATATTTGCCACAATTGAAATAGGGTTAAAAATAGCTTTTACGTCATTACCGAATAAAATTAACGATAATCCAAAAAAGCCGAGTACACATGCTGCAATTAAAATAGGTTTTTTATAATTCTTTTGCTTGGGTTGAGCAGTATTTCGTTTTTTTGCAACATTCATGTATTTCATATTTATGATGTAATCAATTTATAGAAATGTTGTGGGTCTAAGCTTGCATTTCCGATTAAAAAACCGTTAAGACCGTTTATGCTTTTGAGCTCCTTGATGTTTTCGCTGTTAACTGACCCGCCATACAAGATTTTACCATTTTCAGGTAGTTTATGCTTCATGAAATTTACTTCCTTTTCAATGTTTTCTATGGGTTTTGCATTATAAACCCCGTCTTTCGATATGTTTTGCGGGTCTTCCCATGCAAGGATGACATTTTCTGCATAATATTTTTCAATATTTTGAGGGTCTGTAAAGCAAATTATAGGAATTATACCGTTTTCCAGGCAATTTGTTGCTTTTTTTAATACAATTTCCGCGTCTTCGCCTCTTTCGCTATGCCCGACAATACTGTATTTAACATAATTTTTTAGTTGAAATGTTCCAACTTCACCTGTGTGAGCGCCTTTCTCATAAATTGAAACATCCTGGGATGCGAGTTCAATGCCTTTATTTTGTGCAATTTTATTTTGAACCAATTGTAAGTGTAAAAATGAAGGCGCAATAACAATATTGGCATTATGTGTTTGAGTTGAAATGTTTTTCCAATAATCAAACCACTGTTCAATTTCAGAAACCGACATATTCATTTTCCAGTTGGCAATAAAATATTTCATAAGTTAAGCAAGTTCTTTGAGTACTTCTTCAATTAAGGTAGGCAGTGATTCAATATCTTCGTGTGTATAATCATATCCTAAAACATTTAAACAAGAAAACAATACTCCAATATTTGAGTAAATATTTTTTGCATATGTACAAGCTACTAAACTATGTACAAGAACGTTTCCTCCTATTTCGCCGATTCTTGATTTACTGCACCCAACAGGGCATCCGGAACATGAAGGAAAAGTATCTTTACTTACTGTCATCTTGCCGACTTCGTTCAAAAGCTTGTGATACAGTTCTTCGTACTTTTCTTTATTTATTATTTTTTCGGTTTTGGTACCCGTTACAACAAGTCCGAATATATTTTTTTTGTCGAATTTATCTTCGAGAAAGGTTTCGGGGGTTAAAAAGAAATCATCAAGCAAAAATTTTCCGGCCGCTTTTTTTATAATACTTCTTTTTCCGGGAAGTCCAAGTGAAGTTATTTCGGCTTCTTGTGATTTAAAACTGACTATTTCATTTTGAATATCAAGTATTACAGGCTGGGGGGATTTTCCATGGATTACAATTGAATCTACTCCCGAAAAAGCCAAACGTAATGAAAGTGATCCGCCGATATAGATATCTTCTACAACGCCCTCACTATAAAAAACTATAGATGTTTTTGAAACATAAGGAAATTTTCCGTTTAAAGGCCCAACCGAGATAATAACCGGATCTTTGTCGATGTTATCAAGCAGCAGTTTTAAACCCAAGCCTACACCTCCGATATAAGGGTTGAGTTCAGGCAAAGATTTTACTTCAGATTCATGCGTACTTAAATTTATATAAAGTATTTTTTTGTGCATATTATTCCAGTAAATGCTCCTCGTCTACCTCGGAAGATTCTTCAACAGTAAAAACGCCTGTTGGGCATATGTTCTTTATTTTTTCAACTTTTAGCTTATTTACCGTTTTATCCATGTCAATAGTAAAAATCACCTCACCAATCATATTCTCTTCCTGGTTTCTAAATATTCTTATCGGAGAGCCTTCTAACCCAAGTTTATTTAATTGTCTTTGAACTTCAATAACGCAAAGCTCACACCCTATGCAATTTTCGGGAAATGTAATTTTAATAATTTTAGCCATTAGCCTCCTTTTTGTAACCTAGGGCTTCAATCCCCGGTAAAGTTTCATTTACAATGAATTCAAGCATTGCACTTCCGCCTGTAGACACCCAGTTTATATAATTTAACGTGTTTGTGCTTTTTAATGCAGAAATTGTGTCTCCGCCGCCTACTACCCAATACGAGTTTGAGTTGGGGATTAATGAAGCAATTTTATTTGTGCTCGTTGCAAATTCCGGAACTTCAAATTGCCCTAATGGTCCTGCCCATACAATAGTGTTTGAGTTTGTTATTATTTCTATATATTGCGCGGTTGTTTCAGCGCCAATATCGCGGGGATTATTTTGTTCGTCATAAATATAGTCTGTAGGAATATGTAAATTTTGAGGAATTTGCTCATCCCAGTTTAATCCGATTAAGCCACCAAGCAAAACATTGTTTGCTATTTTAATAAATTTTGAAACTACCGGTTTTTTACTCTCAAGCTTTGCTCCTCCTACCAATACTGTAAGTGGTTTATTTGGCGATTTTATAACATTGCTTAATACCTCCACTTCTTTTTGCAGGTTTAATCCGGCGTATGAAGGCAGTAAACCCGCTACCCCAACAATAGAAGCATGTTTTCTATGTGAGGTAGCAAAGCTTTCATTAATATAAATATCTGCTTTGGATGCCAGTTCTTTTGAAAACTCGTTATCATTTGATTCTTCTCCGGGATTAAAACGCAGATTTTCTAAAAGTTCATATTGGTTTATGCCTAAATAAGTATCAAAATATGGTTTTAGTTTTTGCGTAGAAAGGTTGGAATCCTCTGAACCACCAGGTCTTCCGATGTGCCCAGCTATTACCGGAATAACTTTATTTTCTATCAAATAGTTTAATGTAGGAAGCCCCGATTCAAGCCTAAAGTAATCGTTATCGGGTACATCAAGATCCATTCGTACCAGAGCTTTCATACCGGGCGTTAATTTTGCTTCTGTAAGTAGTCGCATATTTTATCTTATTTTACAATTTAATTGATGTTTTGAACATTTTAGTGCTAAATTATACTTATGGCGACATTAAAAGAATTGCGTGAGATTCACTTACAGAAATTAAACAGGCTAAAAGAGCTGGGAATTGATCCGTTTCCTGCACGTGTTAAAAAAGATTTTGAAAATGCACATGTAACTTCTAATTTTGAAGAATTTGAAGGTAAGACTATAAGTTTGGCGGGCAGAATTGTTTCATACAGAGAACATGGAGGTCTAGTTTTTATAGATATTAAAGACCAGTCGGGAAAAATTCAGGTTTATGTAAAAAAAGAAACACTTAAACCCACAAATGCTAAGCAACAAACTTTAGGGTTTGAAGATTTATCTTTATTGGATGTTGGAGATTATATTGAAGTAACAGGTGAGATAACAAAAACAAAAGCAGGTGAGATTTCAATAATGCCGGGTGGGTTAAGAATTTTGTCAAAGACTTTAAGGCCGCTACCTGAAGAGCTAAATAACAAAGAAACCAGAATGAGAAGGCGTTATGTTGATACTAAAGTTAACGAGGATGTTTTTGACAGATTTGTTCGAAGAGCTAAATTTTGGGAAGCGCACCGTAAATTTTTAAACAGTAAAGGGTTTTTAGAAATTAATATTCCTGTTTTAGAAAATATTCCGGGTGGGGCAGATGCAACACCTTTTGTTACACACATGGATGCAATTGACCAGGACTTTTTCTTAAGAATTTCACAAGAATTGTATTTAAAGAGACTTGTAGGAGGAGGTTATGAAAAAGTTTATGAAATTGGCCCTAGATTTAGAAATGAAGGATTGTCTGATGAACATTTGCCCGAACACATTGCTATGGAATTTTATTGGGCATATGCAAGTTGGGAAGAAGGAATGAAGCTAATTCAAGATTTATTTAACTATATTCTTGATGAAGTTTATGAAGGTAAAAGAAAGTTTTCAATTCGGGGTTTTGACGTTGATTTTACCGGAGATTGGGAAGTTATCGATTTTGCCGAAGTTATGAAAGAAAAATACAAAATTGATGTTCATAGTACCACGGTTGATGAAGTAGCAAAAATTTGTAAACAAAATGGAATTGAAGATGATTTTGCACAAAATCTGCATAGAGGAATTGATAATCTTTGGAAAAATTTGCGCCGTGAAATTGCAGGACCGGCGTTTTTAGTTAATCATCCAAAATATTTATCTCCGTTGGCTAAAGCAAAGGCGCATGAACCGCATGTTACCGAACGATTTCAGCCGATTATTGCGGGTAGTGAACTTGGTAACGGCTGGTCTGAAATTAATGACCCGGTCGATCAACTTGAACGGTTTAAAGAACAACAAAATTTGCGTGATGCAGGTGACGATGAAGCACAATGGCTAGATATTGATTATGTTGAAATGCTTGAGTATGGAATGCCTCCTACTTTTGGTTATGGTCATAGCGAACGTGTTTTTTGGTTTTTAGAAGATGTAAGCGCACGTGAAGGGGTTCCGTTTCCTCAGTTAAAGCATGTGGTAGATGACACAACATTAGAAATATATAATTTACCGCGTCAAAACACACTGCTTGCTATAAACCCAAACTTAGATGATATCAATGAAAACGGCAATTTACCGTCACGGGAAGAGGCAGAATTTTTGCTAAATAAACATGTTAAAGACGACTATCAAAAATTGCACGCAAAAATGGTTGCATCAGCTTTAGAACAATATGCCGGGAAATTTAAAGCTAATAATGAGTTATGGTTTATAGCAGGACTTTTGCACGACCTGGATTATTTTGAGTATCCCGATGAACATCCGAAAAAATCACTGGAGTGGTTTAAAGAAAAAGAGTACTCGGAAGCTTTAATGCATGCAATTGCTGCACATGCATACCAAAGAACCGGCGTGGAGCCAAAAACAAAACTTGCAGCAGCTCTTATTGCTACGGATGAACTTTCAGGATTGTTGTATGCTTATTCGCTAATGCGACCGGAAGGTTTTAAGGGAATGAGTGCAGGCTCAGTAAAAAAGAAATTTAAAGATAAAGCATTTGCCCGAACCGTTGACCGAAATGACGTTTTATACGGCATAGAAAAACTTGGTGTGGATTTTGATGAGCATGTAAATTTTTTGATTAGTGTTTACAGTGAAATAGATGAGTTAAAAAAGTAAAGGAGTAAGAAAGGCCGGTTCTTTTTAAAAGTTTTTGACCAGTCGTACTCCTTTGTTTAGTGCATAACTTACGTTATAACTTTTTCTACTTCCCAATCAGGATTTTCATCTGCTACCTTTTTTGCGCGTGGTACTGCGTAGAATCCGGTGATTTCCCCTTTTCGGTACCACCGTTTATCATCATTATTCCACCCGTGAAGGATTCCTCCAATTGTTGTGACTATACAATAGTCACCTAAAGTTACAAAGTGCAAAGGCAATTTACTCATATGAACAATCTGTACTATAGCTTTTGGTTTCATTGCTGTCCTTCTCTTATATGTTTAGAGACTTCAACAAGTTGTTTTACCGCATTTCTGGCTTCTCGTGTGGTAGAAAAGCCTAAAAGGCACCCCTGTTCGCTAGTGGATATCCATTTTTTTCCTGTCCAACCCTGTAAGCCGTTTTGAGATTCGCCTATAATAACAAAACTTTTATCTGATGGCGTCTTAAACCAGGGTACAAGAGCTCGGTGTAAAAACCTAACTTTTACAACATTTTTTGACATGCATTACCTCTTTTGTGAATAAACCGGCATAGCATATTCTTTAAGCTCTTCTTGTGCCGTTTCTTTGGAATCAAATGGTTTTAATGAGTGAAATGCACTTGTAGTCCAAGCCCTTCCTACAGTCCACCCGTGATTAAAAGGACTAAGGATGTAGAACTGTTCGTCGGTACCGCCTGGCTTGAAATGCCGCTCTCTGGCTTCTTTTCCGTTCAAAATCTCATAGGCAGAAGAATCATATATTTTGTTCACTTAAATACCTCCTTTAATTCAAAATCTATGATATTTACACAAAATTTATAAAATCGGTGTGATACGGCAAAATTCTCTCCTTACTAAGTTTCCGAACTCATTGACAAAAACTTTACCTGTAGTTATAACTAAACTTAGTAAAAAATGCAATGGAAAAGACCTCCTTTTGAGATATTTTTATGCTCGATATTAAATTTATTAGAGAAAACCCCGATATTGTAAAAAAAGCAGTTGAAGAAAAGCACCTTTCACAGGTAGTAAATATAGATGAAATTATTAATTTGGATGAATTATATAGAAATAAGCTAAGAATTGTTGAGGAACACCGCGCTTTACGCAACCAGCTTTCGGATAATATTTCAAAAGTAGACGAAGAAACAAGACAAAAACTCATAAACGAGGCTTCACAAGTAAAGGAAGAGTTGTTTACAAAAGAACAAGAGCTTGCTGAGATTGAATCTCAACTTACATCAAAATTGCTAAAAGTTCCAAATATTATTGCGCCTGATGTACCATCAGGTAAAGATGAAAGTGAAAACGTTGTAATAAGAAGTTGGGGTGAGCCAAAAACATATGATTTTGAGCCAAAAGACCATGTAGAACTTGGTGAAAAGCTTGATTTAATTGATATTCCAACGTCGGCAAAAGTTTCGGGTTCAAGATTTAATTATTTAAAAAATGAAGCTGTTTTGTTGCAATTTGCACTTATTCAATTTGTTTTTGACACACTAACCAACAAAGAAATTATTTCAGAACTTGCTGAGCGTGTAGGAAATAATTCGAACAACGCTTTTATACCGGTTTTGCCTCCGGTGATTATTAAGGCCGAAGTTGCAAAGAAAATGGACAGATATGATCCTATCGAAGATAGATATTATTATGAGGATGACGATGTAATGTTTGTGGGGAGTGCTGAGCATAGCATTGGCCCGATGCATATGGATGAAATTTTAAATCAAAGCCAACTGCCGTTAAGATACATTGGTTATTCAACAGCATTTAGACGTGAAGCCGGCTCATATGGAAAAGATACAAAAGGCATTTTAAGACGTCACCAGTTTGATAAGCTTGAGATGGAAATTTTTTCTACTCCTGAAAGCGGATTGGCCGAGCAAGAACTTATTGTTGCAATTCAGGAATATTTGTTACAGCAATTACAACTTCCTTATCAGGTGATGATGATATGTACCGGAGACATGGGCAAACCCGATTATCGCCAGATTGATATAAATACCTGGATGCCGGGAGAAAATGCTTACCGTGAAACTCACACTTCTGATTATATGACTGACTTTCAGGCAAGAAGACTTAACACTCGTTATAAAACAAGTGAGGGCACTAACGAATATGTTCATATGAATGATGCAACTGCATTTGCTATAGGAAGAACACTTATTGCTATCCTAGAAAATTATCAGCAAAAAGACGGCTCAATAAAAATACCTGAAGTGTTGCAGAAATATATGAACGGTATTAAAGAAATAAAAGAAAGTGGTAACATAGAGTAAATGTCTGTTTTTGACGGCATACATTTACCCACAGTGCTTTATAGAACACACTCCGATTTAAACGGAGACATAGAGGTATTACAGGACGGTAAAACCTTGAGACTAAAAGCCAATAAAGTCACACAATCGGTCAATCCTGATTCACCGGTAGCTGAAAAAATGGTATGGGGACGTGTTGTTAATGTTATTGAAGAGGAGCTTCCCGAATTTAAGAATATTCTTGTACTTGGTATGGGTGGTGGCACTGTTCAACACATGATTGCACAAAAATTTCCAAACGTTGATGTGGTAAGTGTAGACATAGATGAAGTCATGGTAGATGTTGCAAAGCAATTTTTTCGTGTGGCTGAAATTCCTAATCATCGAATTATTGTAGAAGACGCATGTAGAGTGGTTATATCCCCTGAGGATTATGAACTGCCACTTAAATCATTTGATATTTTATTTATAGACATTTACATTGGAAGCGAATTTCCCGAACTTGGCGGTTCGGGCAACTTTTTGGCCAATGCGTTTAGATTAGTAAAACCCGGTGGACTAGTTATTGTTAACAGGATTTATTTTCAGGATCACCAGGAGGATGTAGATATTTTTATGGACAATTTGGGTAATTATTTAAAAAATGTGAAGTCAAAAATCATTCCCGGTAAGACAAATGCAGATAACATGTTAATTTACGGGAGAGTTTAATGACCTGGTTTCAGGCTTTAATTTTAGGCGTTATTCAAGGTTTAACCGAATTTCTTCCTATTTCGTCATCAGGGCATTTGGTGGTTTTGCCGTTACTTTTGAACTGGGAATCCCGAGGCTTGTTTTTTGATGTAATACTACATTTGGGTACATCGTGTGCTTTAATCATTTATTTTAAAAAAGACATTTTTGCCATAATAAAAGGGATTTTAATAAATAGAAAGTCTAAAGAGGCTAAATTGGGGGTTTCGGTACTATTGGGTACCATTCCTGCTGTTGTCTTGGGGTTTTTGTTTGAGAGCAGCATAGAGGAACAGTTTAGAAGTGGAGTTAGTGTAGCTTCATTTTTAATTTTAGGTACGTTGATTATGATTGCAGCTGAGTATATTGGTGCGCATAAAGAAAAAAGCGGTATTAACGGTTTAAAAGCTTTAATAATTGGATTTTTTCAGGCTTTGGCACTTTTTCCCGGGGTATCAAGGTCGGGGGCAACAATTTCTGGTGGTATGTTTACAAAGTTAAGTAGAGAAGATGCAGCAAGGTTTTCGTTTTTGCTGTCGATACCGGTTATTTTAGGTGCTGCAGCATTCAAGATTATAGAAATGATTAGAATGCCGATAATTACTTTAGATTATTTAAATTTAGCAGTAGGATTTGGAGCAAGCTTGTTAATGGGGTACATTGCTATAGACTTTTTATTAAAATTCCTAAAATCCAGGTCTTTATGGGTTTTCATAATTTATAGATTGTTGCTTGCGATTTTTCTTTTTGTAACTTTCATGTAAAATCAAAAAAAAATAAACGGAGGTAAAAGAGATGAATGAGTTTAAAAGGATGGTTTTTTTGCTAGTATTATTAGGTAGTTCAGTGATGATATTAGCAGCGTCTTTGTATTATTTTGCAGATTTCCCCATTTATTTTGTGTTCAATATGATAAATGTGGGAATTGCAATTTGTGTTATTTCAGTATCCACTCTTGTGTACTTGGAGAGGTCAAATAAAGGCGATGTCGTTTTTTTTATTATTGTGTTGATTTTGTTGATGGTGATATCAGTAAGTCTGAACTGGAAATCTTACAACAACAAACCGGAAACACCTACCGACCACAATACCCATATCGCTGAGCTATGGTAATTGTGAATAAGCCTTAAGTTTTAATTAGCTTAAGGCTTAATTTTTTGGTGTTATAATTCCACTGTCATGAAATTCATAAAAAACCTATTTGATTCAAATGAAAAACAAATAAATAGTCTGAGGCCAACAGTAGAAGCTATAAATGAGTTGGAAGAAAAAACATCAAAACTTTCGGATGAAGAAATAAAAGCTAAAACACAAAGTTGGAAAGATGAGTTACGCAATTTAAGCTACGATGAAATGTTTAAACACCTGGATAAGCTTTTACCTGAAGCATTCGCATTAGTTAGAGAGGCATCAAAAAGGTCAATGGGCAAAAGGCATTACGATGTACAGTTAATTTCGGGTATTGTTTTACACCAGGGAAAAATTGCCGAACAAAAAACCGGTGAAGGTAAAACTTTAACAGCAACGCTTCCGTTATATTTAAACTCACTAACAGGCAGAGGAGCTCACTTAATTACACCAAATGACTATTTGTCACGTCACGGTGCAGGATGGATGGGACCATTATATACTGCGCTTGGGGTAAGTGTTGGTGTAATAATGCAGGAAAGAGCATTTATTTATGACCCGCAGTACGAGAGCACTGAATTTGAAGATGAATATACTATTCATTTGCGTGAGGTGAGCAGGCAGGAAGCTTACAAATGCGACATTGTATACGGCACAAATCATGAGTTTGGGTTTGATTATTTGCGTGACAATATGGTTCAAACGCTTGAACATACAGTTCAGACAAATCCCAAGGGTGAATGGGGAGTTCATCATTATGCAATTGTAGACGAAGTTGACTCTATTTTAATTGATGTGGCAAGAACTCCATTAATAATTTCTACAACTGCCGAACAGCCAACCGAAAGATATCACCAGGCAAATAAAATTGTTACTCAATTAATCAAAGAACAGGACTATGAAGTTGAGGAAAAGTTTAGAAGTGTCTCATTAACCGACTTGGGTATTAGACGTGTTGAGAAGATGCTTGGAGTTTCAAACTTGTATGAACAAGACTTTGAAATGGTTCATTTGATTGAGCAGGCACTTAGTGCTAATGCGCTTTATGAAAAAGACCGGGATTATGTGGTAAAAAACGGTCAGGTTATTATAGTTGATCAATTTACAGGCAGATTATTACCTTCAAACAGATTCTCACATGGACTACATCAGGCGATAGAAGCAAAAGAAAACGTTGAAATTCAACAGGAATCAAAAACTCGGGCTGAGATTTCGTACCAGAACTATTTTAGAATGTATGAAAAATTAGCAGGCATGACCGGTACTGCTATTACCGAAGCAGAGGAGTTTCACAAAATTTATAAACTGGACGTTGTGGTTATTCCAACAAACAAGCCTGTTGCCCGAAAAGATTTTAACGATGTTGTGTACAAAACCGAGTCTGCCAAATTTAAAGCCGTTGCCGATGAAATTTATGAAAAAAACAAGCTTGGGCAGCCTGTACTTGTAGGTACTACTTCGGTTGAAAAAAGCGAAATGCTGCACAACTTATTGCAGAGAAGGGGCATAAAGCACGAAATTTTAAATGCCAAAAACCACGAACGTGAGGCTTTAATTATTGCGCAGGCTGGTCAAAAAGGTTCTGTTACCATTTCTACAAACATGGCGGGAAGAGGTGTTGACATTGTATTAGGCGGAGATCCTCCTTCTGATGAGTCCCAAAATGAAGTTAAAGAACTTGGCGGATTGCATGTTATTGGTACAGAACGCCATGAATCACGAAGAATTGATAATCAGCTAAGAGGTAGAGCCGGAAGACAAGGTGATCCCGGTTCATCAAAGTTTTATGTTTCATTACAAGATGATCTGATGAGAATATTTGGAGGCGAGAGAGTTGAGTCATTAATGAATAAATTTGGTGTTGATGAAAGTGTACCGTTAGAGGCAGGTATTGTAAGTAGAGCGATAGAAAATGCTCAAAAGAAAGTTGAAGGATTTAATTTTGACCGTAGAAAACAGATTGTTGAAATGGATGATGTGATGAATGTGCATCGTGATGTGATTTATAAGTTGCGCAGGAGAATCCTTGAGCTTGGTTCGGGAAATATACAACATAAAGAATGGATGCTTGGAAAACTTTTGCAATATTCAATAGAGAATGTGAGTGTTGAAGAGATATGGAATAAATTTGAAAACGAACTTGGTGAAGAAACCTGGCTTCAAGCTTTTGGTCAAATAAGTTTGCCCGTTGTTGATATGTTATGGATGGAGCATTTAGTAGACATGGATCACTTGCGCGATGGCATTGGTTTACAAGGTTATGCACAAAAAGATCCAATGGTTGAGTACAAAAGAGAAGGTCACGAAAGATTTGAACTATTAGTGCAAAAAATATATGCAGACATTGTAGAAAGATTGTCTCGAATTCATGATGCAAGACTCGTAAGCTCACAGCAAAAACCTCAAAATGAGCAAATGGTATATCAGCGGGGTGAAATTGAGAGTGGAGTGGCAAATGAAGCACAAATGTTGGCTGGCCAAAGTGGTCAAAATAATCAAAACGGTTTAAATAGACAAAAAAGAGAAAGTTTGGTTCAAATGCCAGACGGAAGAACGGTAAAAGTTGAACCTGTTGTTGCAACTACAAAAGTTGGTAGAAATGATCCATGCCCTTGCGGAAGCGGGAAAAAATATAAGAAGTGTCATGGTAGGGGTTTGTAAAAGGTTTTTATTCTAGTTGTTTGTATTGGGCAATGGCTTTAATTAATTCTTTAGCCATTGTGTCATACATCGCAGGTGCATAGCCGGCTCTTGCTACACTTTCCATATTTGCCATTACTTCTTGGTAATATTTTAACTCACTTTTCAAAAATTCAATTCTTGTTCTAACTTCAGGTATATCTTGGAATTCTTTTTCCAAACTAATAACATCATCGA
Source organism: uncultured Candidatus Saccharibacteria bacterium (assembly GCA_964385105.1). GTDB lineage: Bacteria > Patescibacteriota > WWE3 > UBA101185 > UBA10185 > CAYLMU01. The sequence continues at coordinate 241,152 of CAYLMU010000001.1, forward strand.
TGAAATCTCCAGCCATTAACTCAAATTGTCTGTTCAGTTCATTTTTTGACTCCTCAGAATTGAGATTTGCAACAATTGTATTTTTAACTTCTGTTAATGCGTTTAATACATTCTCAGGTGAGTCTTCCTGTTCCTCATTTGTTATGGATTCAACTTCCGGGGAGTTTCCATTTGGGCTAAATTTAGTTTGTTCAGCATTCATTCTTGCTTTTCTTGCTCTTGGTGCTTCCATATATTCTCTCATTCTTTTTTCTTTTGGACTTTCTGTTGGTTCAGGTTCAATCACTTGACCATTTTGGTTTTGTAGAGCTTCTGCAACTGCTGCCCTAACAATATCTGCCAAACTCTCTTGGCTTTCTGCTCGTTCTTGGGCAATTTGCTCTTTTAGTTTTTCTATTTCGGCTTGACGTTTAGCATCTGCTTCGGATAGTTGTTGCTGAAATTTTTCCTGTTCAGCCTTTCGTGCTGCTTCTTGCTCTTCTAGTTGTTTTTTTAAGCTCTCAATTTGTGCTGATTGTTGCTCATTAATACTTTCTATAGATGTAAGTTTTTCTTTGATTTCTGCATTTGTTGTTTTTAGCGCTTCAGTAATTTCTGTATTAGTTTGCGGGCCGTATCTTAATTTGCTGTAATCATAAGGTTCTTTCTTTTCCCGTTCTTTTGGTTTGAGTACATTTTTATTAAATCGCTCCTGACGTACCAATTCTTCTCCTTTTGATTGAATCAACTTTTTTAAATTTGGGTCTTTTGTCAGGTCAATCTTTGTTCCTTTATAGTCTAGTTTATTAAGTTCTTCTAGACCTCCCATTCTTCTTACTGCTTCGGGGCCACCTGATTCTCTTACCCAAATTTTTGCCAATTCCGTTACTTCGTCATTACCTCGTAAATTTTTTACTTCTTCTATTGTTGGTCTGAATAATTTATTTTTAAATCTTTCCAAATGCTCACGCATACTAATTCTAGTTTCTTCAACAGCTTGGTTTATTTCGTTTGTTTTTTCCGGATGTTCTCTTGAAGCTTGTGCCGCTGCTTCTTGGGTCACCTGTACTGCACTCGCCGTGCGTATGGCGGCATTTTCAGCAGCTTCTTGTGGAGATAGAGTTTCATTATTTTCTCTTTCTGTATCTCCCTGGTCTGTATTTTCCGGAGGATTTTCAGGTTCTGCACCAGTCGCTGAGTGTCCATTCATTTTATATTCTGCATCCACTATAGCCATACCTATCCTTTCACAATTTCATCCAGTTTATCTAAAAACTTTAAATAAATTTCTTCAAGGTCTTTATCAAACTCTTCTTTAAGAGCTTTAATATCTTGCTTTTTAACGGAATCGGTATTTGTTTGAGTTTTTGGATTTTGTGTTGTGGCAGTATCCATAAATAAATGATACACATATTTCGTGTAAAATAAAACAGTGCCTACCCAAATAGCATACAAAAATATAATTTTTGATTTTGACGGAACTTTAGCCGATACATTTGATACCGCTATTAGGATAATAAATAAAGAGCCTTCTAAGTTTGGAATTGACGGAATTGATGAGTCAGAAATTCCCCGCCTCAAAAATATGTCTATAAAGTATTTGCTAAGAGAGTTTAACGTAAATATATTGCGTGTCCCGATGTTTGTAAAAATGCTTCAGGAAGCATTGTATAGTGAAGCAGATTCCATAAAGGCATTTCCTCATATCGAAGAGTTGATAGTGGATTTAAAACTCAAAGGGGGTAATTTGGGCATAATCACAAGCAATTCAAAAAAAATGGTGGAAAAGTTTTTGGAAAATGAAGATATTCATGTTTTTGACTATATTAGATCTGAAAAGGCACTTTTTGGTAAACATCAATCTATAACCCGAATTATGAAAAAATATAAATTTAACCCTGCTGAAACTATTTATGTTGGTGATGAGGTACGTGACATAAATGCAACAAAAAAAGTAGGAATTCCTATAGTATCAGTTACGTGGGGCTATAATGATGAGAAGATTCTGAAACTTCATGAGCCGGAATTTATGGCTCATTCGGTAGATGAGTTGAGAAACATCTTATTTACAAGTGATTGACACTTTTTGGCTTTATTAACTTTAGTGGTAGTATAATACCTGACATGAATGAAAAAAGCTTTTTAATTGAACTTCTCGAAACCTTTTCTACGTCATTTATTATTCTGATGCTTATTTACTGGTTTGTTGCATTACCCGAAGTTGTGTTCGGTGCAAGCATGGAACCGACATTTTATACCGGAGAGCGAATTTTGGTTGAAAAAGTTACTAAACATTTTAAAGATTTTGAAAGAGGGGACATTGTTGTTTTGTATCCTCCCGGAAATGATACGGATCATTATGTAAAAAGAATTGTGGGTGTTGAGGGTGATATTTTTAAAATCAGCAACTGCAAGGTTTATATAACACGTGAAGATGGTAAATTTGAGTTGGAAGAGCCTTATTTATCTTCTTCATCTTGCACGGGTGAAGGGTCAAAAATTAAAGAAGGATTTTCAATTAAGCTTGGTGCGGGTGAATATATTGTGCTGGGCGATAATCGGGAAAGGTCGGTTGATTCAAGAACTTTGGGTATTATAAAAGAAGACAGGATTGTTGGAAGAGTGGCATTTAGGTTTTGGCCGCTTGATAAAGTGAGATTTTATTAATTTTTATACTAAAGTTATTGACATTGTGCCATGCGTATGGTAATTTTCGACTTGTCGATAATTCTCGGGCTTTACAACAGCAAATTCTTTGTTAGAATAATAAAGCGGTTTTTATAAAATTAAATTAGAAAGCTTTACATAAAAAACTCTTAAATGAGGCATAATTTTTCAAAAAGGAAAAAATTACAGGCTTTACCGGATTTAGTTTCCATACAGCACGATTCTTATAATTGGCTGAAAAATTCCGGAATTGAAGAAGTTCTGGATGAACTTGGAACCATTGAAGACACCACCGGACGCGGCTGGGTAATGAAACTTTCTGACCCTCGATTTGATAAAGAAAACAGATCCATCGCAGAAGCATTTCACAAAGGCCAAAGCTACGATGCCGGATGGTACGTTACGGCTACACTTGAAGACCCCATAAATAACAAGAAAAAAACTAAAGAGATTTACATGGGGGATATTCCTTTAATGACTCCATCGGGAACATTTATTATAAATGGAGTAGAAAGAGTAATTATTAACCAATTGAGAAGGTCAGAAGGCGTACTTTTTACACGTGAAATTCATGCAAGTACAGGAAAATCTTTGGGAGGGGCAAAAGTGCTTCCAAAAAATGGTGCATGGCTTGAAATTAGCACTTCAAGATCAGGTGTTATAAGCGTAAAAATCGACAGACGAAGAAAATTACCCGTAACTGCTATTTTAAGACTTTTTGGCCTAGAAACCGATGACGATATTAGAGCTGCATTTGCCGAAGTAGATAACAATCCCGAAGTAAATTATATTGAGTCAACTTTATCAAAAGATCCGGCTTCATCATATGACGAAGCGGTACTTGAAGTTTACAAAAAAATGAGACCGGGTGAACCTCTTGCTTTAGACAGTGCAAGAGAACTTGTACAAACGTTATTTTTTAACCCCAGAAGATACAATTTAGGAAAAGTCGGACGATTTAAGCTAAATAAAACTCTTGGGTTGAGTTTTCCGGAAGAGGGTAGATTTTTACTACTACAGCTTGAAGATATTATAAACATTGTAGCTGAAGTAATTAGAATCAATAATGGAGTTTCACAGCCAAGCGATGTTGACCATTTGTCTAATAGAAGAGTAAGAAGTGTTGGTGAGCTGTTACAAGATGAAATAAGAATCGGATTTTTGAGAATGGAAAGAAATATTAAAGAAAGAATGAGTCTACAGCCACGAGATGAGTTGCCTGACCCTAGTGTTTTGATTTCTGCAAGAACAGTTTCTGCCGCAATTCACAGCTTTTTTGCGACAGGACAGCTTTCACAGCATCACGATCAGCAAAATCCGTTAACTGCACTTGATCATATGAGAAGGCTTTCGGTTTTAGGTCCGGGAGGTTTAACACGTGAAAGAGCAAGCATGTCAGTTAGAGACGTGCATCATTCTTCATTTGGAAAAATTTGTCCGGTAAGAACACCTGAAGGCCCGAATGTTGGTTTAATAAACTATTTGGCTTCTTATGCAAAAGTAAATGATTACGGATTTTTGGAAACTCCCTATATTAGAATTGAAAAAACAAACGACGACAAAATGAGAGTTACGGAGGAAGTTGTTTATTTAGCAGCTTACGAAGAAGATGAAGTTTACATAACAGACTCATCAGTTGAGCAGGATGAAAAAGGCATAATTACACAAACACAGGTTCCTTTAAGAAAAGGAGGTAATTTTGTACTTGGTGATGTTAAAAATGCGCAATACATGGAATTAATTCCTATGCAAACCGTTGGTATAGCAGCAGGATTAATTTCGTTTTTACCAAATGACGATATTTCAAGAGCTTTAATGGGTACTCAGCAAATGTCACAGGCTGTTCCGTTAATTGTGCCTGAAGCACCTATAGTAGGTACAGGCATAGAAAATGATATAGCATTAAATTCAGGTATTGTGACGGTAGCAGAAGATGACGGTGAGGTGAAATATGCTGACGCCGAAAGAGTTGTTATTAAATACAAGGGAAGTTCCAAAGATGTTGAATATAATCCTAAAAAGTTTGAGCGTTCAAATCAATACACTTCTATTAATCAAAAAGTGGTAGTAAGTACCGGTGACAAAATTAAAAAAGGTCAGGTTTTATTCGAAGGTCCAGCAAGTGACAACGGCGAACTTTCTATTGGAATCAATTTAAAAACAGCTTACATGATTTATGAAGGTTATGAGTATGAAGACGGGGTTATTATTTCAGACAGATTAATTAAAGAAGACGTTTTAACGTCAAATCATATAACAAACTATAAAGTAGCTGTTTTGGAAACTAAACTTGGCCCAGAAGAAATTACTGCAGATATTCCAAATGTATCAGAGGAAGCACTAAGAAATCTTGATGAAGATGGAATTGTTGTAATCGGGTCAAAAGTTAAAGGCGGAGATATTCTGGTTGGTAAAGTCGCACCAAAAGGTGAAGTGGAGTTGTCTGCTGAAGAAAGATTGTTGAGAGCAATTTTTGGTGAAAAAGCAAAAGAAGTTCGTGATAACTCACTTGTAATGCCTCATGGAAAACATGGCGTTGTTATAGGTATAAAAAGAGTTACAAGAAAAGAAAATACCAATCTTCCAACAGGGACATTAGAAGAAATTACAATTTATGTGGCTCAACAAAAAAAGATTGAAGTTGGTGATAAGCTTTCGGGAAGACACGGTAACAAGGGTGTAATTTCAGCTGTTGTTCCTGAGGTCGATATGCCTCATTTAGAAGATGGAACACCTATAGATATTATCTTTTCATCAGAAGCTGTTTTAAAAAGAATGAACGTCGGTCAGATTTTGGAAGCTCCGCTTGGTATGGCAGGTAAAAGACTTGGCAAAAAATATGTGATTCCAAACTTTGAACCTGTTCCGCAAGAAGAAATTGATGAAGAACTAAAACAGGCAGGAGTTCCGGTTTCTGGAAAAATGAAACTTATTGACGGCAGAACCGGTGACTATTTTGATGAAGAGGTAGTTGTTGGTGATACTTATATTTTGAAACTAGTACACATGTCTGAAGAAAAAATGCATGCACGTTCAACAGGCCCTTACTCGTTAATTACACAACAGCCTTTAGGCGGTAAATCACAAATGGGCGGACAAAGACTTGGAGAAATGGAAGTATGGGCACTTCAAGCTTATGGTGCTGCACACATTCTAAAAGAAATGTTGACCATTAAGTCTGATGACTGGCTGGGAAGAACACAAGCTTACAAGGCTATACTACAAGGCCAGCCTATACCTGAATCTAATATTCCTGAATCGTTTAAGTTGTTGGTAAGAGAATTAAACGGATTAGGACTTGGTATTGAAGCTTTGGGTCACGAAGAACTTGAAGGTGAAGTTCTAACTTATGAAGATTCGGTTCCTCAGGTAGGTGAAGCGGTTTTTGTTGAGGGAAGTTCCGAGACTACCGACGACCTTGAATTAGATGATGAGGATGCAGACGAATCTATTGAAATTATGGAGGAAGAATAATATGAAAAATTTAAATGAATTAAGAGATTTTGAAGCTTTAAAAATATATTTGGCATCTTCAGAAGACATGCTTGAATGGTCTTATGGTGAAGTGACCAAACCGGAAACAATTAACTACAGAACTTTCAGGCCGGAAAGGGACGGATTATTTGACGAAAGAATTTTTGGACCAGTTAGAGACTGGACGTGTTACTGCGGAAAATATAAGGGATACAGATATAGTGGTGTTGTTTGCGATAAGTGCGGTGTAGAAGTTGCACATTCAAGAGTACGAAGAGAAAGAATGGGTCATATTAAACTGGCATCTCCTGTTGTACACGTGTGGTTTTTTAAAGGAATTCCTTCAAAATTAGCACTTTTGCTTGATATTTCACCTCGAAAGCTTGAGTCGGTTATTTACTTTTCATCTTTTATTGTAACCGGCTACAACGGTGAGAAAAAAGCAAAAGCTATTTCTAATGTAAATGAAGACATGGAAAGAGAGCTAAGAGTTTTAGAAAAAGACGTAGAAGACCAGGTTAAAGAGCTAGAAAACCAGCTGACCAGTGAAAAAAAAGCTGAAAGTTTTTCTGCTCAGGAAGAAAATTTACGAATAAAACAAAGAGTTCAGGCTTTAAGAGAAAAATCTGTTGAAGATAAAAGTGAAATTGAAAGAAAATACAATCTTATTCAGAAAAAACTTGAAAGTATTGAACTATTTTCAATAATGTCAGATACCGAATATTACAATCTTTCGGAGTATGTGGATATGTTTGCTGAAGTTGCAATCGGGGCAGACGCAATTAAAGTAATTTTAGAGGGATTGGATTTGGCAGAATTGTCAATGCAGCTTCGAGAAGACATGGAAAGATCAAAAGGCCAAAAAGTTAAAAAAGTAGCAAAAAGATTAAAAGTTGTTGAAGGTTTTAGAAAGGCAAATATTGAACCGTCCAGAATGGTGCTTGAGGTTCTTCCGGTAATTCCGCCTGAGCTTAGACCAATGGTACAGCTTGAAGGTGGAAGATTTGCTACATCAGACTCAAACGACTTATACAGAAGAGTTATTAACAGAAACAACCGATTACAAAAATTGTTAGACCTTGGTGCTCCCGAAATAATTATTAGAAATGAGAAAAGAATGTTGCAAGAATCAGTTGATGCTTTGATTGACTCATCAAAACAACGAAGCAGTACCAGAACCACAAGAGGTAGAAAACAACTCAAATCGCTTGCAGATAATTTAAAAGGAAAACAAGGAAGATTTAGACAAAACTTGCTTGGAAAACGTGTGGATTATTCAGGTCGTGCGGTAATTATTAACGGGCCTAATCTTAAACTAAACGAATGCGGAATTCCAAAAGATATGGCGCTTGAATTGTTTAAGCCGTTTGTGTTGCGTGAAGTTTTGGCAAGAGGACTTGCTCCTAATGTAAAAAGCGCAAAATTTGTTGTTGAACAAAGAGGTGCTGAAATTTGGGATATTCTTGAAGAATTGGTAGAAGGCCACCCTGTACTCTTAAACAGACAGCCTACACTTTGGAGACTTGGTATACAGGCATTTTATCCTAAACTTATTGATGGAAATGCTATTAGACTTCATTTATGCGTGTGTCCGGGGTATAACGCTGACTTTGACGGTGACCAGATGGCTGTAATGTTACCGTTGGCCGAAGAAGCAATAAATGAAGCAAAAACAAAAATGCTATCAACACGAAACTTAAGAAGACCATCTGACGGTATTCCGTTTTCTGTTCCGACAAAAATTATGATTTTCGGAATTTACTACATGACTTCTATTGATAAGAACCTAACTGCACATGGTTCAGTTTTCGGTTCAACTGAAGAGGTAAAGTATGCACTTTTAGCGTCAAATAAAATAAAACTAAGACAACCTATAAAAGCAAGAATTAAAGGTGAAGTGATAGAAACTACTCCCGGAAGAATATTATTTAACCAGGTACTTCCGGAATCATTTGATTTTGTAAATAAGGTTGTTGATAAAGATGAAGTAAACAAAATACTTGCCTGGGCTTTTGAAACTGAAACTGAGGATGAAGTTGTACGACTTATTGATGACATGAAAAACCTAGGTTTGAAATATGGAACCCTTTCGGGTCATTCAGTATCACTAGCAGATGTTAAGATTCCGGATGAAAGAGATGAAATTATTGACGAAGCCAAAAAACATGTAGCTGAAATTAACAAAAACTTTGCAAGAGGTTTAATTACAGAAAAAGAATCCACAAGGTTAACTGAAGATGTATGGAACCGGGTTACCGGAGATATAGATGAAAAAGTATGGGAAACACTTGAAGAAGATAATGCGGTAAAAGTCTTAATTAAGTCAAAAGCTACAAGAGCATCACGAAATCAGGTTAATCAGATTGCAGGTATTAGAGGACTTGTATATGACGCAACAGGCAAGCTGGTAAGTGTTCCTTTGCTTGGTAACTACAAAACAGGTTTAACTGCTATGGAATACTTTATTGGAGCAAGAGGTGCAAGAAAAGGATTAGTGGACAAAGGTCTGAAAACTGCAGATGCCGGATATTTAACAAGAAAACTGGTTGATGTGGCTCAGGATGTTATAACCCGAGAACCGGATTGCGGAACCGATCAGGGAAGAAGAGTGATTGTAGGTGAAGCCACTGTACTTGCAACATTTGCAGAAAGATTTGAAGGCCGAATTCTTGCACAGGATGTAATGTTTAATAACAAATCTATATATGACAAAGGCACTATGTTAACTCTACAAATGCTAAATGACATTGAAGAAAAAGGAATTAAAGAAATAATCATTAGATCTGCATTAAATTGTGAAACAAAAAGAGGAATCTGTGCAATTTGTTATGGAGCAGATATTATGACACAAAAAATGGTTGAGTTGGGTGAAGCGGTAGGTGTAAGCGCAGCACAATCAATTGGTGAGCCGGGTACTCAGCTTACAATGAGAACATTTCACACAGGAGGAGTAGCAGGTAAAGACATTACACAAGGTTTACCAAGAATTGAAGAGCTGGTTGAAGCTCGCGCACCAAAATATTTATCTATAATGAGCGATATTACAGGTACAGTTAAAATTTCGGAAAAAGGTGATGAAAGAAAAATTACGGTTATAGCAAGCGATCCCGAAGCCGAAGAAAAAACCATTGAATATACAATAGATCCGGTAGACGAGGTTGTGGTTGAAGACGGACAGCTTGTTGCAAAAGGTGAAAAATTAACAGGCGGACACTTAAACCTAACCGATTTATTAAGAACAGTAGGCGTTGCCGAGACCAAAAAATATATCATCGATGAAATCCAAAAGGTATATGCATCACAAGGTGTATCCATAAATGATAAACATCTTGAAGTTATTGTTAGACAAATGTTTAACCACGTAAAGATTGAAGACAGCGGAGATACAGACTTCTTACCTAACAGCATAGTTACAAAAGACACTTTTGAAGAAGAAAATGAAAGAGTTATTGCAGAAGGCGGTACCCCAGCTACTGCGTCGGTGCAGATTTTAGGAATAACCAAAGCTTCCTTGAACACTGACAGTTTCTTATCGGCAGCTTCGTTTATACACACAACACAAGTGTTGACCGACGCTGCAGCTTCTGGTAAAGTCGATATGTTACTTGGCCTCAAAGAAAACGTTATCATCGGACGACTTATTCCAACAGGAAAAAGAGCAATTTTGGACGATGAGAGCGTTGATGAGGAATAATTATGCCAACAGTAAATCAACTAATAAGAAAAGGAAGAAAATCAAAGAAAAAGAAGGCTTCAACACCTGCATTATCAGAAGTTTACAATGCAAAGAAGCGAGTATTTAACCCTAGTGAAGGGCCGTTTAAACGCGGTGTATGTTTGCAGGTTAAAACTTTAACTCCCAGAAAACCAAACTCAGCTTTAAGGAAAGTTGCCAGAGTAAGACTTTCTAACAGAAGAGATGTTACTGCATATATTCCCGGTGAAGGGCATTCATTGCAAGAACACTCGGTGGTTATGATAAGAGGAGGAAGAGTTAAAGATTTACCAGGTATTAAATACACAATTATAAGAGGAAAATTTGATTTACAGGGTGTGCAGGGAAGAAAGTCATCAAGGTCAAGGTATGGAGCAAAAAAACCTAAAGATTAATAAGGATTAGCATGAGAGCACAAAAAGCAAAAAAAAGAGTCACAAGACCAGATTCACTTTATAAATCAAGAATAGTTGCAAGGACTATAAATTCATTAATGAAAGATGGTAAAAAAAGTGTAGCTGAGAGTATAATGTATTCTTCACTTGAAAAAATCTCTGATGACAGAAAAGAAGCACTAGCAATATTTGAAGAAGCTATAAAAAATATAATGCCCCGACAGGAAGTTAGATCAAGAAGAGTCGGAGGCGCAACTTATCAGGTTCCTATGCCTGTCAAACATCAAAGAGCCGAAGCTTTGGCAATTAGATGGCTTATTGAGGCTGCAAGAAAAAGACAAGGCAAACCAATGGATGAGTTTTTATTTGAAGAAATTAAGAATGCAAATGATGGGGTAGGTTCAGCTATTGCAAAAAGAGACGAAACTCACAGAATGGCAGAAGCAAATCGAGCATTTGCACACTTCAGGTTTTAAAAAATGGCAAAGACTGCTGATATAAAAAAATATCCTTTGGATAAAATAAGAAATATTGGAATTATTGCTCATGTTGATGCAGGAAAAACCACTACAACAGAGCGTATTTTATATTTCACAGGGCGTTCACATAAAATTGGTGAAGTACATGAAGGAGCCGCTCAAATGGACTGGATGGCACAAGAGCGTGAAAGAGGTATAACCATTACTTCAGCTGCTACCACCTGTTTTTGGAATGACCATAGAATAAATATTATTGATACTCCCGGTCACGTAGACTTTACGGCTGAAGTTGAAAGATCATTAAGGGTGCTTGATGGAGGTGTTGTGTTATTTGACGGATCGCAAGGTGTAGAACCCCAAAGCGAAACTGTGTGGAGACAGTCTGAGAAATATCATGTTCCTTTATTATGTTTTATCAATAAGCTCGACAAAATAGGCGGAGATTTTTACATGTCGCTTAATTCAATTTTAGAAAGACTTTCTCCAAATGCATATGCCGTTCAATTACCTATTGGGATTGAAGGGGATTTTAAATCAATTATTGATCTTGTTGAGAAAAAAGCATATAAATTTTCAGGTGAGCTTGGAGCTACAATAGATGAAATTGAAATTCCAGCGGACATGGCAGACAAAGTTGAAGAATATAGAACAAAACTAATAGAAAAAGTTGCCGAATCCGATGATACTTTAATTGAAAAATATTTAGCAGGTGAAGAATTAACACCTGAAGAAATCAAAAGAGGAATTAGAAAACTTACTGTGAAAACAGAATTATACCCTGTATTTTGTGGTGCTTCATTAAGTAATATTGGAGTTCAAAGACTTCTTGATGGAGTTGTAGATTATCTTCCTTCACCGCTGGAAACCCCTGATATTGTAGGTCATAAAGTAAATTCTGACGAAACCGTTGTTATAAAAACCGATGAAAGTGAACCCTTTGCAGCACTTGCATTTAAAATACAAACAGACCCATATGTTGGTAGATTAACATATGTAAGAGTTTATTCCGGAAAAGTTGACGCGGGATCATTTGTTTTAAACTCAGCAAAAGGTGAAAAAGAAAGGGTAAGCCGAATTTTATTGATGCATGCAAACCACCGGGAAGAAGTAAAAGAACTTACTGCCGGTGAAATTGGAGCTGTAATTGGTTTGAATAACACAATTACAGGGGATACTTTATGTGATGAAAATAATCCTGTTGTTTTGGAATCTATTGACTTTGCCGAACCTGTTATTGGTTTAATGATTGAGCCTAAAACAAAAGGTGACCGTGACAAAATGGGTATTGGTCTTAAAAAACTTATAGAAGAAGATCCTACATTAAAAGTTAAATCTGATGCCGAGACAGCAGAGACAATTTTGTATGGAATGGGTGAGCTGCACCTGGATATTATTGTTGACCGACTAAAAAGAGAATTTAATGTTGACGTGAATGTGGGAAGACCTCAAGTAGCATACAGGGAAACTATTAAGGATACAGTAAATCATGAAACCAAATATATTCGACAGTCAGGCGGTAGAGGACAATATGGTCACGTTATTATTGAAATGAAACCACTTGATAGGGGTGAAGGTATAGTTTTTGTTAACAATATTGTAGGAGGTTCAATCCCAAAAGAATATATTCCTGCAATTGAAAAAGGTATAAATGAAGCAGCAGAAAGCGGTGTGATTGCAGGTTATCCGGTTGTGGATTTGCAGGTTAAGTTGAATGACGGATCATTTCATGAAGTTGACTCATCCGAAATGGCATTTAAAATAGCTGCATCAGATGCATTTAAATCTGCTCAAAGAAAAGCAAAGCCATATTTACTTGAGCCAATTATGAGCGTTGAAGTAACCACTCCCGAAGAATTTATGGGAGATGTAATTGGTAATCTATCGTCAAAACGCGGTCGTATTGAAGGAAGCACTTCAAGAGGAATGGCAACTGTGGTAAAAGCAAAAGTACCATTGGCCGAGATGTTCGGGTACGCAACTGAATTAAGAGGAATGACCCAAGGCCGTGCAAGTTTTAGCATGGAACCAAGCCATTATGAAGAAGTTCCTGCAAACTTGGTTGAAGATATTTCAAAAAGATAATTCACCCTATAGCTTTACATTTAAAATATACTCTTGTAAAATAGCAAATATATAAGATACACTTATATTAGCTCATGAATTCAAAGAACTTTTTGTCCTCTTTATTGAATGTTAATTATTGGCTGCTCACTGCAGGTATGAATTTTGTAATCTCAACATTAGTACTGCTTGGTATGTTTTCGTTTGGCATGTTTAATGCAGGTACAACCCTGGGTACAAGCACGGTGACTTTGAGCCCACGACAGGACACAACTGTAAAAGAAGATTATGCCACAAGAAATTATGGATCCGATTCCGAGCTCATTTCAGACGGAAAACCAAAAAGAATTGCCTATTTACAATTTGATCTTTCAAGTATTAATCGCTCACAAACCATAACAAGTGCTGTTCTTCGAGTAAGAACAACATCAAACGCTGAATCAAGGGATGTAAGGAAGAATATTAGGTTGGTAACAAACAACAGCTGGAACGAGTCAAGCATGACTTGGAGAAACAGACCTTCAGTTGGAACAAGCATTGGATCATTGCGAACTTCAGTGAGGGCTAATCAAACTTATGATATTAATCTAAGTGCTGCACATGTACAACCATATGCAGGTAGAACTTTTTCTTTGGCTATAGATGACACCTCAAACGGATCTATACTCACATTAAACTCAAAAGAAGCACGTAGTGGCTCTCCTCAGTTAATACTAACTGTTGAGACGCCTGATGTTAAAAATACACCGCCTGTTGCCAGAATTAATACAAACACAACTTCCGGAAATGCTCCTTTAACTGTTGAATTTGATGGAAGCAGGTCATCTGATGCTGATGGGAATATTGTTGCTTATTCATGGAATTTAGGTGATGGAAATACGTCAAACGATCAAAAAGTCTCACACACTTATGTAAAATCAGGTGAATATAGAATTCAGCTTACAGTAACTGATAATAGTGGAGCTACGGCTTCAGCCAACACAACTATAAATGTAACAGAATCAGGGGGCGGAGATTCCGGTGGTAGAGGAAATGTTATTTTAACTCCAACTGATGACGCGCATGTGAAACAGTCTTATGGAGGAAATAGAAATTATGGTACTGATGCAACACTGGAATCCGATCAAATACCAGATTCAGGATCAGCACGAGTTACTTACATTAAATTTAACCTCACACCTTATGCAAATGCCACACTAAATTCAGCCAGATTGAGATTGACTGTGAATAACGGCTCATCTGATAGACAAAATATAAAGTTAATTGGTGATAATAACTGGAATGAAAATTCAATAACTTATCTAAACAGACCTTCAACAAGTTCCGCACAGATAGTTACAACGCTTAATAGTGTATCAACTAATCAAGTGCTGGATTTGGATTTAACAACAAATCTGCGGTCATATTTGGGACGTACTGCAACTATTGTTGTAGAAAATACCGGATCTGACAGAATGGTTTTGAATTCAAAAGAAGCAGGAAATGTTGTATTACGTCCTCAACTAACATTAAATATTGGCGGAGACACAGTACCTCCTCCACCGTCTAACCAACTTCCAACAGCAAGAATTACGGCAAATCCTGTAAACGGAGAAGCACCTTTAGCTGTGACATTCAATGGTTCAGGTTCAACAGACCCGGATGGAAGTATTGTTGCCTACTCATGGAATTTTGGAAACGGCTCACGTGCAACGGGAGCTTCAACATCACATACATATAATGTAGTTGGAAATTATACGGCAGTACTAACTGTTACAGATAATGCCGGAGGTCAGGCATCAGCAAATGTAACTATAAATGTTACGTCTACCACACCACCACCGCCTCCGCCACCACCTCCTCCCCCTCCTCCGCCACCACCGGGATCAACGGGCGGAATCTGGATTTCACGAGATGAAGTTAGAGCTTTACCAACAACAGGTGCTGCAAGTGCCGGATGGCAGAATGTGTTGACAGCTGCAAGCAATAACTTCAGTAGACCAAATATTGCAGATCAGAACGATCCGGATGATGTGTATGCATACGCAGCAGCCCTTGTTTATGCAAAAACCGGAGACGAAAGTTACAGAACTAGAGTAGTTGAAGCTATACGCAATGCAAGAGGAACCGACAACGGTGCAAGTATTTTATCAGTTGCACGAAATATTCAGGCTTTGGTTATAGCTGCGGATTTAATAAATCTATCGGATTTTCCTTCTGAAGATCAGGCATTTAGAAGCTGGATTTCTAAGATGAGAACTACAGTTTACTCGGGAGCCGGACCGTCACTCTCTATAGTTACATGTCAAGAGCGAAGACCGAATAATTTCGGTACACACTGTGGCGCAGCACGAATGGCTATAGATTTATATATTGGCGATACCGCTGATTTTAATAAAGCCGTTAATATCTATAAAGGTTATTTAGGTGATCGAAGCGCATACACCGGTTTTGTGTTTGGAGAGCTTTGTTACGCACATAGCCAAACACAACCTGTAGGTATTAATCCACCGGGTTCTACATTAAGAATTGGCAATAACGCCTATAATGCTGATGGTATATTGCCTGATGACCAAAGAAGATCAGGCTGCCCAGCAGAATATCCATATCCTGATGAAAACTATGTATGGGAAGCTTTGCAAGGTGTGACAGTACAAGCTGAAATATTACACAGAAGAGGTATGGATTCTTATAACTGGTCAAGTAGAGCATTATATAGAGCAGTAAACTGGCTCCATTCGGTAAATGGATTTCCTGCAACAGGCGATGACCGATGGGTACCATGGATTATTAATAAAAGATACAGTACTTCGTTTCCAGCCCAGACTCCGGGGTCAGTGTCGGTTGGTAAAGGAATGGGATTTGCAGAATGGACACACAGATAAACAATCATAAAAACATGAGAAAATTTTTATTTGGTTTTTTTATTTTGGGTCTTGGCGGATTACTTTTGACCGGGTTTATATTAAGTAACACTCCGGAAGCTGTACAAAATTCAGATTCGAGTGTTTTTAGCAGATTTTTGGGTAATACTTTTACCGGTAATAACGCTCCAGAACAGCCAACCGGTTCGGGTGAAATTGTTGAATTAGAAGACCCGATGATTAATATGCTTGAAGTTGATGAAGTAAGAGAAGTTGTAATAGACGAGGAAGATGCACTGGTAGCTCAACTAACCGATGTTTCAGGAGGCACTGGTATAGGTACTGCTTATCTACTTCGAGATGAAGGAACTTTATACCATTATGTCACGGTGACTCTTCCCGGTGTTGAGGGTGAAAATTTTTATGAAAGTTGGCTGGTAAACGAAGAGACTAATGAATTCTATTCAACAGGACAATTACAAAAAGGTGCAAATGACACTTTTGAGCTTGGTTATTCGGAAAATAGCATGCTTGACGGTTACAACAAAGTTGTGATTACACTGGAAACAGTTTATGACGATACACCTGAAAAACATGTATTAGAAGGAACAGTAGTTGAGAGAATTTTGGAGTAACTTTTTTCTTTTGCCCTAAACTTGCTACCATCAACAAAACCCTTGATTTTCTTTGTATAACTGTTACTATAATGCATGCAAAATCAGTAAAAATTTTTGCTAAGAGCGTTAATACTTGTTAAATGACGTTTTAGCTTATATAATCTGAATAATTTGCTCTTTTAAGTAAATATTTAACAAGTCTAAGAAAGGACATTTAAAATGGCAGTTTTTGAAAGAAATAAACCACACGTCAACGTTGGTACTATTGGTCACGTTGACCACGGTAAAACAACATTAACCGCAGCTATTACAAAAACATTGGCTGACAAAGGTTTTGCTAAATTTAAACAATACGATGAAATTGATAAGGCTCCGGAAGAAAAGGCAAGAGGTATTACAATTAATGTTACTCACGTAGAGTACGAAACAGAAAAAAGGCATTATGCCCACATTGATGCTCCGGGTCACGCTGACTACATCAAAAATATGATTACAGGTGCTGCTCAAATGGACGGTGCAATTTTGGTTGTATCCGCTCCTGACGGACCAATGCCTCAAACAAGAGAACACATCCTCTTGGCAAAGCAGGTTAACGTTCCGGCAGTTTTGGTATTTATGAACAAAACCGACATGGTTCAAGATGCTGAACTTCTTGACCTTGTGGAACTTGAAGTAAGAGAACTTTTAACCAAATATGGATTCCCCGGAGAAGACGTACCTGTTATAAAAGGTTCAGCACTAAAAGCTTTAGACGGTGATCCTGAAGCAGTAAAAGCTATCGAAGAACTCATGAACGCTGTAGACGAATACATTCCTACACCAACAAGAGATCTTGATAAGCCATTTTTGATGCCTGTTGAAGACGTATTTTCTATTTCAGGAAGAGGAACTGTTGCTACAGGAAGAATTGAAAGAGGTATTGTAAAAGTAGGAGAAGAAGTAGAGCTTGTAGGTATTAAAGGTACAAAGAAAACCGTTGTGACCGGAGTTGAGATGTTTAACAAACAACTTCAGGAAGGTCAGGCCGGAGATAACGTAGGACTATTGTTAAGAGGTGTTGAAAGAGAAGGTATTGAAAGAGGTCAGGTTTTGGCTAAAACCGGATCGATTCAACCTCATACCGAATTTGAAGCACAGATTTACGTGCTCTCAAAAGAGGAAGGCGGACGACACAAAGCATTTTTTACCGGATACAGACCTCAATTCTATTTACGAACCACTGACGTAACCGGAGAGATAACTTTACCGGACGGAGTTGAAATGGTAATGCCTGGTGATGACGTAAGTATTAAAGTAAAACTTATCACACCTGTTGCATTGGAAGATGGTCTTAAATTTGCTATAAGAGAAGGCGGACATACAGTTGGAGCAGGAGTTATTACAAAAGTAACTGCATAATAATCAAAAATTAGCGGGGCGTCGCATAGACGCCCCTTTTTAAGCAGGAAATCAGATATGGCAAAAGCAAAAACACAACAAACAAGAATAAGAATAAAACTAAACGCTTATGACAGCAGAATAATTGACTTAAGTTGTGATAGAATCGTGGATGCTGCTGTACGCACAGGAGCATCAGTAGCCGGACCCATACCGTTACCTACAAGGATTGAAAAATTTACGGTAATTAGAGGTCCTCATATTGATAAAAGATCACGGGAACAATTTGAATTAAGAACACACAAGAGGGTAATAGACGTGATAAATCCAACATCATCAACAATAGAGAATCTGTCTAATCTCAATCTACCGGCAGGAGTTGGGATTTCTATAAAGATGTAAGATTCATATACGTAGTGAAAAGTTAAAATATGTGTATATTGAATAAAATTAATTATAATTTTTAAACTAAAGGGTTAAACTAAGGTACTTAAAGGCCCTTTAAGGGTCTTTTTTATTGAATAAGATGACTGAAGAAACACAAAATAAAATAATAACAGGTTCAAAGATGCAAATGAGCCAGGTTTTTACACCTGAAGGTAAAGTGATTCCTGTTACTATTGTTAAAGTTTCAGGAAAAGTGGATGAAGATTTAGAAAATAAAGAAGTTATAGTTGTAGGTAAGTCAAAAGGTAAAGGTTTTACCGGAACCATTAAAAAATGGGGATTTGCCCGCCAACCGGTTACCCGTGGACAGTCAGACAAAACAAGAGCTCCGGGGTCAATTGGTGCTCAAACTCCGGGAAGAGTTTTTAAAGGTAAAAAAATGGCCGGTCGCCATGGAAACAAACAGGTTACAATAAAAGGTTTAAAAGTTATTAAGGTAGATTTTGAAAATAATCATGTAATGGTTTCAGGACCCATACCGGGTGCAAGAAATTCTGAAGTGAAAATTAGGGTCATTTAACATGAAAATAGATATTTTTGATAAAAACGGAAAATCTGTAGAAAAAGCCACATTATCTGATGAGGTTTTTGGTATTGAGCCAAGAACAACATTGCTAAGACAGTATATAAGAGTTGTTCAAAATAATAAAAGACAAGGCACATCAGCGGCCAAAACACGAGCCGAAGTAAGTGGTGGCGGTAGAAAGCCATACAGACAAAAAGGAACAGGTAGAGCAAGAGCCGGGTCAACACGTAGTCCTTTATGGCGACACGGTGGTATAATCCATGGGCCAAAACCAAAAAGCTGGTCGTTGTCTTTTCCTAAGAAAATGAGGAGATTGGCAATGCTTTCTGCGCTTTCAATTAAAGCTGCCGAAAATAAAATTATAGTAGTTGATCAATTAAAGTTTGATGAGCCAAAAATTACAAATATTGAAAGCTTTTTGAAAAATAATAATGTAGAAACCAAAAAAGGATTAATTGTATTAAATGAAAACGATATGGTTGTTAGAAAAAGTGCAAATAATCTTCCTATGGTAAGAACTGTGCTTTTAAACAATTTAAGTGCATATGATGTTCTTAAGTCAGACACGCTTATTTTTACAAAAGATTCGCTTGAGAAGTTAGAAGAGAAATATAAGGCATAAAATATGAATTTAAGTAAAGTTATAAAAAAACCAATAATTACCGAAAAAAGTATTTCAGGGCAAAATGCTCAAAATAAATATTTTTTTGAGGTACACAGAAGCGCATCAAAAGGTTTAATTAAAGAAGCTGTTGAAAATATGTTTGGTATAGATGTTGTGGATGTAAGAACGAGCATTGTTCCTGGTAAAAAGCGCCGAATTTTAAGAACAAGAAAATTTACAAAGCTTCCTGCATGGAAAAAAGCAATTGTAACAGTTGCCGAGGGGCAGGAAATCAAACTGATTAAAGAAGGAAAGTAAGATGATAAAAAAATACAAACCGACAAGTCCGGGAATGAGGACACGAAAAACAATAAAAAGAGACGAAATAACAAAAAATCGTCCTGAAAAATCATTGACTAAGCCGCTAAAAGGAGCAGTCGGTCGAAATAATGGCAGAATATCTATAAGAGCCAGAGAACGTGGTGCAAAAAAGCATTATAGAATAATTGACTTTAAACGTGACAAAAAAGACATTCCTGCAAAAGTAGCTGCAATTGAATATGATCCCAACAGAGGGCCTAATATTGCTTTATTACATTATGCAGACGGAGAAAAAAGATATATATTAGCTCCTGAAGGTTTGGAAGTTGGCATGACCGTCATGTCGGGAGAAAATTCTGACATTAAAGTTGGAAATGCTTTACCTCTTGAAAAAATACCACTTGGGTTTGAAGTTCATAATATAGAAATCAGCCCCGGTAAAGGAGGACAATTAGCTCGAGGTGCAGGTAATAAAGGTGTTTTATTGGCAAGAGATGCAGGCATGGTGAATATAAAGTTACCAAGCGGAGAAGTTAAAAGAATAAGAGCTATGTGTTATGCTACAATCGGTGCGCTAGGTAATGCAGATGAAAGACACACAAGACTTGGAAAAGCCGGAAAGAAAAGACACTTAGGTAGAAGACCACAAGTTAGAGGACTTGCTATGGCAAATCCAAAGGATCATCCGCATGCAGGTTCATATAGTGATACCGGTACAGGACATCCAAAAACTCCGTGGGGCAAGCCTACTAAAGGTTTTAAAACTAGAAAAAGAAAGCATACTAATAAGTATATAGTTACACCAAGGCGTAAGAAGAAACGCTAGTTAGGTAAAATATGGCAAGATCACTTAAAAAAGGTCCGGTAATAGATGAAAAGCTGATGAAAAAGCTTAATAAAATGAAAGAATCCGGGCAGAAAAAACCAATAAAGACCTGGGCTAGATCCAGCACAATTACTCCTGAGATGGTGGGATATACTTTTCAGGTGCATAACGGAAGAATTCACATAGATGTTTATGTGACCGAAGCAATGGTAGGTCACAAACTTGGAGAATTTTCACCAACAAGAACATTTAGAGGTCATTCATCCAAAAAAGCAAAAATGAGGTAAAAATATGAATAAAGCTTTAGTATACGCAAAAAGTAAATATGTACGAACATCCGTTAAAAAGACGCGACCTGTATTGGATTTGGTTAGAGGTAAAGATGTGAATGAAGCCAAAAAAATACTAAGATTTCATCCGGCAAAACCTGCAAAGTTGCTTTTGAAAACATTAAATTCTGCGGTTTCAAATGCAAGGCATAATCTGGATTTAAATGAGAAAAACCTGTATATTTCAGAATTGTATGTTAATGAGGGTCCAACAATGAAACATGGTCAGTTTGTAGGTAGAGGAAGATTCAACCCTATTTTAAAAAGGACATCTCATATAGTTGTAGGTTTATCTGAAAGGGACAAGAAATAATGGGACAAAAAATACACCCCCACGGTTTTAGACTTGGAATAATAAAAGACTGGAAATCCAAATGGTATGTTGACCAGGATAAATTTGGTGATTATGTTGTTGAAGATTTTAAAATTCGTCAATTTTTGGATAAGCAGCTAAGTACCGCAGGACTGGAATCGGTAATTATTGAGAGGTCGCCAAATGAAGTGAATATTATGGTTCGTGTGTCTCGCCCGGGATTAGTTATTGGTAGAGGTGGTTCAGGTGTGGAAGAGCTTGAAAAGAAGCTTCGTAAATTAACCGAGTCAAAGCTAAAACTCACTGTAGAAGAGGTAAAGTCTCCGGAGCTTAATGCAGCACTTGTTGCAGAATATATAGGAAGACAATTTAAAAGAAGAATTCCGTACAGACGTGCAGTGAATTCTGCAGTTCAATCTGCAATGGATAAAGGTGCCAAGGGTATAAAAATAAGAGTTTCAGGTTTATTAAGCGGAGGAAACTCTATTGCAAGAACCGAAACATATGAAAGAGGCTCTGTTCCGACACAAACATTAAGAGCTAACATAGATTATGCACAAAAAGATATTCATTTAATTTACGGAACCGTAGGTGTGAAGGTTTGGATTTATCATGGAGAGGAAGAAATTTAAATAAGGAAAAAAGCTTATGTTGATGCCAAAAAAAGTAAAATTTAGAAAAGCAATGAGAGGAAATAACAAGGGCATGGCCGTTAGGGGTTCTACTGTTTCATTTGGTGAATATGCTTTAAAGGCTGAAGAAAGAGGTCTTCTTACATCAAGACAAATTGAGTCGGCAAGAAAAGCTGTGACACACAGAACAAAAAGAGGCGGAAAATTGTGGATTAGAGTGTTTCCTGATAAGCCTATATCAAAAAAGGCCGCAGAAACAAGAATGGGGGGAGGTAAATCCCCGGTCTCGCACTATGCAGCTGTTATCAAACCCGGAAAAATCATCTTTGAGATTTCAGGAGTAACAGAAGAAACAGCTCGTGAAGCATTTAAAATGGCAGCAAATAAACTGCCTATTAGAACAAGATTTATAAAGGTAGATTAATATGGATTTAAAAGAATTAAGAAAACAATCTATAGAAGAATTAAAAGCAACATTAAAAGCGAAAGAATCGGAAGCACAGGAAGCGGTTATGGATTTATTGAAAGAAAAAGAAAAAAATGTTAGTAAAGTAAGGTTTTTAAAAAAGGATATTGCAAGAATAAAAACAATTATAAATGAAAGGAAATTTGTAGAACAATAATATGGCTAAAAAAACATTTAAAGGATCAGTAGTTTCGGATAAGATGCAAAAAACCGTGGTAGTAGCGGTTGAGCTTCCGAAAAAACATCCTTTATATAACAAAGAAATAAAGAATACAAAAAGGTTTAAGGCACGAAATGAAGTTGATGCTAAATTAAACGATATTGTTGTTATTGAAGAATGCAGACCTTACAGCAAAGAAGTTACATGGAAAGTGGTGGAGGTAGTTTCTGCCAAATAATTTAGAAAAGGGAAAATATGGTACAAATTGGCACAACATTAAATGTAGCAGACAACTCGGGAGCAAAACTACTAAAAATTGTAGGTATACCCGGTCATTCAAAAAAGAAAGTAGCTAAAGTCGGAGATATTGTTACATGTGCTGTCAAAGGTGCTTCATCAAGGGGAGTAGTTAAAGACCATAGTGTGGTAAAAGTAGTTATTGTGAGAACAAAAAAGGAAACCAGAAGAAACGACGGTTCATACATTAGATTTGACGATAACGCAGGTGTTGTGATTAATAAAGACAAAAACATGCTGGGAACAAGAATTTTTGGGCCGGTTGCAAGGGAATTAAGAGACCAGGGTTATTTAAAAATAGCTTCATTGGCTAAAGAAGTTTGGTAAAAATATATGAAAATAAGAAAAAATGACAAAGTAAAAATTATAGCAGGAAAAGATAAGGGTAAAACCGGGAAAGTTATTGCTGTGCTTACGGATAAAAATAAAGTTATAGTTGAGGGTGTTAATTTAGTTAAAAAACATATTAAAAAAGGTCAAGGCAGCGAAGAAGGCGGAATAGTTAATATGGAAAAGCCAATTGATGCGTCAAATGTAATGTTTATTGATGAAAAGTCAGGTTTACCCGTAAGACTTGGATATAAAGTTGTAGACGGTAAAAAATATAGAGTTTCTAAAAAAAACGGAGAAATAATTAAATAAAATGAATAGACTTAGAACAGCATACAAAGAAAAAGTTCAGAATCAATTAGTGGAAGATCTTGGTTTATCTAGTATAATGGAAGCTCCTAAGCTCCGAAAGATTGTTGTTAACGCAGGTATTGGAGATTTTAAAGATAACAAGGAAGCATTGGATTCATTTGTAGAAGAGTTAATGCAAATTACAGGTCAGAAACCGGCACCCAGAGCTGCACGAAAATCAGAATCGGGATTTAAGATAAGACAGGGAGATGTAGTTGGGTACTCTGTAACCTTAAGAGGTGAAAGAATGTGGGCTTTTCTTGATAAGTTTATAAATATTGTATTGCCAAGAGTAAGAGATTTTAAGGGCTTAAACCCAAAATCTTTTGATGAAAGCGGTAATTATTCGGTTGGGATAAGGGAACATGTTATATTTCCGGAAATAAACCCAAACAAAGTTAAAGGAATTAGAAGTTTACAGATTACATTTGGTATATCTTCAAAAGAACCTGCACACAGCAGAGTATTACTTGAAAAACTTGGTATACCATTTATGAAAGATTAATATGGCTAAAAAAGCATTAGTACAAAAACAAAAAAAAGGATCAAAATTTTCTGTTAGAGATTACAACAGGTGTAAAATTTGTGGTAACTCTCGCGGGTTTATGAGAAGATTTAAAATTTGTCGTAAATGTTTTAGGGAACTCGCACACAAAGGTGAGATTCCGGGTGTAAAGAAGTCAAGCTGGTAAATATGAGTAAAGATTTATTATCAAACATGTTAAGCACTATTCAAAATGCAGCCCTTGTTAAAAAGGAGTTTGTAGAAGTGCCTTTTAGTAATGAATGCTTGGCTGTGGCCGAAGTTTTAAAAAATCATGGTTATTTAACTGACGTAAAAACTTTTAAAGAAAAAGGAAAATATTACAAAAAGTTAAGATTAGATATTGCTTATAAATCAGACGGCACTCCAAAATTAAGTTCAGTTCAAAGAGTATCAAAACCAGGAAGAAGATTATACAAAGGCACATCAGCTATTGGAAGTGTTATGGGAGGATATGGTTTGCTTGTTGTTTCTACTTCCCGCGGGGTTATGTCGGGTGAAGAGGCAAAAAAGAAAAAATTAGGCGGAGAAGTTGTTTGTAGGATATTTTAAAAATGTCAAGAATAGGAAAAAACCCAGTTTCAATACCAAGTGATGTTACCGTTCAAATAAATAACGGTGTTATAAATGTTAAAGGACCTAAAGGTGAATTAAGTTATGAAACACGACCGGAGATTGATGTAAAAGTGGTAGAAGATAAGGTGGTTGCCGAGGTAAAAATTGACACAAAACAGTCAAATGCTTTGTGGGGTTTGACACAATCTTTAGTAAAAAATATGATTGAAGGCGTAACAAAAGGATATGAAAAGAAATTGGAATTGGTTGGTGTTGGATATAGGGTAAAAAGTGTGAATCCTACTGAGGTAAGCATAACAGTTGGATATTCGCATCCTGTGGAATTTAAGGCTCCGGAAGGCGTTACTTTGGATGTAGAGGGTACAACCGAACTAACAGTAAAAGGAATAGATAAACACCTGGTCGGGCAGACTGCGGCCAACATCAGAAAAATAAGAAAACCCGAGCCATATAAAGGTAAAGGAATAAAATATGCAGACGAAGTAGTTAGAAGAAAACCGGGTAAAACAGGTAAAGTTTAAAGGAAAATATGTATCACGTTAAACTAAGAACAGGAAAAGAAAAAAGAAAGCTAAGAGTTAGAAAGAATATTTTCGGTACTCCAGAAAGGCCAAGGCTTTCTATTTTTAGATCAAATAAATATTTATATGCTCAGCTTATTGATGATGAAAAAGGAACTACAATTGTTTCGTTATCATCAAATGATGTAAAAAAAACTCATGCTGAAAACAAAAAAGTGGATGCAGCGTTTGAATTGGGTAAAAAACTTGCAAATAGCGCCAAAAAAGCTAAAGTTACAAAAGTAGTATTTGATCGAAGCGGGTACAAGTATCATGGTAGAGTAAAAAGTTTTGCAGATGGTGTCCGTGAAGGCGGTTTGGAATTTTAATTATGAATAGAGGATTTAAACAAGATAGAGAATTTGAAGATAGAATTGTAGAAACTAAAAGAGTTTCAAAAAAAACCCGCGGAGGTAATAAAATCGGGTTTACTGCTTTAGTTGTGAGCGGAAATAGAGACGGAAAAGTAGGGTTTGGGCTTGGAAAAGCTCCGGACATTTCTTCTGCGATTCAAAAAGGTATTAAACTTGCAAAACGCAACATGATTGAAGTAAATCTTACTGAACACGGCTCTATTCCACATGAAATTACAGAAAAATACAAAGCATCCGTTGTAAAGCTCATGCCTGCTCCTGAAGGTTCGGGGGTTATTGCCGGCGGCGCTGTAAGGCACATTGTTGAATTGGCAGGAGTAAAAAATATTTCGGCCAAATTAATCGGCTCTAATAATAAAATGGCTACAATTCAGTGTACTGTTAATGCTTTACAAAAATTAAAGTCTGAAAGTGAAAAATAAATGAAATTAGATAATTTAAACAAATTAAAAGGTGTTAAATCTGCAAAAAAACGAAGAGGTCGTGGTGCAGGTAGTGGAAAAGGTATGCATACCACAGGGGCTGGTCACAAAGGGCAAAAAGCAAGAGCAGGAAATAGTATGCCATTTGGATTTGAGGGCGGTCAGGTTCCTTTATACAAGAAACTACCAAAGCTTGGAGGTTTTAGAAGCTTAAACCCAAAAAAAGTTGCAATAATCAACTTATCTAATTTAAATAAGTTTGATGAAGGTGCAGTGGTTACTCCTGAAAGTATTGTTGAGAGTGGTATGATTAACTTTATACCAAGACACGGCGTGAAAGTATTGGCAAACGGGGAAATAGAAAAGAAACTTACGTTAAAAGGCTTTTTGTTTTCGGAATCGGCAAAGCAAAAACTTGAAAAAGCAGGCTGCAAAATAGAATAATTAATTCATGATAAAAGCACTAAAGTTACCTCATTTAAGAAGAAAAATTCTTTTCACATTTTTAGTTATTGTTATTTTTAGATTTTTGGCATTTATACCTGTTCCCGGTGTTGATGTAAGCGCGGTTAAAAGTTATGTTGAATCAAACCAGCTTTTAGGAATTTATAATTTATTGGGAGGTGGGGGTTTGCAAAACTTTTCATTAATTACGCTTGGTTTAGGCCCATATATTAATGCATCCATTATTATTCAGTTGTTTACGGCAATGATTCCAAGTCTTGAAGAGTTATCTAAAGAAGGAGAATCAGGCCGCGAGAAGATTAATCAGTATACAAGGCTGCTTTCGTTGCCTATTTCGGTAATGCAGGCCTATGGAATTTACTTTTTATTGAGCAATCAGGCACAAATAGGTACTCAAAAAGTACTGGGAGATCTTGATGCTTTTGGACTGCTGGTGCTTATTACCTCAATGACAGCCGGTTCGATGCTTTTAGTTTGGGTTGGAGATTTAGTTACTGAATATGGAATTGGAAACGGAGTTTCAATACTAATTTTTGCCGGAATTATTAGCAGTTTACCATTTGCAGCGTTGCAGTTTATTTCCTCGGCTCAATTAATAGGATTGATGAGCATTGTTGTCTTTTTATTTTTAAGTTTGATTGTTATTTTTGGAGTTGTGCTTGTCAATGAGGGAACAAGAAATATTCCCATCGAATATGGACGTAGGGGTACGTTGTCTCAAAAAGTTTCTAACCACTTACCTATTAAACTTAACCAGGCCGGTGTTATTCCAATAATTTTTGCTGTTTCTATTGTAACTTTGCCAACAATAATCAGCGGACCATTAAGTGCTGCTTCTCAGCCTTATTTATATAACACAGGAATATTTTTGGCACAAAATTTTAACCCTCAATCGTGGGGCTACAACTTGCTTTACTTTTTATTGGTAGTCGGATTCACGTTTTTTTACACATTTGTACAGTTTAATCCGGAAAAGATTGCAGATGACATAAAAAGACGCGGAGGGTTTATTCCGGGGATAAGACCGGGTAAATCAACAAAAGAATATTTGCAAAGTGTTGTTACCAGATTAACTTTATTCGGTTCTGTGTTTCTTGGTCTAATCGCAATATTGCCATACATAGTACAAAATATAACCGGTTTAACAAATCTTTCAGTTGGAGGTACAGGATTATTAATTGTAGTATCAGTTGTTTTGGAAACTGTGAGGCAAATACAATCCCAGG
Source organism: uncultured Candidatus Saccharibacteria bacterium (assembly GCA_964385105.1). Lineage (GTDB taxonomy): Bacteria > Patescibacteriota > WWE3 > UBA101185 > UBA10185 > CAYLMU01. Next base: position 268,528 of record CAYLMU010000001.1, read on the forward strand.
CTGTAAATAAGAGTTACAGTAGTTATTTAGATTAAATTTGGTAAAATAGAGGGGCTATGATTGATAAATTACAAGCATTTAATCAAGTTAGAAAAATGAAAGCCGAAATGGAAAAGGAGCTGGAACAGATTTTTCACCAGGAAGAAAAGGGTGATAATCTGATTTTGTTGAGAGGAGATAAACGGGTAGAAAGAATTGTTATAAACGGCGAAGAAAGAAAAGAAATAAAAGATCTTATAAACGAAGCAATGAAAAGTCTTGATAAAAAAGTTGAAAAGAAAATGCGCGGCAGAACGGAAGATATTTTGTCGATGTTTGGAAAATAATCATGAGATTACTGTTATTGGGACCTCCAAGTTCGGGTAAGGGTACAATTGGTGAGATGTTGAGTGAAAGGCTTAATATTCCGCTTATTGGCATGGGAAGTATTTTGCGAAGCTTACCCCAAACACATCCAAGGTATGAGGAAGTTGACAAAATTATGGATAGTGGCGGATTAGCCCCAAACGAACTCGTGAGCGGACTTTTAAATGAAAGATTGCAACATCCTGATTGTGCAAACGGATACATTATTGACGGTTATCCCCGAGACCCCGACCAATTGGCATTATACGAACCACAAATTGATAAAGCTATATTGCTATTGGTGTCAATTGATTCTATTTTCAGACGCGTAACCGGCCGTCGAATTTGTACAAGCGACAACAAACCTTACAACATATACACTCTTCCTGAAGAAGAACTAAAGAAATGTACAGGTGAGTTAATTCAACGAGATGACGACACAGAAGAAGCTTTGACCAAAAGACTGGAAATTTATTTGAATAAATCCGTAAAAGTTAGTGATTATTATAGAAAAAAAGGAATTCTTTATGAGGTTAGCGCAGAACCGCTTCCACAGGAAATAGTAGAAAGCATAGAAAAACTTTTAAATGATTAAGCTTAAATCCCCTGAAGAAATTGAATTAATGAAAGAAGGAGGCAAAATTACCGAGGGTGCTATGCATGAGGTTTTGCTTGCAGTAAGAGAAGGAATTAGTTTGTTTGAACTTAACACAATAGCCGAAGATTATATAAAAAAAAGTAATGCCCAAGCTTCATTTAAGACGGTTGATGATTATGACTTTGCCACATGTATAAATGTAAATGAAGGAATTGTTCACGGGATTCCAAATGATTACATGCTTAAAAGTGGTGATGTGGTAAGTGTAGATTTAGGTGTATTATTTAAGGGTTTTCATACTGATTTGTCTTATACTGTTGAAGTAAGCACAAATAATGAAGAAAAATTTTTAGAAACAGGAAAAAAAGCTTTAAATAAGGCAATTGAGCAATGTATAACGGGAAATAGGTTAGGCGATGTGTCGGCAGCAATACAGGAAACTATTGAAAAAGAGGGTTATACGGTTTCTGAAGACTTGGTTGGTCATGGTATTGGTAGAAAGCTGCATGAAGCTCCGTATGTAATGTGTTATGGTAACAGGGGTGAGGGTATAAAGCTTAAAGAAGGTATGGTATTTGCAATTGAGGTAATTTATCAAAAGGGAAATCCTGAACTGACGCTTGATGCTGACGGCTGGACGTTAAAAACTGCCGATGGAAGTTTGTCGGGATTATTTGAGAGTACTGTAGCTGTAGGAAAAAGTAGCCCGATAATTATTGCAAATTATTTTGAAAAATAGTGTTATGATGCTATTATCATAAAACGGGTTTTTATTGACGGTATAGCAATATTTTGTTAGAATTTGCCCCGTCTATATAATATAGTTAATGCAAGATACAAAAGAAGTAGTAACTAAAGAAGGAATAGTAAAAGAAGCACAGGCAGGAGGCATGTTTAAAATAGAGTTTGAAGATGGTGAACAGGCATGGGGTGTATTATCGGGTAAGATGAGGAAGTTTAGAATAACTATTCTGCCGGGAGATAAGGTTAAAGTAGAGTTTTCTCCGCACGACCTTACACGCGGAAGGATTACTTACAGGCAAAGGTAAATATGAAAGTTAGAAGTTCAGTAAAGAAAATTTGCAGAGATTGCAAAATAATAAAACGCGAGGGTGTGTTGCGAGTAATATGCAAAAACCCAAAGCACAAGCAAAGGCAAGGATAAATGGCCAGATTTTTAGGTATTGACATACCAGACAACAAAAGAGTAATAATAGCACTTACCTATATTAAAGGTATCGGTCGACCTACTGCTGAAAGGATTTTAAAAGAAACAGGTATTGATGAAAATATTAGAACCCATCAATTAACCGATGCTGATTTTGCAAACTTGAGAAACAAGATTGAAGAGCTGAAGCTTCCTGTTGAGGGTGAATTGAGAAGAATTATCAATCAAAATATTAGAAGATTACAAGAAATTAAAAGCTACAGGGGTGACAGGCATACAAAAGGATTACCCGCAAGAGGACAGAGAACAAGATCAAATTCTAGAACCAGAAAAGGAAAGAAAAAAACAGTAGCCGGAGCACAAAAGAAAGCTACTGCAAAGAAATAATATTATGGCAGTTAAGAAAAAAAAGACAAAAAAATCAACGAGGCAAATACCTACTTCCGGAAGAGCATATATTGCAGCCGGTTTTAATAATACCCTTATCACAATAACTGATGCAGAGGGTAATGCTTTGTTTTCAGGTAGTGCCGGTGGAGCCGGATTTAAAGGCTCAAGAAAATCAACTCCTTATGCTGCTACCAAGTCAACCGAAGTTATTGCTCAAAGAGCTCATGAATCAGGATTGAGGGAAGTAGCTGTTTACATTAAAGGACCGGGTCACGGAAGAATTCCTGCGATTAAGGCTTTAAAAAGTGCAGGATTAAAAGTAATCTCTATTGCGGATGTCACACCGATGCCTCATAATGGCTGTCGTCCTAGAAAGAAAAGAAGGGTTTAAGGAAATAATATGGCAAGATATACCGGACCAAAGTGTAAATTATGCAGAAGAGAAGGAATGAAACTTTATCTTAAAGGTACAAGATGCGAGTCTGATAAGTGCGGTGTTGTTAGAAGAAACACAGCCCCCGGACAACACGGTACATCAAGAAGAAGGCTTTCAAACTACGGTGTGCAACTTAGAGAAAAGCAGAAAGTTAAGAGAATTTATGGCGTACTCGAAAGGCAATTTAGGAACTATGTTAATGAAGCAATGAAAACAACAGGTGTGTCGGGTGAGGTTTTAGTACAAATGCTTGAAACCAGGCTTGATAATATGGTTTACAGAAGCGGATTTGCCGTTTCAAGAGCTCAAGCACGGCAGCTTATTAGGTCGGGGTTTTTTATGATTAATGATGAAATCGTTAAAACTCCGTCATATAGAGTGCAAACCGGTGATATTATTAAACCGGTAAGTTTTGATAAGATTCATTTGCGTGAAGGGTTTGTTCTGCCTGAATGGATTGACGCAAATGTTAAAGAAAGATACGTAAAATTAGTAAGACTGCCTGAGTTGCAGGAAGTAACTGAAAACATAAATATTCAGTTAATTATCGAATTCTATTCGAGATAATTTTTAAAGGAGGATTAAAAAAGTGTTATTACAAACAAGTGATGTACAAATTAAAAAAATATCCGAAAAAAATAACGAGGGTATTTTTGAGTTCAGCCCATTACCTGAAGGATTTGGTCATACCTTAGGTAGTAGTTTAAGAAGAGTGTTACTGACATCCTTAAAGGGTGCAGCAGTTACCCAAGTGAGAATGCCTAAAGTTTCACATCAATTTACAACCGTGCCGGGTGTTAAAGAAGATGTAGTTGAGCTCACTTTAAATTTAAAGGGTATTAGAGCAAAAGTATACGGAGATAACCCTGTTGTTGGGAGAATAGAAAAATCCGGACCGGGAGCTGTTACCGCAAATGACATTGAGCTCTCATCTGATGCTGAAATAGTAAATAAAGACCTTCATATTGCTGAACTTGCAGATAAAAATGCCAAATTTGAAGCTGATATTACAATAGAGCCCGGAACCGGGTATTTATCGGTGGAAGACAGAAAGTCATCAAAAGTAGGTGTTATTTTGATTGATGCATTGTTTTCACCTGTAACACATGTTTCATATGAGGTAGAACCAACACGATTAGGTGAAGTAATTGGTTTAGATAAGTTAACAATCACAATAAAAACCGACGGCACTATGACACCAGGGGATGCAATAGTTGAGGCATCCACTTTACTTAGAAATTTCTTTTCAAGATTCTCAAAAGGTGAAGACCCAGTAGAAGAAGTTGAGGAACCAGTTACAAAAGAATCAGGAACCAAAGAAAAGTCTGTTACATATATTGAAGATTTGTCACTTCCTACAAGAACAATAAACGCCCTTAAAAAAGCAGGAATTGACACACTAAATCAACTTGCAAAATTGTCGGATGAAGAATTAGCTGACATCAAAAACCTTGGCGATAAGTCCATTGACGAGATTACCAAAGTTATGAAAAAAGAAGGACTAATATAAAATTTTTAGTTAGATCTTATGAGACACAGAGTAGCAAAAAAGAAATTAAATAGAGACACAGATCACAGAAAAGCCTTAATAAGGAATTTATCACGATCGTTGATTTTGGAGGGTAAAATAGAAACTACTCTGGCTAAAGCCAAATATGTACAGCCGTATGTTGAAAAACTGGTTACAAAAGCAAAAAAGGGAAGCGATTTTAATAACTTAAATAATTTAAATGCAAAGCTACGTTCAAATAAGGCCTTGGATGTTCTGGTTAAAGAACTTGCTCCAAAATACACATCAAGAAGTGGCGGATACACAAGAATAGTAAAGTTAGGATTTAGAGACGGCGATAAAGCACCTATGGCAAGAATAGAATGGGTAAAAAATGACTAAAACTACAATAACAAGAAAAGAAGACTTAAAAAGAGATTGGCATGTAATTGATGCACGCGGAAAAATATTAGGCCAGGTTGCATCTGAAGCCGCCCAATTACTATTGGGAAAACACAAGCCTAATTTTACTTTTCATTTAAATAACGGAGATAAAGTCATTATTACAAATGCTTCAAAGATTGCTGTAACCGGAAATAAAGAAAATGCAAAAGTTTATTCCAGGTATAGCGGATACCCTGGTGGAATAAAGTCAGAGACTTTAAAACAGCTAAAAGCCAGAAAACCTGATGAAGTAATAAGGTTGGCAGTAAAAGGTATGTTGCCAAAAAATAAGCTTCAAAAAGACAGAATGAGTAATTTATATATTTATGAAGGTGAAAGCCACCCTCATCAAAATATAGCTAAAGATAAATAATATGGCACAAGCACAAGATTTACAAACAAGTGAAAACATGGAAATAAAAAAAGGATTTAAATTCTGGAATAATGAAAAAAATGCCGGTGAAGATGCTGAAAAAGGCAAGTTCATAATTACCGGAACTGGCAGAAGAAAAACTGCAGTCGCCAGATTATTTTTGTACACAGAAAAAGGCGATTTTTTTGTAAACGATAAGCCGATTGACGAATATTTTGAATCTGAACAGGCTAAAGCAACTTGGATGAGGCCTTTTCATGCTGTAGGCATTTCTCACCCCATGTCACAATTTAGCGGAACTGTTAAAATTCACGGGTCAGGTAAATCGGCTCAAGCTGACGCACTTATGCTTGCTTTTGCCCGAGCTCTGGATTTAGTAAACGAAGAATACTCAAGTGCCATAAGAAAGCAAGGACTATTAACAAGAGATTCAAGAATGGTAGAAAGAAAGAAGCCTTTCTTAAAGAAAGCACGAAAGAGACCTCAATACTCTAAACGTTAATCAAGAAGTATTCGAATTTCTTCAAGCACAGATTCAACGTCTCTAATTCGTTGTGACAATATTACCTTTTGTTCCCTGGATAAATAAAGTATACCTACATTGTATTCGTTTGAGATTTTTTCAAGTACTTTATAAGAAGGAATTACTTTTCCGGTTTCGTAGGCAGATATTGTTTTAGCGGACACGCCGATTTTTTTGCCAAACCTGTTTTGTGACAGATTGAGCTTTAATCTTAATAATTTTATTCTTGTGCCTACATTTTCATTCATATCTATTTATATTAGAATATACTATATTGTAATTAATGTTGCAATAACCTATATTGTGATTATGCAAATGAGTTTAAAAATACATGACCTTCAATCCTCAGAAAAGCCTAGAGAGAGGCTGTTAAATTATGGTGAATCAATATTATCAGACGCGGAGTTACTTGCAATTATTTTAAGGTCAGGTGGTGTTAAAGGGTCTTCACTTAGTCTCGCGAGCGTGTTGTTGAAAAAGTTTTCAGGTTTGAATGGTGTAATATTTGCCAGATATGAAGAGTTGGTGGGAATAAAAGACGTAGGCCCTGCAAAGGCAACGAGTATTAAGGCAATTTCTGAGATTGCACTTAGATTAAACATGGACAGTAAAGTAAAAAAATTTAAATTATCGGGTCCGCGAGATGTGTTTGTTTACATGAAAAAATCCATTTATAAAAAAGAAAAAGAACACCTATATGTTATCTCACTTGATTCAAGAAATTTTGCTATATCTGCAGATTTAGTGTCTGTTGGTACAGTAAATGAAACTTTAATTCATCCAAGAGAAGTGTTTCGTGAGGCTATTTATAAAAATGCCACTTATATAATTTTGGCTCATAATCATCCCTCTGGGGATACAAGCCCGAGTGAAGAAGATATACAGGTTACGCACAGATTAGTGGAAACCGGGAAAATTATTGGAATTCCGCTTGTTGATCATGTGATATTAAGCAATGACTCATATACAAGCTTAAAGTCAAAAGATTTGATTAATAAAGAGGATAAACAATAAATGTGAAAAGTAGTAGGTTTTTTTGAAAGGAGGTGAGAAGGTGAAAAAGCTAATTTATGTTTATGCTTCGCTTGCTGCTTTGGTTTTGGTTGTAGCCGGTGTGACGTATGCAGCGTTTTCTGATAAAGGCAACGTGTTAGGTTCGACTTTTTCTGTAGGCAGTGCGGATATAAAGTTACTAAATGACATAACACAAGGATTGGGTGAGGGTAATCTTGTTGAAGAAAAAGCAGGTCCGAATTTTAACAACATAAGTCCATTCTGGACGAAAGATTACCTGATGAAAATCTATAACAACGCTGCTACTCAAATTAGTTTAAGTTCCAATTCAAATTATGAGACGGCAAACGACCCCATGGAGCTTAGACAAATAATATTTGTTGAACCGTTTGAATGGAATGACAACAATAGTGATGGTGTATTGGATGCCGGTGAACTTGGGACTTCGTATGGAAGAAAGACAATTGTGAAATGGAAAACCGAGGGTTTTAATTTGGGAAGTGTTGATGCAGGTGCAGTAAAAAGTTTAGTGTTAAGGTTTTCTACTGATGCTGTTTCTGACACAAAGCAAGGTGCTAGTGCTTTGTTTGATTTTCAGTTTAGTTCTTTAGGGTTGTAATAAGAAATTCTTGCCTACCCGGGAAGGCAAGAATAAATATATGAAGAAAAAAGTTATACCTATTTTAATATCTCTTTTAATAATATGTGCTTATGTAATTGAGTATAGGCCAATGGTTTATATCATTGCTTCAGATTCCATGTCTCCGGTAATTAGAAAAGGAAGCCTTATTGTTGTTGTAAAAAAAGATCAATACTCTTTGTATGATGTTGTAACTTATAAAGTATCGTCAAAAATGGATACCTATGTTACACACAGAATTAATAGAATTACTGATATTGAGCAAGCTAAGATGTATTATACAAAAGGTGATGCTAACAAACACGAAGATTTTTTGCCTATAACACAGGAAGAAATAATAGGTAAGGTTTATTTTGTTATTCCCTATTTTATATATATATTTCATCCGACTTTGTTATTGATGTTTTTTTATATGCCTGTTGGGTATTTAGCCGGAAGATTAGTAAAAAAGATTGTGTTATTATCATCGTATGAGTAATTTGCTACCTTTAATTACCAGATTTTTTGAATGGTATATGGTCTATATACCCAAAAGATTGTTCAAACTGGCTCGGGTTTTAATATCGCTAACAAATAACTCAATGGCCTTTACTCTTAATCTTCGACTGTTTTTTACCCCTTTATACGGCGACTATACTTGGATAGGAAGATTTATGGGTTTTACGGTCAGAAGTTTTCAGGTAGTTTTTGGGATACTTTTTTTACTTGTAACAACATCCCTGCTTTTATTGTTACCGGTATTCTGGTTTGCTGTTCCAATATTGTTGTTTTATGTGCATGAGAGTTTAGTTTTTGTTTTTTATATTGCACTGGCAGCTTATTACTTTTCCACAAATAAAAACCGGCCGGCAAAACGTGTTTATGAGGTTAAAAACGATGATGTAAAGAAGAGTTTTAGACCGTTAGTTTTGGATTTTTATAATCAATCTATGAGGTCAGGTTCAATGCCCAAAAATCTATTAGCTGAAAAAGATATTGTTTTGCTTTTGAAAAAGTCTGAAATTTATACCGATGAATTTATGAATAAAGTGGTTGAGGTCAAAGCCGATTTTAATACACTGGATCAAGCTGCATACAAGTATGCCACTGAACACGATTCCAGATATGTTGAAGTGGAGCATTTATTTTTAGGGTTATTAAGTTTATTACCTAAACTCGATGTAACACTGGCAGCATACAATTCGTCATTTCATCTAATTGAAGAAACGGCCAAATGGATGACATTTGAAAAAGAAAGCTTAAAAAATGTTTATTTCTGGCAGGAAGATTATGAATTGCCTAAAATGGGCGGTATCGGTAGAGGGTTAACAGGAAGAGTAACTCCCCAGCTTGATTCTGTTTCGGAAGATTTTACCAAACAAGCTCAAAAAGGAATCATCCAAAATATTGTTGCCCATCAAGACAAAATAAGTGAGGTAATGGAATTGTTGAGCAGTTCCAATAAAAATCTATTGCTAATAGGGCCTCCGGGGTCGGGGAAAACTTCGGTTATTAAGGGTCTGGCGGAAAGAATTGTAAAAGGAACTGATGTTAAAGGCGTAAAGTTTAAGCGTGTAGTGAGCATCGATACGGCATCACTAATTGCAGGAAGTAAAACGGTTGGTGATATTGCTCAAAGGTTTAAAAATATAATGTCGGAAATTAAAGCATCAGGTGACGTGATATTGTTTTTTGATGAAATTCATAACCTGGTCGCCGGGGTACAGGGCGATAACTCATCAACAATATTTTCAATATTAGAACCGCATTTAACCGAAGGACATATTCAGTTTATTGGTGCAACAAATCTTGAAAATTATAGAAAATATCTTGAACCAAGCGGGTCGTTTTCGACTTTGTTTACTACAATAGAAATTCCTCCTGCGTCGGATGAAGATACATTTGGTGTGCTAAAAACCCAAGCAAAAAAATATGAAAAAGAATATGGCGTTTTTGTTACCTACCCGTCATTGAGAGAAATTATAGTACTTTCAAAAAAACTAATTCACGACCGGGTGTTTCCCGACAAAGCACTGGATATTTTAAATAGAGTTTGTGTAACAGCTGCTAAAGGTACAAAAGTTGTTGACTCTGAAACTGTACGTAAAGTCGTATCTGATATAACACATGTTCCCGTTACGTCACTTTCAGAAGACGAATCTCAAAAATTGTTGAATATTGAAAATGAGATTAAGAGCAGAGTCTTAGGACAGGATCATGCAATTATTCAAATATCAAAAGCTTTACAAAGAGCAAGAGTGGGAATTAGAAGTGAGGGAAAGCCAATTGCAAGCTTTTTGTTTGTTGGAACTACAGGGGTAGGTAAAACAGAAACAGCCAAAGCACTTGCTGAAAAGTATTTTGGAAGTGAAAAGAATATGGTGAGAATTGATATGAGCGAATATCAACAACAGGATAGCATAAACAGATTAATCGGTGAGCCGGGAGGCCGCACAAAGGGTATACTTACCGAGGCAATCAGGTCAAATCCATATACTTTGATATTGCTTGATGAGATTGAAAAAGCATATTCAAATATTTTACTTACATTTTTACAAGTTTTAGATGACGGAAGATTAACCGATTCTTCTGGATTTACCGTGGATTTTTCAAATACGATAATTATTGCAACCAGTAACGTTGGTACCAGATCGATTCAGGACGTTGTGCAAAGAGGCGGTACATTTGAAGAGATAAATGAGATAGCAATGAGGGATGTTCGAAGTCATTATGCCCCCGAGTTTCTAAACAGATTTACGGGAATTATTGTATTTAGACCTTTAACTGTAGATGTTGTGAAAAAAATAGCAGAACTTACACTCCAGAAGGTGCGAATAATGGCTGAGGCTAAAAGTATTAAAGTAAGTTTTAAACCTGAGCTTATAGATGAGCTTGTGAAACGAGGATACAATGTTGAATGGGGTGCAAGGCCTCTGCGAAGATTAATTGAAGATACAGTTGAGTCTCACTTGGCAATGAAGATATTATCAAAGGATTATATTCAAGGCGATGAAGTAGAAGTGGGGCTTGAGGTTTTTGAAGAGGAAAGAATACCCACAGCTTTGTTATAATACACAATGAATGGAAGAAGCAAAATCCAGACTGGAACAACTAAAAAGTGATCTCTTTATTGACGAAAAGCGTCAAAAAATCTTACAACTTGAAGAGCGTTTGCAGGATGAATCAATTTGGAATGAATGGGAAGAAGGAAAACGTGTTTCTCAAGATTTGGCTGAGTTAAGGCGGGATATAGAAGATTATGAAATGCTTGAGTTAATGTTGGCGGAGGGTGATTTGGATGCGTTTAACAAGGAATTTAAAAAAGCTGAGGTTAAAGCATTTTTGTCGGGTAAACATGATAAGGACGATGCTATATTGTCTATTCATGCCGGACAGGGTGGTACCGAAGCAATGGACTGGGCTGAGATGCTTTGGCGAATGTATTCACGTTTTGCTGAGAAAAAAGGTTGGAAAGTATCTGTAATAGATTCAACACCCGGGGATGAGGCCGGTATAAAGAGTGTAACCCTTGAAATAACCGGATTGTATGCTTATGGATTTTTGAAAAATGAGTCAGGTGTTCATCGACTTGTGAGGCAATCTCCGTTTAATGCAGATAATTTAAGGCAAACATCATTTGCACTTGTGGAAGTTGTTCCATTAATTGATGAAGATGTTGAGGTAGAAATAAAAGATGAAGATATAGAGTTTGAAGCATTCAGGTCGGGAGGGCATGGTGGTCAGAATGTTAATAAAGTGTCTACTGCGGTAAGAATTAAACATATTCCTACAGGTATTGTGGTTGAATGTCAGGAAGAGCGCCATCAAGGTAAAAATCGTGAAAAAGCTATGAAAATTTTGAGATCGCGATTATATGCCCTTGAACTCAAAAAACTTGAAGAAGAAAAAAATAAATTAAAAGGCGAATATAAGACTCCGGGGTGGGGAAATCAGATTAGAAATTATGTATTGCACCCTTATAAATTAGTTAAGGATTTAAGAACTGAGGTAGAAAGCACTCAGCCTGAAGCTGTTTTAGATGGGGAACTTACAGAATTTATAGATGCCGAAATTAAACTTTAACAAAACCGCTTATAGTATAGGTCATTACTAGACAAAGTTTGTACTCAATTATATAATCAACTTATACTATGGATTTACAAAATATGGCAAATGATCAGCAAAATAAACCCCCTGTAAACATGTATCCCGGACTAGGAATGCAAAAAGATATGCCAAATCACAAGAAGAAAAAAATATTAATAGGTGTAGGGTTAATAATAGCTTTATTGGTTGGTGGATTCGTATATTATCAAGTATCCATACCTAATAATTCAAATGTTTTTAAGCCAATAGCAAATGGTTCGTCTGGAGGCGGTGAAAAAAATGTGGAGAATCCTTTGACAGGAGTCAAATATACTGAAGCCGAAGCACAGGCTTGGATTGAAAAAAGACCTCTTGCAGCAATGGTAAATAATTTTGTTGATGCACGGCCTCATTCAGGTTTGGTTGATGCGGATATTGTATATGAGATTGTAGCTGAAGGTGGTATAACAAGGTTTTTAGCGTTCTTTTTATCTGAAACACCCGAAAAAATAGGGCCTATTAGAAGTACAAGACATTATTATTTGGTTGTAGTTAAAGAGCTTGGCGATGCAATGCTTGCACATATCGGATGGTCACCTCAGGCACTTGAAGCAATTGAGACATGGCCGGTTAGAAGTTTAGCAAGAGGTGGAGCTCAGTTTTGGAGGGATCAGGCAAGGATTGATTCGGGAATTGCAATTGAACACACAGCCTATTATAACGGAAAAGAATTACGTCAGCTTGGAGATGAACTTGGCTGGGACGGAAAAGACCCTAATTTTAGACCATGGCTATTTAAAGACGACTCACCCGCTGACGCCACAAGTTCAGTGGTAGGTGAAAACACTCCAATTGAAATTGATTTTTGGTTTGAAGGTGATTACAGTGCAATTTGGAATTATGACCGTGCCACAAATTCATATTTACGATTTACCGGTTATGATAGTGGAGGGAATCCTATTCCCCATACCGATTTAGAGACCGGTGAACAAGTTACAGTTAAAAACCTTATTGTTCAATTTGTAACGGAAAGTGCAATAACCGGAGATGATAGTAGTAGGTTGGATTATCAGTTAATAGGCAGCGGAAGTGGCATAGTATTTATTGATGGTAAAGCAATTAGAGTAACCTGGGCAAAAGATTCAAGAGAAGGAAGAACTGTTTTTTATGATGAAAATGGCAAAGAAGTTGAATTTAATAGAGGCAAGTTTTGGATAAGTATTGTACCTGAGAGAAATCAAACACAGGTAACTTACTAGGGGTATGCTGAAAAAGCTTTTTGTCTCGGAAGTGAGACTGAACATACTTAAGACGATGCTGCCCAACCCGGAAAAATCCTTACACGTACGAGGTATTGTAAGATTAGTGGGAACCGAGATTAATGCCGTTAGACGTGAATTAAGAAAACTCGAAGCTCTTGGATTGTTAAAAAAAAGAAAAAGCAGTAATAGAGTTTATTATACCGTTGACACATCATGCATTTTATATCCAGAATTACTTTCATTAATTACAAAAGAAGAAGGTTTAGGTGCTGAGATTATAAAAAACAAAAAAGAACTTGGTGATGTGAAATTTGCTATCTTATCAAGAAGGTTTTCCAGAAATCTACCTGCGACACCGTTAGATGTGGATTTATTTGTTGTAGGAGCAGTAAATTTTGACCTGCTTGAATCACTAATAAAGAAGTATCAGGCGGAATTAAAGCGAGAAATAAACTATACAGTTATGGGCGAAGAAGAATTTAAATTTAGAAAAAGAAAGAATGACCAGTTTGTTTCAAAAGTACTGGCACAAGGTAGAACAATGCTTATAGGTGATGAACATGAATTTTGGTCTATCCAGTAACAACTATGAGCAGTTTCTTTGGCAATGTATATTTTAAATTGGGATTAATTCTCGGTTTATTCGTTGTCTCATTATTAATTGTACTGCCAAAAACACCGATAAAAATTAAAAATGAGTATGTGAGTATTGATACATCAATTGGCGGATATTATTTGACTTCATCCGATGGAGCAAGAGTACTTGATCTGAGGGGTTTCAAAAAGGGTTTTGACATTGACGGAGGTTTAAATATAGTATTAAAAGCTGATATGTCAGAGGTTTCTGCTGAAGAAAGGCTTGGTGTTTTAGAAACAACGCGTGAGGTTATTGAAAACAGAATCATAATGCTGGGTGTTAGAAATGCAAATGTAACAGCCGAAATTTTAAATGATGAATACCTTATATCTATAAATCTACCGCGTTTGGAAAGTGAAAGTAGAGTAATTGAGGTAATAAGCCAAACTGCCCGAATAAATTTTATGGAACTAAAAGACGGTTTTGATTGGGATGAAAGCAAACGTGAAGAATATTATTCTAACAAGCAGGTTTGGCAGGTAACAGATGTTAACGGTGCAGATATTAAAAGTGCTGAAGTGGTTTTTTTGGATGAATCCGGTAACGAGCCGGGTGTTCAAATTGTGTTTACTGATGAAGGGCAAAATGAGTTTGAGGAATTAGCAAAAAATAATATCGGTTTGCCTGTTGCTGTCTTTTTTGATAATTCTGATTTTCCAATTTTTATGCCCATTGTTAGTGAAGAATTTGCCGAAGGTAGCGTAGTGAACCCCACCATAAGCGGTGACTTTAATTTGGAAACAGCAAGTTCATTGAGTATACAAATAAATTCAGGGGCTCTTCCCGTGTCGATTAGTTTAGTTGAACAAAATAATGTTGATGCTCCATTTGAAGTTTTGCAGGGTAAAAACTTGTTTTATATTGGTTTTTCAATAATTTCTTTGTTATCGGCAATTTTAATATTTTTATACGGCCGACTTGGATTAACAGCAATAATTTCTTTTATTTTGTATGAGACTATGCTGCTTTCGTTTTTTAAGCTTCTGCCTATTGTAGTGACTGTTCCCAGCTTAGTGGGGTATTTGCTTGCTTCTATTATTGCATTATATTTTCTCATTTTATTTTCTGAAATTTACAAACAGGAGATTAAAGGTAATAAGCCAAAAAATCTTGCCGTTATTTCAGGATTCTTGCGATCCTGGAAGCCTACACGAGATTCTATATTGTTAATTTTGGTAATATCAGGATTTTTAATGTACATTGGTATTGATTATGTGCAAGGGTTTGCGACTGCATTATTCTTGGGCATGTTATTATCACTTATTTTTACACTTTTTATAAGTAAGACGCTTATTAAGGTAATGGGTATAAAAAAAGACTCACAAAACTCTAAGTTTAAGCGGTTATTTTTTTGGAGAAAGTATGCAAGTTCTTAAATATAGCTTTATATATGTAATTTTAGCTCTTTTTACATTTTTGTTGTGTGCCTATCTGTTGTTTGATACATTTACTAACCTACAACTAACTGCTCAAACAGCAGGTTATGCAAAAAGTTCCATATTTGTGGTAGTCTTTGCAGCTTTGCTTATTTTTGCTTATATAACATTTATATTCAGAAATATCCCAAAACCTTATGTAAGTTACAAATTAGGTATAATTATTGTTTTTGCTTTGTTACATGATATGGCTTTAACTTTTAGTGCATATACAATTTCTCATAAAATTATTGACTTTTCTGCTCAAGGCTGGTTGTTGATTGCAATTTTGTCAGTATTGGTTTTTTCTATAATCGATAAAATTGTGGTTTTTAGCTTAATTGAAGAAAATTTAAAAGAGTATAGAAAAAAGAAACTTTTTGAGAATGTTAATAATTCATTAAATGAAGTACTTAAAAAGTCATTTGTAATCTTACTGGCACTTTTAATTATTTTAATTGGATTTATGTTAGCGGGCGGGATAGAAATAAGGTATTTTATTTTAGTTATGGGCATTGGATTAATCTCAGGGACTTATTCGACCTTATTTATTGCAGCACCATTGTTTGTCTTGTTGGAAAACCCAAAAAAAACACAAAGAAAGAAATAAATTTGTATGGTATTCTTAGCACATAATGCGCTGGAATATTTTGAATGTACATACAAAAGAAAAAGATTTACTAAACCTGCTTCTTGAAAATAGAGGAATTTTAACAGATGATGAAAAGAAAAGATTTTTAAATCCTCCGGCGGTTGAGTACTTTTTGAAAGAATTACCCGTTGAGTTTAAGCAAAGTTTAAAAAAAGCGCGCGAGCTGGTTTTACAGGCCATAAACGACAATATTCCGATTATTATTCACGGGGATTATGACGCCGACGGTATATGTGCTACTGCCATAATATACAATACACTAACTGATGAATTAAATTACAATAAGACGAGCGCTTTTATTCCAAACAGGTTTGAGCATGGTTACGGACTTTCAGAAGCGTCGATTAAAAATGCATTAGAGAAATTAAAAAGTGAAGTAGGTGACTTTGAAAAAGTGTTATTCATAACAGTTGATAGCGGAATTACAGCTGTAAAAGAAGTGGAATATATAAAGTCGCTTGGCCATTTGGTTATTATTACCGATCATCACCAAAAACCGGAAAAATTACCTGATGCTGACTGCATTGTATGGAATGACGCGGTGGTAGGGTCTACAATTTCATGGCTTTTGAGTAAGGTTTTGGGCTCAAAGAATAAGCAGGATATAGCACTTGCAGGTCTTGCTACCGTTACAGACGTACAACTTCTAACCGGTTTTAACCGAACTCTTGTTAAAAACGCACTTGAAGTGTTAAACACCAATCCTCCGCATGGAATAAAAAAACTCATAGACATTTCAGGAAAGTCAAACGGTGAGATTACTACATATGACCTTGGCTGGGTAATTGGGCCAAGACTAAATGCAGCAGGTCGAATTGAAGATGCTCATCATTCGTTGACGCTACTTGTTGAGAAGAATTTAAATGAAATTGAATCCTCAGCACGAAAACTTCATGCAATCAATCAAAACAGACAAGATGTGACGTTGGAAATGTTTGAGTTAGCAGCCGGAATAAATGACGCCAATATGCCAAAAGTTCTAATTTCCCATGACGAGAAATACCATGAAGGTATAATTGGGCTTGTTGCATCAAGACTTGTACAAAAGTATTATCGACCTTCTATTGTTATGAGTGTTGAAGACGGGTATGCAAAAGGTTCTGTTAGATCTGTTTCAGGAATCGACATAATTTCGATGTTGCAAAAGTTTAGTGATTTGTTTGTAAATGTTGGTGGTCATCCAATGGCTGCCGGGTTTACAATTGATTTAAAAAATTTAGATGTGTTTAAAGAAAAATTCACTCTTTTTTGTAACGAAGAAATTGATGAAACTTTACTCGTACCCGTACTCGATGTTGACGCGGAATTTACCGATGGATTACCATCATTAACTGAAGTTGAAAACCTGGATAAATTAAAACCTTTTGGAATTGGTAATAATGAACCTAAATTTCTAAGTAAAGGTATGGGAATTACCCAAACGAATTGGGTAGGAGGCAACAAACAGCACTTATCTCTTAAATTTTATAAAGATAACGAATATTACAAAGCAATATACTTTAATGCCTTTGATAAACCTGAAAACTTTGACCTGAAGCTTGGAGACGTTGTGGATGTTGTATATAAACTCAAAAAAGATTCATATAACGGAAATGACAACTTAAACCTTATAGTTGTTGACTTAAAAAAACGTGAATGATAATCTGAATTAATGTAAAAGACCAGGTGGCACAGTCCACCGTCAGGACCCTGGCGTTTTGTGCCGGGTTTTTTTTGTTTTAAGGAGGCATTTTATGCAACGAGTTCGTTTAAAGGAAATACATAGACATGTTGGATTTGAAGTTATAGTGAAAGGGTTTGTACATGCTATTAGGGATCAGGGCAGTATTAAATTTTTAATATTAAGAGATGTTTCAGGGTTGGCACAGGTTGTTGTGTTAAAAAGTAATTCTGACGTTTTTTCTCAAATTTCTGAACTTACCATTGAATCGGTTGTAGAAATTAAAGGAATTGTAAAAGAAGAAAAACAGGCGCCTGGAGGTTTTGAAATTGAAGCAAAAGAGATGAAGGTGTTATCGCGTGCTCACGCGGAATTGCCGATTCCTGTGGCGGTTGAAAAAGGCGCCGATGACGTGGAAATGACAAAAAGGTTTGACTGGAGGTGGCTTGACTTAAGAAAAAGTGAAAAGCAGCAGATATTTAGAGTTTGGACTGATTTTGAAGCAGGTGTTAGGAAATATTTTGCAGATTCCAACTATTTTCAATTATATTCACCTTCTTTTATGAGCACACCAAGTGAATCAGGGGCTGAAGTATTTGCAGTAAAATATTTTGACAGGTTTGCATATTTGGCTCAATCTCCACAATTCTACAAACAAATGGCCATGGCTGCAGGTTTTGAAAAAGTTTTTATGACAGGACCGGTGTTTAGAGCAGAGCCGTCATACACATCAAGACACATGACTGAATTTACCGGTTTGGATTTTGAAATTTCGTACATAGATTCACATTACGATGTAATGGCGGAAGAAGAAAAAATGATGGTAGAAGGATTTAAAAGCGTAAAAGAAGTAGGTTTTGATATTGATATACCTGTCATCCCTTTTCCAAAGGTAACTATGAAAGAAGCAAAAAACATGTTAAAAGAATCCGGCGTTATTGGTGAAAAAGAACATGACTTAAGCCCAGAAGAAGAAAGAGAGTTGAGCAGAATTATAAAAGAAAGTAAAGGTCATGATTTTGTCTTTGTTACAGATTATTCAATTCACGTTAGACCTTTTTACCATATGAGGCACGAAGATGACCCCGAAATCACAAAAAGTTTTGATTTGCTTTATAAAGGTGTTGAGGTTACAACAGGCGCTCAAAGAGAACATAGAGATGATATTCTTGAAAAACAAGCTATTGAAAAAGGAATGAATCTTGAGTCATTGGATTATTACATAAACTTTTTTAGATTTGGTTGTCCGCCTCATGGTGGTGTAGGCATTGGCCCGGGTAGAATAATTATGCAGATGTTAGGATTACAAAGTGTTAAAGAAGCAGCACTTTTACCAAGAGACGTAAAAAGAATAAGCCCATAATTGAACCTGTGGTATCATCTATAACATGAGTTTTACAGCCCAAGATATTAAGCTCTTTGCGCTTAAAATTTTTCTGGAAATATTACTTTTTATTGATTTTTTGGAAGAGTTGCCTTCTAAATTTTTAAAATATTCATTACGCGCTATGTTTTTGTCACTAATATTTGCCGCCTTTTTTTCATTTTTTGCTTATGAGTCTGCTACTCACAGCTACCATAACATGGTTGCATATTTATTAATTCCCGAGTTGAGAAATTCCGCGTCGACGGCACTTCCGGTATATCCTAAGTTAAGAGAAAATATTGAATTCCCTCAAATCAGTGCAAAATCACTGCTTGTCGTAGATAACAAAAATCACAAAATTTTATATGAACTGAATTCAAATAATCCTTTACCTCCGGCTTCTACCACAAAATTAATGACGGCACTTGTAGTTTTAGATTCAGGTGTTGATTTATCAAATGTTGTTGTTATGCCCGAAGTATGTGTGCAAATTGAGTCGCAAAAAGTGGGTTTTTTGCCCGAAGAATTAGTAAGTGTGAACGACTTATTATATAGCTTACTGGTGAGTTCGGCCGGTGATGCTGCATGTGCTTTGGCTTATAACACACTAGATTCCTACGACGCGTTTATATCTCAAATGAACAAAAAAGCGATGGATTTTAATTTAAAAAACACATTCTTTACAAATCCGATAGGGCTTGATGATCCAAATGGCTTACATGTTTCATCTGCTAATGATTTGTACGTGTTGACCGAAAATGTGTTAACTAACCCGCACGTTCAACAAATAATTCAAACAAAAGATTACAATATTACTACAGGCCATAATGTTAGAAAAATATTTAACACTAATGATATGTTATGGGATGTTCCCGGCACTGTAGGCGTGAAAACCGGAAGAACTTATGGTGCCGGGGAAGTGTTGATATATGAATATAAAAAAGATGCAGCAGACTTGATTATTGTTGTTATGGGAAGTGATGATAGATTTGAAGATACCAAAAAGATACTTGATTGGTCACTTAGAAGTTATGACTTTGGGAACTAATTTTGTTGAGTTTCTTGAGTGGGCTCCTGAGTTTCGAGCGGTATTACGTATTGCCCCGGAATTGCAGGGTAATAAAGGGTAATATTTCCTCCGGGACTGTTTCCTACATTATAGCTGCCTTCAAAAACGTAAATCGGTTGAATGTATTTTTGTCTTTCGGGTGTGTCGTAATATGCAAGATAAATGTTATTAATCAGCACTTTATCAATTCTTGTAGGTACATAATTGTTAAAAATAGAAGAATTAACAGGTGTAATGTTTGTAATAACGCCTCTATTTTCTTGCGAAACTGCATGCCATGCTTCTGCAACACCAATTATTGGATAAGTTGCACGTTGGTTTCCTGTTGTTGAAATAATTTCCCATTCTGAGTAGTTAATTAAAGAATGATTTAACACTATACTTGCATCTTTTGGTCTGCTTACAGTAATATTTATTAATCCCTTTGCAGGGTCAGGGCCAAGAACCGTGTAATCGTTTATGTCTCTGAAAAAATCAACTCGTGCCAATTCGGTATCAAGACTCCCGCTTCTGATAATTCCGTTTCCTTGAATCTTGCCCATAGTAACTGTTTGAGTACCCTCATTATAAAGAGTGTCATATAATCGCCCGATTGATCTTAATGATTGAAAAGCCCAGTTTAAAGCAGCACTTTCAGTTACTGAACCGGGAACCATATACTGTTTTTTGTCACCCAATGGTGTGTTTAATGTGAGTTTTTTGGTATTAATATCTATTTCCAACATGGCGTTTGTTTCAGTGTCGCGCCACCTATAAGTGTCGCCCTTTAGGTCTGTAATTAACTCATCATCAGTAAAACCAAGAATTGCCGCATGTTGTTGAGCCAGTTTGCCGGCAGAATATGAAAATGCTGGTGTAGCGGTAGGATATACAACCATACTTGCAGGAAATCCCGCAGGAAGCCGACCGTCTTTTGTGTTGAGTTCAAAATTTAAAGGTTGGGTGTTTGTAATAGCTTTTTCAACAAATTCTAATGGTGGAAGCTGGCCATAAATCACATTAGGTGGGTTTCTAGGTGGGAATAACGTTTTAACCAATCCTTTGGCACCGGGGGCTAAAATAATTATTAGAAGATATATTGTGGCAGCACCCAGAATTCCGGCTATAATTTTTCTGGCATAAAAGGCCACTTCGGTCAATGTCATTCAATATTATTTTGCCTTAAAACAGCACTAAAAGCAAAATATGATAAAATGCTTTTATGACGGTAAGAACAAGAATGGCTCCCAGTCCTACAGGCGAATATCATATCGGCGGATTACGAACTTTTTTGTATAACTACGCGTTTGCTAAAAAAAATAACGGGGCTATGATTTTGCGAATTGAAGACACTGATAAAGAACGTGAAGTTGAAGGAGTTTTGCAAAGAATAATTGATGTTATACATGACTATGGCTTAGGTTGGGATGAAGGACCGTTTATTCAATCTCAACGGCTTGATTTGTATAAAAAACATGGGCAGGAGCTTGTTGAGAAAAACCATGCATATTATTGTTTTTGTTCACCTGAAAGGTTAAAAAATCTACGTGAGCAGCAGATTAGTGAGGGCAAAATAACCAAATATGACAGACATTGCTTAAAACTTACACATGATGAGGTCAAAAAAAAGCTTGAGACTGGCGAAAATTATGTAATTAGAATGAAAGCTCCCGATGATGTGGCAATTTCTTGGAATGATGAGATTTTGGGGGAGATTACTATAAATTCATCCGAGCTTGATGATCAGGTTTTGTTAAAGTCCGACGGGTATCCGACATATCATTTGGCAGTTGTGGTTGATGACCATTATATGAATATATCCCACGTCTTGCGGGGTATGGAGTGGTTACCATCAACACCTAAACATATTTTACTTTTTAACTATTTTGAATGGAATTTACCTAAATTTGGACATTTACCCAATCTAAAAGAAGTAGGATCAAACAAAAAACTTTCTAAGAGATTTGGTGATGTTCATGCAGAAAAGTTTTTGGAAAACGGTTATCTGCCGGAAGCAGTTTTGAATTTTGTAATGTTTTTAGGCTGGAATCCCGGAACCGACCAAGAAGTTTATTCACTTGAGGAGTTTATAAATGATTTTACGCTTGAAAGAGTTCATAAGACTGATCTTGTAGCTTTTGATAGGGAAAAACTTGTGTGGTATAACGGTGTTTATATTAGAAACATGTCACCTGAATCGTTGTGGGAGCGCATAAAACAATGGGCAGAAAAATACTCTGTTAATCTGGTATCAGAAGGATTTGACGATGATTATGTAATTAAAGTATTGAGTACGGTTCAAGAAAGGATGAAGTTATTAAGCGAATTTAATTTATTGACTGAGTATTTCTTTACCGATAAGTTTACTGTTAATAGTGCAGATTTGGCTAAATTTGCTAAAGATAAAACCACTCAAATCTTGAAATTATTTATTGATGAATATTCAAAAGTAGATGAAAGTTTATGGAATAGCGAAAACTTAGACAGTCTGTCTCATGAAGTTATCAATAATCATGGTTATAAACCAAAAGAAGCGTTTATGACAATTAGAATTGCTGTTACGGGGAATACAGCTACACCACCTTTGTTTGATGTATTGGAATTGCTTGGTAAGGAAGAAGTTTTAAAAAGGCTAAATTTAAATGTTTGAAAATTTACTTATTTGAGCCAAAAATACTGGTAATAGCCTGTATAACACTTGTAATAACTCCATCAACTATTGCTTCTATTACATCTGCCATTGCTTTCATCATAAGCTAAATATAGCGCCATTACAATAAAAAGTCAAGGGGCTTATTGATTGTAATATCTAGTGAAAATAGACTTATAGGCGTTGTAAAGGTGGGGTTTTTTGATACAATTCAAGTTAGAAATTTTTTTAGAAATGGAGATTAAAATGGCAAAAAGTAAAAAAGATAATACCTCAAACGTAAATGATGTAGATAAAAATAAAGAATTAGCGCTGAAATCAGCACTTTCTCAAATAGAAAAAAATTTTGGTAAAGGTTCAATAATGAAACTTGGAGACCGCCCGACAGAAAAGAATGTTCCTGCAATTCCAACAGGTGCTATAGCATTAGATATGGCATTAGGTGTAGGAGGCATACCCAGAGGAAGAATTGTTGAATTATATGGCCCTGAATCATCAGGTAAAACAACTTTAGTCCAACATATAATTGCAGAAGCTCAGGAGCAGGGGGGAACAGCAGCGCTTATAGATGCCGAGCATGCTTTTGATCCTGTATATGCTGAAAAAACCGGAGTTGATGTTGATAATCTGTTAATTTCACAGCCGGATACAGGTGAACAGGCCTTGGAAATTGCAGAAACGTTAATCAGATCTAATGCGGTTGATTTGATAGCAATAGACTCAGTTGCTGCTTTAACGCCTCGAGCTGAAATTGAAGGTGACATTGGAGACAGTCATATTGCTTTACAAGCCAGATTAATGAGTCATGCTTTAAGAAAAATAACCGGAGCCATAAACAAGTCCAACTGTACAGTTATATTCACAAATCAATTAAGAACCAAGGTTGGTGTAATGTTTGGAAATCCTGAGGTGACTCCCGGTGGTAGAGCTTTAAAATTTTATGCATCCGTGCGAATGGAAATTAGAAGGATTCAAACAATAACCGAAGGATCAGATGCAGAAGGTATAAAAGTCAGAGTTAAAGTCGTTAAAAACAAAGTAGCACCTCCGTTTAGGGTAGCTGAGTTTGACATTATGTTTAATGAAGGAATCAGCAAGGAAGGTAATTTGGTGGATGTAGGTGTTGAAATGGGCGTGGTTAATAAAAGTGGTGCCTGGTATGACTATGAGGGTGAAAGACTTGGTCAGGGTAGAGAGTCAGCCAAAGCAACTCTTAAGGAAAACAAAAAACTTGCAGATGAAGTAGAAAAGAAAATCAGAGAAGCTTTATCAAGCGGCAAAGAAATACCTATGGCAATAAGTTCGGATGAGGAAGAAATTAGTGAATAATGTTTTCTACGGAGAATATTGAATCAAAGTGTCATGGCGCTGCGCTTAATTTTATAGCAAATCGTCCGCGGACTGAAAAAGAGGTATATGACAAGCTTAAAGTTTTGCTGGAAAAGCATTACGGCAAAGGTTCAATAACACTAGAAGAAGGTTCTTTGGTTTTGAATAAAGTAATTTCTTCATTACGAGATGGAAAGCTTTTAAATGATGAAGAATATGCAAAAACGTATGTGTCACAAAGCATCAGAAAAACAAATCCATTGAGTAAATTTGAAATCATCTCGTTTTTGGCCAGAAAAGGAGTAAATAAAGCAATAATAACAGACGCTTTAAGTTTATATGATGATGATGTAGAAAGAAAATCCATTGAAAAAATTGTGAAAAAAAGAATAAAAAACCCAATCATACTTACAGATACAAAAATGAAGGCAAAACATATTAATTATTTAGTACGACGGGGTTTTTCTTATAATTTAGCTTATGAGGTTCTAAGCAACTCAATTTGACACAAAAACTAAAAGAATCTACAATCAGTACAGGAATTTTGCTGTAATAACGGCATTACTTATTGAGTTAGCGGAAAATTATGTACAGAACAAAAAAGCTATTAAAACAAATTTATACATCTAAAATATTTATTGGTTTTGAGGAACTTACTGTTCTAACCCCTAACATGCGTAAGTAAGCCTTTACAGCTAGTATTTGATTATTAGCCAAATTTAGGAGGCGCATGGAAAATTTACTTTTAGTTATAGTTGCAGTGGTAATCCTATCGGGGTCAATAGGTACTGCCGTGTATTTCGCACTTACCAAAACAAAAAAATCAGAAGACACAGAAACTGTCAGTGCTGTAGTAAAGGAAGCAGCAAATATTTCTAGTACAGATGATGCAGTTTCTAAGCAACAGATTGTAATTGAAGCAAGAGCCAAAGCTAAAGAGATGATTATAGAGGCAAAGGATGCTGCTTTTAAAATAAAGACTGAAGCTGAAAAGCAGGCTCAGGAACTTAAAAAAAATCTTGAAGGAAAAGAAAAGGATCTTGCAATAAAGGAAACTGAGATTAACGTAAAAGAAAAGGAAATTAAAGATAGACAGGAAGAAGTAAAAGTATTAAAAGAATCAATCGAGAAAAAGATTGAAAAAATCGATGTATTAACTAGACAAAAAAAAGAAAGTCTGGAAAAAGTCGCTAATTTAACTAGAGAAGAAGCACGTGAAGAACTCCTTGAAGCTTTTGATAAAGAATTGGCTGAAGAAAAGAGTAAAAGAATAAGAGCAATTGAAGAAGAAATCAAGAAAAATAAAGAAACTATGGCTCAAGAAATTTTAATTGATGCCATGAGACATGGAGCTACGGATTATGTGGTTCAGCATACCACCTCACATGTAAAACTCCCCGATGATGAAATAAAAGGCAGAATAATTGGTAAAGAAGGTAGAAACATACGTAAATTTGAAGAACTCACCGGAGTTGAGCTTGACTTGGATTCGGCACCGGGGGAGGTAATTATTTCATCATTTGATCCGGTAAGAAGAGAAATAGCAAGAGCAGCATTAGAAAAACTTATTGTAGACGGAAGAATACAGCCAACCAGAATTGAAGAATTAGTAGAAAAAACTCAAGAGGAAATCGATCAGATGATGTATAAAGAAGGCGATAACTTATGTCACAGGGTGGGAGTTTACAATATTCCGGATGATTTGGTGAGAATGCTGGGAAGATTTAAGTACAGATTTTCTTATGGCCAAAACATGATTGAACATACACTTGAAGAAACACGAATAGGTGTGGCGATTGCAAAAGAGTTAAAAGCCGATGCCGAGGTAGTGAAGCTTGGATGTTTATTTCATGACATAGGAAAAGTTGTAAGCGACGAAGAAGGCACACATGTTGAGCTTGGGGTAGATTTATTAAAGAAATACAAAATAGCCGAACCGGTTGTAAATGCCGTAGCAGAACATCATGAAGATAAGCCTTTTAGTTCTATTGAATCTGCAATTGTGGCGCTTGCTGACCACATAAGCGGTGCAAGACCCGGGGCAAGGTCTGAAGATTACGAATCTTATGCCGAAAGAATGAGAAACCTTGAAGAAGCTGCTATGTCGTTTGACGGAGTGAAACAAGCTTATGCCATATCGGCAGGGCGTGAAGTGCGAGTGTTTGTTGAACCGGCAAAGGTCGATGATGAAACCACAGCACTTCTGGCCAGGGAAATAGCTAAAAAAATAGAACTGGAACAATCATATCCCGGAATTGTTAAAGTAACGGTGATTAGAGAAACAAGGTACAGCGACACAGCGAAGTAAATCTGCACATGTATTATTTGCTGCTGTTTCTGCTTATTTTGATTTTGGCATCTGTTGTTGGATTCCTGGTTCATTCGGTTGCTAAAGGGTGTTTAATCGTTATATTTGTAATAATTGTTGGACTTTTTATTTTTTTCCTTATAAAATCAACAATAGAACCAGTTGAGTTATTTAACGTTATGTTAAATTAGAACCATGAAATTTTTAATAATAGGAGATATAGTTGCACAGCCGGGCAGAAAAGCAATAAGTGAAACTCTGCCTCAATTAAGGCAGGAATTAAACCCTGATTTGGTAATTGCAAATGTGGAAAATCTTGCACATGGCAGAGGAATAACTAAAGTCACTTTAGATGAAATGCACCTACACGGTGTAGAATTTTTTACCGGCGGCGATCACATTTTTTGGCAAAGAGAGCTATTGAATGAATTTTCTGATTTACCCCTTGTACGGCCTGCCAACTATCCAGAAGGCACTCCGGGAAATGGTTATAAGATTTTAGATATTGGAAAAAACGGAAAAGTGCTTATAATAAACTTAATGGGCAGGACATCTTTTGGTGGTACAGCTACATATTTAAATTGTCCCTTTAGAACCGCTGACCTTATTTTAGAAGAAGTATCATCACATAACGACATTTCACACACAATAATTGACTTTCATGCCGAAGCCACAAGCGAGAAGTATGCTTTTGCATTTTATATGGATGGTAGAGCAAATATTGTTTATGGAACTCATACTCATGTACCTACATGTGACCAAAGAGTTTTACCGCGAGGAACATATTATGTAAGTGATATCGGAATGACAGGTAATATTGATACAGTATTGGGCGTTAGAACGGAAATAGTACAACAAGTGTTTTTAACTGCACAAAATCAAAAATTTGAATGGGAAGAACAAGGACAAAAAGCTTTTAGAAGCATTTTTGTTGATACCGAACAAAAGACTATTGAGCGGGTAGACAGATATCTATAAAGCCAGGTAGTTTTTTTCGCTAACCGCGAACAAATTTGAAAGGGGGTGTAAACTGTGACAAAACAAGAAATAGTAAATCAGTTATCTGATAAAGCAGGTATGACTAAAGTTGATGCTAACAAAGCATTAGATGCATTGACAGAAATAATCTCAGATGCATTAGCAAAAGGAGAAAAAGTAACTTGGACTGGCTTCGGAACATTCGAAGTTAGATCAAGAGCTGCCAGAATGGGAAGGAATCCCCAAACCGGATCTCCGTTACACATTCCTGAAACTAAGACACCGGCTTTCAAAGCAGGAAAAGGTCTTAAGGATGCTGTTAAATAATTAACTGCTATCTCAGAAAACAAGGCGGGCTTTTAGCCCGCCTTTTGTTATTTACCGGCAGAATGTAAAGGCAGAGTTACCCAAAACGTACTACCTTTTCCTAGTCCTTCTGATGCAACACCAACCATTCCTTTCATCTTTTGTGTGTAAGTTTTCACAATATATAAACCAAGGCCTGTGCCACCTGTTTCAGCCATTGTTTGATACGAACTGTCTATTCTGTGAAATTTTTGAAATAGCTTGTCTAACTGCTCTTTTTCAATTCCGGGGCCGGTGTCAATAACCGAAATTTTGGCAAAATCATTATCTAGTGTAGGTGCTATGCGAATTGTGATTCCGCCCGACTCGGTGAATTTAACTGAGTTTCCTGCTAAGTTTATAATAATTTCCCGCAATTTCTGTCTATCTGCATAGATTTTTTTAACATCTTTAATATCCAGTTTGAAATACAAGTTTTTTTCTTTTGTTTTAATTTCAAGCTCATCATATATATCATGCATAAATTCTTCTATATCAATTTCTTCAAGTTTAAATTCCATCCTGCCCTGCTCTAGACGTGAAATATTCAAAATGTCGTTTATTAGATTTATCATCCTTTCGGTGCCTTTTACTGCTTTTTCAATATAATCTTTTTGCTTTTCGTTTAGTACACCGCCTTTTTCTGATTGCAGCATCCATAAATAGCTTTTTATTATAGTCATTGGCGTTTTTAATTCATGTGACGTAATTGATATAAACTCATCTTTTGTTTTTTCAAGTTCTTTTTCGCGTGTAACATCAGACATTGTTACCAGGTGTTCTTTATAGCCCATATCGGTTTCAATCGGGGATATTTTTATGTGTACATATCTGTCTTTGTTGGGAGTTTTTAATATGGCAAGTGGAGGAAGTTTTGGAAGGTCGGCAGTCTTTATAAACCGGCAATATTGTGTAATATCCAATAAATTTCCTTCTTCGTCGGTTAGTGTAACAACATCTGCAATATGTTTTCCCAATACTTCAGCCGACTTTACATGCAGTAATTTTTCGAGGGCATGGTTAAAAAGTGTTATTCTACAAAATTCATCCACTGCGTAAATTGCTTCTGAGACCCTGTATAACAACTCTTCGGTACGCTTACGTTCTTTATGAAGCTCTACATTACGCTTGTATAGTTCTTTTGCAATAGTTTCTGAATCAAGTATTGTATTTTCTTGGGCAGTAGTGTCGGCCATTACTTTTTATGCATAACTATTTGTAACTAATCTCAAATTTTTTTAAAAAATACTCAGGCTGCCAGGATTCCTTTGAACTTCGGAGATTTTGTATACCAAGATCCTGCTCAATGTTTATATGTGTACAGCCCATTTTTTTAAATAATCGCAATGTCTCAATTTCAGCTACTTGCATTACCCCATCATATGCATAATCGTATGAACCAAAAAGCCCGGTACAATATTTATTATACAGAGCATCGCTTATTGTGTAACCGACAATAGTGTTATCTACATAAATACCTATGGATATAAGTTCAAGAATATCACTTTGAGTCAAAATCTTTAGTGTGGCTTTAAATTCGGTTTCCGTCTCATTAGGATCTCTATTCTGAGCCCATTTCTTAAAAAGTTCAATTACATCATCTTGTGATTGTTTAAGGTTTAAATCAAGCAATCTAACTTCATAATGCGGGTATGCATTAATAAATTTAGTAACTTTTTTTCTGATTTTTTTATATTTGTTACCTTTTAAGCTCAAAGTTTCATTTATTGAAATTATATAGTCAAAATGGTCTCTCTCTTCTTTTAACACAAATATTTCGTTTAAATTAGCAAAATCAGTTTTCAAATTCTCTTCGGGTACAAGCTTAAGTGCATGGTGCAAATTTTTTTCGTTAGCAAACTTTAGTAATGTACTTATTGTTTCAACAGGTCTGTTTACGCCTAAAAAAGTTAAAAAGTGAAAATCTTCAAGATAATCTTTCATTTTAATAACAAGATTATCATTTAAAATTGTAAATTCCGCACTATCGCCAACATCATAACTCCATAAACTGTTGAAATTAAAATCAGAATAGGGAGCAAAATTTTTTGTGTAACTATCAAAATATTTTTTATCTGCAAGTTCTATTTGTTTGAAATTTGGAAATGTAGGCAGTTTCATGTTTTATAACGACTTTGTTTATGTTAATCTTAATTAAGTTATATTAAATGTAGCATGCTGTCAGTCATAAAGAAAAACTATTATCTAATCTTTTTGCTCCTGCTTTATAAATTATTTATTTTATTCTGGATATATATTCACATGTTTGAACCGGCCGAGTCGCCATTATATGGATTGTTTTCTGATTCATATGGATATTTGACTTTTCTTTCCGGAATATATGGTTTGTATATGTCGCGCAGGTGGGGAAGTTTTCAAAGCTACATGGGCAAAGCGGTGTCATTTTTGTCTATCGGACTTTTGTTACAGGGCTTTGGTCAGCTGGTATATTCATACTACTATCTGGTTTTAAATATTGACGTACCGTACCCTTCACTTGGTGATGTAGGGTTTTTCGGAAGTATATTTATGTATATTTTAGGCGTATGGTTTTTAGGTAGAGCCTCAGGTGTTTCGTATAATTTAAAGTCAGCTAAGAGCTGGTTCTTAGCAATTTTAGTACCAATCGTCTTGTTGGCAATTTCATATAATATACTTCGATCAGAATATGCCTTTGATTCAAACAGTTCTCTTGTGATATTTCTAGATTTCGGGTATCCATTCGGACAGGCAGTATATATATCTCTTGCCGTATTGATTTATTTACTGACTAATAATTTCTTAGGCGGATCTATGCGTCCTAAAATATTATTTATTATTTTTGCTTTATTTGTTCAATATGTTGCTGATTTTATGTTTTTATACCAGGTTGACCGTGAGACGTGGACAGCAGGCGGCCTCAACGAATTTATTTACTTACTGTCTTATTTACTAATGACTCTGGCACTTATTAAATTAGAAAGTACTTTTTCATTGTATAAGGTTAAACCGGAAAAATAATGGAAAAATATACACAAGCTGCCTCAAATATTATTATGGCTCAAAAAATGGTAATGGGGCCGTTGGCTTATGATTTGGCCAAACAGGTAGACGGATTAGTTTTGAGTAACAACGAAGTTGCAATAAACAAAGATCCAAAAGTTGTACTTACTAATTTAATTGTGCAATATAAAAGCCTGTTTGGTGATGCATCGGTTAGAGTGAGCAAAGAAGCCATAAAAGACATAAAATCCAGTTTTACACCTGATGAGCTTCCAAAAGAACTTTTTAGTTAATTTATAAGTAAAGTTCCAAAAAAGATAATTGCTATGAAAATCACTTTTTTTGCCAAATCCTCTTTTTTTAATGATTCTTCACTTATTTTAGGCAAAAATACCGAAATCAAAATTCCGATTATAAGCACAAAAACGGGCTGAAATCCTCCGGTAATAACAGATACTAAAGCAACCGGAGCCAAAAGTGAAGCAAAATTAAATGAAAGTTTACCCACAATATTAATTGACTCATTGAGTGAATTTAATAAAAGCACGCTTTTTGTGTCGGTCTTAATTACTTGCAAAAAACCTTTTCTATATGAACCAACAAGCAAAAGTAAAAGTGCTGCAACAAAAAATCCGATATATTCCCAAAAACTTGTTACAAGAAAGCTTTCTTCTATTGCAATATATTTAAAAATTAAAGCATTTAAAGCTACCAGAAAACTTGCAATAGTCATTAAAACAAGTACTTTTGTTTTTACTTTGGGTTTATGAATAACCGTAAGGTCTGAAGTTAGGCCGATAGCTCCTATTATAATAAGCCCGGAACCTATAAGTTGAAGTGGCGTTAAAGCTTCACTCAAGAAAATATAGCCCAAAATAATTGTAAAAACTCCGCTCAATTGAAATAAAGGAACTACAATCGAGGCCTCTTCAATTTCAAGAGCATATAAATACGGCAATACAAATCCTATGTAAAACAGTCCGTTTATTATCATAATCAGCTTTGAAGTTGTGCTTATTTCAAATACATCGGGGTTTATGAGAAAAATAATAAATGCCACCGGTAGGCCAATTAGGGCTGAAAAAATTATGAGAGCGCCAATTCCTCTTCCCTTAATTATTTTATTTATAAGATATTTATCGGTATGATTTACCAAAGCCCACATAAAAGGAGCTATTAAAGTTATTGTTAGCCAATTCATGTTAGTAAATGTTGTCGGTCGGGTATTTTAAACCCCTATCCATTTTCACAATATCCACATCTTTTGGTTCAAATGTTGTTTTTAGGTAATCTATTGCACCATTAACGTTAAATTCCTTGCATGAATATAAGTCTATTGTTACAAAGCCGCGTCTGGCAAATGTATGAATGCTAATATGGGATTCCTGTATAACCAGAAAACCGGTAAAACCGCCGGGGTCTTTTCCCCCTAATGTTTCATTGCCATCGGCTTTAAGTACATAAGGTTCTGTGAGTTTTCTCATACCTGCAATTATTGCCAGATTGTTTAATACATCAAAGCAAAGTTCCATGTTATTGAGTTTTTCAAAAGGGCAGCCGTATGCGTCAAATATTAAGTGCGGGCCAAATCTTATTGTGCCTGAAACTGTATTTATAGTCATTATTTAACTTTAGCAAACTCAAATGTATTTGAGAAGAAAATTGGGCGCCTGTGTACTATAATTAAGTACATGCATAGTGACCTGCCCATTCATAAATCCGACCCAATTGATAAATATCAGTTCATGCATCATTTTGTTCCGCACCCCAAACACAAAAAAAGGGCAACATTACTTTCGAATAACGCATTTAAATTTTACATTTTTTTATTGTTAATAAACTTTTTGGCATTAAGAATTACACCAAAAGTAGTACCTGGAATACTTGGCTATGCCTCAAGTATTTATGTTCAGGAGTTATTGTCTGAAACAAACAAGGTTAGGCGTGAGCATGGGCTAGAGCCTTTGACCATTAACGCTGACTTGTCCCAGGCTGCACAACAAAAAGCTAATCACATGTTTGAAAACGATTACTGGGCACATGTTGCGCCCGATGGCACAAGACCCTGGGATTTTATACTTGGCCAACAATATGATTATGAATATGCAGGTGAAAACTTGGCAAAAAACTTTAATACATCAAAACAGGTTGTTGATGCATGGTTTGACTCTGAATCACACCGGGATAATTTGCTCAATAAAAATTACACTGAAATAGGCTTTGCTGTAGTAAACGGAGAACTTGATGGCTACGATACCACATTGGTGGTTCAAATGTTTGGTAAGCCGCGTGTGCCAAATTATCAAGCTGCTGGACCTACAAATCCACCAACTACCGAGGTTCCGGCTACTGCGCCTGAAACAGAAGTATTGGATGAAGTAGGAGTTGAGGTAACACCTGCAGTAACACAAGAACCACTTTTACAACAAAACGAAGCCGTACAAGTACATCCAGAACAAAATGAGGTTGTAATTGATGTTGGCGCTGTTTCAAGATATATGATTTTAATTTTTGGTGTATTTTTTGTCGGATTACTTTCTTTAGATATTTGGTACTCGCATAGAAAAGGTATAGCCAAGTTTACGGGTCATACATTTGCTCATATGCTATTTTTAATTCTTATATTAACGAGTGTACTTATATCATTGAGTCCGGGAAGGGTTTTATAATATGGTTCATTTTAACGAAAATCAACATCCGCGCCACTTTTTACACTTGGCAATATTGTTTGGCGGTACAAGTGTAATTTGCATTTTATTTTATGTTTTTAGACATATCCCGTCATACCAGGTAATAACCGCGTTAACCGGTTCGATTTTTTATTCGGCATGGGGTATAATTCACCATGCTATTGAAGGAAGATTAACAAGCATTATTGCTATTGAGTATATACTCCTTTCACTTTTAGCGTTTGTAGTAATTTTCACTGCCTTATTTATATAAAAAAATGAAAGTTGCAGTTGTAATACCAACTTATAATGAGGCAGAGAATATTAAGCAGTTAATTCCTGCGCTAAACGATGAGTTTAAAAAAATACCCCAACATGAATGTCATATTTTAATTGTGGACGGAAATTCTCCTGACGGTACCGGAAGTGTCGTAAATGAACTTAAAGAAGCATATTCCAATGTTCATCTGTTAACCGAAAAAGAGAAAAAAGGTCTTGGGGCAGCATATGTGTATGGGTTTAGGCACGCAATGGATGCACTTAGTGCCGATATTATAGTAGAAATGGACGGGGATTTTCAGCACAACCCCGAAGATGTGGCTATTATGCTAAAAGAAATCGATAACGGGTACGATTATGTTGTAGGTTCACGATTTATTGCTGGCGGGAGTATTCCCAAAGACTGGGAGTTATATAGAAAATTGTTAAGTTGGGGTGGAAATTTGTTTTCAAAAGTTGTGCTTGGTATGTGGTCTTTTAATGACTTCACTTCAGGTTTTAAAGCATCACGCGTAGAAGGATTTGCTAACAAACTTGATTTTGATAATATTTTGTCTCAAGGTTTTGCTTACAAAATTGACCTTTTGTACCGTATGCACAAACTTGGAGCAAAAATAAAAGAAGTTCCAATAACTTTCAGATCACGAGGCAGAGGAGCTTCAAAAATGGAAAAAAACAACTTTATTGACTCGTTGAAAGTGGTTTTGTTAATAAGAATGAGTGAAAACAAGAATTTTTTTAAATTTGTTATCGTTGGGTTTTTAGGACTATTTACCGATATTCTATTATCAAACGGTTTTAGACTTACCGACATGGCTCCAAACGTAGCGGCTTCTGTTGCTGCGCTTTGTGCAATGCTTGTTACATTTTTACTAAATAATTTCTGGTCATTTCGTGATAGGCCAATTAAAAGCAACAAAAAAAGAATCCAGAAGTTTGTTTTATATGTATTGTCGTCATTTGTTCCTATAATTTTCAGATATTATTTTGTTGCATATATGATTAGTTTATTTGGTAATACGTTTATTATTTACAATCTTTCACTTTTTGTAAGTATTTCTTTTGGATTAATCTGGAATTTTACCGTTTACAGCAAAATAATCTGGAAAGAGCAGAATTTGAGTACTTTGGAATAAGTAAGTAGAATTAAGTTGGAGGATTTATGGAATATTCAATAGTTACGCCCGCATATAATGAAGCCGATAAAATAACTACTACGTTACGTCAGATGCTAGGTTTTATGAGGGAGTACAGTACGGAATTTGAGATCATTATTGTTGACGACGGTAGTAAAGACAACACAGCTCAAATAGTTGAAGAATACTCAAAAGAAAATCCTGAAGTACGAGTTATTCGCAATAAACATAAAGGAAAAGGCCCGGCCGTTTGGAGAGGAATGATGGAAGCACAAGGAGATTTAATTTATATGGCTGACGCCGATCTTGCAACACCTATTTCAGAACTTAAAAAACTTTCAAACTGGATTAAAGACCATGACTTTGATATTGTAATCGCGTCACGAGAGGGTGTTGGGGCAGTACGGGTAAAAGAGCCTTTTTACAGACATTTTGTGGGGCGTGTATTCAACTTTTTAGTACAAACGGTAGCACTTCCCGGAATTAAAGATTCGCAGTGCGGATTTAAACTTTTTAAAAAACAAGCAGCAAAAGATATTTTTGGTAAGCTTAAGATTTATGGAGACGACGCACCCGAGCGTGACCAGCCGTTTTTTGGTGCATTTGATGTGGAAGTATTGTATTTGGCAAAAAAGCTTGGTTATAAGGTAAAAGAATTGCCGGTTACGTGGAATTTTGTAAAAACTCCAAGATTTAATTTTATTTACAATTCATTTAACATGGCAAAAGATGTATTAAAAGTGCGAATTAACGATATGCGTGGTGTTTATGAAGTGTAATTTATATATTTTACAATGAAAAAAATATTAATTTTTGTACCCGAATTTCCTGTGCTAACTGAAACTTTCATAGAGCGTGATATATCAAAGCTAATAGAACTGGGCAATCTTGATATTAATGTTTTGTTTATTAAAAAGGGTAACGGTCAAATGTCAAAAAATGTTGAAGACCGTGCTTATTTAATAAATCTTACATATTTTGAAGCTTTGCTGTCACTTGGCTACTTTATTACACACTTTAGCAGTGTAGTTCAATCTTTTAAATTATGTTTAAGTGATAATACAAAGCTATTGCCAAATAGAGTATTTTTATTTTTAAAATGCCTTGGGTATACCAGGGTTTTTAGTAAGTACCATCCTGATGAAATTCATGCTCACTTTCTTTCTGACCCTTCTACAATTGGAATGGTTGCATCGATAATGTTAAATATTCCATTTAGTGTGAGTGCACATGCCAAAGATGTGCTAGTTAATCCGACGCTTCCAAAACAAAAGGCACAAAGAGCAAAATTTATAACATTGTGTAATAAAAATGCCTATACACGGGCAATTGAGCTAACACAAAATGAATCCAAAATACACTTAAATTATCATGGAGTTGACCCAAAAAAGCTTTTTTCGCAAAATTTTGAAAAAAAAGCTCATGAACGACCGGTGATTTTTTTGGGAGGTACAAGGCTAGTTGAAAAAAAAGGTATTTTGTATGTTGTTGAAGCCTCAAAAACCTTAAAAGAGCGGGGAATAGCTCATCAAATGAGTGTTGTTGGTCCGGGGCCTCTTTTTGATGAAATAAAAGCCAAAATATCGGAATATGGGCTTGAAAATAACTTTTTTGTTCATGGAGACGGTAAAGGTTTACCATTTGAAAAAGTGTCAGAATTGTATCTTGATGCAGACATATTTGTTTATGCCGGAATAAACACGTCCGAGGGTGATGCTGACGGCATACCAAATGTTTTAATCGAGGCAGCATTTGCAAAACTTCCAATAATTACAACAAATGCAGGCAGTATTTCAGAATTTGTTAATTCAAACAATGGAATCATAATCCCGCAAAAAGATCCTTATGCCATAGCCGATTCTGTTGAAAGGTTAATATTTGATGAAGCTTTAAGAGTTGAACTAGGTAATAAAGTTTTTGAAAAGGCAAGTGCAATGTTTAACATAGAAAAAAATGTTAAAGAGTTAGAAGCACTTTTGTTAAAATAAATCATGCGCATTGCTGTTTTTATTAAAAACACAACACATCATCAAAGTTATGGCGGTTTTGAAACCCAAAACAAAATTTTATGTGAAGGGCTTTCTGCGCGTGGTCATGAAGTTATAGTTTTTTCACCAAAAAAAGAACTCACAACAGAAAAAATAAGAGAGAACGGGGTAGAATACGTGTTTATTGACTGTATATTCAAAAAATTCAATCTTTTATATGAAAAAAGTGATAAATCATGGCAGAATCGCTCTTATAAAACTTTTACGCAATTTCACAACCAAAGTAAATTTGATGTGATAATAAGCCAGAGTAGTTGGGGTTTGGGTGTAATTAAAAGAAAAGATGTTCATAAAGTTCCTGTTGTTTCAGTTTCACACGGGAGCAAAATAGGAGAATATAAAACCCGCATTCAAAGCGCAGTTTCAATAAAAGACTACATTAGAATTGCAATTGATATTCCTCATGTGTTGTATGCTTTTTTTGTTACTCAAAGACGATTTCTTCATGGTTCCGACAATGTTGTAGCAGTGTCCAGTTCGGTAAAAAAACAAATTGTATCTGAAGCTTTTTTGCCGGAGCAAAAAGTAGTTGTAATTCATAACGGAATACATCCGCCATCAATAAACCTTAATTTGCAAAAAAACAGTAACAATGTGGAAATTTTGTATGTGGGAAGAATTCTTAGAGAAAAAGGTTTGTTTGCTTTGGTCGATGTTTTGGAAAAACTAATTAGTTTGGATTTAGAAGTAAATTTGAATTTGGTGGGAGAGGGCAATGACACTGAAGCACTTAAAAAATATGTGAGTGACAAAAGTCTTATTAAATATATTAATTTAGAGGGTAAATTGTCGTACACTGATGTTATAAACAGAATGGCACAGGCTGATATTTTTGTGTTACCTTCACTTAGGGTTGAAGGGTTTCCTATGACTATTGTTGAAGCAATGTTTGCCGGATTGCCTGTTGTGGCATCCGATATAGGAGGAAATGCGGATGCGGTTGTTGATGGGGATACAGGATATTTGGTTGAGCCGGGCAATGTAGACTCACTTACAGAAAAACTTGAGCAATTAGTAAAAAACAAGGATGAAAGGTTGAGAATGGGTAAAAATGCACAAAATAAAGCTCAAAGTGAATTTACACAAGATATAATGATAGATAAGTATTTATCTGTTTTAACCGGAGTTATGAAATGAAAATAGTTAGAGTAATTTATGACTGGCCTCCACCATGGTATGGTCTGTCACCACATCCTTACGAGCTTACACTGGCTCAGGTAAAAGCAGGGCATGAGGTTGAAGTGTTTTGTGGCCGCTGGCCAAAAGCCGGCCCTGTGGAAACTTTTGACGGCGTAAATGTGCATGCTTATATGCGTGAGCCCTTTAAAGGATTAATTTTTTTTACTACAGCTTTGTTGGCATTTTTTGGTTTTCGTAAATGGAAGAAAAGAAACACCTATGATATTTTGCATGTACATGGGCATATGGGGATTTGGTTCTTTTTGCATAGGCATTTGTTAAAAAAATATAAAAAAAACTCACCGCAGCTTAAAATCCCGCTTGTTGCACATTTTCACAATACTATTGAGGGACGAAAACATGCACTACTGGAAAAAGGTGAAACTCCAAGCTTTATATCAAGCAAACTGGAATGGCCATTGGCAAGATATTCAGATATGCTGGCTGTAAAAAATGCTGATGCGCTAATTTTTGCAGGAGAAGAAATAAAGGATGAAGCAATTAAATATTATGGAGCTGATGCAAATAAGTGTTACGTTGTTGAGTCGGGTGTAAATACTGATGAATTTCATTCTGTAGGGGCTGAAGAAAAAGGTAAAACGCGCAGTGAACTGGGTTTTGACCATACCGACATAGTAGTTTTAAATCACGGGTATATGGTTGAACGAAAAAACATACATTCATTGGTTGAAGCATTTAAATACTTGCCCGAACAATACCGTTTGTTTTTGGTGGGTCCGTTTGATAGCGATGATTATAGATTTAAGATAAATACGTTAATTGAAGAAAATAAACTACAAGAAAAAGTCACTATGACGGGGTATGTACCTTATCCCGAAACACCTATTGCTTTTCAGGCTTCTGATTTGTTTGTTTTACCGTCGTCGTTTGAAGGTGTACCTAAGGTGGTAATGCAAAGCCTTTCATGCGGTGTGCCGGCACTGGTATCAGGTTTTAGGCTAAATGAAGAAATTCAAGGTTTGAAATACCTTGATACACAAGATCCAAAAGAAATTGCAGATCAAATAGTTAATACTTTTACCAATTATCCGGCTGTAGATGTTGCAAAAGTGCAAAGTCTTTACTCATGGAAAACAAGAGCCAGATTAATAGATGAAATTTATGCATCTCTTAAACAAAATATATCTTAATTTAAAGCCTATTCACATTTTTGCGTTGTTTGTGTTTTTTCATTTGCTCTTGCTGAATTTCAATGCTGCTGAATGGGGTGATAGTTATAGGATTCTTCGAGCTACGGAGTTTATTAAAAACGATTTTACTTACCCTGAAGATGAAAAAAGACCACCATTATATTCGCTGGTTTTGGCATTTAGGCCTCAAAATATTGATGCAGTGCTGTGGGGGCGTCTTACAATGTTTGTTGTTAGTATTTTAGCCTTTGTGGTTTTTTATAGACTTTTGCAAAAAATTTTTCCGGACGACCTGAAAAAACAGCTACTTGGATTGCTTTTATTCACATTAAATCCCGTTTATCTATATTGGTCTATAAGAATTATGTCGGATGTGTTTTTTTCGCTTATTATACTTACGGGTATTTATTATTACGAAAGTTATAAACACAAAATTAGGCCGAAAAACGCAGTTGTATTAGGTATTTTAGCGGGATTAGCAATTCTCACACGTTTTGAAGGTTTTATATTGTTTGGGGCTTTTGGTCTGGGATTGTTATATACAGAATCTTTCAATCTCAAAAAATTTACCCGACAAATAGCAAAAAATCTGAAAACTTTATTTTTTTACGTTATTTCAGCGTTTGCGGTACTTTTACCTTATTGGCTTTATAGAAACCCGCTTGATTCAACGTATTTTGAGGAACCTGCAAGCCGAACTTATGATTTAAATACAATTTTAATATTTCTAGGTTCGTTATTTTTTGTATTTGGATTTGTTTATGCATTTTATTTTATATTCCAAAATCGCCGGTCGGTTATTAAATTTTTATCAAGTCACATCGCAATATCTGCTTTTATTTTTGTTGAGCTTATATTAATACTTGCATGGCCTGCAGCAATTCCAAGGTTATTTGTACCTATAATACCTTTTTTAATAATTATTCTGGCTGATTCTATAATCGAATTCTTTTTTAACAATACGCAAAATAAAATAAAAATACATGATGTAATACTGCTTGGGTTTTTATTGATAGCTTTTTTGGGAATTCAATATGTTTATAAGTTGCAATTTCTCATTTTAATCAAGCCGGTTCTGGGAGCTGTGGTAGTATTGTCAGTCTTTCAGGCTTTAGCTATATACAAAAAAAATTATAACCTCTTTTTGTTTTTGCTTATTCCCATTTTAACACTTTGGTCGTTTGCAACCATTTATATCCACAAAGATATTTTTGCCGTAATAAAAGAAGCAAATGTTTATGTGATAAATAATCTTGAGGGAAGAGTGGGATATAATGACATAAGTAGCGTATCCGATTGGTATTTAAATCAGCGCAATAAAAACGATGACGTTGAAGGATTTTACTATGACCTCACAAATCGTTCTAATCGAACGTATGAGAAGCTTATTGAAAACAATGTAGATTATATAACTGTCACCAATGAACACAATACAACAACAGAACTTGACTTAGACGATTGGGAACACCTTGAAGTGATTAAAGAATTTAAAAAAGAAATTAACGGGAAAGAGTTTTGGACAAGAATTATTAAGTTTAACAAGTAGGGTATAATTATTTAGATATGAAATTGTCCATTGTTATGCCGGTTTATAATGAAAAAGACACTTTGGTCAAAATACTTGATTTAATTCAAGATGTAAACTTAGGTGAAGTAGAAAAAGAAGTTGTTTTAGTTGATGATGCTTCAACTGACGGAACTACAGAAATATTAAAAAAGTTAAGCAACGAGAATCCGCAATATAAGGTTATTTTCAAACAAACAAACGAAGGAAAAGGTTTTGCACTTAGAGACGGGTTTAAGGTATCAACTGGTAATTATGTAATAGTTCAGGATGCAGATTTGGAATATGATCCCAATGACTATGTAAAATTGCTAAATGCGTTAAATACACAAAATGTTGATGTTGTTTATGGCTCACGTTTTTCGGGAAATTATAAGGATATGTCGAGTTTGCACTATGTAGGTAATAAATTTCTGACTTTTGCTACAAATATATTGTATGGCGTTAAACTCACAGATATGGAAACTTGTTATAAGTTAATTCCGGGGGATTTTATTAGAAATATGGAAATAAAAGCAGCAAGATTTAATTTTGAGCCCGAGATTACGGCAAAAATTTTAAAATCGGGAATGAATATTGGCGAGGTTTCCATAAACTATCACGGACGTTCACATGCCGAAGGTAAAAAAATTACCTGGAGAGACGGAATTTCGGCATTATGGACACTTATAAAATTTAGATTCACAAACTAATGAAAAATATATTCATAAAATTTAGGGAAAATTTTTTTGTTATTGCGCTTTTGTGTTTCATGTTAGGAGTGTTTGCAATCTCTGTAAGAATAAACCTTTTTAGGTATAACAACTTTGATTATGGAAAATTTGACCTTGGTAATATGACCCAAATGGTGTGGAATACTTTACACGGAAGAGTTCTTTACATGACTGATTATTTTGGAACAAATCTTCCTCGATGGTCAATGAGCCATGTTGACCCTATTTTACTTGTTTTTGTGCCGGTCTTTGCTTTGTTTCAGCATCCGTTGACTTTAGTTTTTTCACAAATAATACTTGTTTTGCTTTCTGCTCTAATAATTTATAAGATTGCTCTTTTGGAACTTAAGTCTAAATTTGCTGCGATGGCTTTTGGCTTGTCATTTTTGCTATATCCGGCTGTAGGATTTTTAATTGCATGGACAGGGTTTCATGGAGTAACCGCTGTTATACCGTTTTTCTTGCTGGCTTTTTACACTTTTGAAAAGATGTTTCACACAAAAAACTTTACTCGTCGTGGTGTTATTTTGTTTTGGATCTTTTTGATTCTAACTATGATGGGTAAAGAGCAGCTTCCGTTATATATTGTGATGTATGGGTTTTTTATAATTTTATTTAGGTTTGTTGAGCCTCTGCCTTTCCCGTCATGGGAAAATCTAAGTTCATGGTTTAAAGGCCTGTGGAAACACATAAATGTGAGAATTGGAACTGCCATGGTAATTGTTGGACTATTGTGGTTTTATATAGCTTTTTTTGTTGTAATTCCGGCATATTCTGATTTACGTGCACAGGGGTTTCAAAAATTTGCTGAAACCATGCGTATAGATCCCGATTCAGTAAGAGATGTAGATAGTGATAATTATTTTATTAGTCGGTATGAGGCTTTCGGCGATACTTACACTGAGGTAATCTGGGGAATGATTACACATCCTAAAGAATTAGTGCTAATAAGTTTAGGTGGAGACAAACCCGACAATTTAAAAAAGACTCTTGAGCCTATGATGTACACTTCTGTACTATATCCGCCGCTTTTTATAATTGCATTTCCGGACTTTTTAATTAATTATGCTACTTCTGCGGGGGGAATCGGTACTTCTGAAATTATAAATCATAGAATTTCTATGATTGTGCCTGTAGTTTTTATATCAAGTATTTATTCGATAGGGTTATTGGCATATCTGGCATCCTCAATAACAAAACTCGACAAACGCTATTTAGTAATTGGCTTGTCGGGAGCTGTGTTGCTTGGAAATATTTATACTACCTTTCAATATAATAATCCTATTTATTTGTGGTTAACACAGGCCGTATCAAAAAGAATTCCTGTTTTGGCCAAGTCTGATACACAGATAATAAAAGAAAATATTGAAATAGGTGACAGGTTTACGCTTTCAAAACTGGAAACAAAAGATCGGGAATGTGCGGAAAAAATAGTTAGGATGATTCCTGATGATGCGTCGGTGTCAGGACCTGATTATTTAGGTGCGCATTTATCAATGAGAGAAACTTATGCTATATTCCCAGCTTTATACAACGAAGCTGATTACGTGATTGTTGATGTTTTTTCACAAAAAATCCTAAGAATTCTTGATGCTGATTTAACCTTAGTGCGTGACGTGGTATCTGACATTATAAAAGCTGAAGATTACGGCTTTAAACTTGGCTGCGGAAATCTTTTTGTCTTTGAAAAAACTCCAAATGCATCAAAATCAATGTTATTACCGCTTCAAGAAAGATATCAGTATGAGGAGCAGGTTAATTTGGAAATATTTGAAAGTCTAACAGTGGTAGATTATGAATTTCCTCAAGAAATGAAGAAAAACACTGTTTATGATGCTCAAATTGTGTATGTAAAAAAAGAAGAAAAACGACTTGATGACTACGTATTATTTTTAACATTTATTAACAGCGAGTCGGGAGAAATTTATCAGGTGGCAAACTTACCTTCATTTGCATTAAACCAACTTCGAAATTGGCCTGAAGATATGTACTTTATTGAAAATCTGCAAATTGCGCCGCCTGAATTTTTAGCCACAGGTACTTATAAAGTTTTTATCGGTATGTCAAACGAAATTAGAACCAGAAGTATTTATTTAGGCGATGCAGAAATTGTACAATGAAAAGTTTAACGGCCTGGCAGTTTGTAAGTTTTGTTTCAAGAGGTGTGGCAAATGTTATTGGGCTTGTTCAGACATTTATTTTTGTAAGAATTCTCACTGTTTCGGAATATGGTTTAGTACAGCTTGCTGCTGCAGTTGGCGGAGCACTAGGAATTTATCAGCATTTAGGGCTGGCTTCAGGCAGTACGCGTGAGATATCATCAGCAAAAGATGATACTGAGATTTTTAAAATTTTTTTGACGTCAGTTTTTATTCGTTATCTTGTGGCAATTCCTTTGGCTATTTGGCTATTTGTTTATGCAGACAATATTGCTGTAGATCAGTATTCACAACCATCATTAATAACCCCGCTAAAAATATATGCTCTTGTTTTACCGATTCAAGGTATGCAAGGAATTCTTAACTCAGTGATTGCAGGTACAAAGCGGTTTAAGCAGTTATTTACTTATCAGGCAACTGTACCGTTGGTGAGCATAATTTTGTATGTGGCATTAATTTATATTTATCGG
This sequence comes from uncultured Candidatus Saccharibacteria bacterium, assembly GCA_964385105.1. GTDB lineage: Bacteria > Patescibacteriota > WWE3 > UBA101185 > UBA10185 > CAYLMU01. Next base: position 312,013 of record CAYLMU010000001.1, read on the forward strand.
GTTGACGGCTATTTTTATGCATTTTTTATATTTAACTTAATTTCAACCATTGTGTTGTCATATATTGCATTTCGCCCGTTAAAAGGCAAACTCATGCTACCCTCAAAAGACGATTTTAAAAGATTGTTAAAAGAATTATTTTCAATTAGTCTGGCAATTTATGTTGTAAAAATCGTATATACATGGTGGGAAAAAGCCGGCCCTTTACTGCTTGGGTTTGAGGTAACACCTGAACTTGTAGGTATTTTTACTTTCGCTCTTTTATTTTCAAAAAAAATAATTCAGGTTTCTGATGCGGTTACCGATATTAATCTTCCGGTGTTTTCTGAAAAATATGTTCAAAATATTGATGAATTTAAAGAAATGTTTATCAGAAACTTTAATAAAGTATTTGCATTTATTATTTTTGCAGCCACCAGTGCTGTTTTCTGGTCGAGTGAAATTGTATATTTATTCGGAGGTTCTAAGTATGATGGCGCTGTTCCTCTCATATTACCTCTTGTGTTTACTTTCACTTTTTACGCGTTTACTAATATTATTAAATCAAGCATACTAATTCCTGCAAAATTTATTAAAGAAATGATATTCAGCTTTATTATCATGTTATTTGTTACTACCGGATTTTACTCATTATTTACCGAAGCAAATATTTTGGTTAGGTTAAGTGGAATGCTTGGAATTGAGCATTTAGAAAGTTTAGCCCTGCGATTGCCCAATTTTGCTGAAATCTATTCTTTACCTCAACTGGATTACTTATCCGGTATGACATTTGGGTTGTTAGCAGGCTCGTTCTTGGGCTTTGTTTATATGGTAGTTTCATCACAATATAAGCTAAAAATGAAATATATCGACCATTCTCATATTTTAGTATTACTTCAAAGTTTTATTATTTCTCTAACAAAAGATATTGGCACTTTCTGGCAGAAAATCCCGTTATACATAGTTTTTGTAGTTTTGTACATGGTTGGGATTTATATAGCTCAATTCATAACAAAGGATGATTTATTACTGCTCAAAAACAAATTGAGGAGATTTACATAATGAATAAAAAAGCGTTGCTAAAAGTTGTTATAAGTTCTGTTTTGCTGTTCATAACACTTAATAATGTTGACTTAGAACAATTGGTTCTAAATTTTAGGCAGTTCGAACTAATTTATATACCTTTGATTGTAGGGTTTTTATTGTTGAACTATGTTATCAGCTCGGTGAGATGGAAAAAACTTTTAATTTTTGAGAATTCACAAAAGGCTTCACTGTCGTATTTGATGAATTTATATTTTGTTGGGGCGTTTTTTAACAATTTCATGCCCACAAGCATTGGTGGGGATGTTTATAAAGTGTACAAATTAGGAAACAAAATAGGTAGCAAAGCAAATGCTTTTTCAGCCACATTTATGGAGCGATTCACAGGTATGGTGGCTTTAGTACTGATTTCATACTTTGGTATTGTAAAAACCTGGAGTATTTGGCTATCTTTTTTACCCCAAGAAATTGCCCAAAGTAATTTATTGTTAACTATGTTTAAACTGATGATATTTTTAGGCTTTTGGGTCGGTGCCGTAGCTGCATTTGTGTTTTTGAAAATTTTGGCCAAAAAATCAAAGAAATTAAAAAAACTTTATGAATCAATAATGGTTTATAAAAAAGAAAAAGAAGTTATGTTCTGGGCTTTTTTAACATCTTTTGTTGTACAGCTAATTTCTATTTTCACACAATTTTTTATATTTAAGGGGCTTAACGTTGACATGAACATTTGGTATGCATTAGCAGTATTTCCTGTTATTACACTTGCAAGCTTTTTTATACCTTCTCTCAATGGAATCGGTGTTCAAGATGCAATGTATAATCAGATTTTCACTGCTGGAGGTATAACTACAAGTACAATAGCTTTAAGCGCTTCAATTATTTATCATTTATTTAGATTATTTGTCAGTTTGATTGGCGGATTTATTTATGCATTTAACAAAAATACTTAAAAATAAATATTTACCGGTAGGTCTTTTTATTTTGCTTTTTTTTACTACCCGATTACCGTCATTGGGTGTTGATGCAATAAATCCCGATGGAGTTAATTGGCACTACAGGTCACAACAATTTATAGTCGGTTTAAAATCAGGTGATTTTGAAAAAACTCATCAGCATTACCATCCCGGTGTTACGTTAATGTGGGTAGCCGGTATACCAATAGAATTAATAAAACAATTAAATCCTGAAGATGCAGTTTATACCCATCTCAACTTTATGAAATTTCACACTGCTGCTAAATTAGCACTTGTTTTGGTGCAGTTTATCGTTTCTATATTGATTATATTTGTTTTATACAAAGTTTTGTTGCTTAAAAACAGGCAATTTCCCTTGCTTATGTCAGTATTCACTGTTGGTCTGTTTTCTCTGGAGCCATTCTTTCTTGGGAACTCAAGGTTATTACACTTGGATGTTTTGTTGGCGTTACTATTGTTTTTAGGCTTGCTACTGTTTTACTTGTACATAGGCACTTACAAATATACATATGGTGTTTTTGCAGCAATTATTTTGAGTCTTGCTTTTTTGACTAAAAGTATTGCAATAGGCGCACTTTCTTTTTCATTAGCAATAGGAGGAATGTTATTTTTTAAAGAATTAGGCTTTAAAGGTACTCTCAAGTTGTTACTCCCATTTTTGGTAATTTATATTGTTACTTTATTTTTGTTCTTTCCTGCTATGTGGACGGCTCCGGTAGACACAATTTATAACATTTTTGACGAAGCTGAAAGGGTTGGAATAAGAAAAGGTCATGAACAAATCGTTTTTGGCGAGTATACACGTGATGCAGGTCCTTTATTTTATATTCTTGTGTTATTACTTAAGACAACACCTTTTACATTAATCGGATTAGTGGCCTTTTTGGTGTTTAAGTTTAAAAGTGTTTTATTGAATATGAACGCCTCGATTGAAAAAATAAAAATTTCGCCCGAATTGTTTCTGGGAATTTTTTACTTTGGTTATCTGCTTGTAATGATGTATCCGTCAAAAAAGCTTGATCGATACATGATTCCTCTGTATCCTTTTTTTGGGTTTATAGCAGTGTACGGTTACTATGAGCTTTATAATAAACTTAAAAGGGTTCATTTTGTCATATTAACTTTAGTTTTGAGTATGCTTTTTGTGGTATGTCCGGTATTAAAGCTACATCCTTATCCATTTACATATTCAACTCCATTAGTAGGAAGTGCTGACTCCGCACACAAAATCTTAGCACAAAAACCTTTTGGTATAGGTATACCGGCGCTAAGGGAATTTATTTTTGAAAAATACGGAGAATATCCTACGCTTGGTTTTATTGATACAAAACCTATGAGCGCTATTTACATGAATTCTCGTTTATTTGACATACGCGTGGATGGAACAAGCAATTACGATATTATTGTTTTGGCAGTTGATGAAGAAATGCCCCAAGAAATCCTTGAATCCGAAAACAAGTTTGTTCATGACAGTTCATACTACATAAACGGATTGGAATACTGGAGAATTTATGTTAAAGAGAAGTAAAAATATTGTTGTTGAGAATAAGCTTTTGTTTGGCATATTTGCTTTTACGCTCTTTTTAAGACTGCTTTCTATAGAACATTCATTCCCCAATATTGTGCATCCCGATGAACCTACAATTGTGAGGTCGGCACTTGGGATTAGATTTTTTCCAAATCCTAAGCATTTTGACTGGCCACATTTGTATATCTATTTAAATTACTTTGTATACATGCTTTTTGCCTGGGTACGTAATATTTTAGCAATGTTGGGGCTTAAGAGTACTTTTTCAAATATTTTTCCGCTTTTGTGGAACGATGACCTTATTTTTTATTTAATCAGCAGAATATTTTCATCATTTTTGGGAGCATTAACGGTTTTTCCGGTTTATCTGGCTGCATTAAATTTATTTAAAAATAAGAAAGTTGCCATTTTTTCGGCTTTAGTTATGGCTGTGTTACCATACCACATCTGGCATTCCCAGTACTCGTTGGCAGATGTTCCAATGACATTTTTTTTGGCTATGGCAATGTACTTTTGCACGCATATATTTAAATCAAATAAAACTTTTTATTATATATTGGCAGGTTTATTTGTAGGTTTTGCCGCGTCTACAAAGTATAACGGTGGATTATCGGCTTTAATTGTGCTAACAGCACATTTATTGCGCGTTTACAGCACCAAAGAAAGATTATTTAGCATTGAAAATTTAAAAAATTTGTTTTTGTCAGGTACTTTTTCACTAATCGGATTTGTTATGGGAACTCCGTATGCTTTACTTGATTTTTCAACTTTTATACGAACAGATGGCCCAAAAGGAGCTTTGTGGCAGTTCACAAACGTAGGTAAAGTTTCACTTGATTTACAGGTGATTAAATTTGTAAGTTTATTTTTTACCAAACTTCCGGACGATTTTGGTTTTATGCCTCTTATTGCATATCTTACGGTTGTACTTTCACTGCCCTTCAAAATAGTAAGAAATTTTATTTTTGTACATGTGGAGCCTTTATTATTGCTGATAATTCCTTCGTTGATTTTTTTCTTTTATATTGCAGGATTTGAAAAAAGCAGATCTCATTATTATTTTATTACCTATCCTTTAGTGGCTGTTGTTGCTGGATATTTGGTACATAAATTATTTGATTATGTTGGTACCTCATTTAATAAAAAGGTACAAATGTTAATGTTATTGCTCTTTTTCATTTTTCCGCTCATAGTAATAATACAAAATACAATTTCCAGATTTGAAAGTTACAATATTGTAACGGAAGAAACTTATGAAACTAAAGAAGATTATTGATTTTAAATGGGAATTATCTTTTTTAATATTTTTTGTGGCTTCACGATTACCTATGCTTGGCCATGATATATTCAACACTGATGTATGGAAATGGAAAAGCCGAATTTTTGATTTTGGTACCGGAATATTCACATTAAACTTTGAAAAAACAATTCAAAGATATCATCCAGGTGTAACTTTAATGTGGATTGGTAGTTTTGCTGTTAAAGTTTATAACTTTGGGTATGAGCTAATATTTAAAATTCCTCCGCCTGATAACTCAATACATACTATTTTTCAATTACACTTTATGCAAAAGTTTTTTATAGTTTTAGCTATCGGATTTACTTTATTTTTTGTGTTTTATGTTGTTAAACAACTGTTTTCGCTAAAGTATGCTTTGTTAACACTGCTAATGATGTCGCTTGAGCCTTTTTATGTCGGATTGACACGTGTAGTGCATCTAGAGGGGTTAATGTCAACATTTATGATTGCGTCGTTTGTTGCTTTTTATATGTATATAAGAAATTCCCATATGAGAAAATACATAATTCTCTCTGCATTCTTTGGTGCTTTAGCAATACTCACCAAAACGTCAGCACTTTTTTTGTTACCGATGATGGCTTTAATACTAGTGTGTGAGCGAATACCAGATTTTTCCCGCGGATTAAACTTGAAAAATTCAATAAATTATATATTAGTTAACTTTCTCACTTGGTTAGTATTTGTACTTATATTTTTTATAGCTTTGTGGCCGGCCATGTGGACAATGCCCCAACAAGCCCTAAGCACACTTTATTCAGGTATATCAGAAACCGGAGTAGAAGAAGGGCATATTCAATTATATTTTTCAAACTTAGTTGAAGATCCCGGACTCACCTTTTATCCCGTTGTTTTGTTTTTGCGCTCATCAGTTATGTTGATTATTGGGGTCATTGGATTTTTCTTGATTTATAAAAAATTAAATGCAAATGAGCGTAAATTTGCGTCATATGCTTTGCTGTTTGCACTTTTTTATGGAATTGAAATGACAATCCCATCAAAAAAGCTGGATCGATACCTATTGCCAAGTATTATAAGTTTATGGTTTACAGCAGGATTTTTTTATATACATCTATTAAAAAAGATTGAACCATTTGTTGTTGGTTTAATTATTTTATTATTGCTTCCGGTTTTCACATTGATTGTTTTGCATTCAGACTATTTGGCCTATTACAACCCGCTTATTGGTGGTACGGCAAAAGGTATTTATATCATTGAGCCAAAGTGGATGATTGGCCAACATGAGATTGTGGATTACTTAAATGAGCTAAAAACACAAAACGCATACGCTAGCTTTGAAGACGGTGAAAGTATTGATGAATACGTGAATACTGTTTTTATTCAGGATAAGCTTGTGGTAGGATTCCAGGAAAAATATTACACTCAAATATGGCCATTTGTTAATGAAATCGGAGCCAGAGCAACCATTACAGATTTAACAGGACAGGCAATTAATACAAAGTACTTTATATATCCTGTTTGGGATGATACTTCGCACGAAGAAGATCGCTTTGAGCTTGTTAAAGTTGGCGAAATTGAATCAAAAGGCATAATACTTTACCATGTGTACGAAAGGATAATAGTTTTATGAACGGGGCAAAAATCACATCTATTCTAAAAGGCGATTTCATTTTAAAAGGTACTGCTTTGATGAGCATTGGATTTTTTGTTGCCAGCATATTTAATTATTTATTGCAGGTTGTATTGGGGCGAGTACTAACTATTCCGGAGTTTGGAGTTTTCAATGCATTATTGTCTTTATCATATTTGTTTATCGTTCCGGCTAATGTATTGTCGTTGTCTCTGGTGAAAGTAACTTCTGAATTAAAGGCAAAAAATTCGTTTAACGAACTCACTCACTTATATAAGTCTTTAGTAAAATGGGCTATTCTACTTGGATCTATACTTGCTTTATTTATTTACTTAAGTAGCCCGTGGATATCGTCGTATTTGAGAATTGAAAACCGAAACATTTTTGCTACATATTCATTATTTCTTGGAGCCACTTTTCTGACCATAATTCCTGCAGCATTTTTGCAAGGACTTCTTAGATTTAAAGGTTTTGCGTTTTTTGCAATTTCAAGTTCAGTAATAAGGTTAATATTACCGTTATTGTTTATATACCTGGGGTATAGAGTGGCAGGAGTTTTTGGAGGGCTTTTTATTTTTGCACTATTTAGTTATGTACTTGCACACCTGATTCTTAAAAAAAATCTGATTGTTAAAGAAAAGATTGAGGTGAGAAATTTGTTGAGGCGTATACTAACGTTGAGTATTCCTGTGTTGATAATAAGAGTCAGTTTGGATTTAATGGGTAATGTTGATTTAATTTTGGTAAAACATTTTTTCACTGCTCATGATGCCGGGCTTTATGCGGGAGTAGTTACAATTTGCAAAGTCTTTTTGTTTGGTGCGGGAATGTTGGGAATGGTTATGTATCCAATAATTTCTGAGATTCACGCAAAAGGTGAAAGTATAATTCCTGCAGTAAAAAAATTTATTATAATACAACTTGTTTTAGTAACAGGGGGATTAATAACGTTTGTCTTTTTTCCGGATTTGATTTCGGGCGTAATGTTTGGGCAGAAATATATTGAATCAGCAGCATATGTTCCTCTTTTCGCGTTGTTTGTAGGTGTCTACATACTTATTAATTTTTTTACAATGTTGTGTATTGCAGTTGGAAAGGTGAATGTATATGCTATTTTATCAATAGGGGTTATATTGCAGTTTATTGGAATTCAAATGTATCACACTAACCTGTATAACATTATAAGTGTAAACTTAGTTGTTTCAATATGCGTTTTGGTGGTTTTACTAGCCTATACTGCTAAAATATTAAATCATGAAAAAAGTATCCATAATAATTCCCGCCTATAAACAAGAAAAAACGATAAAGCAGGATATTGACAATATTTGCAATACAATGAAACAAACCCGTTTGGATTTTGAAATTATTGTTGTTGACGATGGATCCACCGACAATACTTTTGATGAAGCGAAAAAAAGCCAGTGTGAAAATGTAAAAGTTGTGCGATACGAAGAAAATGAAGGAAAAGGTTATGCGGTAAGATATGGAATGGCACGTTCAAAAGGTGATTATATCGCATTTATTGATGCAGGTATGGATATTGACTCAAATGGAATATCCATGCTTCTTGAACATATGGAGTGGTATGATGCTGATGTAATTGTGGGGAGTAAAAGACATCCTGCATCTCAGGTAAACTACCCTTTTACCCGAAGAATTTATAGCTGGGGCTATTACACATTGGTTAGATTATTGTTTGGGTTGAAAATTAGAGACACTCAAACAGGACTAAAGGTGTTTAAAAGAGAAGTTCTGGAGCAAGTTTTGCCACGGTTGGTAATAAAAAGATTCGCTTTTGATATTGAAATTTTGGCGGTAGCACGTTATGTGGGATTTAAAAAGATATATGAGGCACCTGTACGCATCAGCTGGGACTTTAATAACACCAACTTTAAAAAATTTTTGATTTTTGAACCATTTATAAGAGGAATGATTGTAGATACTTTTGGTGTGTTTTACAGGATGCGTATTTTAAAGTATTACCATTCCGATAATAGCGGAAATTGGTATTTAAGCAAAAAAATGACTCCGGGTGTTGTTGACGAGGCGTCACCTGTTACATACAAGTTTAGTGTAATTATCCCTGTCAGATCCTTTAATGACTTCTTAACAGAAAATATAAAAGCGTTGAAATCACAAACTTACAAAAATTTTGAAGTAATTATTATTTTAGACAATGAAGAGTCTTTTGACTTTAAAGGTGATAAAAGATTTAAGGTTATAGCTGCAGGTGAAATTGGACCTGGTGATAAAAGAAATATTGGAGCGAAAGCATCAACCGGGGATATCTTAGTTTTTTTGGACGATGACGCTTATCCTACTATAACTTGGCTTGAATATGCAGATGATGTATTTAATGAAAATGATATTTATGCTTTGGGGGCGCCTGGTGTCACTCCTCCAAATGCCGGAGTTCGGGAGAGGTGTTCAGGTAGAGTCCTTGAGTCTATGCTTGCAAGTTATAAAGAAGTTTATAGACATATACCATCCTCAAGCCGATTAATAAGCGATTATCCTACGGTAAATCTTTTCGTAAAAAAAGATGCATTTTTTAAAGTAGGTGGATTTAATGAAAATTTCTGGCCGGGAGAAGACACAAAATTGTGTTTGGACTTAGTTAAAGAATTTGGAAAACCCTTTTTATACGACCCAAAGCCTGTAGTTTATCATCATCGAAGAAAGCTCTTTTTACCGCACTTAAAACAAATTTCCCGCTACGGGAAGCACCGGGGTTACTTTGCAAAAAAATTTCCCGAGACCTCCCGTAAGCTCTCATATTTTATTCCCTCCTTATTTGTCTTGGGATTATTTGCAGGACCTATAATTGTGTTGTTTTTTAGAGATTTATTATGGATATATTTAATCGCCGTTTATATTTATATTTTCTTTTTGGTTTATGAAACGATAAAAACTATACTATACGAATTATCTTTTGTAAGTGGTTTATGTGTGGGAGTGGGAATTTTTTTGACTCACGTTGTTTATGGTATAAATTTCATGATTGGACTTTTAAAAAAGCCTGACTTAAAATTAAAAAGATTTGACTCCGCTTCCGGAAATTATATAGAAGGATAATATGCAAAAAAACGGTCAGGATGAATTTGCAGTAAACGCGAATTCAAAACTAAGAATAAAAGTAATCAAAACTAAATGTATAAGTGCAGCTACGTGTGTGATTATTGCTCCTCTTACTTTTGACCTGGATGATGAAGGCATTGCATATGTAAAAGAAGGTACGTGGGATGAAGCAGTTACAATAATTGATGCTGCAAAATCCTGCCCGACAACCGCAATTATTGTGGAAGATATGGACGGTAATCAAATTTATCCGGCAATTTAAATTATGCACAAATCTTTATTTTTAAATACTATTTCACCTCAAACGCTAAATACTCTTAATAATATAAATTTAAGCTCACTCATATTGGATCAGTCGTTGGTTAACAAAGATTTAGTCGAAGAGATTAAACAGAAATTGAGCAACATTGAGATATATGTTTCAGTCTCTGTTTTTGATTCACAAAAATTGCAAAAATACGCCGATGCATTAGCTATTGATTCCGAAGGTAGAGATACAAGCAATGGTGGAGTTTGCCCAACTCACCCGGGCGTACGGTCTGAAGCACTTGATGCAATTAGAGCTTTATTAAATGAAAATATTGACGGAATTTGGTTGGATCAGCTTAAATACCCAACACAATGGGATGTTCCCGAGCCGAACATTTTAGACACATGCTACTGTGGACGTTGTTTAAAGCTTTTTGAAGAGTACATTGGTGAGCCTATAGAAGGTGTTGGTGGAGAAGGTACCGAACTTGAAAATACGGCTTTGTATATTGACGGTAGTTATTACCACGAATGGCTTGAGTTTAAAGCTTCTCATATTGTAGGGTTTGCTAAAAATGTTAAAGATTTAATAAACACAGATAACAATCCAGTAAAGCTGGGAATGCAGGTATTGCCTTGGAAAGACAAAGATTATGGTGCGGGCATTCAGCGGGTTGTTGCCCAGGATTTTAGCAAACTAAATGCAGTAATTGATGTCTATAGTCCGATGCTTTTTTTTAACGATATAGGCAAAGAAGTGAATTGGATTGGTGAAATGGTTGAGTATTTTTGGCAGTTAGGAAAACCGTTTTTGCCTTTTATAAAAATGTCGGATTATTTTGAAGAATCTTTAAAAAATGCCATAAAAACCCCGTCATCGGGGGTATGTTTGCTATGGCCCCAAGAAGGTCTAAATGCTAATGAGATATCTATTTTCACTGGATTATAGAGTTTGACTACACCATGCATATAAGCTAATCTATATGTTATCCATATGCACGGCAACGCAGAAAATAAAAAATTTAAAATAGCCGTGGGATATCCTCCCATTCAAACAAATAAAGGAGTTCCTCTCTTATCTCAGAACAGACAATTTCAATATTTTAATGCCAAAACATACATCTATCCGATGGTGCCGGCATATGCAGCTTCTCAAGCTCAAGCAAAGGGTTATGATGTAGTTTGGATGGATGGCATTGCTGAAGAGCAAACGTATGAGGAATGGATGGAGCAACTCGAACGTGAAAAACCGGATATGTTAATGGTTGAAACAAAATCTCCTGTAGTAAAGCAGCATTGGCTTATATTTGGTGATATAAAAAAGAGATTTCCGAATTTAATAACAGTAATTGTTGGAGACCATGTTACCTTCGCTCCTAAAGAAACTATGATGAATTGCCCGGTTGATTACATTATCACGGGTGGGGATTATGATTTTATGTTGACCGACCTGGCTGATTCCATTACCAAAGGAGTTCAGCTTGTAGGTGGTATTTGGGGAAGAAAAGGTGATAAACGTGTTAAACTCTCGGAACTTATTAGGCATGAAAATAACGATTTAACCGAAGAAAAGGATGCTTTTTGGATTTCAGGGCCATTAGTGCAAACTCACAATTTAGACGAGCTTCCGTTCGTTGATAGAGACTTAACAAAATGGGAGCTTTATGCTTATTCTAATGGAAATTATAAATATACACCCGCAACATACATGTATTCAGGCAAGGACTGCTGGTGGAACAGATGCACTTTTTGTGTATGGGACCATACCATAAACCCTATCGGATCATACAGAAGATTTACTCCTGAAAGGTTATTTGCCGAAGTAAAGCATGTTGTTGATAATTATGGTGTCAGAGAAATTTTTGACGATGCTGGAACTTTATTTGTAGGTCCTCCTCTTAAGAAGTTTTGTAATTTGCTTATTGAATCAGGATACAACAAAAAAGTGGTTATGGGTTGTAATATGAGGCTCAATGCTTTAACTCAAGAATATTACGACTTAATGGGACAGGCCAATTTTAGATTTATTTTATATGGCATGGAATCTGGAAACCAGGAAACTCTTGATAGACTCGATAAAGGATTAAAAGTACATCAAATAGAAGAGGGAGTTAGAATGGCAAAAAAAGCAGGACTTGAACCTCATTTAACAATAATGCTTGGGTATCCGTGGGAAACATATGAAATGGCTCAAAATACAATTGCAGTTGCAAAAAGATTATTTAAAAAGGGTTATGTTGACACTATGCAGGCAACAATCGTCATTCCCTACCCCGGAACACCGTTATATAAACAATGTATAGAAAATGACTGGTTGAGAGTTGAACCTACTGATTATGAAGCATTTGACATGAGGAGCCCGGTTATGAAGGTTCCATTTGAGGATGAACAGTTATATGCTCTTACACAAGAATTGTATTCATCATTTTTCACTCCGCAATATATTTTGAGAAAGTTCTTGTCTATAAGAAATTATGATGATGTAAGATTTTTAGCTTATTCAGCATGGAAAATCGTTGGACATTTGCTTGATTTTGATAAAGACCAGACTAGTGTCAAAATGTCGTCGCCGAAATTTTGGGGTCGGGCAGTAAAGAGCTTGTTTACACACCTGTTGCCCAAAAAAGCCGATAAAGAGGTTGATGTAATGATAAAAGAAAGCGCGCAAAAAGAGGCAGAAGCCAAAGCCGCTGTAAAAATTCCTGATTAACATTTAAACTTACTAATACGCATAAAATCCCTTTTAGATAATTGAAATCTAAGTAATTATGGCCTTACTGAACCCATAAAAAATGTGATACGATAAGGTGATTATGAACACAAAAGATGCTTATGAACTATGGCACAAATTAAGAGAGCAAGATATTTATATGGAAGAGCCTGAATATTACAGACTTGTAGGTGCATTAATAAAAAATTCCAAATCTGTAGATATTGGTTGTGGTTATGGTTCGGTGGAGTTTTATTCACCTGATACTGTGGGAGTTGATTTTTCAACTGAAGCGCTTGAAAGAGCACGTAAATTAGGTGTAAAAAATTTGGTTAATGCGCCGGCAGAAAATCTGCCGTTTAAAGATAACGAGTTTGAGATTGCTGTTAGTATAGGTACGCTTGAACATGTTGAGAACTTGGAAAAAGCCATATCAGAGATTACAAGAATCTCAGAAATACAAATTCTTGTTGTACATGCAGCACTTCCATTTCCGATTGAGTTTTTTAGATCCGTTTTAAACAAAATTTTTGGTTTTAAAGATCAGCCATTGGAAAGACCTCAAAGAATTAATGATATAAAAAAACTTTTGAAAAAAAATGGAGCACGTACTTTAATTGAGGGTACCTGGAATTACATTGACCTTAGGTGGATACATCCAAAGATTCCGTATGGGTTGGTAAAGTGGCCATCACATCATGTTACTTTTTCTATAAAAACCGATAATCTAGATAGACAATTTCTTGGTGACCTGGATATAAAGAGCAAAAGATGAGGTTTGTTTACCTTTTTACCAAAAACTTGGAAATAGATTTCACATTTTTAAAGACCGGAAATCTCTCTATTAAAACAAAAATAGAATTCCTAATAATAAAGTATTTAAATTTTGTACTAGATTGTTTTTTTCGTAAAAATGAGATAAAGAAAGCAAAACTTTTAGGTGATTATTATTATTATCAATCTAAATGCGATATAACTGCTTTGGAAACAATGTTTGAAGACAGCTATTTTAAGGATTTATTGCCTAAAAATAGTATTATAATTGATATTGGTGCAAATATTGGGCAGGCTACTTTTTTTTACAATAATTTTTTGGATGCACACATAGTTATAAGTATTGAACCAATTAAGGAATCTTTCAATATTCTCAAAATGAACTCTAAAAACGCATTAAATTATGCAGTTTCAAGTGAAAAAGAACTAAAATTGTATAAGAATTCGTTATTGACGGCGTCAATTTATAGTAAGAATACATCAGAAACCGAAACTGTGAGAGGAATTCTTTTAGATGACATTCAAGATATAAAGAAATTAGAAGTTATAAATTTAATAAAAATAGACGCAGAAGGTTCTGAGCTAAATATTGTTAAAGAAAATAAAGCCATTATTAAAAAAGCCGATTATTTATACATTGAAATAAACTTGCAAGTAAACAACGGTAATAATCTAAAAGGAATATTGGATGTGTTGTTTGAAGATTTCTATATTTATAAGATTGCTTATGTACATGCAAATTCAGAGGCCATTGATATTGTATTTAAAAACAAACGATAATTTATTTCTTTTTTTTCGAATACATTTGAGTTATAAATTCTAAAAACATTCCTGCAAACAAAAAAACAAAGACATAGTCCATCATTATTTTTGCAGCGAAATCTATCCCTAGCAAAGTCAATAAAAGTGCTGCCATTATAAATAATAATACATCTCTAAATATTGTTTTAATTTCCCGACCCTTTGATAAATAGTGAAAGATAAAATACACGATAGTTGCCAAAATAATAATTGTTCCTCGCTGTTCCTTTAGTATAAAAAGGTTATAAGCAAGAATAATTAAGAATAACTCAAGTACAAATGCATTTATGTTGGTTAATTTATTTAGCATGTCTTTTAGCAAGATCAATAAAATTAATACTTAAAATCAATGCAAAGCTACCTAATGTTATAACTGTTCCAATATAAAATAGCCTTTGTAAATAGAACTCAACAATAAGATAATCTGTTTGAGCTAAATCTTCCTGCGTTAAATGCCAAGCATTTGCATAATAATTTGCCATAAAATGTTGCTTTTGTGGAATTTCTACTTTTGTGTCACCTTTTATTGCATATAATTTCCAGAGATTATTGTAGGTTTGATTAAAAACAAGGTTGAGGCTCTTATTTTTTTCGCTTAGAGTAATTTTATATTTTGTGGGGTTAATCATTTTAGTTTCTGTGGCATTATTGTCAGGTTCTATATTTGTGTTTATTGTTTGAGTTACAACAACGTTTGGTTTGAAATATCTAGTTAACTTAACATTCGAGTTAGATATAGTTTCACCGGGTATCTCCAGCGTGAAGATTCTAATGTATTTAACACCGGAAACCGTTTTAACCATTTGTTTAAAGCTTTCATTTTCACTTGTATTATTACCGTTTGTTGGGTCTATTTTAGCAGTGCCGGCAATAATCGAATTGTCTGTGTAATCTGTAAAAGTAACAAATAATAATATTTCTTTTTGAGTGTCATTTATAATTTCAATTTCGTATTCCTGGTTAAACCTAATATCTTCTGCAAGATATTCGGTAATCAAAATGTTTTCGTTTAAATTATTTAACAAATCTGTAAGTTGTTCATTATTTATGTCAGGCAATAACTCTCTAAATTGGGCTTTGTTAATTTTATTGATGCTTAGATTGACTTCCTCAATTATTTCTTCGGATGAGTCGACATCAAGTTTTTTATAATTATTTTCGTAATATGATATTTCGGCAGATTCTACCTCATTTGAAGAATATTTTTTTGCATAATTCAGTGCAATTTCGGGTTTGGTTGAAACTAAGAGCTTATTTTCACTTGCGTTATCTATAATGGGGAGCAAGATATTGTGTTGTAATTCAGACACATCTATTAAGTTATTACTTGTATAAGCGAGGGGGTATGATTGTTGTATTTCTAAATCATAAAGATCCCATTCTCCAAAACTTTTTACATTATCTATATTTGCAAGATTAAGCTGTTCTCTTAGGAATGCCGGTGAATCCATATCTCCGTAAAAGTTATATGTGAAGTCATTACGTTGTAAAGCATACTTAATATCATAAAAATCAAATACACTGTTTAAATTATTTAAGATTTCGTCATTTGCAATGTGTGCATTGTAAATAACTGAAACAATGTCTGAGTAAACATTGCTTATATACCCGTCAAGAACAAATCCCTCACCATATGGTGAAAATAATGTTGACCTGTTTGTAAAAATAGAAACGATATCTGTTGACCCGCCATAACCCCAATTGTATACGCTTGTATGAAGTTCAGGCAGGAGTAAGATGCTATAGTCAGTTGTTTTATCTTCTGTTTCTAAATATCTCTTTATATCATATGCGTAGTCCGGAAAAGTATGATGAAAACCTAAATTGAAGTAACCATGATAACCAATATCACTTTCTTTTGACGGGAACATTTTACCTAGTACAAATAAGTTATTAAATGACAAGTAAAGCACAACTAAAACAAATACCATCATACCTCTTGGAGCCTCTTTTAAGTCCGGGAATTTTTCTTTTAAAAAATTAATACATAAATAAAATCCATAAGCTCCCAAAACCGAGTATCCTACAATTGTAATCATTCCGAATTTTTGCCAAGGAGCTCTATGTATCCAGAATCCGGGAAGTGTTGTAAAAGCCAATTTAAAAAGTCCTTCAAATGGCGGATGTATACCTTTCGAAAAGAATATAGAGATTAAAGTAATAGAGCCAAATACAATAATGGCACTTCGTTTTTCTTTGGCTAGAAAAAATGGTGAAAAGACTACAGCTACAAATAAAAAACTTGCGATTATAAATAACGGAGATGTGTATTGTGTTAGTAATTCAGGAAAATAGGGTTGATTAGCCCAACCATCTAGCCATACAACATCACCTATGGTACGAAGAATATTAAAATTACTTGATTTACTGCTTGTCCATGCCAGCAATTCTTCAATATTGTACACATCCAGTGCTACATCAGAGTCTTTAAGCAGGCTTGAGCCAAATATAAAACTTGCCTGTGGAAGAATCCAATACATACCACTTAGTAAAGCGACAACACCTGCTACTAAAAGCTCTTTGTATTTTGATAACAGGAGTTTTCGTTTGTCGGATGAAAAAACATCTAAAAGTGTATATAAAAGTATAAATAAAATTGTGGATATTATTACTGCATAAATGATTGGAGGTTGTTGACCCAAAGATCCTCCCAGTATTGTGGCAATGGACAAAACCAACAAATCTGACTTTCGCAGCTTTTTATTGGACGATGCTGATTTTGTGTCATTTTTGCTAAATATTGTATAAAGGACGCCAAAAAGTACCGGTATAAAGATAAGTGAGGTTACATTCAACTGCAGTCTTACCCATAAAAACACATTATAAAAATTAACCATGTAAATTAACACACCAAATACTTTTATTATAAATTTACTATCCTCTTTAAAATCCCCAAAAACCTTTTCCAACAAATATGCCATTGAAAGTCCTGTTAAGATAAACATGATAACGAATGTGATTTTTTCTACCGTAACTGGATTTGAAATAATATAAGAAAGTAACCCTGAAGTTGCTACAAATGTTAAAGTGCTCATGTTATTGCTTTTGTTTGAGCCTTTAAACAAAATCGGATCCCAGGTATATAAGCGTTTTTCCAGTTTTTCTAATGGAAAAGGAGGAAAATCAACATCAGTGCCGGTTATAAATTGATTTTCTTTAAACCAAAGTAATGGAATCAAACCAATTAAAAAAATAAAGGCAATAAGTGCAATATCATATTTTTTACTTTTAATTAGATTTTTAAACTTTAAATTTCTCGATTCCATATTGTAATTCTACGCACAGCACTTCCCTCAAATTACAGGCTTAAATTGTACTTAAAAGATTATATAATTTCTTCCCGTGCTCTTGCCAGGTGTAGTCAGTTTTCACTTTTTTATACGCATTCAAGCCCATTTCTTTTGCTTTTGCTGTGTCGCTTGTAAGTAATGTAAGCTTTTCTACAATATCATTTGTGTCCTTTTCTGAAGTATAAAAAGCATCGATTGAATCTTCAAATACTACACATACCCCGCTACCCTTTGGAACAATGGATGTAGTACCCCATGCGGCGGCTTCCAGTACAGGCATTCCAAATCCCACCTCAAGATTTGTAGTTAATAAGACGGCTGCTTTGGGGTAATATTCAGAAAGTTGTTTTTCATTTGCTGCACCCATAATCTCAACAGTTTTCTCAAGTTTCATTTTTTTACGCATATTTATAAAGTCATTTTTTAGTTGAGGATCTAGCCATTTCCCAATCACTTTAAATTTTACGTTTGGCAATTTTTCTGCAATTTCTAATATATAGTTTGGATCTTTGCCTGCCTTGTATGCAGTCACAACTATAACTGAATTATCCTTTTCTGCTGAAGGACTTCCGAGTGGAGCTCCGGGTGGAATAAAAATGAGTTTGCTGTCTTTGGCCTTACATGTGTTTCTAAAATAATCATTATGGGTTGTACTTGCTGTAATAACATAATCAGCGTTTCTCACTAAAGTCTTATCCATTGTTTCACCTATAAAGTTTAAGAATTTAATTAAGATTTTACTTATTTTGTTTGAATAAACCCTGTTTAAAATGTATCCCACCGGATCCCAGAAATATATGGAGTAATGTATCCCTCGGAATTTTTTTAAAGTAACCGCTGTGAAGGTAGTGTATGAGCCATGACCAATAATGTAATCAACTTCAGAACTTTTTATTACAAAAGGTAAAAATATGGAATAGGTAAGATGGAATAACGAAAAAAAAGCAGCGGGAGGTATTCTAAATGTGAATCTTAAGGGCCCTGGAAGTCTGTCTTCTAAATATTCAACCGGAATGTCTTTTAATAAGTCAGAAAATGCACCTTGTACAATTGATTTTCTGCTAAGTATCCAAAGTTTTGATTGTACGCCTTGTGAACGTAATTCACGAACTTGAATTATTGCTGTTTTTTCAACACCTCCAATATTTAGTCTATCAATCATTACATTAACTTTTGCCTTTTTCACATCCACGTTAAGTTTGTTCCAATTAATTTCAGTTTATTCATTTATTAAATGCTATCATAATAAAGCTATGGCAAGAAAAATATTAGTTACCGGTTCTGCAGGTTTAATTGGTTCTGAAGCAGTAAGATTTTTTTGTTCAAATGATTTTGAAGTTATCGGGATAGACAACGATATGCGAGCTTATTTTTTTGGAGAAGAAGCAAGTACTGATTGGAATAAGAAATTATTGGAAGATAATTTTAAAAATTATACGCACCATAATATAGACATTAGAAACGAAAAAGCCATAAATGATATTTTTAATCAACATCAGTTTGAATTAATAATTCACACCGCAGCACAACCTTCGCATGACTGGGCAGCAAAAGAACCCCTCACGGATTTTTCAGTGAATGCAACAGGTACATTAATAATGCTTGAAGCTTTTCGAAGATATTGTCCCGAAGCCACATTTATTTTTACAAGCACAAATAAAGTTTACGGTGATATGCCGAATAATTTACCTTTAGTTGAAAAAGAAACAAGATATGAAATTGATACTAATCACAAATATAAGAATGGGATTGATGAGTTGATGACAATTGATCAAAGCAAGCATAGTATTTTTGGGGCTTCTAAGCTGGCTGCGGACATTTTGGTGCAAGAGTACGGACGTTATTTTAATTTAAAAACAGGAATTTTTCGTGGAGGATGTTTAACCGGTCCGGCACACTCGGGACACAGGTTACATGGGTTTTTGGCATATTTAATAAAATGTATAGCAGAAGAAAAGCAATATACTATATATGGTTACAAAGGCAAACAAGTGCGAGATAATATTCACTCAGCTGACTTAATAAATATGTTTTATGAGTTTTATAAAAATCCCCGGGTAGCAGAAGTTTACAACGTAGGAGGAGGCAGGCATTCAAATATCTCTATTTTGGAAGCTATTGAAAAAATAGAGAGTTATCTAAATAAAAAAGCTAATATAATCTATTCAGATGAGAATCGTTCAGGAGATCATATTTGGTATATATCTGATGTAAGTAAGTTTATGGAGCATTATCCTAATTGGAAATATACTTATAATATTGATCAAATAATTGAGGAAATCTGTAATCTGGGACATTATTCAAAAAATGAAACTTAACGAATTAAAACTTGCAATAGTAACTCATGAATATTTCAAAGGTAGCGGCCAAGAGCTAAGGGATTTTTTAAATTACAAAAAAATTAAATCTTTGTATTACATAGCACATCAATTTTTTTATTCTAAAAGAAGCATTTCGTACATAAAAAAGTTTGAAAAAGGCACTTTAATATATGAGAAAACTTCTCCGGTATTGCCTTCAAATGAATACCTTCTCTATTTGCGCGATGCGTTTTATAACATTACTTTTGCACTTTTTTCAAAGGAAAAAATAGACTTTTATATTGGAATAAATTCTTTTAATGCTCTATTTGGTTTATTTCTTAAAAAGTTAGGTAAGGTTGATAAAGTTGTATTTATGACAATTGATTATGTCATGCACGATCGTACAGGAATTCCATTGCTTGATTGGCTTTATATAAAAATGGATAGAATTGCGTTTTTTGGTAGCGATTATACCTGGAATGTGTCAGACAGAATGGCACGCCAGCGAATCATTGAAATTGGAGATAAAGCAAAAGATAAAATTCAAATAACGGTTCCAATTGGTGTTCCAATTGACGATGCCGAGAAAGTTCAGGATATTGTTAGAAAAGATAATATTTTAGTGTACAGCGGTGGTCTTAACCCCGAGTTCGGTTTAGAAATTGCAATAAAGTCAATGCCATTTTTAATAAAAGAGTTTCCCGACTTGGAATTGAGAATTATAGGTGATGGAAAAATAGCAGAGGATTTAAAAAAATTAGCAGAAGAGTTAAAAGTAGAAAAAAATGTTAATTTTGTAGGATTTATGGACACTTCAGCCGAAAGGCACCGTTGGTTGGCACTATTAAAGGAGAGTACTCTAGGACTAGCAACATATGCAGACACAGAAAATAACTATAAAAAATTCTCAGATGTTACAAAGCCAAAAGATTATATGTCTGTTGGGTTACCGATTATTACGACACCTGTTATTCCGCTTTCTGAAGATATTAAAAAGTATAATTTAGGTCGGGTTATAGATGATAACGTTGATTCTTTTGTACAAAATGTAGGCGAACTCTTAAAAGATGAAAATGAAAGAAAAAAGATTGAACAAAACATTTACGTATTTAGTAAAAATATGACTTGGGAAAATATTTTTAAGCGTACCTTTGAAGAAATGCAAATTGAAGTAGTATAGAATGTCTACTATGAATGATTTTCGGGATTTCCCCAAAGTTTCTATTGTTATTCCTACTTTAAATGCAGGTAAAGTGTTGGAACAGTGTTTAGCTTCTATTTCAGAACAGACCTACCCTAAAGAAAAAATGGAGCTAATAATTGCTGATGGGGGTTCTACGGATGAAACTCTTCAAATAGCACAAGAATACAACGCAAAAATTATACAAAACAATCTTATGACTGCAGAATCAGGTAAAGCAATAGGCGTAAAGGCAAGCAAAGGAGAATTTATTGCTCTGATTGATTCCGATAACATATTGCCCACAGTGAATTGGTTGCAAGAAATGATTATTCCACTTCAAACACATGAAGAAGCTGCCGGTAGTGAACCATGGAAGTACACATGGCGAAAAGAGGATGGATTTATAACAAGGTATAGTGCTCTTACGGGGGCAAATGATCCGTTTGTTTTATTTTTGGGAAACTATGATCGTTTAAATTTATTAACCGGAAAATGGACAGAAATTGAATACGACCAAACGGATTTTAAAAATTATATATTAGCAACTTTTGACAATCGCGGTTTGCCTACAATAGGTGCAAACGGAACCGTATTTAGATCTGAGTTTTTGAAGAATAACTTTGAAGGAGATTATTTGTTTGATATTGATATTTTAGGAAAATATATAAAAAATGAAGGTAGTGTAAGTTTTATCAAAATAAAAAACGGAATTATTCATACTTTTTGTGAGAGTGACGTTAAAAAATTTGCCCGCAAACAAAGAAGACGTGTTAAAGACTATATGTATCATCAAAATTCACGCGACTATTCGTGGGAGTTGTTGGACAAACCAAACAAAAACACTTTGGGAATGCTAAAATTTACTTTGTATACGGTCACAGTCTTTCCTTTGGTGTTACAGTCACTCAGGGGGTTTATTAAAAAGCCAGATATCGCATGGTTTTTTCATCCCGTCGCATGTTTTATAACATTATGGGAATATTCAATGGGCGTAATAACATCCACAGTGAAAAAAAGTGAACTCGACCGTTCAACATGGAAACAATAAATGAAATCATTAAATGACTACAACCAATATAAAAAAGATATATTTACGAAATTAGATTTTAATTTTGAGAGGGGTAAAAAATTGCTTGATGTAGGATGTGGAGATTGTGTAGATGCTGAAATTTTTAAAGAAGTTTACGGTTTGGATGTATATGGAACTGATATTTATGAACATGAAAACGTCGGTAATATTCTTAACGATAAATTCGAATTAAATGAACAGGGAGTTTTTGATATGAAGTATGAAAGGGAATCATTCGACTACGTATTTATGCACGATGTTTTACATCATGTAGACGAAGAGAGTCAATCTTATGATAAGCATATTGTGGCACTAAAAAATTGTTTTTCGCTTGTAAAGCCCGATGGCTATTTGATTATTGTAGAAGGAAATCGATTCAATCCGTTATTTTATCCTCATATGGTTAAAATGTTAGGGCATGAACACTTTTCACAACGTTATTTTAAAAAACTGATTAATGATGCGTTTAAAAGTTCATCAAACCCGACTGAAGAGGAAATAAAGTTTAAGTTTTTTGAAGCCCATGCATATCCTTATTTGACGAGGTTTTTTAAAATTTACGAATTCATAATGGAGAATTTTATACCCAAAACATTTCTTGCATATAATATTGCATTCATAAAAAAATGAAACATATTTGTTGTACTAAATGTAAATCAGAATTGAACATAGATCAAAATACACTAAGTTGTATTAATTGCAAAAGTAATTATCAGTTGGTGGACGGTATACCTATTATGGTTGATTTAGATAACTTACCGGAACACTTGCAAGGCCAGGTAAAATATTTTGAAAATGAAGAAATTGTTCAATCTCAAAATTATAAGTTAGATTCATGGCAGAAATCTTATATTGAACGATTTATTAACAACTTTAGCGATTTTAAAGGTAAGACTGTATTAGATTGCGGCACAGGTTCCGGATATATGTCTATTGAATTAGCAAATAGAGGCGCGAATGTAATTGCAGCAGATTTGACCTTAAATAATTTAATTAGACTTAAAGCAATTGCAAAAAAACTTAACCTTGAAAATAGAATAAGTTTTGTATGCTGTACAGCAGAAGAACTCCCAATTACAAATAACACAGTAGATTATTATTTATCAAACGCTGTATTAGAACATTTGCCTCATGAAAAAGAAGCTATAGAAGAAATAAACCGTGTAAGTAAACAAAATTGTGGTGCTATGATTACTGTTCCATTGAAATTTAAATACATTAATCCTTTGCTAATACCAATCAATTATGTGCATGATAAAAGAATTGGGCATTTAAGAAGATATGACGAAAAAATGTTAAAAGAAAAATTTAACGGGTGGCAGCATATAAGTACTTATTACACAGGTCATTTTAGAAAAGTCTTAAAAACTATTTTCAATAGTTTATATAAGTATTTTAGTTATGAAGAAATCGAAAAAGAAGACAAAAAGCTTGAAAGTAGTGTATATGGGGCAAGTAATATAATTTGTTTTTTTAGAAAGGTAACACAATGAAATATTTATTAATAGGAGGAGCCGGATTTATTGGAATAAATTGTGCGGAAAAACTTTTAGCTCGTGGAGATGAAGTAACCATTTTTGATAATTTTTCTCGAAGAGGTTCAAACGAAAATGTAGATTGGATAAAATCCCGATATCCTAGTGTAAAAATAATCGTTGGTGACATAAGAAATATTGCACATATAGAAAAATTGAAAAAGGTAATTGAAGATACAGATGTAATTTATCATCTAGCAGCACAGGTTGCGGTTACAACTAGTGTAAAAGATCCACGTGAGGATTTTGAAATCAACGCGCTTGGAACATTTAACATATTAGAGGCAGTAAGAACTTCTAGCAATCAGCCAATAGTTATATATGCATCCACAAATAAGGTTTATGGCGGCATGGAAGACATTGAAATTATTGAACAAGATGGCAGATATGCTTACAAAGATTTGCCAAACGGTATTCCTGAAAATAGGCTTCTTGATTTTCACTCTCCATATGGCTGTTCTAAGGGAGCAGGAGATCAATATGTTCGTGATTATGCCCGTATTTATGGTTTAAAAACTGCTGTAATGAGACAGTCGTGTATTTATGGACCTCGTCAGTTTGGTATTGAAGATCAAGGGTGGGTTGCATGGTTTACAATTGCTGCACTCTTAGACAAAAAAATTACAGTCTATGGTGATGGAAAACAAGTTCGTGACGTTTTATACATAGATGATTTATTTGAAGCATATGATATTGCGGTCAAAAATATTGATAAAGTTTCTGGTGAAATATTTAATATAGGTGGGGGTATAAGTAATACAATGTCTTTGCTTGAACTTATAGCTTTTCTTGAAGAATTTTTAGATAAAAAAGTTTCATACTCACTGGATGACTGGCGTCCCGGTGACCAACAAGTGTATGTTTCGGATATTTCAAAAGCGGATAAAGTCTTAAGCTGGTTTCCACAAACTGGGGTTAAAGACGGTGTTAAAAAGTTATCTGAATGGGTAAAAGTAAATCAGGAACTTTTTTTGGAAATGTAGGTTTTCTGAATCAAAGTGAAATATTATGAGAGTACTTTATTATAACAATGGCTCCGGGCTTGGAACTGCAAAAAGCGGCGGAACAGCCAGGCACATAGAAACTGCACGAAGACTCATTGAAAAAGGTGTTGAAGTACATGTTGTAACCACAGAGGGAGCATATAGCATATACAATAAAGAGAATTTGTTGCCCAAGAGTTTTACTATAGTAAGAGCGCATTTATCTCAAAAAAAGGAAACAAACAATTTTGATCGCGCAATGTCATATGTGATTTCCACTATGCACTCTTCACTCAAAGTATTTTCTCTTCCCAATGTTGATATTGTTTATTCAACTTCTGACTATTTTTGTGATGTTATACCTGCTTTGGTCTATAAAATCTTTAGACGAAGATTGTGGGTTATAATGATACATCATTTGTGTAAAAGTCCTTTTGAAAGAAAGGGTAATTTTTTAATAAATTTAGTATCTTATATTTCACAACGGGCTAATTACTTATTTGTTAGATATTTTGCCAATAATGTATTAGTTTATGATACCCCTGAAGGTGAAAAGATTGCTAGAATGATTTTTGGAGAGAATTATAGCAATAAAGTTTCATTTGTATTTAATGGGCTTGATTATACGCTTGTTAATTCTATGCCTAATGAGAAAAAGATTTACGATGCCTGTTTTGCAGGTGGCCTACGTGTAACAAAGGGCATATACGACATAATACCCGTCTGGAAGAAAGTTTGTGAACATATTCCTGATGCTTTACTAGTTATTGCAGGTGGGGGCACACCTACAATTGAAAAAGACCTTAAGCAGAAAATTAGTGAAGCCGGCCTAGAAGAAAATATAAGGCTTGTAGGGGCACTTAGTCAAAAAGAGCTTTATTCAACTTTTAGAAAAAGTAAAGTTTTTATATCACTTAGTCACGAAGAAGGCTGGGGAATAGCTATTAATGAAGCAATGGCATCCGAATTACCTGTTGTTGCATTTGAATTACCTGCATTTAGGTATTTACAGGATACAATTATAACTGTCCCAAAATTTAATCATTCTGAATTTGCCAAGAGGACAATAGAGTTACTTAACAATTCTGATAGTAGGTTAAAAAAAGGAATTGAAGGTAAAATATTTATTCAGAAATTTGATTGGAGTAAAATCTCGGATACAGAATTTCTCATTTTTAGTGAGCTGCTTGTATGATACATATCTGATATCAATGACTAAATTGGTTTGTCACCGCTGAAAAATGATTAATAAATTTAAAAGAACTATAAAAGATAACTTCATAGCTTTGTTGTTTATATTCATTATAAGTTTGACGCCTTTACTTTGGTTTAAGCCCGGTATGCTCATAACCGGAACCGACGTGGATTTTCCTGTGTTTCCGACCGAAAGGTTTATTGAACGTACATATACATGGTACTCAAAAATTCTATCCGGTACCGACCGTTCAAATAACACCGCGTCACTGCCTTACATAGGAACATCGGCAGTATATGAGCAATTGGGCTTTAGCCTTATAAACGTAGAAAAACTTACTTTTATAACTTGGTTACTTTTATCAGGCCTCGGGATGTATTTTTTAATTTCAATAGTTTTATACGACAAAGAAGGTGACTGGGTACAGGTTGCCAAAGTTTTATCGCCTGTGTTGTACATGGTGAATTATTACAATGTTTTTATTTGGGTTAGGTTACAACTTGCAATAACTACCTTATTTTTGTTTCCTGTTTTTTTTGGGCTACTGATTGGTGTAATTCAAAAAAAAATACCTATACCTTTAGCCGTTTTAATACTTTCCATCTCGACATTTATTAGCGGTCCAATCGGAATACAGCCTCCGCTGATTTTTGCCATGTTTTCTGCGTTTATCTTATATACATTGATTTACTCATTCTTACAACTTCTAAATAGAAATTATAAAGAGATTGCTAGGTCATTTCTAATACTTTTTTTGTTAAGTTTCGTTTTCTTTTTAAGTAGTGCATATTGGAGCTTTACATTGTTAAGCTTTATATTTAATGCAGGGTATTCGGATGCATCTGTTGGGTCTGCAATATATTCCGTTGATTCACTATTAAACTGGACAAGTTCTGTAACGGGATTTCTTAATGTTTTTAGATTTTTTGGTGATGTGCCTTGGTTTGACGGCTGGGGTGGAGAAAGCTATTCACCGGAATTTTTGCCATATACCCAAAATATTGTGCTAATTTTGTTTAGTTTTGCTTTACCTGTTCTTGTTTTTATACCCCTTTTTACAAAAAAATTTAAAAGAAACTTTAATATAAGGTTTTTTACTTTATTGGCTTTGATTGGGCTTTTTTTAAGTAAAGGCACACATGAGCCTTTTGGGTTTGTTTTTGAATGGATGATTAAAAATGTACCGTTTTTTTGGATACATCGTGCACCGTGGCAGAAATTTACCATAATCACATCACTTAGTTTTGCAGTTTTGGGAGGAATATCGCTTTCATATGTTTATGAAAAGGCTATAATTAAAGTCAAAGTAAAAAAGAAGTTACAAAGCTTTTACTCATACTTGTTTATTGCGGCCATTATTTTTCTAATTTTAGGTTACAATTACGTTTTTGTTTTAGGTAGCATGTTTCCTGGTAAAGAAGGTGAGGATGGTTTTCACCAGAAATTTGATTTGGGGTTTCATCATGAAATTCCTGAATATATTTTTGATACACGTGAATTTTTATTGCAAGATAGCGACTCTTTCAAAATACTGAGTCTTCCTGAAGATAGAACAAATGTTTATGATTGGGGATATGCAGGTTCAACCGACATTGCAAGTGTTGTTTTAACTAAAGATATGTTATCACCACAATATGGAGAAGGATTTGCACCAAACCAACATGTAGAAAAAATACATTCCAAAACAATTGAATATTTATATAAAGGTTCACAAAACAATATTGCTGATTATTTAGGTTTTTTAAACATTAAATATATTCTTCTACGAAATGATTTTAGATACGACTTTTTTGGGGATACCGATTCTCCAAGTTTTATACAAGACAGGATATCTTTACAAAATAACGTTCACTTGGCCAACTCCTCAGGTAAATGGGATCTATACGCCATACCCCAAGAAAAAATTTATCCTATGATTTATGCTCCAAGGGTTAAATATAACTATTTCGGTCAACCCGAAGATATTATTGGAATACTCAACAATTCTGATACGAGTGAACCAAGAGCTTATTACACTACAAATTCAACAGGCCAATCTACCGATTATATTGTTGGAAAAGCCTTGCCCGTAATAAATCTTAATGAAGACAAAATATGGATGGATGATTATGTGTGGCCTGAAGCGAACGTACGTCCGGGAAGTTTGATTTATAAAGCAGTGAAAATAAAAGAATGGTATGAGAAGAAAAAGACGGAAAATATGCGTCAACAAATTACTAAACACATGTGGTTTGCTGTAAAAAGAATTCAAGAATTAAAGCAATATAAAGACTTACCTGATAATGTTAAAAATCAACTAATTAATGATTATATAAAAGACATGGATATTAGTAACGAGATTTTAAAAAATACACCATCAGTTAATCGTGATGTTTCATACTGGAATTCAGTGAGAAACAATTTGGCGTATATGCAACGTTCTATAAATATGCTAACAGAATCTGATATAGAGTTGAATAAGGAAGTAATTGCTTCTTACGAGAGAATGATGGAGTGGTATGACACCAATAGTGCTTTAAGTTGCAGAGATCTTTGTTACCAAATAGATCTTCTTTCGGACGGAGAGTTTAATCTACTGTTTTTGAATGAGTATCTTTATACTTCTGAAGATTTGTTTCCTTTTGAATTAATAGTTAAGGACGCTGAAAATGGTCAAGTTGTGACGCAACAAGTAGTTGCCGAACATAATACTAATGACTTGCAGCTTAAATCAGGAAGTTACATTTTTGAAATTATAAGAGAAAGCAGTTTAGCTGATTATGATGAGAATAGCGCAAAAATATCAGAAGATGAGCTAAAAAGTATTGAGATAGATGAGATTCACGATACCTTAGTAACAAATAAAGTTTCACATGCTTATTATTTTGAAATTCAAAACTGGAGTAACATGAACCGTTTTCAATTAGATTTGGAATATTCAATTGAGGCAGCGGAAATGTCAAAAGTGATTATATTAGAAGAGGATAACGAAGGTAATTTAAAAATATTAGTCCAAAAAAGTTTAAATGGTGTTTTTGGTGACTGCAATGAACCCGATGACGCGGATTGTGCCAAAAAACAAAATATAGAATTTACAACTTCGGCAAATTCCGTTAGGGGACATGCTTATATTTATTCTTATACCTCAAACAGTAAAGCAAATAGCTTAGTTTTAAATGATTTCACCACCAAAAAAGCAATAACTTCACGCATATTATTAAAACGCACATCTGACCCGGTACTAAATGCCCAGCCAGAAATTGAATTTTATAGAAAAAATCCTACAAAGTATATTGTTTCAATAAATAATGCCCCTCAAGAGTATGACCTAGTTTTAGGTCAAAGTTTTCATAACGGCTGGAAAGTATATTATAACCAAAATGAACAAATCATTGATACCATAAATACCTTGCATGGTTTAGATCAAAACCCATTTGAAACGCTTAAATTGCCTGTCATAGCTGAGAATTCTCATAAAATCGCCAACGGTTATGCAAATTCATGGACAATTAACTCAGACATGACTGAAAATCGTGCTTCGTATTCACTTGTTATTGAGTTTTATCCACAGAGAATTTTTTATATAGGTTTAATTGTTTCATTTGCTACCATTATTACATCGTTTGCAGTTTGGATTGGGAACAAATTTTATGCCAAAAAAAGTAGCAGTTAAGAAAAAACATTTAAATTTAGTCAAAAAACACCTTTATTTATCGAGATTTCATACGCTTGGTATTTTTTTCCTAGCAATTTCAGTCACATCTGCTTTTCAAATTAATTTCTATATTTCATTGATTTTTCTGTCAATTCTTTGGATTTTGTTAAATATAAGTTTTAAGTGGACATACGCCCATTCAACTAAAACAGGGATTATTTTATTAATTCTTACTGCTTTAGTGTTAGCTGTAGGTTTTGAAGAGACAGCAGAGAAGTTGGCAACTTATGCATTTTTTCTGCTTTTAGCCGGAGTAATTTTAAGTTTTGCACTTGAGCGGGAGTACGAGGATTTATAGTATGCTTACAGTAATCGGTGCATTCGAAGATCAAATAAGTCTTTTAGTGTGGGATCGAATTGCTGACCACTCAATATTAACTAATAGTACATATGCCCAAGCTTTTGATGTATTGTTAAATCCATTACAAAGCAATCAGCCTGTTTTCTGGTTCACTATTTCTACTCTCTTAAGGCTTAAGTTTTTTACATATAACATGTTTATTGCTTTAACGTTGATATTTGTGCTTTTTGGCAGCTATTTATATTTTAAAAGGTATAGATATTCATTTGTTTATACTTTAATTTTTACTTTTTCAGCTTATTTTTTGTCAAATTTAGGAAATCACCTTGCTTTAATGCAAATTTGGATTTTTCCTGTTTTCATGTATTTGTATGAAAAAGATTATACGGTCAAAAAGAAAATTATTGTTCTTTCATTGTTTATTGTGCTTGCTTCTTTAATATCAAATTATCTGGGATTTTTTCTACTTCTTTTTTATTTTGTGTATTCCAGTATGCAAAGTTTGATTTACAAAGATAAAAGTATTTTTATTCAATTTTTTTGCACGACTTTTGTTGCGTTATTATTATTGAGTCTGGTTTTATATCCGTTTGTTAAGGAAAATTATTTAAATGCGTCTGATTCTTCAGGATCAAACATGGTACGCCCTTACGAAGACTTTTTTTATTTCAGCTCGCGGCCCTGGTACTTTTTTCTCCATCCTGTTAAAAATCCTATATTTGGAGGGTTTTCACAACAAACTTTAATTAAAATCGAAAAAACCGGTTATTTTCTGGCGGATGACTATTTTGCAGGAGAGCATCAGGCGAGCTTTTTTGGTTATTTTTTGTTGTTAACGTGTTTTATATTGGGTATATATACTTTTAAGTACACCGACGGCTATAACAAAAAAAATTTAATATCATTGTTGGGAACTGCTTTTTTGTTGTTTTTATTTACTATGCCGCCATATTTTACAATTTCTTCAATAAAAATTTATACACCGGGTTATCTTGTATATTTGTTGTTCCCGATTTTTAGGTCAACAGGAAGATTAAGCATAGTTATTCTCTTTACTTTGCTTATTTATTTGGCAACATGTTTTACGCTTTTACATTCGCAAATTTCAGCAAACAAAAAGCGCTTTTTGGATTTTTTTGCTATAGCATTATTGTTTGTAACGTTAATTGAAACGCATGTTCCGGTAAAAATCACCACACTTAACCAAGCACCCTCATATTTTTCATATTTAAGGTTACACACTCCACAAGATTCAAAATTTGTTATTTATCCTTACGGACACGCAGATGATGCAATGTTCTGGCTCCCCGAACACGAAAGATTTTTGGTAAACATACGGTTTTATCAAACAGGAGACTTAAGTTCCGAGGAATTCACAAAACTTTTACCTTCCGATTTAGGTATACACAACTTATTAAATACTGAATCGCACTATTTGGTAGTAGTTAAAGAGATTTCTGATGAAGATATAGAATTTTTTGAAAACAATGAAAATTTGAAAAAATCATGGGAAGACGAGTCGGCAATAGTTTATGAAATAAGGTAGTAAAATAATGGCAAATTCTTTTGTATAATAAATTCATGCGTAGATTTGCTCAAATTGTTATCGGTTCATTTGTAGTATATTTTTTTTCATGGGTTTTTGTTTACTACACAGGTATAAATACCTTAGCTATACAATCCGAGGATACCATTCCTGCTGTTTTTCTACCGGTTTCAATAATTAAAGATGGTACTTTTTACGTTAATAACTATTATGAAATGATTCTGCAAAAATACCCGCATCCGGATGATAAAGAGCAAAATAAAGGTTTAGTGCCATTTTACTTTAAAAAAATTACACAAGAGTCAGATTCCAGAGTTTTAAGTGAAGAGAATAGCAGATTTGTTGTGCATTATCCCCAAAAGCAAAATTTAAATAATTATATTTCGGCATTTCCTGTTATGTCAGGTCTTTTAGCTTTGCCTGTTTATATCATTCCATTATTGTTGGGCATGGCTATAACCTGGACAAACTTGTATTTGTTGTCACATATAGCATCAGCGTTAATTATGGCACTGGCAGGTGGGTTTTTTTACCTGCTCGTAAAAAAACACTTTTTAGAAGATGAAAAGAAAGCTTTAACAATTACGTTTGTGTATCTTTTTGGAACAGTTAACTATGCGCTAATTTCACAGGCATTATGGCAACATGGCTCTGTACAGTTATTTACTATTTTATCTCTTTTATTTTTGTTCAACAGCTTAAGATCCGAACCAAAATTAAAAAAGCCTACACTCAATATTTACTTAAGTGGAGTGTTTATTGGATTTGCAGTTTTATCAAGGCCCACAGCTGCTTTATTTATGCCGTTTTTGTTTGTACTAATATACAAAGAATTTTATAAAGTTCCGCTTAATTTATTGAAATTACTAGTTATGTATCTTTTTGGGCTGATTTTACCTGTATTGTTTTTTATTTGGTATAACGGTAAATACTATAAAACCGTATTTAATCAAGGATATGCTTCACAAGCCGGTTCGGGGTGGTTGTCAGATTTACCCGAAGGATTTGTTGGTTTATGGCTGTCTCCCAGCAAGGGAATTTTAATTTATTCCCCGGTTTTAATTTTTTCTCTTGTGGGAATTTATTTAATTATCAAAAATAAGCTATGGAAAGAAGAAATAAAGTACATTCTCTTCGCGGTAATTGTGATTTTGCATATTCTCATTTTAGGAAAATGGAAACACTGGTATGGGGGTTGGTCGTATGGTTATAGAATGGCTTCTGATATTTTACCGTTTTTGACATTAATGATGGTTCCTTATTTAAAAGACCAATTGTTTGAAAGAACTAAAAAACTCTTTTATTCACTCTTTTCTATCTCAGTTAGTATTGAGCTTTTAGGAATTATATTTTTTGATGGCGTATGGCATGCAGCTTATGATGACGGTTTTGAGAAAACCGGTTGGTTGTGGTCTATAAAAAACAGTGAATTAGCTTTTAACTTAAGGCGTATTTTAGTAAAATTGAACCTACTTGATAAAGCTTGCCCTACCTGCCTCCCTGAATAATTAATAGAATAATGAATAATAGCAACGAAAAGTATAATATAATATGCATTTCCAACCAGCTCTGGGATTTTCCAAACTGGACAAACAAGCGCCATGTTATGTACCGGCTGGAGGAGCGTGGGCATAATGTTTTGTTTGTTGACCCTCCGCTAAATACCGGAAGAGTGCTTTTTAGACAAATAGCAAGAAAAAACTGGGGAATCAAAAGACTGCTAACCCAACAAAAAAAAGATTCCAGCGGTGTAAGAGTTTATACGCCAATTAATACCATCCCGCTTACTGAAATTACATCAAAGCTACATACAAAACGAATAAACAAAATTGCAAAAAAGCATTTTAATCCCGGTCAAAGTACCATTTTATGGGTTTATCATGTGCAGCTGCATAATTTGGAGGAATACATTAAAAACATTGAACACGACATTTTAGTTTATGATTGTGTAGACAATTATGAAGGTTTTCCGGAAAACAGCAGATTTTATTCAACCACGGTACCAAAAAAACTGGTAAAAGAGCAGGAGCGTATGTTAGCCGAAAAATCAGATGTGGTTTTTGCTACAGCTCCGGGATTGGTGGAAAAATTAAAACAATATTCAAAATCAGTTTATTTCACGCCAAATGTAGGGGATTATGAACGATTTAGCAAAGTTCCGCAAATTAGCTCTGAACAAATTCCCGGTGAGCTTAAAGAAATACCAAGGCCAAGAATTGGTTATATTGGAGCATTAGATGATTACAAATTTGATTATGAATTGGTTAAAAAAATTGCTGCCGATAACCCAAGCTATTCTTTTGTGATTATTGGCCCGTTAGCTCTAAAAGACAAAGAAGCGAGTATAGCTGATTTAGGGTTTGAAGGATTTGAAAATGTTTATTTTTTGGGTTCTAAGCCATATGACCAAAAAGAATATTATTTAGCCGGTTTTGATGTAGATATAATTCCTTATCAATTAAATGATTATACGGTTGGAGGGTGTTTTCCGGTGAAGTTTCATGACTCACTGGCAGCAGGATTACCTGTTGTTGTAACTGATATGCCGGCTTATATTCCGTTTAAGGATGTTTGTTATATTTCAAAAAGTTACGATGAGTTTTCAATGAATCTAAAAAAAGCTTTAGACGAAGACACTCCTGAAAAAAGAAAGCAGCGTCAGCAAGTTGCAAAAGAAAACGATTGGGAAGGTAAGGTTGATGAGATGATTGGGATTATAAAAGAAAAAGCAGCCTGAGTTTTTGTGTCAGACTGCTTGTTAAGTTAATCAAAAGCCGGACTACCCAGTGCAATTAAGATTAACTGACCTACCAGAATCATTGATTTTATTGATTCATCAGTGATTAGGTTGAGAGAGCTAATGACTACCATTAAAATTGACAATATTAGAGCCATGCACCAGAAGTTTGAAATTTTTCTGACTTTCTCTCCGGGTAAGGCACTAAGTTTGAATATAGCTCGTACCACATTCATTAACAGAAATAACACAACGGCAATAAGTACCTGAAAAGTCAGGTAAACAGCTGATGACTCAAAGTTAGTTACGAATCCTACATTTTCAAACTTGAGAAATCGAATTACTCCATACGCAAGTCCCATAGATACAATAAAAAAATACAATCCTCCATGTACCCTCCCAAGAACCTTGAGATTTTTCTGGTCTGATGTAGATAAATGACTACCTTTATGCTCCATGACTTAACCTCGCTTCACTATTTAATTGTTAAATTTGGAAGTATTATAACGTATTAATCAGCTTTTTTGCTTCATTTTTTCGGTTTACAAGAAAATCATCCGGGTCGTCAATACTTAACACCGCGTTTGCATAGTGTCTGGCAAGAATTGGCCTATTGCTGTTTGAATAAATTGTTGCTTTTGCCAAAAACAACCCTGAAAGCCATATGTTTAGTTTCATATCTGCCTGATCTCCTGAGTTTATTTCTTCATCGTAGCCGTTAAATAATGAAATTTCGGCATTATTTAAAGTAACAAGGGCATCATCAACATTTCCAAGCAAATACTGAATTTGAGCTCTTTTCTGTAATACCCAGGCTTTATGTGCTTCAGAACCCGGAAGATTCGTAATTGAAACCTCAATGTCATTTAATGCTTGTCTTAGCATTTCAGCTCTTGCCGGCTCGTCAATAAATTCTGCAAATTCCATTCGTGCATCCACCGAATGTGCCAATGGTATAGCTAGTTCATTTTTGCTTTTTTCGAGTTGTGTGCGACCTATTTCTAAAATATTCTCAGCAGTGTCCATTGCCATTTCAAGATAGTGTCTTTTTTCTTCGGCTATTTCTTGTTGGTGTGCTAAAAGTGAATAAGTGATTCTTAAATGGCCAAGTGCATCCATTTCACCCGTCGGGTTATTGTTTTCCTGATCCCATGAGATGACCTCTGAAAATATATTTACGGCATTTTCAAGATTACCGGCTTCCCGTTCTTTTACTCCCAAGTTTTTTTGGTCTTCGCGCATTTGCTTTGAATCTGTCATGTTCAGCATAAAAATATTATACATTAAGCTATAATTAATTCTAATGAAAGTACTTTATGCTCTAAATTCAGGATTGCCCGGCGGTATGGAACAACATGTTCTTGATTTGGTTGTAGGAATGGTAGAAGCAGATTATGAGGTTTTTGTGTGGTGCAACGAAGGCCCTGTTTTAGAATGGTATAAAAAAGCCGGGGCAAATGTTACAAATCAAAAAATAAATTTTGATGTTGACCCTTTATATATTTTTAAACTTGCTGAATTTTTAAGAGATCAGCAAATAAATATCATTCATGCCCATGAGCTAAAAGCCGTAACTAATTCCTTATTAGCAGCAAGATTGGCCGGAACAAAAGTAAAAGTTACGCATACTCACACTCCTATTTCTGAATGGCAGATTCCAAAATTAAAAAAACAGGCAAATGTATTTGGATATTCAAAATTAATTAATGCCCTTTCTGATTGTGAAATAGCATTAACCGAATCTCGTAAAAGAGTTAAAACTGAAGAAGGAATTAACCCTGAAAAGTTAGCAATTATTCATAACGGAATAAATACAAAAAAATTTGAATTGTTAGATTATGAAAAACAACAGGCACGCAAAGAAATTTTAGCAAAATACGGCATTAAAGAAGATTCATTTATTTTCGGTAATGTGAGCAGGCTAACGGAAGAAAAGGGCCATGAAATTTTAATTAGAGCTTATGCAAAATCACTTGAATATAAAGAATTAAAGGGTGAGTCGACCCATTTATTAATAGCAGGTGGGGGCAAACTCGAAATGCATTTAAAAAAAGTAGCAGAAGAAATGGGGATTTTAGAGAATGTTACAATTACTGGAAGGTTTGAAGAAAATGACCTGGTAAAACTTTATGCGTCATTTGATGTGTTTGTTTTTCCGACATTAGCTGAAGGGTTTGGTGTTGTACTGGCGGAAGCTATGGCTTCAGGCTTGCCTGTGATTGTCTCAAACCTTGAGGTACTTGAAGAAGTGGGAGGTTCAGCTGTTTTTGCTTATTTTGAATTAGGTGATGCCTATAATCTGGCAGAAAAAATGTTGAGTGCTTTTATTAAGCGTTCAAGTTTTGAAAACATTTCTGAATCAGCGCGTGAAAGAATTAGAAGTCACTTTTCTATGAGCAAGTTTGTAAATAATTATAAAAGCCTATATGAAAGTCTTAATACAAGGTAAAATAGACCTTTTTGAATCGGGAGGTGGTGATAAGGTTCAAATTGAAAATACTGCTAAACATCTAAAGCAAATGGGTGTTGAAGTTGATGTAATACCCGGTTTTAAGGTTGATTACAACAAATACGATTTGGTTCATATTTTTCAACTGGATTGGACTCCGGAAACATATCTGTATGCACGCAATGCAAAAAAGCATCAAAAACCACTAGTTTTATCGCCGATTCACCACGCTATAAAAGATGTAAAAAGATTTGATGATGAATACACTTTTGATTTTAGGCGGTTTTCTAAAGTTATATTTAACGATCAATTTAAACGTGACACTTTAAAAAACATATACAAAACCGTTTTTGATACCAGAAAGGCACATCCTACCCTATTTAGCATTTTTAATGGATTGAAAAAGATGCAGGTAAATACTTTAAAAATGTCGGATGTGGTTTTGGTGCAGACCGAAAAAGAAGCTGAAGATTTAATTGAAACTTATGGTGTAGATATAAACTGGAAAAAAGTGATTAATGGGGTAGGGGAACCGTTTTTAAATTTTAACGAGCACAGTAATTATGAAAATCCTTTAGGAATAAACGATTATATTATTTGCGTGGGCAGAATCGAAGCTCGAAAGAACCAACTAAAAATTATTGAAGCTGTTGAGTTATTTAGAAAAAATCATGGAGTAGATGCAAAACTTGTGTTTGTAGGCAGAAAAAGCAAAATTAAACACTTTGAATATGTTTACAGGTTTGAAAAAAAGCTTAAACAACACCCGTGGGTTACATATGTAAATCAGGTGCCTTATGAAAAAATGCCTAATTTGTATAAACATGCAAAGGTGTGTGTATCGGCAAGCTGGTTTGAAACCACGGGGTTAACCAGTTTAGAAGCATTATTTTGCGGAACAAATAGTGTGGCTTCGGGTGACCGTGCAAAAGAGTATCTTGGAAAAAATGTTTCTTATTGCGAACCGCACGATGTAAAATCAATTCACGATGCTATTTCATATGAGTATTTTGCTCCGAGGCCTCAAAACCTGGACGCCGAGTTTAAGCAATATACCTGGGAAAACGCCGCAAAAGAAACTCTTAATGTGTACCAGAAATTATTAATATGAGTTATGAAATATTGCTAATACCTTTAATATTTATAGTCTCACTTGCATTGCTTATTGCAGATGAAATGCGGGCTTTTAAAGTAATGCTGGTTTTATCCGTGTTACTTCATAAAGAGCTATTTAGCATACATATGTGGGATGTATTGCCTATACGTATTTTTATGCTGGCTTTTTTTGCATATGCACTATTTTTATTGGCAAAAATTTTCAAAAAATCAGGTGAATTTTTAAAAGACCCGTTTGTTATTCTGATGTTGCTACTGTGGCTTGTACAAGGAATTTCAATAATTTTTAGCAAAAACCTAACTTACAGCATTTTTTTATATGGCTTTTCAACAACAATTACCGCATTCGTAATTTATTTTTATAAAAGATTCAAAAGCGAACCCGACTCTGTATTTAGCTTAATTAAATTTTATGTATATGTGATATTTGCTGCGTGTTTGTTCGGGTTTGTTCAGATTTATTTATATAACACTTATGACTTTATAATCGGGGCTTTGTGGAACATTCCGGGGAATATCTCGCGTGTTGGCTCAACTTTTTGGGATGTAAATCATTTTGCTGCGCTTCTTGCCGCACTCATGCCTGTTGTGGGTGTTTATATTTTAACCGAAGAAAAGATTATTAATAAATTTAAATATTTTGTGATGTTTGGCGTAATGCTTGTAATACTTTTGCTCACTAACTCAAGAACTTCTTGGATTTTAGCCTTTGTTTCATTTATTTCATTTATTAAGATTTTGCTGTTCAGAAAATACGGATTTAAAGGTTTGGTCGCATTGGCTTTAGTGCTTGTTATGTTAACAATACCACTTGCGGTTGAGTATAGTGACAAATCAAGTCCGTTTAGAGCAAAAGTAAAAGATTATTTTCATTATAGAATTGATTCTTTTGACTCACACATTTTATTGGTTCGAGGCGCATTGGAAGTTTTTGAAGAGAAACCCGTTATAGGCGGGGGATATGGCAGCTTTTTTGAACATTTTAGTAGCACAGATATTGCATCAGAATACTTTGGACGTGATCCCGCCGCTTTAAATACCCGTGTTCCGGCACATACAATATGGGGTGAATTGCTTTCGGAAACCGGTATTTTAGGATTTGGCATTTATACGCTCATATTTATTTTAATTACAGGCACGCTTTTTTATTCAGCATTAACCTCAAAAAACAAAAAAGAAATTTTATTTTCGGCAGCTATGGGGTCTGTAATACTGGGATGGCATGTTGCAGGAATATTTTATTCCTACAAGGCCGAATTTTTTTGGCTGGTAATGGTCTTTTACTTTACTTACGGTGTAGGTAGTCTTAATAAAAATTTTAATATTAATAAGATAGCTGACTACTTTATGCAAAATCTTCGCCCCGGAATAATTTTTATATCCGTTTTGGCTTTTGTACTAATATTTTTTGGTTTAGGTTCAACACACTTGATTCCATGGGATGAGGCTATTTATGCTGAGATTTCAAAAAACATGGTTGAAAGTGGGGATTATCTTGTGCAAAGGTGGTTTACAAATAAGGAATGGTTTGAAAAGCCGCCGCTGTTTATGTGGTTTATGGCCTTTTTTATGGAAATTCTGGATGTAAACAGCTGGTCGGCGCGTTTACCCAGTGCAATAGCCGGATTTTTAACTGTACTGGTAACTTACTTCCTTGGCAAAAAGCTTTACAACAGAACGGTTGGATTTATTTCGGCATTTGTTTTATTAACAACTATTCAGTTTTTATATTATTCCCGAACGGCTATGACTGATGTAACAACTACACTGTTTATAACTTTAGCTTTGTATTTTTACTGGGTTGCAAATGCACGAAAAAATTTAATCTTTTGGTTAATCGCAGGTGTGTTTACAGGTTTAGGTGTGATGACAAAAGGGGTTGTAGGATTGATTCCTTTTATGGTTATAGCAATATACGAGATTTACCAGCTTAAAAATAACATAACCTCATTATCAAAAGAAAGAGTAATTTCATATTTATCAATGTTTGGTGCTTGTTTATTAGTATTTATGCCATGGCACATGCTTATGTATTTTAGATTTGGCAATGAATTTATAGAAAATTATATTGGATATCATGTGGTTGAGAGGGCTACTACAAGTATAGAAGACAAAGGAAGGCCATGGAGCTGGTACATAACCGTACTACGTGTAAGTATGAGACTTTGGTTTATTGCTTTACTTGGAGCATTACCGGTGAGTGTATTAAACGCCGGATTTAGTACAGTAAGAAGAGAGTATAAGAGTTTTCAGCTTGTGGTTGAAAAAGACCGGGAAAATATATTTTTACTTATTTATGCACTTTCAATCTTCTTTTTCTTTTCATTCGCTACGTCAAAACTTGTATGGTACATAACACCAATCTACCCAGCTGTGTCGATTTTAGTTGGAGTTTTTATTTATAGAGTAATAACAAATATTAGCGGCTTATTTAAAGAGTATAGTTCAGCAGTAAAATTTGCGTTGCTCTACATGTTGGTAGTTGGTGGACTGGCTTACTTTTATATTGTCAGAGACCTGGTGTATGTTTCGGATTTAACCGGTAAACAGGCAATGCTACTACAAGAAAAAGATGAAAAGTTTGGTACTGAAAGTATAGTGTATGCCGATAGAATTGAGGTGCCGTTAATTATGTTTTATTCAGATAGTCCGTTTGAGGTTGTTGATTTTGGCCCTCTTGAACAAAAGCTCAAAAATGCACCTGTTGATGAGAGGGTTATTTTTATTACAAAAGAAAGCAGACTAAGAAAGCTTAAAGAAACGTATCCTGAGTTGAAGCTGGAAAAGCAATATGATGAATGGGTTTTGGGTTATTTACCCACACAAGCAGAAATCCAAGAAGCGCTTGAGAAAAATTTTGAGACGGAGTTGATCTCACAAGATGTTATCGAGTCTGCCGATAGATAAAAATAAAAGAAAAAATTGTTGCAATTATTGCAGAATACAATTGTGCAAATGCCAGACCCTTTAACGACATTTCAGGGATAAGCAATACAGACAATAAAATGAAACTCAAAAGTTTTAAAACAGTAATATAAAGCATTACGCCTGTTTTATCTTCAACAAAGTAATAGTTGTCTACAAACGTGTGAATTGCAGTAAATGCGCTGGCAAAAATTAATACTCCCAATAAATCAACCGATGCGGAATATTTTTCACTAAAAACATAGACAAGTCCAAATTTACCCACGTATGATGTGATTACTGCCAAAACCAAAATGGCAAATGAAAGTAATATTGTTTCTGAAAGATTGTATGTAAGATTTTCTTTTTTTCGATGTGCGTTTTTTGGCAACAGAACGGTAAAAATGGAAATTGAAATAAGAGTAAAAATGTTTCCTACTTTGTTTGCTACCGAATAAATTCCCACGTCGGTAAAGGTTTTTGCAATTTTTGCAATTGAATTGGCAATAGCGGTCCAGCCATTATTTATCATTAATGAGATTCCTGCGGGTATAGATTCTTTAAATAAAGAATAAACTCCGTGAGTGGTAAAGTTAAAACTTTTGTACTTTTTTGGCAGATAAATAAACAAAATGTTTCCAAAGAGCATTGATAATGAAAATATGGCAAACGCTTGTGTGAGATTAGGTTCATATACACCTAAAAAAATAAATACTGAGAACAACAATTTAATTGCTGCGGGAATCGTGTTAAGCCCAACAGCCATAACAAAATTCTCAACTTTTTGAAAAAAGGTAAAAAAAGTAAAATTTATGCCGTAAGCAAATAAACCCACTATAAAAATTATTAATAAATCAAGGGTAAGAAGGTTAAGTAACGACAATATTAAAATACAAAGAGGAATGCAAAATAAAAATAAAATAATTTTTAATGAAACAAATGCATCTTTTAATATTTCATCTGTTTTAATAGATTTTGCCACATAAATAGAATTGCTCCCAAAGTCGATGCCTTTTGAAAGTGAAACTAAAATACTGCTTAAAAGTGCATATCTGCCGAAATCATCTACACTAAGTGCTCTTGCAACTGCAGTTAAAAATGCCAAACCAAGCAAAGAATTAAAAATATTGCCGAAACTTACCAGTGAAAGCTTCTTAAACATAAGATTATGATACATCAAGTGTTAGAATTATTATATGAAGCATATAGGAATAGACTGTAGGCTCTGGAGTCAAACCGGAATAGGCAGGTATACCCAAAATATTGTTAACGAACTATCTAAGATGGATTCAGAAAATAAATATACCTTGTTTTTTTTGAGTGAAGATATAGGTAAAGTTAAGCTTCCTCAAAATTTTAATAAGGTTAAAGCGGACGTGAGATGGTACACGTTTAAAGAACAGTTACTTTTGCCGCTAATCTTTTATAAACACAGGCTTGACGTACTTTTTATACCAAATTTAAACGTGCCGGTTTTGTATGTAAAAAAATTTGTAGTGACAATTCATGATTTAACTCATACCAAAGTAAAAACAGGAAGAGCATCCACTTTGCCGTATCCGCTGTATAGAGCTAAAAAGGTGGCTATGTGGCTTCCTTTGTATTATTCGGGTAAATTTTCACGAGGGGTTTTTACTGTTTCTGAATACGTAAAAGGCGAAATATTAGAAAAACTAAAAATTAATGAAAAAAAGATATATGTAACTCCCAATGCCGTTGACGAAAAATTTATGCCACAGCCAAAAGAAAAAATAGCTCAAACTTTAAAAAAATATCATGTAGCAACTCCATATATATTTTATGTAGGAAACGCGCATCCTCATAAAAATCTTGAGCGGCTCATACTTGCGTTTGAAATAGTGAATAAGAAAATACCCGAACTCACACTTGTGTTGGGTGGAAAAAAAACTTATTTTTACGAAAGGCTGCAAAATGAATCTAAAACTAAACAAATTTATTCACACTTAATTTTCACTGATTTTATTGAAGACGATGATTTACCTGCTTTATATGCTGGTGCCGAAGCGTTTGTTAACCCTTCACTTGAGGAAGGATTTGGAATTCAGGTGCTTGAATCATTTGCTTGTGGTACAAAAGTTGTATGTTCAAACCGTTCGTCGCTACCTGAAGTAGGTGGGAATATTGCATATTACTTTAACCCGTATGATATTAACAGGATGGCTGAAACAATAATAAATTGTGTTAAAGACCATAATGAAAAAAGAAAAGAAGCAGGTTTTAAACGAGCAAGGGAATTTACATGGTATGAGTCTGCAAAAACAGTTTACGATGTGATAATGTCTGTTTAATGAAATTAGCAATTGTTTTTGATGATTTAATTCAATTTGGAGGGGCTGAACGTCTTTTATTGGCTACGCATGAGATATGGCCGGATGCTCCGGTATATACTTCGGTAGTTTCTAAAGAGTGGGAAAAAATTTGTAAACAACACAATATTCAGGTAGTTACCTCATACATGCAGAAACTCCCGTTAACCGAAAAATTGTATAAACACTATGCGCCGTTTCTTTTGTATCCGATTGCGTTTGAAGGGTTTGATTTTTCACAATATGACGTTGTTTTGTCTATGTCATCAAGATTCTCACATGGAGTAAACACCAAGCCGCATACAAAGCACATTTGCTATATGAATTCACCGGGAAGAATGATTTGGGAACCTTTTGACTACTTTGAAACTCAAGGTGTGTTGTTGCATGCTAAAAATTTTTTCTTATCCATGCCTTTAGGTTTAATGAGAATGTGGGATTATAAATCAGCCCAAAAAATTGACCATTTTATAGCCAATTCTGTAACACCTCACAAAAGAATAAAAAAGTACTATAAAAGACATAGTGAAATAATTTATCCTTTTGTTGAGACTAATGAGTTAAGCAGTGAATCTTTGGGCGATTCTGACTATTATTTAATTATAAGCAGGTTGGTTTCATGGAAGAAAATTGACCATGCGATTGAAGCATGTAATCGTTTAAATTTAAACTTAAAAATAATTGGTTCGGGACCGGATTTAGGAAGATTGAAGAATCTTGCTGGTTCAAGTGTTGAATTTTTGGGATATGTGTCTGAAGAAGAAAAGATTTCGCTTATAAAAAATAGTGCCGGTGTAATTATCACTCAGTACGAGGATTTTGGTATTGTTCCGCTTGAAGCTATGTATTATGGTGTGCCTGTTATAGCTTATGCAAAGGGAGGTGTACTTGAAACAGTTATACCCGGTAAAACAGGTGAATTTTATTATGAACAGCATCCAGACCATCTTGAGTTAGTGTTAAAAAATTTTGATAAAAATAATTATGATTTCAATGAATGTAGAAAACAGGCCGAAAAGTATTCTAAGGAAAGGTTTAAAAAACTTTTAGAAGAGTTTGTTAATGGTGTATACTTAAAGAACAAAAATTGCCATGTTTCAAGCAATGCCGGCGCAAACACAGTATAAAATTGAGATTATTCCCCAAGAGGAAAAAATCACGCCCTATTCAGTTGGAAAAAGATGTCTTGATATTGTGGGAGGGATAGCCGGTGTCATAATTTTTTCTCCTATTCTCATCTTTACTGCAATATACATAAAAATAGTATCTCCTGACGGTCCGGTTTTTGCCGATATTAAAAAGAGGGTAGGTAAAGATGGCAAAGAATTTAGAATGCTGAAGTTTAG
This sequence comes from uncultured Candidatus Saccharibacteria bacterium, assembly GCA_964385105.1. GTDB lineage: Bacteria > Patescibacteriota > WWE3 > UBA101185 > UBA10185 > CAYLMU01. Next base: position 356,019 of record CAYLMU010000001.1, read on the forward strand.
ATCAATGATTCCTAATGCTCAGGAGTGGCTAAATAATAACCCAGAACTTTATAGAAAATATCAGGAAAACGGCTATAAACTAGACCCTGACCCACGCTTAATCCCCGGAGCAAAATTCATGCGAAAAACAAGTATAGATGAAATGCCTCAATTTTTTAACATAATTTTGGGACAAATGAGTTTAGTTGGACCAAGAGCTTATTTTAAATTTGAACTTGAGGAGCAAGCACAAAGGCACCCTGAGACCATTGAATATATTCGAACAGCACTTACTTCAAAGCCTGGTCTCACAGGGCCGTGGCAAATAGGAGGCAGATCGGAAGTTGATTATGTTGACCGAATTAAGATGGATGCGGCATATGCAAAAAAGAAATCTTTGGTGTATGATTTAAAGGTTATATTTAAGACCCCGTTTGCGGTAATCACTGGTAGGGGTGCTCATTAAATATGCCCAGTAATATTTTTAGGAGGAGTAATGAATAGCACTTCATTTTTTAGTCCAAAAAATAATATCTCAAAATCCCGTCAAACAAGTAATTCTAAAAATACAGAATCTAAAAACTTCGCCAAAAAATTCGGTAAAGGCTTTGGCATATTTGTAGGAGTTGCTGTTGTTTTGTTGCTTTTATTATACTTTTTTGCTTTAAGACCTGCATTCTCATTATTATCAAATGTAAATACGCTAAAAGCAGACATGGACAATATAAAAGTAGCCATGGCCGAACGTGATTTAGTTGAGCTTGAAAAACATTTTGATAAGACCGAAAAAGATTTAGCTGATTTAATGATTGCACGCGACAAAAATATCGGGTGGGCTAAAAGTTTTGGCCCTACAAAAGGCTACTATAATGATATTGAACATTTTGTGGCAGCAGGTAATCACTTAGTTGATGCAGGACGCGAAACTATTGTATTGGTAAAGCCTTTCGCCGATGCCGGTGGCTTTAAAGTAGAGGAAGACCAGGAAGTAGTCGACCTGGATCTTATGGATGCTTTTGCCGGTTGGATTGGAATCATGCCTGAGATCGCCGAAGATTCCGATTTGGTTTTAGAAAAACTTGCGCTTGCAGGCGAGGAACTTTCTCATGTAGATGCAAGCCGCTACCCTGAAAATTTTAGAGGTCAGCCTGTTAGGTCATCTATAGAAGGTGCGCAAGTGTTGCTCGTTCAACTAAATGATGCAGGACCTGACCTTAAAAAAGCTTTGACAATAATACCTCCACTGTTGGGAGTGAATGCCCCCGAAAAAAGATACATGATTATGTTTCAAAATGACAAAGAATTAAGAGCAACAGGAGGTTTCTGGACTTATTTTGCAACATTCCGTCTTAACAACGCAATGCTTGTAAATCATGATTTTACGTCGTATGGTACATATAACATTGACCATGCTCTTGAACCCATTGATCCTTATTACACTTTTCCTTCGGTACCGGGTGCTTATGTGAATCATTTGAAAGTAGAAAGAATGTTTGCACGTGATGCCAATATTTCACCTGATCTCCCAACTGCAGTTGATCAGTTTATGAATCCGTTTTGGCAGTTAGCTATGCAGCAGGCTCCGGCTCAATTTAAACAAATTGACGGTGTCTTTACCATTGACACGACTGTACTCGAAGAACTGCTTGAAGTAACGGGCCCTGTTACTTTAAATGGTGTTACTTACACCTCAGATAGTGTAACGTTGGAACTTGAAAAAATTGCCAGTCTTGCACTTGCTGAGCAAGCAAACAGAAAAAAAATCCTTGGTGATTTAATGCAGCAGATGCTTATTAATGTATTTGAATCAGACAAGAACTTATGGCCAAAACTTGTAGATAAAGGAATTGATCTTGCAAGAAGAAAACATGTTCAGGTTTGGACTTTTGACCCAGAATCACAAGCATTACTTGAAAAATACAATTTTGCCGGAAGAATAGTTGATCCTGTTGAAGGTGATTATGCGTATGCCGTAACTACAAATTTAGGTGGCGGTAAAACAAACACATGGTTTGTAAATAAAGACGTACACCACAAACTGGAGCGGGAAGGTGAGAGATGGGTAAGAACTGTATCATTGAACTACACTTATGGCGACAAAACTCCTGAATATGCAGTATTTAAAACAATATACCAGGATTGGGTAAGGTTATATGTACCTTTAGGTTCGGAATTAATCAGTTTAGAAGGTTCTGATGATCCTGCGGGTGAAGGTGAAGAAAGAAACAAAACATATTTTCACGGTTACATAAGAGTACAGCCAGGTCAGACAAAAGCACTGACATTTAAGTATTATTTGCCTGAAGATGCAATAGAAGGTGACACATACAACTTGTATTTGCAAAAACAATCTGGCGTGATTACAGAAACTCATACAGTTGAGGTTAATGGCCAGACACAGGAATTTGAGATTGAAATGGATGAGAAAGTACAGGTCAAGCTTTAAGCTTAATTACAAGAAAAAAGCCAGTTTGACTTGTATACGTGGTTTGATAATATTCGCTTATGCCTAATTTTAATGCTGAGTGCATTGTACTCAAAAGCAGCAATTACAAGGAATCCGATAAAATTTACACCCTTTATTCAAAAGATTATGGTAAATTTATTGCCACCGCACGTGGTGTACGTAAGATTTCGTCGAAACGCGGGGGAAATTTGGATACTTTAAATCATGTGGTTGTTGGCATTAGTGAGAGTGAGAAGGGTTATAAGTATATTAGCGAGGTACAGAGCTCCAATACATTTAGAAATCTTAAAAATTCTCTTGAGATGTCGGCAAAAGGTTTTTATCTTGCTGAGCTTGTACATAAATTAACAGAAGAAGAGCAGCAGGGGCAGGATATATTTGATTTATTGTTAAAAACTTTAAGGTTGCTGGATTCAGGTGTCATGGATCCGATGCTTGCAATTAGCTATTTTGAAATTTCTTTGATGAGAATTTTGGGCTACGGTTTAACACTTGATAGTTGTATTGAATGTAGCAAAGCTTTAGACGAAACATGGGATGGATGTAAAATTAATTTTGGGTTGGGGGGTCTGGTGTGTACTCAGTGTTCTTCTATGGGAATAGTACTTTCAGTTGGCGAGGCCAGGTTTTTAAAAAGTATGAACAAGGGCAAAATTTTTCCTGATTTGCACGAATACTCACGTCCTGTGGATTTAATTAAAATGCACGTTCGTGATGTGTTGGATGGCGCGACAAAAACCGTTCAGGTTTTTGGAAATATTTAATTATGCCTCAAAAAACTACTCATTTTGTTTTTTGTTTTATCCGCAACCAGTGTATTAGCCGTTGAAAGTGTAAATTCGCCGAATTTTCCGTTGACCTCGTCTAAAATGTTGTTTATGCGCTCCTGTTTTTTATAATCATAAAATAAAGGAAGCGTACGGCAGTTTTTATCAACCAGGTTTGATACTCTTACGCCTATAAATTTGCAACTGCCTTTAAACCCAATTTTTTTAAAAAGTTCTCTTACGTGTTTTTCTATTTCTATAAAAGAATCTGTGGGCATGTTTATATTAACGTAGCTTTGGTGATAAGTACCTTGCTTATCTCGAAGGATTATCGAGATTTTTTTGCACAACATTTCATTTTTTCTCAACCTTCTAACCACCATCTCGCTGAGTCTGCACAAATTAGCTTGTAGTACTTTTGTATCACTTGTGATGTTGTAAAGCGTATGTTGATGACTTACGGATTTGGGTTTTGTCTTATACTCAATGCTGTGAACTTCTCCATAACCTATTCCCAGGCTTGAGTTTTTTAAAAACGAGCCCGTAACATTTCCAAAGTTTGCATAAAGCACATGCAAGGGAGTTTGCTGAAGCTCTTTTACGGTATATATGTTTAAATCGTTAAGCCTTTTAAGTAAACGGGGACCGATACCGCAAAAATCGTTGAGTTTGCATGACTCAAGCACGTCTTGCACATTATTGCTATCAACCGTAAAAATTCCATTGGGTTTATTAAAATCAGAAACAAGCTTTGCCAGAAGCTTATTTGGTCCGATTCCTATTGAACAGGTTACATAAGGTCCAAAACTTTCAAGAATGTCTTTTTTTATTAAGTGGGCTATGTTTTGAGCCGATTCAAAGTGCATTTCGGTTGCCGTTACGTCTAAAAATGCTTCATCAATGCTAAAAGGTTCAACCATATCGGTGTATTTATTAAATATTTCAAGACTTTTTTTATGAATATATGTATATTTTGCAAAATCTCCCTTTACAATTAGCACTTGCGGAAACCTTTGTCTTATTTGAAACACAGGCATACCTGTTTTTATTCCTAATTTTTTTGCCTGAATAGATGCAGTACATGCTATGCCACGGTTTTTTTTACCTCCTGAAATTACAATCGGCTTATTACGCAAATAAGGATTAGCCTGTTGTTCCACTGATGCAAAAAACGAATCGTAATCAATATGCATTATTTTTTTATGAGTATTTATTTGTGGATTTGTCATTGGCGCTAAATGATTTGTTAAAATCTATATCCATGTGGATTTCATCTAGTGTCCAAGTGAGTGTGGTGGGGTCAAATGTGATTTTATACATATTCGTGTCGGTTGAAACGGAGAAATGAAAAAGTGTTTTGTTTCCTTGTTTTGAGGTGTGAACAAAATTAAGTGTTTTTATTTTATAGTCGCGGTTTTTCCATTTAAATAAATATGGTCGTGGTCCTTTTTTTGTAAATTCAGCAAATACTTGAATAGGTTCATTAATTAGTTCATACATAGTTACCCAAATAATACCCGAAAGATTTATAAAATGTCAATGATTTGTGTGTTGAATAGATAGTTGTTTGCGGGTAGTATTAGGGTATGTCTATCTTGAATTTGGAAACTGTCACGAATGCACAAAGTTCTCAAGAAGCAGAGGACAAAAAGTGGGAACAGCAGTGTAGTGAAAGTTACGAAATTATGGGTGAAACTGCAACGCATTTAGGTCTTAACTCTGATACATGGGAAATTGTTGCAGTGACGGATTATAGAGATTCAGGAAGTCATACTACAAAGCTCAAATCTAAGGAAGAAGGCAATGCAGATGTTGAAATTGAAGTTGAGTATGATTTAGAAGTAAGAAATACTAAAGCCATAATAGGCATTCCCGGAAAGGCAGGCATTGCAGGTGTAGATGAAAATGGTTATATAGAAAGCATAGAATATAGAACACATTGGTGAAGAACTGGCTCAAATGTTAGCTGACGGGAGAAAAATTGACCCGCTTGAAAGCATGCGAGCCACAGTTAAACAGGCAGGTGAAACAGGAGACTATAAACCCGTGTTTGTTGCAAAATCCGAAGAAGCGTAGTTTTAAGCACTAAAAGCCTTAACCTTTAACATTAACTGTTATAATATTGACTCAAAGGGAAAATTCATGAACTCAGAAAAAAACAAAAAAATAATAGCACTGGCAAAAAGACGGGGATTTGTTTTTCCTTCGTCTGAAATTTATGGCGGCTTGGCAAGTGTTTATGACTATGGGCCACTGGGTGTAGAACTATTAAATAATATTAAAAAATCATGGTGGAAATATTTTGTTCACAAAAAAGAAAACGTTGTTGGAATTGAAAGCCAGATTTTAATGCATCCTAAAGTTTGGGAAGCCAGCGGTCATGTGGATGGGTTTAACGACCCGTTGATAGATTGCAAAAATTGCCGGAACCGGTACAGAGCCGATCATTTGGTGGAAGAGTATGTTCCCGGAGTTTCGGTTGACGATTATGACAATGCCGGTCTGCACAAATTAGTTATAGACAATAATATTAAATGTCCTAACTGTGGAAAATTTGACTGGACAGAAGTAAGAAACTTTAACTTAATGTTTGAAACCAAATTGGGTGCTACCGCAGAAGACCAATCTATGCTTTATCTAAGGCCTGAAACAGCTCAAGGAATGTTTGTGCAATTTAAAAATGTACTGGATTCAAGTCGTGTAAAAGTTCCTTTTGGTATAGCACAAATTGGAAAAGCTTTTAGAAACGAAATTACTAAAGGGAAGTTTATTTTCAGGACATTAGAGTTTGAGCAAATGGAGCTTCAATACTTTGTAAAAGAAGAAGCTTGGCAGGAATCTTTTGAAGATTGGCGTAAACACATAGAAACTTGGTACTCTGACATTTTAGAAATAGATAAAGATAAATTCAAATGGAAACCGCACCACCCTGATAAATTGGCACATTATGCAAAAAAAGCAGAGGATTATGAATATAACTTTGCTACCGGTTTTGGTGAAGTTAGCGGCTTGCATTATCGTACCGATTTTGACTTAAGCACACACCAAAAACACTCCGGAGAAGATTTGTCTTATACTGACACGGAAACCGGCGAAAAATATATTCCTCATGTAATTGAATCAACATTTGGCCCAAACAGAGTTTTGTACATGCTTCTTGATGATGCTTATGAAGAAGTTGACAACAGGGTTGTGCTTAAGTTGCCAAAATCACTTGCACCTTATAAAGCCGCGGTTTTTCCTTTGGTACGAAATAAAGAAGAAATCATAGGCAAGGCACGTGAGATTTACGAAATGCTACTTGATTCTGATTTAGTTGTTGCGTGGGATGACCGAGGTAACATTGGTAAAAGATACTTAAGCCAAGATGAAATCGGAACTCCATATTGTATAACAATTGATTATGAAACTCTTGAAAATAATACTGTTACCGTGCGTGACCGAGATACAACAGAGCAGGTACGCATTAATATAAATGAGCTTGCACGATACATATATGAAAACATTTTATAAATTACTATTATTTTCTTTCACTTTCACATACGAATACATCTTCGGGTAATTTTTGTATTGACGTTCACTGTCAAATGGTGGATTATGGATACAACATGGTGATTTATGGTGAAAATAAATTACTTTTCTGCCTGGCTAAGTCACCATCCTGCCTGCCTATGAGCTATGAAAATGTTTCTTGGAGAGTACCAACCGAATATTACAGAGGGATCACGAGTAGCACTGCCCAAAAAACTACGCGATCAAATAACCGGTGAAGATGTAATTCTATCGCGCGGGTTTGAAAAGTGTATTTTTGTATACGACAAAAAAGATTGGGAATCTGAGGCTGAAAAGCAAGTTGAAAATCCAATAACAGATGCTAAAACCAGAGCTTTAAAAAGATATATGTATGGTAATGCAACAGAAACGTCAATTGATTCACAGGGAAGAATAGTAATACCGCCGAATTTACAACAATATGCGGGTATAACTAAAAAAACTGCTGTAATTGGCGCCGGTGATCACATAGAAATTTGGGATGCAGACACCTGGGAACAGTATTTAAAGAAAATTTCTGAAGAACTTGCTGCCTGATACAGTATATGCAATATCATGAGCCGGTATTATTAGCTGAAATTTTAGACTTTTTAAGGATTGAGACCGGTAAAAAGTATATTGATGCAACTTTGGGTGACGGAGGACACACGATTGAAATATTAAAAAAGGGAGGAATTGTTTTGGGGATAGATTATAGTGAAGAATCAATGACACGGGCTAAACAAAGAATAGAAAATGAAGAGCTGGAAAAGAATTTTATAGGAGTTGTTGATAATTTTAAAAATATTGATTTGGCAGCAAAACAAAATGGATTTGATGCAGTAGATGGGATTTTATTTGATTTGGGCTATAGCAGTACGCAGCTTGAATCGGATGAAATAGGCCTCTCATTCACCAGAGACGAGCCTTTAGATATGAGATTAGATAAAGAATTAGGAGTTTCGGCGGCGGATTTGGTAAATGTACTTTCAGAAAAGCAACTTGAAAAATTATTTAGAGATTATAGTGACGAAAGAATGGCAAAAAGATTTGCAAAAGCCATTATACAAAATCGTAGCATGAAGAAGATTCAGACAACTAAAGAACTTGCTGACATTATAGTTTCTGAAGCCCCTTCAGGCTATGAACATGGTAGGCTCCACCCTGCCACGAGAGTGTTTCAAGCCTTAAGAATTGTAGTAAATGATGAGATTGAAAATTTAAAAGTAGCACTGCCCCGGGCCGCACAACTCCTGAAACTGCCTGGCGGGCGAATGGTGATTATTTCATTTCATTCGCTTGAAGATCGAGTGGCTAAAGAACTTAGCCACCACGTGCGGCCCGAACTAAATCTTACTCCTATAACTGATGGCCCATTAACACCAACAGAAGAAGAGGCGCAGAAGAACAGGCGTTCACGCAGTGCAAAAATGAGAGTTTATGAAGCCGTTTAATATAAATAAATCAAATACACTATTGCTCCTGTCATCTGTAATCTTTTTTTGCAGTTTGTTTGGTCAAATATATGTTACAAACAAATTGGCTGTTAAAGGAAAAGAAATGGTTGAACTTGAGTCAAAAAAAATTTCACTCGAAAAGCAAATTTCTGAACTTCAACTGGAACAAACTTCTTTAACATCGTTAAGCTATATTGAACAGGAAGCATTAAAAATGGGATTTATTAAAAATTCCAGCTATGTTTCAACAATTCAGCCTGTAAGTGCCGTAACGGCCTCTGCTGCTCATTAAAACATGCCACGGTATAAAACGGTTAATAACTGCAATTTAAGAATAAACCTTGTTAGAATAGTTTTTTTAATATTTCCTGCTATTTTTATTGTACGACTTTTTTCTATTCAGGTTCTTCAGCATGAAAAATATAGAGCTTTAGCTCAAGAGCAATACTGGAATTTACAGGAAATTCCGGCCAAAAGGGGAAATATATTGAGTTCAGACGGCTATTTACTTGCAACAACGCAAGTTTCATATTTATTGTACGCAGAACCAAAGCAAATTGAGGATAAATATAAGGTTTCATATGAATTGGCACAAGTTCTGGCCGAAATTAATCCTTTTGAGGTTGAAAATGCATTTAATTACTATCAGGAGCATATAAACCAGGCATTAAGTAAAGATCTCTTTTGGGTCAAGCTCCAAGGAAGCCTTTCACCCGAAGACAAAAAAAAGATTGAAGCCCTAGATTTAAAAGGTATAGGTTTTGAAGAAGAGCCATTAAGATATTACCCCGAAAACTTATTGGCATCACATGTTTTAGGTTTTGTAGCAAGCGATGAAAACGGTAACAAGCAGGGTTATTTTGGAGTAGAAGGCAGTTTAAACGGGGATTTAAGAGGAAAGCCCGGTAGAATTGTGGAAGAACGAGATGCTATAGGCATGCCTATTTTAGTTGGGGGTTACAGAAAAATAGATTCTATTGACGGTAGAGATGTTGTATTAACAATAAACCGGGCAGTTCAATATATGGTTGAGCACAAACTCAAAGAAGGTGTTGAAAAATATGGTGCAGTTTCAGGCTCCGTAATTGTAATGGATCCAGGAACCGGTGATATTTTGGCTATGGCAAATTACCCCACTTATGATCCTTCTAACTACATAAACGACTCCGACATAGAAATTGATGAAAACGGACGAAAAAGTGTAGAAAGAAGAAATTTAGCTATTTCACAAACTTATGAACCGGGATCGGTTATAAAGCCGCTTACAGTCGCTGCAGCCATAGACCTAAAAAAAGTAACTCCTGAAACTACTTTTGTAGACAACGGACCGGTAAGATATTCTGATTATTTTATTAACAACTGGGACGGTAAACATCACGGTGTGCAAACAATTATTCAGCTTTTACAAAAATCAAATAACATAGGTGCTGCATGGGTCGGGCATGTTGTGGGTGCAAAAGATTTATCTGAATATTTTAAAAAATTTGGGATGGGAACTATTTCGGGAATTGAAATGGAAGGTGAAGATACAGGGGTTATAAGAGATTACAAGGATTTAACCGATATTGATATTGCTACTATTGCATTTGGGCAAGGTATGTCAGCCACACCATTACAAGTTTTAAATTCATTTAATGTGTTTGCTAATGGAGGAAACCTGGTACAACCTCGAATCATATCTAAATACATTGATGGAGATGAACAAATTGATGTGCCGGTTAAAGTTAGAAGTAAGGTAATTTCTTCTGATACGGCGGAAACAATGAATGATATTTTGACTTTGGCCGTAGAAGGCGGGGAATCAAGATATTTTAATATAAAGAATTATCACATTGCCGGTAAAACTGGTACAGCTCAAATTCCTGAAAATGGAAAATATGACCCAAAAAAAACCAATGCAACATTTGTAGGGTATTTATCAAAGTCAAAAAAGTTTTCGATGATTGTAAAGCTTGAAGAGCCCTCATCAAGTACATATGCCGCCGAAACCGCAGTGCCGTTATGGATGGATATAACACGAGATCTTGTAAAGTTTTACGGAATTCCGACCGACATGGATGTGGAGGATACTCCGGTTGAGGTTGTTAAAGTTGAAGAGAGCAGTGAAGAAGGGGATGAAGATGTTGCAATTGTAGCTGAAGAAAAACCGAATTCTGACAATGATTCAGATTAGACTCAAAATTGGAATAATTCTTACAAAAATTTCAGTACTTTTTCATTTTTTCCTGATATCTTAAAAATAAGTGAATAATAATAAAAAGGGCAGATTTGGTGAGAAATATGCGTCACAGTACTTACTAAAAAAGGGTTTTGACATTATAGAAACAAATTGGACATGTAGATGGGGCGAAATTGATATCATCGCAAGATATAGTGGATTTTTAATTTTTGTGGAAGTAAAGTACAGAAGCAGCAGCAGTTTTGGTCATGGATATGAGTCTATATCTTATTTTAAACGCAAAAGCTTGTATAGAAGCTTTAATAATTATTTAGCATGTAATTCAAAAAAAGACGTTATGTGGAGGTTTGATGTGATAAGCATACTTAAAGTTCCGGGGAGGCTTGAAGTTCAGCATTTTGAAGGTTTGGATTTATAGGTTGAGTTTCATCTGATGGCGTGCCTGATAGCATTTGTGTAATTTTTTGTTGGAATGTGGTGTAATCATTTCCGTTTGGTATAAGAACCCAAGCTCCTCCATATTGTTCCATTGGCGGAGTATAAACAAATTCATGATCCATGAGTAATGAGTCTATTGTATAGAGTTTTCTATCTTTGTATAGATCCCATAAATAAACCAGGTCTTCGGGTTTGATGTTTGTGTCCATTCTTGAAGTGGTTACTGTTTTGAAGGCATTTTGCAGAATCTCGGCATTTATATTTGACTCACAATTTTGCTGCATTTTATTGCTGTTTTTACACAACATGCTTTCAGGTTGTACTGCGGCGGCTAAAAACCCTTTAAGCAATAAATGTTGACGTTTCATTCTTCCCCAGTCGCCGTTGTCAAAATCGCCTTTTCGTGACCTTGAAAATATTAAAGCCCGTTCTCCGGTCATTTTTTCAAAACCTTTATTGAAAGTGACTGTTTGATACTCAAAAGTTGCATCAACGGGGTACTGGGTGTCTGTAAAAGTTGTTTCTACTTCAACCGGAACACCTCCTACTGCATCTACTATCCATGTAAAATCTTCAAAGTCGGTGAGTATAAATCTCTGGGGTTTTTGCCCGGTAATTGTTGTTATTGCGTTTTGCATGCTTATCCAACCTGAAGCGGGGTATAGAGCATTGATTCGTCCTCCATCAAACCATAAATCCCTAGGAATAGATGTTAGTAAAACCCTGTTTGTATCTTTATTTATTGAAACAAGAATCATAATGTCTGTTCTAAATGCTTCAAATTTATTTCTGCGGTCAATTCCCAATAGTAAAATATTTAAGATGTTTTCTTCAGATAATTCAGTTTCGTATTTTTCCCCTCCAAATGGAGTTGCAAGTTCCCGGACTTCTTGTGCGAGGGGAGAAATGAACTCGGTTTTAGGGGTATTTGAGGTATAAAAAAAATAAAAACCTGTAATTAATCCGGCCGATAGTAATGTGAGTAAAATATATGCCGACTTTTTTTTGAGCATAAATTTAAGAATACCAGAACAATGTATTTTTAAGTATATGTATTTGTGCTATATTTTAGGTATGAGTAAGAAAATAGTCATTATTGAAGACGATACCTCTTTATACAATCTTTACAAAACACAATTGAATTTAAAAGGATACGACGTAATTAACGTGGCTGACGGAAATTTAGCTTTTGACGCTATAAAGTCACAAATGCCCGATTTGATTTTACTTGATTTAATGCTGCCCGGAAAAAGCGGTTTGCAGATACTTGAAGAACTTAAAGATAACGATGAAACAAAGGATTTACGTGTAATCATGCTTACAAACTTTGGAAATGAGGATAATGTGAGCAAGGCACTTGAGCTTGGTGCAGAGGATTATATTATGAAATACAATATTGTACCGTCTGAGTTGTCTGATAAAGTTTCTTCTGTATTGGGGGATGCTCAGGACTCAGCAGTAAAGTTTGTTGATAATTCATAAAAGAATATAATATGAATCTTAATCTGCCCAATACGTTGCTTTTACAATTAAACCTTTTTTTGGTTGTTTTACTCATTTTTTCATTTTCACTATTTGTTACTTTTTTGGTTCTTTACATAAAAAATAATAGAGAACAGCAAAAACTCAAAAAATTACGCGATGACTTTACATCAATGATGATTCACGAACTTAGGTCGCCACTGTCAATAATAAAAAGTTCAAGTGATATGATGCTTAAGGAATCGAGTAAGTTAAGTGAGGAGCAGGTTACTGAAATGCTTCAGCAAATGAAGGGTTCGGCATCTGATATGTTAAATATTGTAAATGACCTTTTGGATGTAAGTAAGATTGAAGCAGGTAAAATTGAACTTTTTAAGCATAATGTGAGAATAAATGAGTTTATTGAAAATGAGGTTGCCTATTTTAAGCATCTGGCGCAGAAAAAAAGTTTGAACATTCACACAAATTTGGATAAAGAAATAAATACTGTAAGTTGTGACCCGGAAAAATTAAAACAGGTTATGAATAATTTATTATCTAATGCCATAAAATTTACAGACATGGGTGATATAACGGTTTGTACCAAAAGAAAATCAAGTCATATACAAGTTTCGGTTTCGGATAGTGGGATAGGAATTCCGGATAGTTTGAAGGAAAAGCTATTTCATAAATTTATACAGGCTCGGGAACTTCCGGTTTCAAGAGAAAAAGGCACTGGGCTTGGACTTGTTATTGCAAAAGGTATAATAGAAGCCCATGGCGGAAAAATATGGGTTGAAGATAATGAGCCAAAAGGTAGTAAATTTAATTTCACCTTGCCTTTATGAATTTAGCAAAAAATATATTTAGAGCATATGATATTAGAGGTGTGTATCCGAGTGAGCTGCATGAGGAAACGGCAGAACACATTGGAAAAGCAATAGGCACACTGGTTAAGCGTAAAGTAGCAAAAAATGATGTAAATATTGTGGTTGGTCATGATTCCAGACCAAGCTCCCCATCTTTAAATGAAAGTTTTATTAAAGGAATTTTAAGTACAGGCTGTAATGTAACAGATACGGGGTTAAGTCTTACTCCGATAATACATTTTTTAGTTTGTATAAAAGACTTTGACGCAGGAATTGAGGTAACTGCAAGTCACAATCCTATTGAGTATAACGGATTCAGGCTTGACCATAAAAATGCATTTGCATTTACTCAAGAGGAAATCTTGTGTTTATACGATTTAATTACAAAAGAAGATTATGAGACCGGTGAGGGACAACTGACGCAAAAAGATTTAAATTTGGAATATGTTGAGTTTATAAAAAGCCAATTTAAATTTGATAAAAAATTCAGAGTAGTTATAAATTGCGGATACGGAACAGCAAGTGTTTTTGCCCAGGGAGTTTTTAGTGACGTTGGAATAAACATAGACCCTATTTATTGCAGAATTGATCCTGAGTTTCCGCTGGGGGTTCCTGATCCAGAAGACCCCGCCTATATGACGAGTTTAAGTGATGCTGTTTTAACTAATAATGCCGATTTGGGTGTTACTTTTGATGAAGATAGTGATAGAGCAGGGTTTGTGGATGAAAACGGTAAGACTTATGGAAATGACATAATGTTGCTTTTATTTGCACACGAACTTTTAAAGGACAATAAGAATAAAGAAATTATTTATGACGTTAAATGTTCACAGTTACTTGAAGACCTTGTACCGCAATGGGGTGGTATACCCAAAATGATTAGAACAGGTCATGCGTTTTTTGTAGAACAAGTGCGTAAAGCCGAGTCAATCGGTGGTGAATACTCAGGACACATGTATTTTGCCGACAGATACTTTGGATATGATGACGGTTTATATACTGCATTGAGACTGATTGAACTGATGGAGTCAAAGAATATGAAACTATCGGAATTAATGAAGAATTTTCCTGTACGGGTAAATACGCCTGAAATAAAAATAGCAGTTGATGACAAGAAAAAATTTGAAATAGTAGAAGCAGTGAAAAACGAAATTTATAAGCAAAAAGCTACATACAAAAATATTTCCACAATAGATGGAATAAGGGTTGCTGTTAGTGATTCTGGATGGTTTTTGATAAGGCCGTCTAACACAAATCCATATTTAAGTATTAGAGCCGAAGGTGAAAATAACGAAGAAGTTTCAAGTTTGGTAACAACAATTATTGATTTATTACGAAAAGTCGGTGTTGATGTAAATGACCAAATCTATTAACATGAATATATGAATAAAAATACTGCTCATATACTTTGGTTTGACGAAATTCACAAAGATGACATTCCATATGTAGGAGGCAAGGGTGCAAATCTGGGTGAAATGGTAAATGCGGGAATTCCGGTACCAAATGGATTTGTTGTAACTGCCAAAGCATATTATGACTTTTTAAAGTCCACTTCACTGAAAGAAAAAATAACAACAGAATTAACCGGACTTGACATGAATGATTCAAATAAGCTGATTGCAGCATCACAGCATATTGAAACGGCAATTATGGCAGCTGAAATGCCCGCAAAAATACAACAGGAAATAAAGGAGGCTTATCATAAATTATCGGGTGAGTTTGATAAATTAGTTGCTGTTAGATCTTCGGCAACTGCGGAAGATTTACCTGACGCATCATTTGCAGGTCAACAGGAGACTTTTTTAAACATAAAAGGTTATAAGGATGTTGTAAAACATGTTCAAAAAGCCTGGGCTTCATTATTTGAGCCTCGAGCAATTTTTTATAGAACAGACAAGGGATACGACCACCTTAAAGTTGGAATTGCTGTACCGGTACAGCTTATGATTCAATCTGAAATTTCAGGAATTATGTTTACCGTGAATCCGTTAACAAATGATAAAGGCGAAGTTTCAGTTGAAGCTGCCTGGGGACTTGGACAGCCTATTGTTTCAGGTGAAATAACCCCTGATCAATTTATATACAACAAATCGCAAGACAAAATTGTTTACAAACATATTGCTGAACAAACATGGCAGTTTACATTGGCAGGAAAAGTTCCCGTTTCAAAAGCATATCAGAATGTTCAAAAAATGTCGGACAAACATGTGAAAGAACTTGCACAAATGGGTGTAAAAATTGAGAAACATTATGGAAGGCCACAGGATATTGAGTGGGGAATGGAAGGAGGAAAGCTTTATATTGTGCAATCCCGACCGGTGACTACAATAAAGGATGAGTCTGAATCAAAGGAAGATTTTGAGGTTAAAGTTGATATTAAAAATGCAGGTGTGTTTATTGCCGAAGGTTTAGGTGCATCCCCCGGAGTTTCAAGCGGAAAAGTAAAAATAATCAAAGATCCATCTGAAATTCACAAAGTAAAAGATGGAGATATTTTGGTAGCAGAAATGACAAATCCGGACTATGTTCCGGCAATGCGTAGAGCTAGTGCCATTGTTACCGATATGGGCGGCAGAACTTCACACGCAGCAATTGTTAGCCGGGAATTGGGAATTCCTGCAATTGTGGGTTGTGGAAATGTAACAAAGGTCTTAAGAGAAGATGAGGTTATAACAGTAGATGGATTTGAAGGAAAAATATATGAGGGGGAGCATTTAATCAAAGAAAAAATTGAAAACAGCAAAAAGGCAAACGCAGACCTTAAAACAGCAACAAAAATATATGTAAATCTTGCAGAACCCGAACTTGCAGAAGACTTGGCCAAAAGAAATGTTGACGGTGTGGGGTTATTGAGAGCCGAGTTTATGATTGCAGCAATTGGGAAACACCCGAGAAAATTTATTGAAGAAAAAAAACAACAGGAATTTGTTGATCAGCTGG
The DNA here is from genome assembly GCA_964385105.1 of uncultured Candidatus Saccharibacteria bacterium. Taxonomy (GTDB): domain Bacteria; phylum Patescibacteriota; class WWE3; order UBA101185; family UBA10185; genus CAYLMU01. The sequence goes on from CAYLMU010000001.1 coordinate 372,107, forward strand.
TTGACGGGCTTGAAAAATTTGCAAAAGCATTTTACCCAAAACCCGTTGTTTATCGAGCAACCGATTTTAGATCAAATGAATATAAAAACTTAATCGGCGGTGACAAATATGAAGAAGATGAACCAAACCCCATGATCGGATTTAGAGGTGCTTATAGATATATTGTAGATGATGAAGTTTTTACGCTGGAACTTGAGGCAATAAAAACCGTTAGAAATAAGCTTGGTTTTAAGAATTTACATATGATGATTCCTTTTGTGAGAACAGTTGAACAGTTGCGGGAAGTTAAAAAAATAATGTCTTCGAATTATTTAAGAAGAAGTGGTTCATTTAAGCTATGGATGATGGTTGAAATTCCGTCAAATGTGATAATGCTGGATGAATTTATAAAAGAAGGTATTGACGGTGTATCAATTGGAAGCAACGATTTAACAATGCTTATTTTAGGTGTAGATCGAGATAACGCCAAGGTGGCAGATGTTTATAATGAACTTGATCCTGCAGTTTTGGCTAGCTTGGAAAAAATTGTTACAACATGCAAAAGGCACAAAATAACGTGTTCAATCTGCGGGCAAGCTCCGTCAGTTTACCCTGAATTGGTAGAAAAGCTAGTTGAATGGGGAATAACGTCTGTATCAATTAGCCCTGACATAATTGAATCCACACGAGAAAATGTTTATAACGCTGAAAAAAAACTATTAGGTGATAGAAATAAGCATAATACAAAATCTAAAGCGCCTGCAAAAAAGATTGTTAAAACAAAATCTGAAACAAAAGCTAAGAAAACCTTTTCAAAAACAAAAACAAAGAAAAAATAGTTTATGTCAAAAATAAAATCCATTACATGTCACAAAGTGCTTGATTCCAGGGGAAACTGGACAATTGAAACACATGTAGAGCTTGAAGACGGTTCTCAAGGTGCACAAACAGTTCCTGATGGAGCCTCAAAAGGCGAGAATGAAGCAATATATGTTTCAGCTGATAAAGCTATTGAAATAGTACAACATCCAATTGCAGATTTGTTGAGGGGAAAAGATGCTACTGATCAAAAAGAAATTGACCGGTTAATGCTTGAAATGGACGGAACCATTAACAAATCACATTTAGGCGGAAATAGTATGTTATCAGTTTCATTAGCCAATGCAAAAGCTGCCGCACAATTTAAGAAAGTAGAGTTATTTGAACATTTAGCAAGTCTTGGGGGTTATTCAGTTATAAACCCAAAACTTCCAACACCGGTTTTTAACGTTTTGAATGGTGGTAAACATGCACATAATGGATTGTCATTTCAGGAATTTATGGTAATTCCAAACAGTGCAATGGAATTTGATAAAGCAATGGAGCTTGGTGTAGCAGTGTATCACTCTCTAAAAGAAAAGCTTAGCCAAGACGGTTATGATACCGACGTAGGTGATGAGGGGGGATTTGCGCCAAACAATTTTACTGTTGAAAAAGCTTTGGACTATTTAGTTAAGGCAATTGAGGGCAATTACAAATTAGGCGAAGATGTATTTTTTGGAATGGATGTTGCAGCAGAAAGCTTTTATGACCATAAAAATTACATAATTAAAGAGCAGGAACTTATTTTGAACTCTGTTGAGCTTGGTGGGTTTTATGCAAAATTGTTAAAAAAATATCCGTTGATTTACCTTGAAGACCCGTTTTATGAGGGAGATTACAGTGCGTGGAAAGAGTTTTGTGAAAAGTATGGCGCTCAATTAATGGTTGTTGGTGATGATTTAGTAGTAACAAATCCAAGATACTTGAAAAAAGCAATAAATGAAAAGTTAGCAAACGCAGTTATTGTAAAGCCCAATCAAGTCGGAACTTTGACTGAAACATTGGAATTTGTTAAAAATGCTCAAGACGCCGATATGGCAATATGCATTTCTCACAGAAGCGGAGATACAGGTGAAGATACATTCATTGCAGATTTAGCGGTTGCGGTTGGTGCCGAATTTATGAAATCTGGTGCGCCTGCGCGTGGTGAAAGAACGGTTAAGTATAATAGATTGTTGGAAATTTACGGCAATTAATTATTTTACAATTAGCTATTTTATTGAGTACGCTGCATAATCTCTACCAAGAGGTGTTTCAATATGAGCTGTTTCTTCATCCGTGAGGCCTTCAAAGCGTTGCCTTATTCCTCTTATCGAATTACCGTGGCACGATATTGCCACATTTAATTTATGTTCCCTCATCAAAGGCAAAATCTCGTCTAAAAATTCGTTAACGCGTTTAATCACCATTTCCATGCTTTCACCATTTGGCGGCACGGTTGAGTAGCTGCGGCGATATTTGTCGCTTAGCTCAGGATTTTCAAGATAAAATTCAAGCTTGCTTTTGCCTTGCAGGTCGCCGTAGCTGCGTTCTTTTATTCGCGGGTCTTTTATGATTTCTAAAGTTTTTGCGTGTTCGTTTTTTGACACGGCAATTTCCATGGTTTTTATTGCTCGAATCAGGTCAGACGCCACTAAAATGTCAAACTTTTTGTCTTTTAAACTTTCAGCCAGTATTTCTGCCTGTTTAACGCCGTTCTCGGTTAAATCAACATCCCGCCACCCGCTGTGCAGCATGTCTGCGTTGTCTTGGGTTTCACCATGTCTAAAAACATATAAAATGGGGTAATTAGGGTTTTCATCTTTTGGCAGCGGGTCAACATTTTTGTATGTTAAATATTTTATCGCTTCATCTACTTTGTCTTTACCGTATTTTTTGTAATAAATTTCAAATTGGGCAGGAGTCAACATAAACAAATAGTAGCATATATAAGATCATCTGTTAAAATGGTCACATGCATATTTTCTCAACAATTACTGCTTACCTTGAAGATTTGTCAAAAGTAGTACCGGTTGACATTTTTACTTTCGTAGGAGCATTAGTTGAGGAAATTATTGCTCCGATTCCATCGCCGGTAATTATGACATTGGCTGGATCAATTTCGAGTTCACAAGATAAAGCTATGTTATTTTTGTTATGGCTGGCGTTTGTTGGAGGACTGGGAAAAATAATAGGCTCGGTATTTTTGTATGTTGTTTCAGATAAAGCTGAAGATGTATTGCTTGGACGATTTGGTAAATTTATAGGAATCACTCATAAAGAGGTTGAAGGTTGGGGAAAACACTTTAACGGAGGAAATAAAGAATTTTTATTAATTTTAGTTTTACGTGCAATACCCATTGTTCCAACCGCTCCAATATCTGTGGTTGCCGGTGTGCTTAAACTAAACTTTAAATCTTACATTTCAGGCTCGTTTATTGGTTATATAATAAGAAACTTAATTTATTTGTACATTGGTTATGTAGGTCATGAATCTTACCAGAACATACTTGAGGGTCTTGATAGTGTTGAATCAATTGTACAGTTGTTGATAGGCGGCACACTAGTTGGAATTGTGGGATGGATGTACTACAAACGTAACAAAGTTGACGCTGTTGAGATCATTAAATCCCGCATGAACCGCAATTAAGCTATACCCTTAAATTATTTATTGTATTTTCTAATTACTCCAGTTACTTTGCCTTGAATCTGAAGATTTTCAGCATCAACAATAATAGGATCCATTTGACTGTTTGCCGGTTGTAATCTTATTTTCCCGTTTTTTTCTCTATAAAATGATTTTAAAGTGGCAAACGATTCATCAAGTAGAGCAACAACTATGTCACCGTCTTCTGCAGTTTCCTGGTGCTGAATTACAACAAAATCACCGTCAAATATACCTTCTTCTATCATAGAATCACCTCTAACCTGCAAAACATAGCATCTTTTAACTTTTGATACTAAGTCAGGTGACACTGAAATTGTTTCTAGAGGGTTTTCAATAGCTTCAATAGGTTCGCCCGCTGCAATGTAGCCTACAAGAGGGAGATCAATACCATGAAGTGCTGCGCTTACTGATTCATCTACTATTTCGATTCCTCTAACAGCACCTTCAAATCTTTTAATTACATTTTTTCTTTCTAAGGTTTGCAGGTGTTCATGAACTGTAGCAAGTGATGAAAGGCTCATAGCGTCTGCTATTTCCTGCAAAGTCGGGGAACACCCGTTTTTTTGAATATATTGAGAAATATAGTCTAGAATTTGTTTTTGACGTTTATAAAGTGTTACTGGGCTCATTAAAGTTTCCTTAAATTTAATACTTTGGCTTTTTTTCGGCTGAATAAATAATACCGAACTCTACCCGAAGATGTCAACACTCAAATTTTTGAGATTTTCCAAACAAAACCCAAAAGTCATGATAAAATAGCTATGTGTTTGATTTACAATCCAATTACAAACCAACAGGTGATCAACCGAAGGCAATTGAGCAGCTAACCAAAGGTGTACTGGATGATAAGAAACACCAGGTTTTACTTGGTGTCACGGGTAGCGGAAAAACTTTTACCGCGGCAAATGTAATACAAAATGTTTCAAAACCATCTCTTATTATTTCCCACAACAAAACATTGGCGGCTCAGCTGTACCAGGAGTTTAGGGATTTTTTTCCAAATAATGCTGTTGAGTTTTTTGTAAGTTATTACGATTATTATCAGCCCGAAAGTTATATTCCTCATACTGATACATATATTGAAAAAGACGCGGATATTAATGAAGAGATTGACAAATTAAGGCTGTCTGCCACAACGTCACTTATGACAAGAAAAGATGTAATTATTGTTGCGTCGGTATCCTGTATTTATAACCTGGGATCGCCTGCAGAATATTCCAAAGTAGCTTTAGAATTGAAAGAGGGCATGAAACTTAGACAATTAGACTTGTTGAAACGTTTGGATCAGATTCATTATGACCGAGATGAGTATGATTTTAAGCGCGGTACATACAGAGTTCGTGGGGATGTAATTGATGTGTATCCGGCTTATTTGGAGTATGCGGTACGGCTTGAACTTTTTGGTGATAATTTGGCAAATATTAGTTTTTTTGACCCTTTAACCGGAAACCAGGTAGACAGAACAGGTTTACCCGTTGAAAGAAGAGGCAGCCATACAAAATCACAAACTATGGATGAACAGACTTACAACGAACTGCGTATGAAAGAAGGCGGATTTGTTGAAATTTATCCTGCCAAGCACTATATAACCGCAGAAGAAAGAAGAGAAAGTGCATTGCAACAAATTGAATTTGACCTTCAACTAAGGTTAAAAGATTTAAGAGATATGGGTAAAATGGTTGAAGCATATCGTCTTGAACAAAAAACCATGTATGACCTTGAAATGATTCGTGAAATTGGTTATTGCAAAGGAATTGAGAATTATTCCAGGTACTTTGACGGACGTGCTCCGGGTGCCAAGCCTTATACACTCATGGACTTTTTTCCGGAAGATTATTTAATTATTATTGATGAATCTCATATAACGATTCCGCAAATTAGAGGTATGCACAATGGTGATCAGGCAAGAAAAAAGAATTTGATTGATTACGGATTTAGACTCCCTTCGGCTTATGATAACAGGCCTTTAAATTTTGATGAATTTATGCAGAATACTAATCAGCTGGTTTATACCAGTGCTACCCCCTCGACGTGGGAATTGGAAATTTCAAACAAAAACATTGCCGAACAATTAATAAGGCCCACAGGAATTACAGACCCCATAATTCACCTCAAACCGACAAAAGGTCAAATGGAAGACTTGCTTAGTTTGATTAAAGAAAGAACAGCAAAAGGTGAGCGTACATTGGTAACTACCTTAACAAAAAGAATGGCAGAAGAATTATCGTCATATTTGGTTGAAAAAGAAGTAAAAGTAACTTATTTGCATTCAGACATTGTAACGCTTGAGCGAACCAATATTCTTGATGATTTACGTCGCGGGAATTACGACGTGCTTGTGGGAATTAATTTATTGCGTGAAGGTCTTGACCTGCCTGAAGTATCATTGGTAGCAATATTGGATGCAGATAAAGAAGGCTTTTTGAGATCGGAATCATCGCTTATACAAACAATGGGAAGAGCTGCAAGACATATTAGCGGTGAAGTGGTGATGTACGCCGATAATGTCACCGGTAGCATGAAGAAAGCAATAGAAGAGGTTGAAAGAAGAAGAAAAATTCAGGAAGAATATAACCGTGAACACAACATTATTCCAATGAGTATTCAAAAACCGGTTAGAGAAAAGCTCATTGACGAAATACTGCAGGAGCAACTTGCCAATAAAAATAAAATTGTGCATGAAGTTGATTATATGCAGCTCCCTCCAAATGAACTTAAAAAAGAAATTAAGAAGCTTGAAGAAACAATGAGATATGAAGCCGAGACCCTAAACTTTGAAAAAGCAGCATCATTACGCGATGAAATACGAAAAATTAAGAAAATGACAAAAATCAATTAACATTAGTTCATTTATCCTGTAGTTGTCTATATAATACATATACAAGAATAGTTTTTTTGACGTGTCCGGTGCTTAATTTAAGTCCGGATTTATTAAATTAGCTCCTATGACAAATGAAAAGATACCTGCCAAGACAACTGAAGAGAGTTTGTTTGTACACATTCTGCTTTTCCCCTTGGGCTTTGTGAACAGTTTAGGGTCGGTGATACTCACAGCTATTGAAAAACTGATTAAATTCGGCAGGAATTTTTTGCGCATCAAGTTTCAAGTTAAAATTCCAAAATTTAATAAAAAAACTTTAAAATTAGATTCTTTGAAAGTACGTTATAGTATTTTTAATAAAAAAAACACCAAGTCAGCCACACAAAGAGCTAAAGCCAAAAAAAATAAGAAAATCCGAAAAAAGCCAAAACAGGTAAAAAAGGCAAAAGTCAGGCGAAAAGGCATTTTACGCCCGGTTGGAGCTTTTGCAACCGGAAGTATGCTTACTTTTACTTTAACAGTTTTACCTGTATATGCTTATATTTGGTTCAAAGAGTTGCCGCAGCCGGAATTACTAACGCAGCAAGGTCATAATCAGTCCACCAAAATTCTTGATAGAAAAGGCAGATTATTATATGAAATTTATATAGACAAAAATTATGACAGGGTTGAGCTTAACGAGATCCCTGAGCATGTTATTCAGGCAACTTTAGCCATTGAAGATGCCGGGTTTTACACTCACCATGGATTTAATTTATCAAGCATAGTTAGAGCAGCTAAATCTACACTTATTGATAATAAAGTACAAGGAGCATCTACAATTACCCAGCAATTAATAAAAAATGTACTTTTAACCCCCGAGCAAACTATTTCAAGAAAAGCAAAAGAGCTTGTACTGGCGGTTTTAGTGGAGAAACAATACTCAAAAGATGAAATACTTGAACTATATTTAAACAATATTCCTTATGGAGGCACTTCTTATGGAGTACAAGCCGCTTCAAAGAAGTATTTTGGTAAAAGTGTTGGGGAGCTTGACTTGGCTGAAGCTGCAATGTTGGCCGGGTTACCAACTGCTCCGTCAATTTATTCACCTGTAAGCGGTGACTATGAGTTGGCCAAGAAACAGCAAAAACTAACTTTAGATAGAATGGTTGATCTTGGTTATATTTCACGCCAAAAGGCAGATGAAGCGTATGCTCAAGAACTTACTTTTGCACCTCAAACTGATTACATTAGAGCGCCGCATTTTGTTACTTATGTTAGAAATGAGCTTTATGAAATGTATGGACAAAGAATGGTAGATTTAGGCGGTTTAACGGTTACAACAACATTAGATTTGGATATGCAGGAAGAGGTTCAGAATATTGTTCGAGAAGAAGTAAAAAATCATTCCCAGTATAATATTTCAAATGGAGCAGCAATTGTGCTTGATTCGCGTTCCGGCGGGATATTAGCTTATGTTGGTTCGGTTGATTATTTTTCTGAAGAAGACGGCAAGTTTGATGTTGTTTCGGCATATAGACAACCGGGATCTTCAATAAAGCCCGTGACTTATGCACTAGCTTTTGAGAATGGGTATACACCTGCAACAACAATAAATGATTCCAAAGTAACATATCAATATGACGGCCAATCTTATACACCCAAGAATTATGATAATAAATTTCGTGGCATGGTTACTTTACGCCAGGCTTTGGCAAATTCTTATAATATACCGGCAGTAAAACTTTTAAATTCGGTGGGAATGCATAAAATGGTTGAGCTTGGGAATGAATTGGGGTTAAAGAATTGGACGGCACGTGATAATTCATATGGTTTGTCTATAACATTGGGAGGAAAAGAAGTGAGACTGCTTGATCTTACCAATGTTTATGCCACATTTTCACGAGGGGGGATTTATAAAGAAACAACGCCATTTATTACTATAAAAGATTCTTACGGGTTTGTAATATATGACTTGGGCAGTGTTAACGAAAAAAGAGTATTAAAGCCGGAAACAACATATATTTTAACAAGCATTTTGTCGGACAATAATGCTAGGGCATCAGCTTTTGGCTCAAACAGTAAACTAGTTATTCCGGGTCATACGGTTGCAGTAAAAACAGGCACAACTAACGATATAAGGGATAATTTAACTTTAGGATACACTCCTACATATACTGTTGGGGTTTGGGTTGGCAACAACAATAATGAGCCAATGAATCCCAGGCTTGCGTCGGGCTTGACGGGGGCAGCCCCGTTATGGAATCGCATTTTTACATCTGTGCTTGAAAATACACCAAATGAACCATTTGTAATTCCCGAAGGAATCGCAATAAAACACGACAGTACTTGTAATAGGGTTGAGGTGTTTAACAAAGAGTTTAAGATACCCGATAATTTGTGTAATAATATTCGCAAAGCCAGTGCTGCTCCAGATGAAGAAGACAGAGATAAAGAAATAAATCAGCCGCTGTAAAATTGCTATAATTTTATAAAGGGGGTGATAAGTGTGAAATTAAATAATAAATTAGAATCTATTGTAAACAAATTCAAAAAAGACAATCCGAATGCTAACTGGAAAAATTTAATTACCGGTATTTTAATTATTATTATTGCAGGTTTATTTAGCGTTTGGTATTTGTCAAATAATGCTCAGCAGGCAGAGTTAATAACTGATGTTTCAAACCAATCCCCTGAGCTAATACTTGAAGAAAATTCATTAAACGGAAATAGCGCTGTTCAAAGTGTTAATGATGGAGAAACGGTAGTTGTTGAAGCTCGTGAGGGCTTATGGCATGTGGCAAAAAGAGTTTGCGGGGATGGTGAAGCTTACAGATATATGGCTCAAGCAAACAATTTAAATGTTCGAAATGCAAGGCTTGCTGTAGGTCAGGAATTAGTGGTAAAGTGCGGACCTTCTGATTAACTTATATGTCGGCTTTTCTAACTTTCTGCCCGGTTAGAAAATGCTTTACAAACCCGAATATTCCCCGTAAAATGATGGGGTATGTCATCAGCACTCGACCATATAATTGTTAAGGGAGCCAGAGAGCATAACCTTAAAAATATAGATTTAGAAATTCCAAAAAATAAGTTTGTGGTGTTTACCGGTGTATCCGGTTCGGGCAAGTCTTCATTTGCCATGGACACGATTTATGCCGAAGGGCAAAGACGTTATGTTGAAAGTTTATCAGCGTATGCCAGACAATTTTTAGGTGTAATGGGCAAACCTGATGTTGACAGTATTGAAGGTCTTTCTCCCGCAATAGCAATAGACCAAAAAACAACATCCAAGAATCCCAGGTCGACCGTTGGAACTATTACCGAAGTATATGATTTTTTAAGGTTGTTGTATGCACGAGCAGGTCATCCTTATTGTCCTCAATGCGGCAGAGAAATAAGCCGACAAAGTTCTGAGCAAATACTTCATTCCATAATTGAAATTATAAAATCCGACCCTGATTATAAATCACATCGGGGAGTCAGATTTATTTTAATGTCGCCTATTGTTAAAGATAGAAAAGGCGAGTATTCACAATTATTATCAAATTTAAAAAAGCAAGGAATAGCCAGAGCCAGAATTGACGGTACAATAAGAAATTTAAATGATTCACTTCACTTGATTAAAACTAATAAACACAGCATTGACGCAATTATAAGCAGACAAATAATAAATCATAAAAAACTTGAAGATGAAGAAGAACGAAAGCAACTTGAAAGCACTTTATATCAAAATATTGAAACCGCTTTAAAAATGAGTAATGGTAATGTAACTTTATCTATTGTTAAAGACAATGATTTTGATTTTGCATCCGATCCCAAAGACTTGGTAGATCATTTGTTTTCTGAGAATTTTGCCTGCCCTGAATGTAATATTTCTTTGCAGGACTTGGAACCAAGAAGTTTTTCATTTAATTCACCTCATGGAGCTTGCCCTGAATGTGACGGGTTGGGAACTCAGCTAAATGTAAGTGAAGAATTAATTTTAAACAAAAACTTTTCGATTGCAGAGGGTGGGATATTGCCGTGGAATAAACTTTTTGAACGTGATTCCTGGATGTCAAAAGTGATTGGGGCTGTAGCAGATGAGCATGGACTTCCTTTAAACACACCGATTAAAGATTTGAGTGAGAAACATTTGAACTTGGTACTTTATGGGCCTGAAAATAAAGAAAGAAAATATACTATTCGTTATAAAACCAGAAGTGGTGCTGTTAATACCTATGAAGCATCATATGAAGGGGTTATTCCTAATTTGTTAAGAAGACACAAAGAAACAAAGTCAGATTATATTAGGCGTGAGATTGAAAAATATATGATTCAGGAGAATTGCCCTAAATGTCACGGAACAAGATTAAAAGACGAATCTCTAGCTGTGGTTGTAGACGGTAAAAATATATGGGAAGTAACCGATTACTCAATTGAGGAGTTTTGGGCATGGTCAAAAGTTCTTAACGAAAAATTAAGTGAAAGGGAACGCATAATATCAGAGCCGATTATGAAAGAGATAAACTATAGAATTAAGTTTTTGCTTGATGTTGGTTTAAGTTATTTAAGTTTAAGCCGTGCGTCTGCACATTTATCTGGTGGGGAGGCACAAAGAATAAGACTAGCATCACAGATCGGCTCAGGATTGTCGGGAGTTTTGTATGTACTTGATGAACCCTCGATTGGGCTTCATCAGCGTGACCAAGGAAGATTAATTGAAACCTTAAAACATCTAAGAGATTTAGGAAACACGGTCGTAGTTGTTGAACATGACATGGAAACAATGCTTGAAAGTGACTTTATTGTGGACTTTGGCCCCGGTGCCGGAGAACATGGTGGCGAGGTTATTGCCAGAGGTACTCCCGATGAAATAAAAAAAGATTCTGATTCAATAACCGGAAAGTATTTGTCGGGCAAGAAGAAAGTTGGACATGACATAACGCCGAAAAAAATAGATTTACATGATGAAGAAAACGGTAAAGTGAAAGAAAAAATTAAAAATCAATCAATAATGCTATATGGTGCAAAAGGAAGAAATTTGAAAAATATTGATGTTGAATTGCCTCTTGGGAAATTTATTTGTGTTACGGGTGTTTCAGGTTCGGGAAAATCAACATTGATAATGGATACTTTTTATACAGCACTAAGACAGGAATTTGGATTAAAAATTGAGCAAAGACCGGAACCACACGATGGATTAATAGGGCTTGAATATATAGATAAAATTATTGCCATTGACCAAACACCAATCGGAAGAACCCCCAAATCAAACCCTGCAACATACACAAAGGCATTTGACGGAATTAGAGAATTATTTGCCAAAACGGAAGACGCAAGAGTTAGAGGGTATAAAGCAGGTAGGTTTAGTTTTAATGTTAAAGGAGGAAGATGCGAAGCATGTGGTGGTCAGGGGCAGATTCAAATAGAAATGCAGTTTATGCCTGATGTATTCATAAATTGTGAGGTATGTGAAGGTAAAAGATATAATCGTGAGGCTTTGGAAATTATGTACAAAGGCAAAAACATAAGTGATGTGCTGGATATGACTGTAGAAGAAGCACTTGAATTTTTTAAAAATGTACCGTCAATACACCGAAAGCTTGAAACACTTTATGACGTTGGTCTGGGATATATTAGGCTTGGACAGCCTGCACCCACACTTTCAGGTGGAGAGGCGCAAAGGGTTAAACTTGCACTTGAACTCTCAAAACAGGCAAGAGGTAGTACTTTATACATATTGGATGAGCCTACAACAGGACTTCATTTTAAAGATCTTGAAAGGTTAATAGCTATTATAAAAAGACTAAAAGCAAAAGGTAATACTGTGTTGGTTATTGAACACAATCTTGATGTTATTGCCAATGCAGAATGGATTATTGATTTTGGCCCCGAAGGCGGCGACGCAGGAGGTCAAGTGGTTTTTTCCGGGCCACTGGACGAGCTATTAAAAGTAGAAAACTCATACACAGCCCAGTCGCTAAGAGAGTTAAGCTGACATAGAATAATTCTTTAGACTCAGAAGATTTTGATTTTTTAACGGTTATGGTATCAATATTAAACGGTGTTGCATTATTTGTAGCATCTCTTATTAGTATGACGGATTCACCTTTGTTCAAATATATGTACTTATTTTCACCAGGAAGTACCGGAACTCTTGCACCGTTATCGTTGTAGTAAATTACTGAGAGCCCCCCATTGTGTAAATTGTATCTATTTTGCTGATTTAAAACTTTAACTGGATTAAAGTTAAAAATTTCTCTCAGTTCGGGTCTTGGTAAAAAGTCACTTTCACTTACTTTTTGTGAAAAATCAACTTCTACCTGTTTTTCATTACCGTCTAATTTGTATGTACCCGCAGGGAATGGAAATTCGGAATCAAGACCTTTTATTGAGAATGCAAAGTGATTAGTATCAAGTTTAGTGAAATAATCGATTCCTGAAGTTGCACCCCACGTTGGATCAACAGGTACCCATCCGAACTCCGTGTCATAAAATTCAGCCCATGAGTGTAGCTGATCTCCGCCTTGCAAACTAATGGATATTGGAGTTTTTGTATTCCCTTCACTTACAAAGGCATATCCATTAATTTCTCTGGCAGGTATACCCATTGCTCTTACAATCGAAATAAACAAGTCAGTAAATTCCATGCACCCGTTTTTTAATTTAGGAGATTTTAAGGCTTCCAAGGCGCCCTTTCTTTCAACATATGGTTCATTCAAAATATCAAAGTCATAAGTTAAATTATTTATTACAAAACTGTATGCATTTTGAGCATTTTCGGCAGCACTTATTTGCGGGTCAAAAAGCTTTGTAGCAATCTCTTTAATTTGCGGATTATTAACTTCCCAGTATTTATCTTCATTTGTATATTTTTTAATTAAGTCTGCTGGAATTTGTTCTTTTTTTACACCATAATGGGGTTTTATCTGCTGACCCAAAATTCTTGCAGTACCTATGGCCGTTACTTCAATTTGTTCCTTGCCTTTTAAACGGTAAACTGCAATTGTGTTGCCATCTTGATCTGTTTTTAATGAGTGTGGTTTTGGTTCTAAACTTTTGTATGCAACCTGTTGAACATTTACCATGTCGGGGGGTAGAGCTATTTCTTGAGATGAGGTAAAGTATGATGGATTCTGGAGTGAATATTTAAGTTTAAAATTTAGCACCTGATACTCACCAAAGGATGCAGTTAAACCGGTATCTTTTAGTGTTTCCATGTCAAATTTGTAAAAAATTTCATTAACTTCTTCTATTTTTTCAGTCGGGCTTGGGGATACAAATTTTTCAGGACCGAAACCCGCAGGTATAGAAAGAACCACATTGTATGAAGTAGTTGACGGAAGCATTGTTACTTTTGGAATAGTGACGCTCCACACTTCGCCTACTTTTGAGGTCAAATCCATGGTTTTATAATTAATTGTAAATTGGGTCTTTTTACCCTGGCCAATGACATTCCGATCAAAAATTACCTTAATGGTGGTACTGTCAGTTGTTTCATTTACTTCTGTTTGCAACGGAGCTTTTTGTGCCGATTCAGCCGTGATGTCATGAATTGCCATTTGATTTACGGTTAGATAGTAATTTGTGGCAACAACATCACTTTCCTGGTTTGTTATTGTGATATCTTGTGTAACTTCTGTAATTCCGTCTGGCAGAACCTTATATAAAATAGAATAATCCGCCGAAAATTGTTCTTGTGCATATAAACCGCGGGGTAATACACTAATTAACAATGCTGTAATAACGTAAATTAGTTTTCTCACAAGACCATGATACAACATTTCTAATTTTAAGGTGATAAAATGCGAATGATATGAGAAGTATGTTAATGAAAAAAGTAAATAATCTTCCAAAAAGCTCCGGGATATATAAATTCATCAATAGTGAGGGTGTTGTAATTTATATTGGCAAAGCTAAAAACTTAAAATCCAGGGTTAATTCGTACTTTAATACAGGTATAGACAAACTCTCAAAAACTGGCATTTTGGTGAGCCAAATTGCCGACCTTGAATATATTGAAACAATATCAGAGCTTGAGGCACTTATACTTGAGGCGGAGTTAATTAAAAAGCATCGTCCAAAATATAATATCGTTCTTAAAGATGACAAGTCATACTTGTATATTGTTATTAGAAACGAAAAGGTGGAAATAAACGGCAAAAAAGTAAAATTGCCTAAAATATTATCTGTTAGAGCAACCGATGTTTATGAAGATGACATTGTTTTTGGCCCATACCCTAATACAAATACTGCAAGATATATTTTAAGAACTATAAGAAGAATTTTTCCGTACAGAGATTGCAGTGTTTCCAAGTTTAATAGGTACAAGCGTATTAATAGGCCTTGTTTATATGGTTACATAGGAGTTTGTCAGGCTCCGTGTGTTGGCAGAATTACTCCGCAAAAATATCGAACCGAAATAAAAAGAATTGAAAGTCTCTTGTCAGGTGAAAGTTCAAAGATTACCTGGGATCTTGAGCGAAAAATGAAAGCTGCATCAAAAAATCAGGATTTTGAAAAAGCTGCGTGGTACAGAGATATTTTGGAAAAATTTAAATACGTAAGAAATACAACACGTTCGCCTGAATCATACATAGAAAATCCTTATTTAGTACAGGATATTCGTGAGAAATCGTTACAGGAGTTAAGTGACAATATTGAAATTTTATCTGATATACCAGAGAGAATAGAATGTTATGATATTTCAAATTTATCAGGAACTGATGCAGTGGGGTCAATGGTAGTGGCGCTTGACGGTGTAATTCAAAATAGTGAATATCGACGATTTAAAATTAAAAGAAAAAAAACTCCGGATGATTTTGATATGATGAATGAAGTTTTGGGTAGGCGCTTAAAGCGTGAAATATCTACCGTTCACAAAGTAAAAAAGTGGGGCATGCCGGATTTAATTGTTGTGGACGGAGGAAAAGGTCAGGTTTCTGCGGCAATTAAAGTATTAGACAAGCTGAACTTAAACATTCCGGTTATAGGTTTGGCAAAAAAACATGAGATTATTGTTTATTTTTATAATGAGGAGTTTGTTGAGCTTGAGTTGCCCCGAGATAATGAAGGGCTTAAACTATTACAGCGATTACGGAACGAAGCACATAGATTTGCCCAAGCCTATCATCATAAGCTAAGATTAAACAGAATATGAAAACACTGCTCAGAACATTTGTTTTTTCTTTTCTTGCCCTTTATTTCACCAGGTTAATTGTTGATAGTATGGTTTTTGGCGGAAATTATAATATTACTCTTTTATTAGTTTTGTTGGCACTTACTTTATTGAATTTGTTTCTTGAACCCATACTCAAAATTGTTTCGCTCCCTCAACGAGGGCTGGCGGGTCTTTTTTTAAGATTTATGCTAACAGCTTTAATTTTTTTTGTATTATCGTATATGCTGCCAACATTTAAAGTAGTTTCTGCAGAGGTATCGGAGTTGATAATATTGGGAATTGTGCTACCATCTAAGAGTCTGTCTAAAGCCTGGTCTTTGGTGTATTCAGCATTGTTATTTACTGTTATTTACAGTTTTTTTATGTGGGTAACCAAAGGAAAAATTAAAACAAAGGGCAAAAAGAAATGAGCTTATTATACGTTTCAAAGATAATTCAAATAGTTGTGTCCGTAGTTTTGGTTTTATTGGTTTTAATCCAAGGAAAAGGCGGGGGATTGTCTAGTTCGGTTGGAGGTTCGATTACTTTTTACAGGTCAAAAAGAGGAATTGAAAAAACCGTATTTATTTTAACTATAGTATTGGGTATAGCTTTAATTGTAAACTCGCTGTTCATACTATATTTAAGCTAATGGCTTCTATTCAAATACAGGGCGGGATTCCATTAAACGGTTCCGTAAAAATATCAGGCGCAAAAAATTCAGCACTTAAATTATTGCATGCTTGCATGTTTTCTAATGATGATGTGATTTTAAATAATGTTCCTCGTATAAAAAACATTGAAGTTGACATGGAAATTTTAAAATCAATCGGAGGTACGGCTGAATGGCTTGGTAGTAATAGGATTAGATTAAACGGTTCAGGCATTGAGTCTTATGAAGTTCCTTATGAGCTTGGGTCTAAATATAGAACAGCATCGCTACTGGCAGCTCCGCTTGTGTACAGATTTGGTAAGGCAAAAATTCCATTACCGGGCGGGTGCAAAATAGGATACAGACCAATAAATCGCTGGATTGAGACGTGGAAAATATTGGGGATGAAAGTTACTGAAGATGACAACTTTGTTTATATTGAAGCCGAAAGACCTGTGGGTAATGATGTAAATTTTAAAATAAACACACATTCAGGAACTGATAATGCTATTTTATCTGCTGTTTTTGCTGAGGGTGAAACTACCATATATAACGCGGCCGAAGAACCCGAAGTTGATGATTTAATTAATTTATTCAATTCAATGGGCGCCGAAATTAAGAGAATTGAGCCAAGAATTATAAAAATAACTGGAACAAAGCATTTTCACGGCACAGAGTTTACGGTTCAACCTGACAGGTCAGAAGTAGTTACTTATGCTATAGCTGCTTTAATGACAAAAGGCAATGTCACGATTTCAGGAGTCGAAAAAGCAACTTTATTGGCTTTTACAAGTGTTTTAAGCAAGATAGGTGGAAAATTTGAATTTAACGGAGATGAAATGAAAGTTTGGTATCAGGGTGATAGCTTTGAACCTGTAAACGTGACAACAGCTCCGGCTCCCGGCTTTATGACAGATTGGCAACCATTAATTACTCTATTATTAACACAAGCTGAAGGCGTAAGTTATGTGCATGACACGGTTTACACCGACCGATTCGGGTATACAAAAGATTTAAACAGGATGGGAGCAAATATTGAATTAATCAAACCTTCAGATTTAAATGTTGACCTTGTAATTAGCGATGATTCATACGATTTGGAAAAATTGGGAGAACCCAAAACAATAGCAAAAATAACCGGTAAAACAGATCTGACTGGCGCGCAGTTAAAAATACCGGATTTAAGAGCAGGTGCAACTCTTGTTATTGCCGCACTCTCAGCCGACGGTGTAAGCGAATTGACCGGATATGAACATGTAGTTAGAGGTTACGAAAACTTTGCCGATAAATTAACAAAACTTGGTGCCGTTATTGAAGTTTTAGACGATGAATCTAAATAGTTTGATATACTTTAGTTATGCTTAATCAGCTCCTTTACTTTTTTATTACCTGTACAGTAACATTTGCGCTTTACCCGATATGGATTAATTTTGTTTATAAATTTCAGATGCGCGAAAAAATTCGTACTGAAGGACCTGAAACTCACTTAAAAAAACAAGGAACTCCAACAATGGGAGGTTTTGTATTTATTTTTACGGTGTCTGTTATAACATTATTATTTAACCGTTCGCGAACTCAAACCTTATTACCTGTTTTAATTGCTTCTATGGCAGGATTGTTTGGTATTTTAGAAGATTTTTCAAAAGTTTACAAAACGTCTGATTTAAGGGAAATTTTAAGATTGCGCAGAAGAACTAGCAAAGTATTAGACCCGGCTTATAAAGTAACACGGAACATTCCGGTAATTTCTGCTGTGTGGAAGGGTTTTAAAGAACTTTCAAGAATTGTGGGCAGTTCTTCGGGGCGGGGAATTCAAACTTACCAAAAATTTCTTATTCAATGGATTATTGCAGGTTTTGTATCATATTGGACATATTTTAAGTTGGGCTGGGATTATATATGGTTTCCTTTAATCGGCAATGTTCATATAGGGTGGCTGTATCCCATTTTTATTTTTATATTATTTTTGACGGTATTGAATTTTGTAGCATTTACCGACGGTTTGGACGGTTTAGCCGGAGGATTGGCTATAATTACGTTTGCAGCCTATTGGGTTTTAGCTTCTCAACTTGGGTATAATTCACTGGCACTATTGGCAGCAACATTTGTAGGTGCTTTATTGCCATTTTTATATTTTAATGTTCATCCCGCGCGAATATTTATGGGAGATGTGGGATCGCACGTTTTAGGAGCTTCATTAGGACTTTTTGCCGTAGTTATGCATCGTGAGGTTGCACTTTTGGCAATTTTAGCAGTATTTTTAGCAGACGGTATTTCAAGCCCATTACAGCAATTATCAGTAAAATTAACAAAAAAAAGGTTATTTAGAATGGCGCCTTTGCATCATCATTTTGAAATGCTTGGATGGCCTGAAACAAAAGTAACTTTAAGATTCTGGATTTTTGGTGCCTGGTTTGCACTCCTAGGAATTTTTATTGCCTTGTTGTAACATAAATTTGCATGAAAAAGTCTCAAATATATGCTGCCCGAAATAAGAACCCTTCTGCCAAAATTTCGCGCAATACCCGCGAACAACCCGATAAAGGACTTTTAATTTTAATCGCCGTTTTTTTAGGATTTGGCCTAATTACAATTTACGATGCTACTGCAATACTTGCACAAGACATTTACGGAAATGCTTATAGATTTGTGATAATGCAGTTGGCATGGATTATTGTAGGATTATTTGGTTTTTACTTTTTTTTGAATATAAAGCTTGACTTTTTACGGAAAATTTCTGTGGTGTTGTTTACTATATCTTTGATTTTTTTAGGTACATTGGCACTTTTTGGCGTTTTGCCTTGTTCTGTTGATTTTATATTTGCCCCTTGTATAAACGGTGCAAACAGATGGTTGTACATAAATCCCCCTCCGCTGCCGGGAATTCCTGTTTTGGGAATATTGGGTTTACAACCTAGCGAATTTGCAAAATTTTCATTAATAATATTTTTAGCAGGTGCACTTGAAAAAAGCATAAAATTAAAGCAGGAGCCATTTTGGACTTTTGTGAAAGTTGCAGGCGTTGTGGCCGGATTAATTATGTTACAGCCTAACATGTCAACTGCAACACTTATTTTTATGGTTGCTGCAACAATGTATTTTGTATCAGGTGCTAATTTAAAACCGCTTTTTTATTCACTTCCCGTATTTGGTTTATTTGGAGCTTTAGTGATGGTATTTTCACCACATTCACGCCAAAGAATTTTAACTTTTTTGGCTTTAAACAGTGAAGCAGAGCAAACGACCGGATACCACATAAAACAAATTTTAATTGCTTTGGGTTCTGGAGGCATATTTGGAGTGGGGTTTGGTCAATCACGTCAAAAATTTCAATACTTGCCCGAAGTCTTTGCCGATTCTATTTTTGCGATAATAGGCGAAGAATTGGGTTTTTTAGGAACCTCATTTTTACTCATTTTGTTTACATTACTGATTTACAAAGGTTACTCAATCGCAAAAGATACCCCAAGTTTGTACGGCAAGCTTCTTGCAGTTGGTATAACTACATGGATTTCTATTCAAACATTTGTAAACATAGGTGCTATGACCAAAGTAATTCCTCTAACCGGAATTCCGCTTCCTTTAATTTCTTATGGAGGGTCTTCGTTGGTGTTTATTTTGATGGGTTTGGGTGTTTTGGCTAATGTTTCGAAGAAATCAGCATAAACTATAACTTATTAGTGTAAAATTTGAGATATGAAACTCGTTATAACCGGTGGGCATCATAGTTCTGCACTCCCGGTAATTAAAAAACTGCGTGAGAAAAAGCCCGATGTTGAAATATCTTGGTTTGGGCATAAGCACACTTTAAAAGGTAGTTCATCAGAAACACTTGAATTTAAGGAAATCTCAGAATTAAATATCCCTTTTTATGACCTAAAGGCCGGAAAGCTTTATAAAACATTTGATCCGGTGAGGTTGGCAAAAGTTCCGTTTGGCGTTGTTCATGCAGTTTTTTTGTTAAATAAAATAAAACCGGATTTAATTTTGTCATTTGGTGGTTATTTGGCCGCTCCTACTGTTATTGCCGGATGGTTGCTTGGTGTACCTTCTTTAACTCATGAGCAAACAGTTACTGCGGGCTATTCAAATAAATTAATTGCGCGTTTTGCAAAAAAAATTCTTGTGTCGTGGCCCCAGTCTGCACAGTATTACCCGAGTGAGAAAGTGGTGAATACGGGAATTCCCTTGAGACAAGAGATTTACAACACGCAAAGTAATAATTTTGAAATAAATTTAAATTTACCAACTGTTTACATTACAGGGGGTAAAACCGGGTCTCATAAAATAAATCTTGCCGTTTTAAATGCATTAGAAGAATTGTTGATGGTAAGTAATGTTATTCATCAAACAGGCGCGCATTCGGAATTTAAAGATATTGATGCATTAAGAGAAAAATATAAAAAAATAGAATCCAAGGTTAAAGGAAGGTATATTGCCCAAGAATTTATATTGGGTAATGAGGTGGGTGAAGCGTATAAAAAAGCTGATGTTGTTGTTTCAAGGTCGGGGGCGCACACAATTGCTGAGATATTGGCGCTTGAAAAACCTGCAGTTTTAATTCCTATACCATGGGTATCGCATAATGAACAAATGGAAAATTCAAAAATTGTTGAAAAAGCAGGTTTGGGAACTATTTTAGAAGAAAAAAATTTAAGCGGTGAAAATTTGTTTAAGTCAATAAACGAGGTACTGGGCAATAAACAAGAATATATATTAAAAAATCAGAGTTTTAAACAAGCTATCGCCTTAGATTCTGCAGAACTTATAGTAGATGAAATCCTTAAGTTTGAATAAAATATGGGCAAAGTTATTTATCACAACACTAAAATACCTCAAAAAAAGCGCCAGCGGGTTAAAAGCAAAAAAGTGTATATTCGAAAAATTTCGCCTTTTTTGAATTATGCACTAATTGTTACTTTTTTTTCACTTGTAGCTTTTGGTTTATTCAGACTTAAAAAAACGCAGTATTTTAATGTAAAAGCTATATCAGTAAATGGTACACAAAATTTTGTTAATTCTACTGATTTAAAAACTATGGCTGAGCAACAGGTGTTAAACAAACCCATATTTAATATTGAATCCGAAAAAATAGAAAGTGTGCTTGAAAGCAGTTTTCAGGGTGCCAAAGACATTCAGGTGGTGAAAAGCTGGCCTGATAGTATAGAAATTGCCGTTTCAGAGCGAGTGCCATTAGCACTACTAACTAATACAGCCGATTCTGAAAGTTATCTTGTTGATGAAGATGGTTATGTACTTGGAATTGTTGATGAGAGCAAGACCAATTTGCCCAAAATTAACTATAATGGAAAAATTCACGTTGGAAATTTTATTGATAAAGACCTTGTTCCGTTGTATTTAGAACTATTGTCGTCGGTGGATGAACAGGGTTTAAAGGCAAGTTCTGTAAGTGTGAGTGACCACTATATAGATTTTTATCTTGATAATAAGGTAAATGTTTATATCGGTAAGTCAAAAGACATAAAAAAGTCGGTTATTATAATTTCGGAACTGTTTAATCAGCTTAAGTATGAGGGAAAAGATGTTAAGAAAATTGATTTGCGATATGATAAAGTAGTAGTAGAATATTAGTTACGTTCTTATGCCCAGAGAAAAAATAATTACAGGAATAGATGTAGGTTCCACCAAAGTTAGTACAATAATAGCCGCAATTACAGATAACAGGGTTTCTGTTATAGGCGTGTCGGGTAGAACCCCCTCAAATGGTATTAATAGAGGATACGTAGTTGATATTGATGATACTGTAGAATCTATTTCAAATAGCTTAGAAAGAGCCGAAAGAATGGCAGGTGTTTCGGTATCCTCGGCTTTTGTAACTGTAAACGGAAGCCACATTAAGACCCAAAATTCTCACGGTGTTGTTGCCGTTTCACACCAAAATTCAGAAATTTCAACAGAGGATGTTTTTCGTGTCACAGAAGCCGCACAAGCGGTTTCTTTACCTTCATCAGAAGAAATTATTCATGTAATTCCACGTGACTTTATTGTAGATTCTCAAAGAGGCGTTCGTGACCCGGTTGGAATGTCGGGTATAAGGCTTGAGGTTGAAACAAATATTATTTACGGCTCGACAACTTCAATGAAAAATTTATCTAAATGTGTACAGCAGGTTGGTGTTGAAGTGAACGATATGATTTATACCGCGCTCGCATCTGCGGAAGCAGTATTGACCGATACCGAAAAAGAGCTTGGAACATTACTCATCGATATTGGGGGTGGAACAACATCATTTATTGCATATTTAGAAGGGAGTCCTTTGTATTCGGGTGTGTTGCCTATTGGAGCTACACATATAACTCATGACTTGGCAATTGGGCTGCGAACAAGGCTTGAAGAAGCAGAAAAGATAAAACTTAAGTTAAGTAGAGGAAAAAATGCCCTTATGTCAATTGACGCAGACAGTTCTGATGATTATCTCAACGTTTCTGAATTTGGTTTGGAAGATGAAGAAATGCCAAAAAAGTTTTTATATGATGTAATAGATGCACGTTTAAATGAAATATTTAAACTGGTTGCACTTGACCTTGAAAAAGTAAAATTAACAAACAAATTACCTGCAGGTGCCGTGTTAACCGGCGGCGGTGCTTTAACAGCAGGAGTAGAAAGAAGTGCTAAAAAATCTTTAAAAATGCCGGTACGCATAGGTTCACCAAAAGGTGTAACGGGGCTGATTGATGAAATTCAAGGCCCTGATTTTGCAGCAACAGTTGGTTCGGTGCTTTTAGGTATTAAAGCCGTTGAAGCGGGTGCTGTTCTTTCTTCTGATTCGGGAGGGGGAAATATAGTTAGAACAATTGGTGAGGCTATCGGTAAAATAAAATCATTCCTGCCCTAGAAAGTAGTAAAATAAACTATGTTCGTAAAACCAGAAATTGAAAGATTTGCGAAAATCCGTGTCGTTGGTGTAGGTGGTGCCGGATGTAATGTGCTAAATACTTTAATTGATTCTCAGCAAATTGCCGGTGTTGAGTTTATTGCCGTAAATACCGATGCTCAGGCTTTATCTGTGAATAAGGCTTTTGTAAAAATACCAATCGGTCAGGAACTTACTCATGGTTTAGGAGCGGGTGCAAACCCCACTATAGGTAAAAAAGCCGCTGAAGAATCTATTGAAAGTATAAGGTCAAATTTGGAAGATTCGGATATGGTTTTTGTTACCGCCGGAATGGGCGGAGGTACAGGTACAGGTGCGGCTCCTGTTATTGCAAAAGTGGCAAAAGAATCCGGTGCTCTAACTGTAGGTGTTGTTACAAAACCATTTATTTTTGAGGGCGCTAAAAGGATGGAAAATGCCGAAAAGGGTATCGCCGAACTAAAAAATCAAGTAGATGCGTTAATTACTATTCCTAATCAAAAATTGCTTGAAGTTTCAGATAAATTATCTATTGTGGATGCATTCAAGGTATCAGATAGTGTGTTGAGTCAGGGTGTACAGGGCATCTCAGACCTCATAGTTATGCCCGGATTAATAAATGTAGACTTTGCCGATGTAAAAACAATAATGAAAGACGCCGGCTCTGCGTTAATGGGCATTGGTATTGGAACAGGTGAAAATCGTGCGGAAGATGCTGCAAGAGCTGCAATTTCATCCCCACTTTTGGATGTATCGATTGCAGGAGCGACTGGAATATTATTCAACGTAATTGGTGGAAATGATATTACTATGACCGAAGTTAACCTGGCTGCAAAAGTAATTAGTGAATCCACCAGTTCTGAAGCAAATACAATTTTTGGAGTAACAATTGATGAATCTATGAGAGATCAGGTGAAAATTACAGTTATTGCAACAGGTTTTGATCAGGAGAAACAACTGAGATCGCGATTAAATTTGCTTTCTGAAGATAGGGTCGATACTCAAACTGAACATGAATCTCAAACCACTGATCAACCAGAAGAAAATGAAGAAGAAAATAAAAAACGTGATGATAACGATATTTATGATATACCCGCATTTTTAAGAGGAAGATAAAATATAATTTCGCATTACACAAACAATTTAAATTTTTTGACTCCTTTATTTCAACCAAAAACAAGCTTACAATAACCGGCATTAGTGGTAACAAAAAAAATTTTCTGATTAGATTGATATACGCTCAAATTGGGCAGCAGTTTATAAAATTCACTAATTTCTTAAATCAAGAGTCTTGAAGGCAGTACAAGCCTGTTGATTTGGGAAGTCAGCACAAACCATGAATTGGCTTAAACCTTCAAATTCAGTAGCTACAACCACATCAGATAAATCTGATACTAAAAACGAGACTAAGCTCAAAAAAGATGAACACATAGAATTGAGCGATAACTCAAGAACTATACTTGAACGTAGATATTTACGTAAAGGTTCAGACGGATTACCCGCAGAAACCATTGAAGAAATGTTTGAAAGAATAGCAAATGTTGTGGCAGAACCCGATGCACCATACAGAGACGTAGAAACAAGCAAAATCGAGTTTTACAATCTATTAACTACAAAAAAGTTTTTTCCTAACTCACCGACATTTACCGGCGCGGGTACTCCTTTAGGGCAATTGGCCGCCTGTTTTGTTCTACCTGTCGAAGATGATTTAGGACGTGAAAGAGCAAGTATTTTTGAGACATTGAGAGTAGCTGCGTTAATTCAACAAACCGGCGGTGGTAACGGGTTTTCATTTTCAAGGCTAAGAGGTAAAGGAACTCTTGTATCAAAAAGCGGCGGTAAGGCAACAGGCCCGGTTGGATTTTTGGAAGCATATGATGCTGCTTTTGGGGTTATAGCTCAAGGTGGTGTTAGACGCGGTGCAAATATGGGCGTATTAAGGGTAGACCATCCCGATATTCGTGAATTTATTAAATGTAAATCTAGCGAGGGCAAAGTTGCCAACTTTAATATTTCGGTTGCAATAACTGATGAGTTTATGAAAGCCGTTCAAAATGACACAACATATAACCTTGTTGACCCACACACTAACGAAGTTGTGGAGTCTCCACAGGCACGGGAAATATTTGAAATGATTGTTAAATACGCACATCACAACGGTGAGCCGGGAGTATTATTTATTGATGCAGCAAACAGAACTAATCCCGTACCACATTTGTATGAACTTGAAGCAACCAATCCATGCGGCGAGCAGTGGCTTGGACCCTATGAAAACTGCTGTTTGGGCTCTGTTAATTTAGCTCAGCACCTTGATGAAAATGGTGAACTTGACTGGGATGAACTCGCCGAAACAATTGAGCTTTCAACCAGATTTTTAGATAACGTGGTTTCAGCCAATAAATATGTACCCGAAATTCCTGAACTTGAAAATGCAGCTATGAATGTAAGAAGAATTGGGCTTGGATTTATGGGACTTGCCGATGTGATGTACTCGTTGGGTATTAGGTATGGAAGCGCTGAAGGCCAGGAGTTTGCAGCCCAGCTATCAGAATTTTTCAGATATCATGCAATGAAAACTTCAGTTGAACTTGCTGAAGAACGCGGGCCTTTTGTTAAAATCAAAGGAAGCATCTACGACCCTGAAAATTTAAGTTGGGAAGCACCAAAGCCATTAAAACCATACTCAAAAGATTTTGGCAGACCAAAACTACACTGGGACACAATTGTAGAAGGTATAAGAGAGCATGGAATTAGAAACGGTGCACAAACCACAGTTGCTCCAACAGGTACTATTTCTACAGTTGCAGGAATTGAAGGTTATGGTTGTGAGCCTACATTTGCTCTTGCTTATTTACGTAATGTTTATCAGGCAGCGGGTGATGCAGAAAAGCTTACTTTAACCTATGTTAGTCCGTTATTTGATAAAGCACTCGATACATTAGATCTTGAAGATACAGCCCGAAAAAGAATTGTTGATAAAATAGTTGAACGTGGTACATGCCAAAATATTGAAGAACTTCCACAAAAAGTTCGTGATGTGTTTGTTGTTTCGGGTGATATAACTCCCGAAGAGCACATAAAAATGCAGGGAGCAATTCAAGCATTTATTGATAACTCAATCTCAAAAACATGCAATTTTCCTGAAGGTGCAACCGAAGAAGATGTAGCTCAGGTTTATATGCAAGGCTGGGAGCTTGGATGCAAGGGATTAACCGTTTACGTTACAGGAAGTCGTGACGAGGTAGTTCTTGAAACAAAAGAAACCCAGAGTAAAAAAGCACTTGGTGAAATAACACAAGCATCAAAAGCCGGTGGTAAAGAGCGAGGGTATAGACTTTCTGGTAATACCTACAAAATACACACACCACAAGGTAAAGCCTTTATCACAGTTAACAAAGATGAAAACGACGAACCATTTGAAGTATTTGTTGGAGTAGGTAAAGCAGGTAGTGATGTAGCAGCTTTGTCAGAAGCATTAGGAAGACTTTTGTCAGGGTGGCTTAGAGCGTCATACAATCCAGCGCTAACTGCAAAAGAAATAATCTCACAACTAATTGGTATTGGCGGAGCAAGATCGGTGGGGTTTGGACAAAATAGGGTTTCCTCAATTCCCGATGCTGTTGCAAAAGTATTAGCTGATGAATTTGATATTGCAGTAAAGTCAAACGGCTCAAATGTTGTGGAAGAAACAAAAAAAGAAATAACAGTATTTTCGCACGTAGATATGTGCCCTGAATGTGGCAATTCGTCATTTATTCAGCAGGAAGGTTGTGCCAAGTGTTATGAGTGTGGTTATAGTGTTTGTTAGCGTTCAAATTCTGTGTTAACTTAAATCATGGCTATTTACACAAAAACTGGCGATGAGGGCGAAACTTCATTACTTGGTAAAAAAAGAGTTTCTAAATCAAATGCCGTTTTTTCACTTTTAGGCACATTTGATGAATTAAATGCAAGTCTTGGGGTAATTAGCGATACACAACCAAAAACAAAAGAAATCCTAAATAACATTCAAAATGATATTTTTATGCTTGGTTCTATATTGGCAGGTTATAAAGAAAGTGCTGATTTTGATGTAAAATTAAATAATCGGGTTGAGGAATTTGAAAGTAATATTGATGAGATTAGTACCGAATTGCCCGAACTTACCAATTTCATTTTACCGGGGGGATGTGATTCGGCAGCAAAGCTTCATTTTAGCAGGGCGGTTTGCAGAAGGTTAGAAAGAGAAACAGTTGCATTTTTTGAATCAGAGCCTAAAGCAAAGTATAAAAGTGTGATTTTAAAATATGTGAATCGGCTGTCTGATTTGCTGTTTGTTTTGGCACGATATGAAAATTACAAAAAAGGCGTTCAAGACATAATATGGAAAGGAAACTAAACTACAAATACTTATTCTTGTTAATATTATTACTATTTTTTGGTGCAGTTGTAACAGGAATCTTAATTTATAGAGCTCATCAAACAGACTTATTTTTTGAATCGGCTGGAAGTGAATTAACTGGTCAAGAAAATGAAGATATTGTAATATAGCTAAATAGTATGTTTACTACACCGCAAAATAAAAAAATCCCGGAGCTTGAGAATGATATAACTGAATTTTGGAAAAAAAACAAAATTTTTGAAAAATCTGTAGAACAAAGACCGGAAGATAACCTATATGTTTTTTATGACGGACCGCCTTTTATTTCGGGAATGCCTCATTATGGTCATTTACTTGGTTCAATTGCAAAAGACATAATTCCCAGATACTTTACTATGAAAGGCAAAAGAGTTGAAAGAGTGTGGGGATGGGATGCACACGGTTTAACAGTAGAAAACAAAGTACAAAAGCGTTTAAATATTAAAACCAGGCGAGACATTGAAGAATATGGCCTTGAAGCCTTTACTCAAGCATGTTACGCCTACACCTCAGAGATTTCTGAAGAATGGAAATGGTACATTGACCGCATCGGACGCTGGGTGGATATGGAAAATGCTTACAAAACAATCGACCAGACGTATATGGAATCGGTAATTTGGGTGTTTAAGCAACTTTATGACAAAGGTCTAATTTATGAGGGGGTTAGAACTTCGCTATTTTGTACAATATGCGGCACTCCTGTATCTGATTTTGAAGTGGCAATGGATAATAGTTACAAAGATGTTGAAGACCCGTCGGTTACGGTTAAATTTAAAGTTGAAAGTGAAGGAAAATTTAAAGGAGCAAATTTGTTGGCCTGGACGACAACTCCATGGACATTGCCGTCAAACAGAGCTTTAGTTGTTGATGAATCAGCTGTTTATGTTTTGGTTGATTATAGCGGAGAACCCCTGATACTGGCAAAAGACCGCGTCGAGCCGGTACTTGGTGATAGCCAATATAAAGTTAGTGAAGAATTCCTGGGAAGCGAACTAATTGGATTGAAATATGAGCCTTTGTACACTTTTTATAAAAGTAACGATGAAGAGTTTAAGGTGTATTCGTATGAAGGTATGGTAAATATGAGTGACGGTACCGGAATTGTTCATTCGGCTCCCGGTTTTGGAGAAATAGACACTGAAATGGGAAGACATTACGGCTTGACTATAATGCTAACGTTGACTGATGAGGGTAAATATATTCCCGGAAATGCCGGAAAGAATTCTTATGAAGGTGTTTTTTATAAAAAAGCCGATAAACTTATTATCGAAGACCTAAAGCAACGCGGGTTACTGTTTAAAGAAGAAACTATAATTCACAGATTTCCTTATCATGATCGATGTAACACACTTTTGATTCAACGGGCGCAAAATTCGTGGTTTGTTGATGTGCAAAGTTTAAAACAACGAATGGTTGAAACAAATGAAAATATTAATTGGGTTCCTGAGCACTTAAAATATGGAAGATATAAACAAGTTGTTGAAACTGCTCCTGACTGGAGTATTTCGCGAAACAGGTTTTGGGCAACTCCTATGCCGGTATGGGAAGCAGAAGACGGCGACAGAATAGTAATTTCTTCCATTTCTGAACTTGAAGAACTTTCGGGGCAAAAGGTTGTTGACTTGCATAGACCTTATATTGATGAAATAACAATAAAAAAAGACGGTAAGGAGTATAAAAGAAGACCTGAGGTTTTGGATTCATGGTTTGAAGCAGGTTCAATGCCATATGCCCAGTATCATTATCCTTTTGAAAATGAGAAAAAATTTGAAGAAAACTTTCCGGGTGATTTTGTAGTTGAATATATTGCACAGGTTCGCGCCTGGTTTAACGTTATGCATCGACTTTCAGTTGCTTTGTTTGATGTGAATCCTTTTAGAAATGTTATATCAACGGGCGTAATGGCAGGAAGCGACGGAAGAAAAATGAGTAAAACCTATGGCAACTACACCGACCCTAAAGAAATACTTGAAAAAATCGGCGGGGATGCTTTGCGATTGTATTTGATGAATTCCCCTTTGATGGTAGGAGGTAACACCAATTTTGACGAGCAGGAGCTAAAAACAAAATTAAATAATGTATTAAATCCGCTTTGGAATTCATTAAAGTTTTTTTTGATTTACGCTGTTGAACATGAATTTACACCTGATAAAAGCGTTCCTTCAAACAATTTGCTTGATAAATGGATTATAGCCAGACTGCATGAAACAATTAAAGAATTTACGGTAAACATTGAAAATTATCTTGTTCCTCCTGCAGTACAGCCAATTGAAACCTTTGTTGATGATTTATCAAGATGGTATGTTAGAAGGTCAAGAGATCGAATATCATCGGGGGATTTAGAAGCAATGTCTACTTTATATTATGTTTTGGTTGAGTTAGCTAAGGCCTCCGCCCCAATAATTCCTTTTATGGCAGAACAAATTTATCAAAGTCTTGTTGTACCTGTTGACAAAAATGTACCTGAATCTGTTCATTTGTGTATGTATCCCAAGTTTGACCAAACAATTATTGATTCAAGCTTGTCGCTAATACAAGATATGCAGCTAACCCGTGATGTTGTTTCTTTGGCATTAAATTTAAGAACCGAAACTCAAATTAAAGTTAGACAACCACTAACAGCTATATATATAGAAAATAATTCAAAAAAAGCAAGTGTAATTGAAGAATTAGTTATGGATGAGGTTAATGTTAAATCTATTGTAAGCTCGGTTCCTGCAAACGACTTGCCAATAGCCGAACAAAAAGAACTTAAAGTGTGGCTTGATACCAGCATAACACCAGAATTGGAAGTTGAAGGATTTTCACGTGAATTAATTAGAACAATTCAGGATTTAAGAAAAAAAGCCGGGTTAAGTGTTGCCGATGAAATTAATGTAGTGTATTTAAGTAATGAAGAAAATGAAAAAGCTGTAAATTCCTATGGAGAAGAGATTAAACAAAAAGTATCTGCAGTACAGCTTGAGCCTGGTGAAGATTATCAAATAAAAAAAGTATCGTGATAGAATATAAGTATGTCTAATCTTGTTGTCTCATTAAACAGAAATCATCTAAAAATCACACTTAATGAAAAAAATGAATTTAAAAAAGCTATGGCTGAGCTACCTGATGATGTAGTGAGAGATTCGGAAATTGTTGATATTGACCTATTTTCAAGCGCATTATCAAATTTACTTGGTACATTGCATGATGTAAACAGAAAAAAGGCTGAAGTTACATTTTTGGTACAACCGTCCGATGTAATTTTAAGATTTCTTACTCTGTCAAAGAATCAAAACGAGGCTAATTCACCTGAACATTTTATACAACTGATTAAAGAGAAAGTAAGTGAAATTAATCTTGAGAATTATTATTTTTCATATCAAAAAATAGCACCTTTTGTGTATCAATTTGTGGCTATAGAAAAGGCTAAACTTGAAAAATACCTGGAAGTTGCAAATAAGGCCGAACTTTCATTAAAAGCTGTTGTTCCATGGGATGTATTATTGCCCAAATTCTTAAATGATAACGATCCTTGTGTGTTTTTAGTTCAGGACGGTCATGAACAGACTTTAGCTTTGTCTGAACTCAACGGTATTTATTTTACCGAAACGTTTAACAGTGCAATGACCGGAGTTGAACTTAGAGAATTGATTGAAAAATTGTCGGTATACAAGAGAAATCGCCCGATAAAAAAGGTTTATACCATTACAGACAAAGAATTTGAACTTGAAGGATATGAAGTTGAGCCACTGCTTGTTCTAATAAGTGATTTTAGAGACGCTGAAGGATATGAGATTCATTTGCTAACCGAAGAGGTTATGAGTTCAAATCCTGAATATTATGCAACCCAGATTAATCTTTTAACCTTATTGCCTATGCCTGTTGAAGTAAAAAGAAATCTTGTACCGTTTTATGCCGGAGTTGGCGCATTTTTATTACTTGCTTTAATTGGTGCAGGTATTTATGCATTTGGATTTAAAAGCAGTGATGACAATGGGGAACTAGCTAATAATACACAAAATACCCCTGTTGTGTTAAGTGAACAGGAACCGGCCGAACCAGAAGTTGAAGAGAAACAGGAAGAAGTACAAGAGTTAAATAAAGCCGATCTTTCTATTAGAGTGCTTAACGGTGCAGGAATTCCCGGTGTGGCCGGAGAAATGCAGACTTTTCTTGAGGAGAAAGGTTATACAGTTGAAAGTGTAGGAAATGCCGAAACACAGGATTTTACCGATACAGTAGTTAGAATGAAAGCTGATGCTTCAAAATACACAGATGTTTTAATAAGTGATTTGCAGGAAGAACGAACCGGTATTTTATATGATGAAGAGGTTTTAGATGAAGCAGAACCTTACGATGTGCTGCTCATAGTCGGTGTTTCGGAGTAATGAAAAATTTTGAGTGTAGCAATTGCGGTAAAAAAGTACCGATTGATGCCCCCGGTACAAAAAACAGAAACCATTGTCCTTTTTGCCTATTTTCACTTCATGTTGATATTGAGCCTGGTGACAGATTGAATGAATGTGGCGGTTTAATGCCGGCAATCGGAAAATTATATAAAAAAGATGGTGAAGAAGTTCTTGTACATAAATGCTTGAAATGTGGCTTTGTAAGAAAAAACCGCGTCGCGGGGGACGATAGCTATAAACTGGTAGAAAACCTTGATGTAGTAGGGGATATAGTGTAATATATCAAAGTCTATGAAATACGCAGTTATAAAACTAGCAGGAAAACAATATAAGGTCTCGGAAGGAGACATTTTTGAATTGGAACGCCAGGAAAATCTGGATTTTGAAGTGTTGATGCTATCTGATGAAGGCAAAGTTCAAATTGGAACTCCTGTTTTAAAAGATATAAAGATTTCGGCAGCTATTTTGGACAATAAGCTAGGTGATAAGATTAATGTTTCAAGATATAGATCAAAGTCACGATACAGAAAAAACAAAGGTCACAGACAGCCTTTAAGTGTGGTTAAAATTGAGAAAATCGGTGACGGTAAAGAAAAAGCCATTCAAGAAACTACAGAAAATAAGAAGACTGTAAAATCTGAAAAGGCTGTGAAGTCAGAGAAAAAAGTAACAAAAAAGAGAACCAAAAAGGAGGAATAATAAATGGCACATAAAAAAGCAACAGGATCAAAAGCAAGACAAGGATCAAATGTAATAGGAAAAAGGCTTGGAATTAAGGTCTCAGGCGGAAGCCTTGTAAATCCCGGTCAGATTATTGTGAGACAAAGAGGAAGAACATTTGTTCCGGGAAATAACGTTGGAATGGGCAAAGATTTTACAATCTACTCAAAAATAAGCGGAATTGTTCAGTTTGTTAACCACACCAAACGACAAAAAAAGATCAACGTGGTCGATAATTCTTAAATTACTAATCGGGTAATATACCAGTACAGCCTTTCCAAGAATTTTATCTTTTGATATAGGCCCAAAATCCCGGGAGTCGGTACTATTTTCTCTATTATCACCAAGTAAAACATAAGAATTCTCATTTAGTTTAACAGCAGTATTTTCTTTTATAGTTTCTTTGCCGATTGTTGACTGATTGTTTAAATATGGCTCGTTTAAGTTTTTATCATTTATATAAATCTGACCCTGTTTTATTTCTAAAGTTTCGTTGGGAAGGCCAATAACACGTTTAATCAAGTATTTATTCTTTGTTTCGGGACTTTCAAATACAATAATATCTCCTCGCTGTATTTCACCAAAGCCGAGTGTTACTTTTTCAATAAGAACCTGTTCTTTGTTTTGTAATGTAGGTTCCATTGATTCGCCGGTAACTTCAACGAGTTCGGCCAAAAAAAGCCAGACCATAAAAAATACGACACCACATATAAATAACACCTCAATAATATCTATTAATGCACTTGAAAGAGAAAAAGACTTATTTTTGGGCATAACTTGCTAAATTATAGTACGAATTCAGTTCTTAATACATCCCAAAGCTCCTGGTAGCCGCCATCGTATCCGAGCGCCCAAATTCCCACGCCTTGAAGCCCTTTATTTTTTGCAAGTTGGTATTTTATTTGAAGTGATTGTGCATTTTCAAAATACACCATCCTCATAGCACCTGTATCGGGGCTTAAATAACTAAAGTAAGGTGTTTGTGCAGATTCATCCCATAAAACCTGGGAATTTGTTTCTCGAATTGTATTTATTACAGCATCATAGGTTTGAGTTATTGAATAACCGGACCAAGGATTACCTATTAGACGAGTGGCATATGGACTTGATGAATCAACAACCCAGTTTCTTCCGTAATAAGGCACGCCTAAGATCAGTTTGTTAGCAGGGATTTGGCTTAAATAGTCAGAAAGCATGGTTTCAAGGTCGTAAAATGTATATTCTTTAACCCTTTTAATTGGTGCAATCGGACCGGCAGTATCGGAAGCGTTAACATGAAAGTCATATGCCATAATAAAAATACCGTCAGAAACAAGCGCAAGGTCTTCAACTTTTGTTACGCGCGGCCTAATTAATGAGTCTGCAAAAGTAGATACAACAACCTTAGAATCCCCGTATTCTTTATCAAGTTCCTTATTTACATATTTTACAAAATTTGTATATTGGTTTGCTGTTTGAGAATCGGTGTAAGAACCGTATTCAAAATCAATATTAACATCTTTAATGTCGTGGTGGGCAAGTTCGGTTTTTAATTCTTTTACCATTGTTTCCCAGCATGAAGTGCAGCTCAAAAAAGTATCTGACACATTATCGTCGTGTGAAATTATTGTTAATGCCACGTCAATATCTTTTGATTTAGCGTTTTTTATAAACCTGTCGAGCTGTTCACTATTTCGCCATTGGTTGTATCCGGGTTCAGTATAACCTTCGCTCGTACGCTTTTGTATGGTTCCATCACTATTTATTGAGAGTGCGAAATAAGCAATGTCGGTTAATGAATCTGTTTGAATAAAAGGAATCTCTCCTAATTTCCAATAAGGGAGAAATCCATAAACTGTATAGTCTTTAGCCTTTTTGTCGGTAGCTGCCAGTACGCTAAACCCTTCATCTATTGGAGTGAGTGGTTTGTGGGAACGAGCAGACCTGAAGGTAAGCAGGTTAAATATGACGAGTGCCAGGATGAACGCATAAAGTCCTGTCACCAGCCTTATGTATTTTTGCATACCCACCTATTTTGCAATTATTGAAAGCAGATGTCAAATGGTAGAATATGCGTATGGTTAAAGTAAAAAATGCTCTAAAAAATGCAAACCGTATTTGGTATATATTTGGGTTTTTTGTTTTTTTGGGTTTTGCATTGTACCTGGCATA
Source organism: uncultured Candidatus Saccharibacteria bacterium (assembly GCA_964385105.1). Classification (GTDB taxonomy): domain Bacteria; phylum Patescibacteriota; class WWE3; order UBA101185; family UBA10185; genus CAYLMU01. The sequence continues at coordinate 406,729 of CAYLMU010000001.1, forward strand.
TATGCAATGGGATTTATCTCACGATGATTCGTTTGATTACACTTTAAACACTAAATCAGCTTCAAACGATGTTTTGTCATGTGACACATCACAAACCATTGAATATTTGTACTATTTACCGGAAATTGAGGAAAAAAGGAATAACAAGTTTGGACTATATATTTATGCTGAAAATAGAGACCATCTTACTTTGGCAGAGGAACTTGTTAATTCAAACGGAGGAGATTGGGGTTATGTACTTTTGCCTTTTAACGTACGTGACCGCGACAGGGTAAAATGGACATCCGTATTTACACGTTTGCGTGAGAAACACTTAATTCCCATCATCCAACTTCATGACGTTAACTTAAACAGATACGAAGATGAAACTAAAGGTGCCGCTGAGTTTCTTGATGATTTTGTGTGGCCGGTAAGACAGCGCTACATAAGTGTATATAACGAGCCAAATGATGCAAAATTTTGGTATGGCAAGGTGGATCCCAGGGAATATGCAAGAATTTTAGATTATACAGTTGAAACATTTAAAAAAACTAACCGCGATTTTTTTATGCTAAATGGTGCGTTTAATGTTAGTGCCCCCAATTCAGGAACTTACATGGATTCGTTTGATTATATGGCAGTAATGAATGATGAAGTTCCGGGTATTTTTGAGAAACTGGACGGTTGGGCATCACACCCTTATCCGCAGCCAAACTTTAGCGGCAGTCCGCATGATTCCGGAAGATGGAGCATTAAAGCCTATGAAGATGAATTAAAATTTTTGGAATCCGAGCTGGGAGTAAGTAAAGATTTACCTGTTTTTATTACAGAGACGGGTTGGGCACATGCCGAAGGGCAAAATTATGACGGAAGCTTTTTACCCGCTCAAAAAGTTGCCGAAAACTTAAAGATTGCTTATGAACAAGTATGGCTTCCTGATGATCGTGTGGTAGCAGTTACGCCATTTACTATTTGGTATGACCCGCCGTTTGATCATTTTTCGTGGGTAAACAAAGATTTGGTTCCTTACATACAATTTGAAGTGATAAAATCAATGAAGAAAGTAGAAGGCACTCCACAACGTTTGCAAACGGGTAGAATATCGTCGGGGTGCCGTAATTAAAGACAATATATTCTAATGAAGAACTCAAGCACGGCCAGGGCGGTAGCAAATAACACTTTTTATCAATTATTAGGAAAAATAATTAGCATGTCTATTACTGTTTTGGCTACGGTAATTATTGCACGTTTATACAGTAGAGAAGGGTATGGTGAGTTTAATTTAATGCAGGGTATTCCTGCCCTTTTTTTTATTATTGCTGATTTTGGCATAAATGCTATTGCGACAAGAGAGCTTTCAAAAGACTATTCACTAGCCGAAAAATACTTTGGGAATGTTTTACTGATGAGATTATGTTTTTCGGCATTATTAATGCTTTTAGGGGGAATTGTGATTACCTTCTTTCCGTATTCGTATTCTTTAAAGGTGGGAATTTATCTAAGTTTGTTTTTAATTCTGACACAAGCCTTGTATGCAACAACTAACATAATATTTCAGGTAAAACTTAGATATGATTATTCAACAATCGGGTATGTTGCCGGAAGCGCGGTTATTTTGTTTTTGGTTTTGATTTTGTCTTATTTACGCGTGAATATTATGTGGGTGAATTTTAGTTATGTAATCGGAGGTTTTGTTACGTTTTTAATAAATATATTTTTAATTAAACAAAAGCTTGATTTGAATATTAAGCTTCAATATGACCCGGTTCTTTGGAAGTTCTTACTTATTCAAAGTTTACCCCTTGGTTTAATGTTTATTTTCAGTCAGATTAACTTTAAGGCCGATTCTATATTACTTTCATTGCTTGACGTGCCTAATTTTATTGAATTATCAAAAACCGAAGTTGTAGCAGTTTATGGGTTAGCATTTAAAGTGTTTGAAGTTGGTCTTGTGGTGCCTACCTTTTTTATGAATGCGGCTTTTCCGGTTTTGGTGAGACATCAATTAGAAGGCAAAGAAAAGCTGAAAAGTACTTTTTTTAGGTCATCGCTAATATTATTGGGTTTGGGAACTATTGCCAGTGCCGCCGGAATAGTGCTATCACCATGGGTAATAAATGTTATAGGTGGGGATGATTTTTCATGGTCGGTAACTGTTTTAAGGATTTTATTAGCAGGAATTCCTGTTTTTTATGTTTCACAACCGCTTTCATGGCTAATTGTCGCATTAAATAACCAAAAGTATCTTCCGCATATATATTTAGTCGGTGCAGTTATTAATTTGAGCGGAAATATTATTTTCATTCCTCAATATTCGTTTTACGCTTCAGCGGCACTAACGTGGGCTTCTGAGCTAATTATTTTATCATTGCTGGTCATTTTGGCACTTAAATCCTGGAGAAAAGCTTATGCTTAAGCTCTTGTTTTATATTAGCCTGGGCACTTTAAGTTTGGGTCAATTTGCAAACTTATTTAAAGATTCGGGTTTTAATGTGTATATTTTTGACATTATTATTGCAGTTTTTTTTATACTGGGTTTAGGTTACTTTTTGACAAAAAAAAGTTTAACAGTTCCAAAAAGTTATCTTTTGTATATTTTATTCATATTTTGGTCATTAATTACGCTTTTACAACCTTTGTTTGTGATGAATACAGTTGATTTTATAGTTTCACTTTTTTATCTGGTTAGATTGGGATTATATTTAGGTGTAGGTATAGTGTTATTTAACATGTTAAAAGCAGACCAAATTGGCTTTGATGAAGTTTTAAATGCAATTGTCATTTCGGGAATTTTTATTTCCTTAGCCGGTTTCATACAGCTTATTTTATTACCGGACTTTGAAACTTTAGATCCGGCGTTAGGCTGGGATCCTCATAAAAACAGACTTGCTTCAACTTTTTTTGATCCCAACTTTACAGGAGGTTATTTGGTTTTGTGTTTATGTATTGTAATGTACAGGTTTTTTGTTCAAAAAATTAGAAATAAACTAACTTATTCATCAGGAACTGTTTTGTTAATTGCTTTGTTTTTGACGTTTTCCAGAAGTTCGTGGGCAGCCTTTGCTGTTGTTGTGCTTGTTTTTGGATTATTAAAAAGTAAGTGGCTTTTGGTATTTGCGGCAATATTGGCTTTTTCTGCATATTTTGCTGTTCCGCGTGTGCAAACAAGACTTTCAGGTATTACAGATCCGGCAGACTCTGCACATTTTAGACTCATATCCTGGGGAAATGCTCTTTCTATTGCACAAGATAACTTACTTTTAGGTACGGGTTACAATACTTTTAGGTACGCGCAGGTCGATTATGGTTTTGTTGAACCCGGTACAATTGGAGGTAATTCAGGGGCAGGTTCTGATTCAAGTTTTTTACTTATTTTAGCTACAACAGGAATAATAGGTTTTGTAATTTACCTATTTGCCTATTTCACACCACTTTTTGCCATATATAAACTAAATTCAAGACATGGAATTTTGATAATCGCGGTTTTTCTTAGCATTTTTGTGCAATCCCAGTTTATTAACGCCATTTTTTTCCCGCAAATTATGTTTTTATGGATTATTTTACTGACCGCTTTGTCTAATGTACTGAACGCTTAATTCTTCAACAGTTACATTGCCTGCTTCGTCGGTTGCCTCAATTTTTATTTCGTTTATGCCCTCTTTTATTCCCAGTAATATTTCAAATGTGAAATCAGGCCTTAATACTGCAAGACGCTCATTTACTCTAACAGTAGCTTTTTCGTTTAATTTACCTTGTATATTTACTCTTTCATTCAGATTTCTAATAACTTCTTCGTCTTTTGGGGAAGTAATTTCTATTTCGGGGCTTTTAGTGTCCATTTCTATATTTATACTTTGTGAAGAGTCACTTTCTAGCCCTTGTTGATTCGTTGCTTTTGCATGGATAGTGTTTCTTCCCTCAATAAGTGTCACATTCTCAAACGAAAAAATTCCGTCATTTGTGGTTATTGTTTCATGAGTTTGAGGACCGTTTACAAAAAGTCTCACAACTGTACCCGGCTCGGAAAATCCATTTAATGAAATTGTGTTTGAATTTGTGGCCTTAGGTGCATTACGAAATATAGGAGGAGTTGGTTTTACCATTGTGTCACCATTTTGACCTCTGTTTACCGATACCAAACCAAACAATACTCCGATTTTTGGCCCGAATAAAATAAATGCTATTAGTACTGCAAGTGGAATAATAATCATTGCAATGAGATTTCTTTTTAGTTTTTGTTGCAGGTGTATTTCATGATGTTTTGGGTTGTATCTTTTTTGTGCCATATCAATGTATATTATACGATTTTTTCCGAATTTGTGCTTAGTTAATTGGTTGTATATTTAAAGTAATCTATCATTAACAAAATTATAACTCCAATCTTTGTTCTCGGTTTCATTTAGTATAAAGCACATATCAATTCCAAAGTCATTTTCTATGTAAACCCACACACTTTTTATATCAGGTAATTTTAGTGCCTCGACAAAAAGTTTAGCAAAATCCTCATACTTTTCATTAATTTGGACATCAATTTGAATAAGTGGCGTGGAAGATTTATCAAAAGAAACTATTTCTATTTTTGGTTTCCTATTTATTGAGTAATTTATTTTTACTTCTGAATTTATCTCTTTTTTAGTAGCTGGTAAAATAAAATCCCAGTTTGCATCATCCAGGTGTTTTGGAAATGTATGATAAAGGCAGCGATTTTTCAATATTTCTCTTAATTCAAGAATTTTAGGGTGAATCCCATTAAAAAAGGGTAAGTTAAAACCTGTATGGTCTATTGTAATAAGTTTAAAAAATGACATTCGGCGAGTAAATTCTGTTATTGATATATATGAATATTGATGCGGACTAAATTTTAATTCGTTTGTAATATTTGATAAAGCAACCTTTATAAATGTATCATCACTAAAAACGAAACAAACGTGGGGAGCTTCAATATCTGAAAACGAAATAGTGGTATTTGGAATAAAATCTTCATTTGTTTTGTTTAATACAATTGAATTTCTCTGAACTTTTCCCATTGTTTTTAAATAGTTAAGAAAGCTAGAAGTGAAGTTTATATCGGTGTTTGGTAATTTATAATGTACTTGCTCCAGGTAAACCACATGAATATTTTAGCACTTCGTATTGTAAAAACTTTAAATGGGGTTTCTGCTAGTTTTGGAGCCGGTGGTCAGAATTGAACTGACGACCTACCCCTTACGAAGGGGTTGCTCTGCCAACTGAGCTACACCGGCTGAGTTATTGGAGCGGGTGAAGGGAATCGAACCCTCAACCTTCTCCTTGGGAAGGAGACACTCTGCCATTGAGCCACACCCGCAAACATACAAATTATATCACCACAAGTCTAACCACTTGCTCAATTAAAAATATTTAGTTTATTGTTATGAACCAACATTATACTGGTATTACCAGCGATTGTCCTGTAATAATAAGTGCTTGTTGCCCATTTGCCAAAAATCCTACCGAATCACTATTTGCCTCTAAAATTCTTGTCCATTGTGCACCATCTCCGTATGCGCCTTCTGCAAGTTCCCACAATGTGTCACCGTATTGAACAGTGTAATTTCCTGTATCTATATCACCTTCGTCATAATCATTTGCTACCCAAACTTGCCCTGTCGCAAAATTGTTAGTGCCGCTTGTTGTGGATGTATTGTTTGTATTGCCGTTTGTACTGCCGTTTGTTGAGTCTGTGTCACCTGCTACATTACTTTCATCATCTGATTCTTCCCTTCTTGTAGTACTGTCTGAACTAATGTCATCACTTTCGTCTCTATCCGTACCGCCAATATTAATAATATTTGAGAACCTGTCTGTTAAATTAACATCAGCGTTGTTGAAATATTGATAACCGAAAAATCCTAAAGCTGCCACGAAAATAATTGATAAAATAAGTGCAATTGTGTCTCTGCTGTCTTTTGGTTCACCTGTAGTGTTTTTTACTCCATTCATAGACCTGCGACTGTTTTCATTGTTAACATCTATTTCGGCAGGTTCGTTGTTAGAAGAGTCCCGACTTTCGTCTTTAATATATTTTTTTGCCATTTTAAATTTCTTTAATTTAATACTTAATTTGTTTTGGCAGTAAGGGGTAGTGTTATTGCGTAGTAAAGCAGGTAACCTCTCTGGCGGGACCAACGGGGCTCGAACCCGCGACCTCTGCCGTGACAGGGCAGCGCTCTAACCAACTGAGCTATGGCCCCCCGCTTTTTCATTTACTAAAGGTGTTCGAATATTAACAAATTGTGTATTTAGCGTCAATAAAATGATAAATGTTATTATGGCAATATGAATAATTTTAGTTTTTCAAATAGTGAAGTAGTTAAACATCTCAAAGAAGTTTCTGCAGCTATGGAAGTAAAAGAAGTAAATAGATTTAGAATCAGAGCTTATGATAATGCAATAGATTCAATATCAAGTGCAACTTTTAGTATTGAAGATTTATGGAAAAACGGACGGTTACACGAAATACCCGGAATTGGTGCAAGTATTGCCCAGCATCTCGATGAGTTATTCAAAACAGGAAAAGTAAAGGACTTTGAAACTTTAAAAGCAGATTTACCTCAAGGAATGTTTGAGTTAATAGGTATTCGGGGAATTGCTGCTAAAAGGGCATATAAACTAGCGCATGCTTTTAAAATCTCTAAAAGAGATAATGCAGTTCAAAAGCTCAGGGAGGCTGCAGAAAGCGGTCAAATACGTGAACTCGAAGGATTTGGCGAAAAATCAGAAAAAGAGATTCTAAACGCGATTATGGAGCTTAAAAAGCATAAAAATGAAGTTCAACGGATGCTTTTAACTGACGCCGAAGAAATAGCTTCCAGAATTTTAGAATATCTGTTAAGTAATGATGATGTAAAAAAAGCAGATGCACTCGGTTCCCTAAGACGAAGAGAAGCAACTGTAGGGGATATAGATTTGGCTGTAGCTACAGTAAAAAGTGACGAAATTATAGATTATTTCTGTGATTATAGTGAGATAAAAGAAGTTGTTTCTAAAGGTAATAAAAAGGTAAGTGCTGTTTTAAAAACAGGTGTTCCGGTTGATTTACGAGTAATAGAACCTTCTGCGTATGGCTCAATGTTGCAGTATTTTACCGGATCCAAACAACATAATGTAATTTTACGAACTTTTGCACTTGAAAAAGGACTATCTTTGTCAGAATACGGCATTAAGCAAAACGGTGACTTATTAACTTATGAAAATGAGCAAGGGTTTTATGAAAAAATTGGGCTTAAGTACATTGAACCTGAATTGAGACAAGGAAGAAACGAAGTAGAACTCGCTGCAGAAGGTAAGTTACCTAATTTAGTGGTGTTAAATGATATAAAAGGGGATTTACACATGCACACCACTTTTTCTGACGGTATAAATACATTGGCAGAAATGGTTAACTCATGTATTGAACTTGGGTATGAGTATATTGGAGTTGCTGATCATGCACCCAGCACCGTTTCAAGAGGGGAAAATGAAGTAATGAGTATAATAAATACTCGCAAGAGAGATATTGAACAAATAAATAGTTCAAAATATGAAATAAATGTGCTATTTGGTTATGAAGTGAATATTTTGTCGGATGCTACACTTGGTATGCCTGATGAATTTTTGATGATGTTAGATTATGCCATTGCATCTATTCACACGGCGTTTGATCAACCTCAAGCACAAGTGACAGACAGAATGCTTGCAGCTATAGAAAACCCATATATCACAATAATAGGACACCCATCTGGAAGATTGATAAATGAACGTTCAGGAGTAGCATTAAATTGGGATGAAGTTTTTAATGCAGCCTTAAAACACAATAAAATTTTAGAAATTAACTCTCAGCCCAACAGACTCGACTTAGCAGACGATCTTGTTTATGAAGCAATTAAACGTGGAGTTAAATTAATAATTAACACTGACGCTCATTCTATACAAAATTTGCAATTCATGAAAAATGGTATAGATGTTGCAAGACGTGGTTGGTGCACAAAACAAAATATTGTTAATACTTTACCAAAAGACGAATTTTTGAGATTATTAAGTCGTAAATAGTATTTATTTAAGTTTTAATTATGAGGAGGAAATATGGTTTTTGGTTTACCGATATTAATATTACTGGGAGTTGTTGTACTGGCTGTTTTTTATGTTATTTCAGTTTATAACTCGTTACATAAATTAAAAGTGCGTATTCAAGAAGCATGGAGTCAAATTGATGTTCAACTAAAAAGAAGAGTTGATTTAATACCGAATCTTGTTGAGACAGTAAAAGGCTATGCAGCTCATGAAAAAGAAGTATTTGAAAATGTTACAAAAGCAAGATCTGCTTTGATGAATGCCGGAAATGCAACAGAGGCAGCCGCAGCAGATAACATGCTTACCGGAGCTTTAAAAAGTCTTTTTGCAGTAGCAGAAGCTTATCCTGAATTAAAAGCCCAGGAAGGGTTTGTTAATCTGCAAAACCAGCTTACAGACACTGAAGACAAAATCTCATATGCAAGACAATTTTATAACACTGTGGTCAGAGATTTTAACCAGATGCTAGTTATGTTTCCAAGTAATGTAATTGCGTCAATGTTTGGGTTTAAACAGGAAGACTTTTTTAAAGCGGGTGAAGATGAGCGCGAGCCGGTAAAAGTGGATTTTTAAACTTTAATTATGGCAAGTATATATACCCATATAGCGGACAACAAACGTGACACTTGGTTGATTATGTTTTTGTTTATTGCGATTATTTCGGCAATAGGATGGGTTTTTGGTGAAATTTATGCCGGCGACGGTTTGTTTATACTGGGTTTTGCTTTGATATTCTCGGGAATAGCAAGTTTTTTTAGCTATTACAATTCAGACAAAATAGTTTTGGCGCTTTCTAACGCAAAAAAAGTTACAGAAGCTGAAGCTCCTCAATTGCATGCTTTGGTTGAAAACATGTCTATTGCCTCCGGTTTGCCTAAACCCAAAATTTATGTAATTGAGGATTCCGCTATGAATGCTTTTGCCACAGGAAGAGACCCCGAACATGGAGTTATTTGCTTTACAACCGGAATAATTCAAAACCTTGAAAAGCGCGAACTTGAAGGGGTAATTGCTCATGAAATGTCGCATATAGGAAATTATGATATTAGGCTTATGTCTATTGTATCTGTACTTGTTGGTTCTATAGCACTTTTGGCAGATTGGTTTACTCACGGCATGTTTTATGGCTCAAGGCGACGTGACTCAAATAGGGGAGGCGGAATTTTAATGATTGTTGGCCTAGTGCTTATTATTTTAAGCCCGATTATTGCAACATTAATTAAAATGGCAGTTAGTAGAAAACGGGAATACTTGGCTGATTCAACGGCTGCAATGATTACAAGATACCCACAGGGGCTGGCAAATGCCTTGCGTAAACTTTCTGAAGATAGGGAAGTGCTTGAGGCCGCAAATGGTGCCACTGCACACTTATATATATCAAATCCGTTAAAAGGTGGGGGAAGAAGTACGTTGGCAAGTTTATTTAGTACACATCCTCCAATTGAAGAGCGCATTAGAAGGCTTGAAAGCATGTAGTTTTTTGATATTCTTACATTGTGGCTGAGAACGTAATCACAAAAGAACAAGTTAAAAAAATTGCACAATTGTCAAAACTGGAGTTAAGTGAGTCTGAAATAGTGAATTTTGCCGAACTATTCACTCAAACACTTAAATATATAAATGTGCTTGATGAATTAAATACTCAGGATTATGAACCTACATTTCAGGTAACAGGTTTGATTAACGTATTTATGCAAGAGAATCAAAATAAAGCCACGCTTTCACAAAGTGAAGCATTATCAAATGCTACAAAAGTGATAAATAACTTATTTGCTACAGGCGCCGTGTTTGATAGAGTATAAAATGGAGCTCAATAAATTAACTTTAAAACAAGCTATAGATGGTTTAAAAAATGAAGAGTTTACATCAGTTGAATTATCAAGAGCTTGTTTAAATCAAATTAAAAAGTTTGATAAAAAGATTAATTCGTTTATAACTGTAATCCCCGAAGACGTGGTTTTAGCTGAAGCTCAAAAGTCAGATGAAGAAATCAGCAAATTGGGTGAAAATGCCTGGAATGAAAAACCGCTGCTTGGAATACCTTATGCTGCAAAAGATAACTTTAGTACAAAAGGAATAAGAACAACCGCAAGTTCAAAAGTTTTAGACAATTATATTCCCCCTTTTGATTCAACGGTTACGTTAAGATTAAAAAATGCCGGTGCTATTTTGCTTGGCAAAACAAATATGGATGCATTTGCTCACGGATCATCTACTGAAACCTCAGATTATTTTGTAACAAAAAACCCATGGGATATAAGTCGAATACCCGGCGGTTCTTCTGGAGGGTCGGCAGCTGCTGTTGCAGCAAATATGTGCATTTTTGCAATTGGTAGTGAAACTGCCGGTAGTATACGCGGCCCTGCATCTTGGAGCGGAATTACAGGTTTTAAGCCAACTTATGGAAGAGTAAGCAGGTACGGAGTTGTTGCTATGGCATCTTCAACCGATTCCCCTGGCCCCATGACAAAAACAATAGAAGACAGTGCAATTATTTTAAAAGTTATCGCAGGAAAAGATTCGTTTGATGCAACTACTTCGAGTATTCAAGTTGAGGATTATGTAAAGAATCTACAAAATATTGTTGATTTTAAAATGAGTGATGTAAAAATTGGTGTACCAAAATCTTATTTTGAAATTGATATGCAACCCGGTGTGAAAGAGTTGGTATTGCAGACTACGGAAAAATTTAAAGAATTTGGTGCAAAAATTATTGAAATAGAATTGCTTGATCCAAAATATTCTATTGCCGTGTACACAATTTTACAGCGGTCTGAAGTGTCGTCGAATTTGGCAAGATACGATGGTATTCGATACGGCAATGACAGAACCGCATTTGGGTTTGAAGCTAAAAAAAGAATGATGCTTGGTGCATATGCATTAAGCGCCGGATATTATGATGAGTACTATGCAAAAGCTCAAAAAGTAAGAACAATGATTATTGAAGATTTTAATAAGGCATTTGAGCAAGTTGACATGATAATTGGGCCTACAATGCCAAATGTTGCAATGAAATTAGGCGAATCGGATGAAAATCCTTTGTTTGGTGAGTTTATAGACATGTTGCAGGAACCAAGCTCTATCGCAGGTTTAACAGCTGTAAGCTTGCCGGCCGGATTGAGCGAGGGTTTACCTGTGGGAGTGCAGCTTATCGGTCAACAGTTTAGTGAAAATAAATTATTTTGTGCCGGACATGTGTTTCAACAAAATACTGATTTTCACACAAAATTTCCCAGTTTAGAAAATTTGGAGGAATAAATGGGTTTTTTTAGTAAATTATTTAAAATAAGCAATATCGGTCGGATGACTGTATCGACTCAAACAAAAAGCAGAATACAATCCGACTGGAACCAAATTAAAATTTTGATTGACGGAGGTTCGCCAAGTCAAATGCGTCAAGCGCTAATAACCGCAGACAAAGCTTTAGACAATGCATTAAGAGATGTTGTTGCAGGAGAAACAATGGGTGAAAGGTTAAAGTCCGCGTCTAACAAATTTGACAAGGTAACGTACGATAAAATTTGGAGGGCGCATAAAATGAGAAACGCTTTGGTACATGAATCAGGGTATGAACCAAGCTACGGAATGCTTAAAAATGCTATTGAAGACTTAAGAAAGGGCTTAAACAAGTTAGGTGTAAATGTTTAAACTTGTACTTGGCTTAGAAATACACATACACGTTAAAACATCGCTAAAGATGTTTTGCGGTTGCGATGCTAATATTTATAACGCCGAGCCAAATACACATACATGCCCGGTTTGCTTGGGTTTACCCGGAGCATTGCCGGTTCCTAATGCTGAAGCTGTTGAAAAAACTCAATTGCTTGGAATGGCTCTAAACAGCAAATTAAATGAAAACTCAAGATTTGACCGAAAACACTATTTTTACCCAGATTTGCCTAAAGGTTACCAAATAAGTCAATACAAACAGCCATTATGTGAAGGAGGGTATTTAGAGTTAGAAAGCGGCAAAAAGATTGAAATCGAACGAATTCACCTTGAAGAAGATACGGCAAAATCATTTCACGAGGGAAATTTTACTTTAATAGATTTTAATATGTCGGGAATGCCCTTGGTAGAGCTGGTTACAAAACCGGTTTTTGAATCGGCTGCTGATGCAGGAGAATTTGGTAGGAAATTAAGAGATTTAGTTAGGCTCATTGGAATAAGTGATGCAGACCTGGAAAAGGGTCAAATGAGAATTGAGCCCAACATCTCGGTGAGAACAGTTGAAATGGCTGAAAAACAGGAATTGCCCGATTACAAGGTTGAAGTAAAAAACATAAATTCATTCAAATTTATGGAAAGAGCGGTTGAATATGAATTTGAGCGACAAAAGAATTTATTGGAAAAAGGTGAAAAAGTATTGCAGGAAAATAGAGGATGGAATGAAAACTCAAATCAAACCGTTTCACAGCGAGAAAAAGAAGAAGCACATGATTATAGATATTTTCCTGAGCCTGATGTACCACCAATGTTTTTTGATGAAGATTATATTAAAGAGCTAAGTGCAAAATTACCTGAATTGCCACATCAGCTAAAAACAAGACTAAAAACTCAGTATGGCTTAAATGAAAATAATGCGAAATTGTTGTCAGAAAACCCCGGGATTAGTTTATTGAACAATTTTGAAGAAGTTGCTCAAAACACAAATATAGAGCCGAATAAGGTTGCAAACTTGCTATTAAACAAACCTGAATTCAGAAACATAGAGGTTGAAAAATTTGAACAGCTTGTTAAGGAATCTGAAGAAAAAGTTGAAGATGATTCTGTTTTAGAAAATGCTGTAGCTGAAGTTTTGAGCGAAAACACAAGTGCAGTTGAAGACTTTAAAAACGGAAAAGAAAGCGCACTACAATATTTACTTGGACAGGTAATGAGAAAAACAAAAGGTAAGGCAGATCCGCAAAAGAGTCTTGAAATTATTAAAAAATCACTTTAACTCAATGTGCATTTCTGTAAAAAAGTGTGTATAAAGTTATAATCTATGAGCATGGAGTTAAAGTTTGACCCGAATAAACCTAAATACGAGTATATAACTTCTCATTCTGAGGCGGAAAAAGTATTTGAGAAATTAAAAGATGAAAAAATGCTTGCGGTTGACGTAGAGGCGAGCAGTCTTGATCCGTTTACCGGTATTTTGTTTTTGGTTCAAATTGGAACAGCCCACATTAGCTACGTTTTTGATGCAAGAACCGTTTCCTTAAAAGATATTAGCTTGTACAAACAAATCATGGAGGACAATAAAGTAATAAAACTTTTGCACAATGCATCTTTTGACTATAAATATTTAAAATTGCATACAGGGGTTGAGCTAAAAAATATATATGACACGATGTTGGCCGAGGGAATTTTAACTTCTGGTATGTCGTCTCAAAGAACATCACTTATTGAGACGGTAAAAAGGCACTTGGATGACGGAATTATTGAAAAAGATACTCAAATGTCATTTACCAAAATGTCTCCTAATGAGCGCATGACTGAAGATCAGTTAATTTATTCTGCAAAAGACACTTTGGTGTTGTTTCCGTTGTTTGAAATTCAGTCGCCGAAGTTAAAAAAAGAAAATCTTATAAACATAGCAAAACTTGAATTTGCCGTTGCGCCGGTTGTTGCCGAAATTGAACTAAGAGGTGTGTATTTAAATGCAGAAAAGTGGCGAGATATTATAAAAAATCTTCAGACCAAACGAGATGCGCTGGCGGCAGAGTTTCAAGAAGCGATTAGGCCTTATTACTCAGTTTCTCAATCGGGTTTATTTGGAGGTCAGGCCGATTCAATTAATATGAATAGCCCGGTACAGTTAATGGAATTGTTTAACGGTAAACTGGGATTAAATGTTCCTTCAACTGGTAGTCAGATATTAACAACAATAAATCATCCGGTAGTAAATTTGCTAAGTCAGTATCGCGGATATGAAAAGCTTATTTCAGCATTTGGAGACAGCGTGCTTGAGAAAATTAATCCCAAGACCGGTAGAATTCATCCTCACTTTATTCAGTTGCAAACTGCCACAGGAAGATTTGCGTGTGCCAGTCCTAACATACAGCAGATTCCCAGAAATTCAGAAGAAGCACCTTTTAGAACATGTTTTAATCCGGCTGAAGGGTATAAGCTGGTTGTTTCAGACTATTCTTCATTTGAGATGAGAATTCTGGCTGAGCTTTCGGGTGATGAAAAAATGATTCATGCTATTAAAGATGATTTGGATATTCATTCATATACAGCTTCATTAATGTTTGATAAGCCGTATTCTGATGATTTTAAGAAAAAGTACCCTGATTTAAGACAAATGGCTAAGCCAATCGGGTTTGGTTTAATGTATGGTATGGGTCCGCAAGGTTTGGTTTCATCAATTAGAACACAGTCGGGTACCGATGTTACGGTTGAGCAAAGCGAAGACCTAATCAACAGGTACTTTAAGTCATATCCAAGTGTTAAGAAATTTTTGGATAATCAGGCACGAAACGCAGTAAGATTGGGTTATAGCACAACACCTGCCGGAAGAAAAAGATGGTATCAAATACCTGAAAAATCAGACCCCGATTACAGAAGAAAAATAGGCAAAATTGAACGGGAAGCCAAGAACCACCCGATTCAAGGTACAAATGCAGATGCAATTAAGTTTGCTCTAAACTTTGTTCATCAGAGAATGAAAAAAGACGGGATTGACGGGGGCATAATTTTGACTGTTCATGACGAAATTGCATGTGAAGTACGTGAAGATCAGGCCGAAGATTTTGCTGAGGTATTGTCATATGAGATGAGACGTGCCGGTGAGCTGTTTTTAAAGACAGTACCTGTTAAATCAGACCCTTTTGTAGGCGATGTATGGGAACATTAGCGCAGTCTATGGGTTATGTTCGGTAAAAGTGTTTATAAATCAGCTTATCAGACGGGTTGCAAGAGTGCTAATTTGTGGTAATATCTATTCATGGCTGTAATCTGTCACAAATGCGGTCAAAGACCCGCAGTAATATCCGTAAATAAAATTGTAGATGGTAAGCAGGTGTATATGGCACTCTGTGAAGTGTGTTATACCGAATTGCAAAAAGAAACATCATCTACTTCAAAGCTTGATAAATTCGGTCGTGATTTAACTAAAATGGCAAAAGAAGGCAAGCTTGACCCGGTAATTGGCCGTGAAGATGAAATAGAGCGAGTTGTACATATACTTTCAAGACGAACTAAAAATAATCCTGTGTTAATTGGAGACCCCGGTGTTGGAAAAACCGCAATTGCTGAAGGTTTGGCTCAACGCATTATAAAAGGGCTAGTACCTGAACCTTTAAGAAATAAAAGAGTATTTGCACTTGATCTAGCTTTAGTTGTTGCAGGAACCACTCACCGCGGAATGTTTGAAAAAAGATTAAAAGACATTTTGGATGAAATAATTGATTCTCAAGGTCAAATAATATTGTTTTTGGACGAGTTACACACTGTTGTAGGTGCCGGTTCGGCCGAAGGCTCAATGGATGCGGCAAATATATTAAAACCGTCACTTTCACGTGGAGAATTGCAAATGGTTGGTGCGACAACTATTGATGAATACAGAAGATATATTGAAAAAGATGCCGCGCTTGAGAGAAGATTTCAACCGATTGTTGTAAATGAACCATCGCAGGAAGAAACTATAGAAATTATAGAAGGACTTCGTGAAGAATATGAAAAACATCATCAGGTAAAAATTTCAGATGAAGCAATAAAAGCATCGGTAAAGATGTCTGATAGATATATTAGTGACCGATTTTTGCCGGATAAAGCAATAGACCTGGTCGATGAGGCTTCTGCATTGGTAAGACTTTCACAGGTTGAAGAGCCTGAAAACTTAAAACAAGTTGAAGAAAATTTAAAGAACATTAAAGAACAGCTTAGAAATGAGGATTTGAGTGAAGAACAGGCAAAAGAGCTTGAAGAACAGCGTGACGATTTGGAAAAAGTTAAAGAAGAGCTTATAGATATTTGGACAAAAACAAAGCTTGAAAGAATTCCCACAGTTCAAGAAGATGATGTTCTAAAAGTTGTGTCACGTGCAAGTGGCATTCCGCTTGAAAGACTAAGCGTTGCTGAAAAAGAGAAATTGCTGAATTTAGAAAGCAAGATACATGAACGTATTGTAGGACAGAATGAAGCGGTTGAAATGGTTTCTGAGGCCATAAGGCGTGCAAGGGCAGGTTTAAAAGATCCAAAGAGGCCTATTGGGTCATTTTTGTTCTTAGGACCAACAGGTATTGGTAAAACCGAACTTTCAAAAGCACTGGCCGAAGTATTATACGGTGACGAAGACATGTTGGTAAGACTTGATATGAGTGAATACATGGAAAAACATACTGTAAGTAAACTTATTGGAGCACCTCCGGGGTACGTGGGATTTGAAAGAGGCGGAAACTTGACTGACATTGTTAGAAAAAAGCCATTTTCTATAGTATTGCTTGATGAAGTTGAAAAAGCTCATCCTGATGTATTTAATACTTTATTACAAATTATGGAAGACGGCCGACTTACTGACAGCAAAGGTAGAACAGTAGACTTTAAGAACACAATTATAATTATGACATCAAACGTAGGGTCTGAGTGGTTACAAAGATCTGACATTGGATTTGGTATGGCCGGAGACAAAAAGGTTAGAGGTAAAAAAGAAGACTTTGAACAAAAAGTATTTAAAGCTTTGCGTGAAAGTTTCAGACCTGAATTTTTGAATAGAATAGATGAGATTGTGATATTTGGCACATTGACCAAAGAAGATATTATGGAAATCGCAAATAGATTGTTGGCTCATACTCAAAAACGTCTTGCAGAACAAGAAATTGGAGTTGTATTTGAACAGCCGGCAAAAGAGTTGATTGTAGAAAAAGGTTATGACGAAGAATTTGGTGCAAGGCCATTGCGCAGAGTTATACAAAAAGAAGTAGACAACAAGCTTTCTGACAAAATAATTGCAGGTGAAATTCAAGCCGGCGATACAGTTAGTGTGAGTGCCGAGAAGGGTGAGATTATGTTAAAGGTTGAATCTAGCGTTACGGTTTAAGTTATAGTTAATTTATAGGCAATTCCTTGAAATTTATGCGGTAAATAGGTATACTCACTACTGCACATGGCAGAAAATCAAGACCAAGTACAAGAAAATACATCTACAGCTATAGCCGAAGTAAAAGAAGTTCCTGACTTTAGAGCCGGTGACACGATTGAAGTTCATTACAGAATTACTGAAGGTGACAAAACCAGAATTCAGCCGTATGAAGGTGTTGTTATATCAAAAAAAGGTGAAGGTGTTTCAAAAACTTTTACTGTTAGAAAAATTGGTGCAGACGGAATTGGTGTAGAAAGAATATTTCCATTGTATTCTCCAAACATTGAAAAACTTTTGGTTAAGAAAAAGGCCAAAGTACGAAGAGCAAAGCTTTATTACCTAAGAGAAAAGAAGGGTAGAGCTGCCGTTAGACTTAAAGAACTTAAATAATTTGCCTGTTTACGATGTTGTACGTGAATAGGCTTTGTTGTTATCCTGAGTAAAATCAGGACTTTTTTTTGAAAAATTGCTAAAATTAACAGGTTTTACGGTTTTCATTCTCAAAAAGAAGGCTGTATTACTTAGGATTTTTTATGACTTTTGAGGGGGCGTAGCTCAGTGGTAGAGCATCTGGCTTTTAACCAGAGTGTCGTGAGTTCGATCCTCACCGCCCTCACCATGAAAAAACGGTAGTGCCGAAGGTACTAGCGATTTTTCATTATGAAAGTAGGATCGAATGCCGCAGCTGCGACCTTTAATTATTTACTTTACTGAAAATAGGAATTAACATATATTATCTATATATGTATAGCGTCAAACAAATAATCCAAGGATATGCCAAAAAAATAGATAATGGCTGGTTAGCATCATCAAGCACTATACTAATTCAAGGCTCTGAAAAAAACATATTAGTAGATTCGGGGATAAATAAACTATTACTATTGGAAACTTTAGAAAAAGAAGAACTATCAACTGACGATATAGATATTATATTTATGACTCATTTTCACCCAGATCATATTTTTCTTGTTGGTTTATTTGATAATGCGATAGCTTTAGATGGAGAAACAATCTATACAAAAGATTTAGAAGAAGAATATATTGGAAATATACCAGGTACTAATATTAAATTATTACCAACTCCCGGACACGCAAATGAACACACCTCATTAATTGTTGAAAATGAAAACGGTGAAGTCATAGTTGTTGCTCAAGATGTATTTTGGTGGACCGATCAGGAAGAACAAATAGTTAAAGACTATGATGCATTAATAAACAAAGAGGATCCCTTTATGGTTGATTTTTCGGCATTGAAAGAAAGTAGAAGAAAGGTTTTAGAAATTGCTGATTATATAATACCTGGACATGGGAAGATGTTTGAGAATTTGCACAAAGGTACAATTCATGATTAAAGCAATGAGTTTCGACTTAGATGGTGTGTTTTTTACACAACAAAGCTTTAAGGATTTTAAGAAACACCTACCTAAAAGAGTTGAAGATAAAGAGACAGTTGATTATGTTTTTCATAACTCACAAGAAATGCTTGATTTTAAGTCAGGAAAAATATCTGAAGAAGAATTCTGGAACTTTGCAACTAAAACTCTACAAATTGAGGGTGACTTTGATGATATATGTTCTGTGTTTAGAGAAGTTTATACCATTAACAATGATGTTGCGAATTATGTAAGAGAAGTTAAAATCGCAGGTTATAAAACCTGTATTTGTTCTAACAATTTTGAAACCAGGGTTAGAGAAGTGGATAACGAATGGGGTTTCTTAGATTTGTTTGATGTAAAGATATTTTCGTATCAAGTTGGATTTCTTAAACCGGATAAAAGAATATTTCAAGCTCTTATTGATGCATCAGAAGTAAAACCAGGAGAAATAGTATATTCCGATGATGGTGAGGATAAAATACAAGGAGCTTTAGAATTAGGAATAAATGCTTTTGTTTATGAAAACTTTGAACAGTTTAAAAATAAGTTGACTAGCTTAGGAGTAAAAACATGAATTTGATAGACAAGTGGAATAAAAGCCATCTGGGAATACCTAAAGATAAGAGTGTTTCAGCTTATGCTTTAGAAAAAGAGGCAGAATTTCCAAGAAATAGTACAGTCTTAGATTTAGGAGGAGGTACTGGTGTTGACGCAGTATATTTCGCTGAAAAAGGACACAATGTAACTCTAGCAGATATATCACCTTTAGCATTAGAAGTTGCAAAAGAAAAAGCTAAAAATAAAGATGTAAACATAAAAACTGAGCAGGTAAATATAGGTAAGGATCCTTTACCGTTTGAAGACAGTACTTTCGATATAGTTTACTCCCGTCTTGTCTTACATTACTTCGATAAAAGCACTACATCAGCTATCTTTAGTGAAATTAACAGAATATTAAAGAAAAGCGGTA
Organism: uncultured Candidatus Saccharibacteria bacterium; assembly: GCA_964385105.1. Classification (GTDB taxonomy): domain Bacteria; phylum Patescibacteriota; class WWE3; order UBA101185; family UBA10185; genus CAYLMU01. The sequence goes on from CAYLMU010000001.1 coordinate 426,194, forward strand.
TTGCCTACATAACAATAAAATCACCTGATGATGAAAAAGAAATGGAATACCTGAAATCAAATGCCTCAGAAATAGAAGAAAATGTATTTTTAGAAGAAGGTGACATAAAAAGTAGATATTCTATTGAACAATTAGAGAATATTCTAAAAGAAGCTGGTATTGAGAACTTTGAAGTCATAGAATATGAAGAAGATTTACATGGCAGAGTTGATAAAGTTAAGTCAGGCAATAAAGTTTTATTATTAAATGAAATATCATGGAAGAAATAAAAGACTGTATTTTTTGTAAACTAATCAAAGAAGGAAAGTTAGAAGAAAGAACTATACTCAAGTCTGAGAAATTTATAGCTTTCTTAGATGCACATCCATTAGTTGAGGGTCATACATTAGTTATACCAGTAGAACATAAAGAATGGGTTTGGGAAGTCAGTAACTTTGAAGATTACAATAATTTTTCAAAGGAAGTAGCCAATCTTCTTAGAGAAAGACTAAACATAGCCAAGATTGATGTCCTTGTATCAGGCGGTACTGTTCCACATGCTCATATACATCTTTTACCATCAATCGAGGGTAGATGGGCTAAAATAAAGGATTATCTAAGAGAGCAAAGAAAAGAAGTAAAAGAGCCACCGAGTGAAGAAACAGTACAAAAACTAAGACAATGACCTATATATATGTCCGAAGATGTAACTATTAGAAAAATGGAAAAAACCGATTTACAAGCTGTTTCCCAGCTCTTTAGAGAAGTATTTAACAGCGAAGGTGAAAATTGGTCAGATAAAACAGCTACAAGCCATGTAGAGCAAAACTTCTTTGGCGATAGTCATTGGGTAGCAGAAAAAGGTAATAAAATAGTTGGATTTTTAATGGGTATTGTATTAACAAGAGAAAAGGGTGAAGAATTATTTATAGACTCTGTGGTAGTAGATAAGTCAGTACAGGGTAATGGGATCGGTAAAGAGCTTTGGAGTAGAGCAGAGATGTTTGTAAAAGAAAACAAATTAAAGGGTATTAGATTGTTAGCAAATCCACAGTTTGACTCATATAACTGGTATAAAAAAATGGGCTACAACGAAAGTGAGTGGATAGAGCTTTATAGAGAGTTTTAAGTTTTTTTTATCCGCTAAAACTAATTAAAACTCAGCCAATTCAGAATCACACTTTTCTGATTCTTTATCAATTCATATATTTAATATAAGTTAAGTTATAATGACTTTATGTCTCTTGACGAACTTCAGGAACAAGTAAAAAAACTTTATGAAAAAAACGGTGGGAATACGCCTTCGGAGTTGTTACTTATTGCGATGCAGGAAGAATTAGGTGAAATAAGTGCAAGGTTTTTAGCTGAACATCCAGATTACAAAAAAGACATTGGTCATACACACCCACTTAATGAAGAAATCGGCGACTTAATCACTTTAATTTTAGCTTTTTGTAATAGGAATGGTATAAATGCATCTGAATGGGTTGAGAATACGATTAATAAAAGAAGCGGTCAGGGTTAGTCAAGTCAGGTCGTCCAATTATATTGATGTATAAACATATGAAATTAGTAGGGTATAATAAATATTATGCCGATTCCAAGTCATATCTTTGATAATGTGTTAAATTAACCTCACAAAATGCAATCAAAAACCCAAAAATGTCCAAACTGCGGAAATTCGATGAACTCAATTAAAGGCGCAACAAAAGCAATATGTAAAAACTGTGGGCTAAAAGACGGGTGTTGTTATTGAGATTTTATTTATTAATGTAGCTCTTATACAACACAACCCCAACCGCCATAGACAAATTCAGTGAATCAATACTATTTTCATGCTCAATGTGCACACTTTCGCCTATATTTAAAAACGAATCATCAAGACCGCTGCTTTCAGGGCCAAAAACCAGCGAAAAAGGTTTGGCAAAAGTTGTGTTTTTGAGTTTTTTGTTGCCATTAAGCATAAACGTGTAAATAGAATTTTGTGGAAATTTTTGCTGATAGCTTTTAAAACTGTCGAAGTATTCAAAATTAATATCAAAAAGTGAACCCATTGATGCCCGGATTGTTTTTGGGTCAAATACATCTACACCCGGTCTTATTACAATTAAGTTATAAACCCCAAAACCTGACATTGTTCTAATAATTGTTCCTAAATTACCCGGATCGGTAGGATTAACCAAAACAAGATGATTTTCGCCATTTTTTACATTACTATCGTATTTTTTAAAAAACCCTGCTGCGTAGGTGTTTTCTTTGACCGAAACCTTTTTTAAGTTTTTTAAACTATATTCAAATTCAATGTTTTTTTCGGTGCAAAGCTTTTTTATTTCTTGAACGCCTTTGTTGGCATCACTTTTTGGATTTAAAACAACTTTTATTATTTCGCCTGGTTTTTTATTAATTAGTTCAAGTGTTGGGTAAACTCCAAGTGTATATGTATAGTTTAATTTTTTTGTATATTTTTTCATATTAGCTTTGGTAGCGGTTTCATAATATTATGTTTTTGTTATTACAGCAATGATATATTTGACAAATTAAAAAAGTAAGTAGTAAGATTAAGCATTAAATAATTATGAAGTCACATAATTTATTAAAAGTTAATAGTTTAAGTAAAGTTTTTGGTCTCTTTATTATGTTCACGACAGAGAGGGCCGGAGGCATGTAGCTTAAGTTACTAACTTTTAAAAATACTAAGCCTCCGGGTAAAACCGGGGGCTTTTTGTTTTGCACGTTAAAAAGTTAATTGATAGAGCCGTTAAGAATTTCAAATTTATTTTGGAGTTTTTTGTGGCTCTATTGATAAATAACTAAAAGGAGATTTGAGATGAGTAAGGTTGTATCGCTTTTACCTGAGTATGAAGAAGAAATACTGAATTTAAGTGGGTATACATTATATTCTTTTCGGAGTTTACTTGGAGGTGATAATCAGAGTTACACTTTGCTGCCGCAAACGAGTTTTGGAGTAAACTTACCAGAAATTGAGTACCTACACGAATTAGGTTTTTGCGGCCCTGTTGAAAGAGCTTTGCATTTGCCGGGAGTGTCTATTATGCCTCAACAAAGAATCTTTGAGCCTCAAAATTCAGCTTTGCTGGAAAAGTTACGCAAAGACGGTGTAGGTATTGAGTGTGTTGATTTGCGAAGTAATAATGCAAGGTTGGCAGTAGAACTTGGAGTTATGACTAAAGATTTTGCACGGCTTCAAACTTTACTAACTGAAACAGCAGATGACAAGCTTTGGTTGCGTACAACAGCAGAAAGTTTGGGTTTAAGTCATCATTTGGTGCCCGGGGGTTGTGCAAGGTCATTAAGTGAGTTGAAAGAACTTTTTGACTGCTATATTCAACTAACAGGGCAAGTGGTATTTTTGGATAACCCAAGATTAGGAGGTGGTGTAGGATTTCATAAAGTTAAGAGTTGGGAACAATTGCTTAAACTTTTAAGTAATTTGGAATGGGGTGAGAAATTTCCACATGAGGTTTTGTTAACTTCTTACGTAGAAAAATGGTCAAGCCCTTCGATTCAATGGGATTGCAGATCTGCAACAGGACCGGAACTTGTTGGAATCACAATGCAACTCTTAAACGGGGATTTTGACCACGCAGGAAATTCCATTCCTTCAGGGCTTAGCAAAGAGCAGGAAAACGCCATAATTAACATTACACGACCATTTGCGCAACATCTGCATGCTATTGGTTTTAGATGGGTTGCGGGTTTTGACCTGATTCATTCAAAACTTGAAAATCCTACACCAAATGGAACCAATTTTTACGTGCAAGAATGTAATCCGAGGCATGTTGCTCCGTTTTATGCCCGCAAAGTGCAAAAACAACTGCAACATACAGGCCCAGCTTTAATGTTGAATGTGAAGCCAAGTATACCGACAACTCCAAAGGCAGTGCATAACTTACTAAAAACCAAAGGTTTGTTGTTTGGTAGATGTACTGAAGGTTGCGTAGTACCTTATATGACCACATCCTCACAGATGAAAAATCCTAAGTTTGCGGTAGTAGTGTTGGGATCTACTCTTCAAGAGGCAAAAAGCACTGCGACGGCGGTAAAAAGGTCATTTGGCGACGAATCAAACGTTATGTACAGCTTTGAAGTTTATCAATAGAGTAATGGAAGTTTTGCAAGCACAGCTTTATGTATTTAGGTTGTGCTTGCTCTCTTTAAAGTTAATTGTTTAAGATTAGGAAAATATGAAAAAAATATTATTAATTCAATTTCGTGATGATGTGACACAAGAGCATGAAGTAAAATGCTTTTTAAACAAGCTTAAAATAAACGAATCTGAATTAAAGGTTTTAAATGCAATATTAGATAATTTTGAATATGAGCCTGAAGTTTTATTACAGGATGTTGGTGCTGTGATCTTTGGCGGGTCAGGGCAGTATGATTTGTCACTAAATCAAGAACCAATAATTAAAGCTTTTAATAACACAAAAAAACTTGTTGATTACATTTTAAAAAATGACTTTCCTACATTGGGAATTTGTTTTGGGCATCAGCTGCTGTCGCAAAGACTGGGTGGTGTGGTTTTGCCTAATGAAAATATGCGTGAAACAGGCACTTTTGAAATTAGGTTGAATAATGAAGGAAAATCAGACAAACTATTTGGTGATTTAAAAGAAACCTTTTTAGTACAAGAAGGTCATAAAGAAAGCGTTACAAATATTCCGTCTGACGTGGTTTTGCTTGGTAGTAGTGAAAGGTGTGAAACTCAAATATTCCGCTACAAAAATAATATATATACAGCTCAATTTCATCCTGAGTTAACAAAAGAAGACATAAAATATAGATTGAGCCTATTTCCCACGTACTCGCAAGGAAAAAACATTGAAGAAGCCACAAAAGACATAAAAGAGACTCCCGAAGCTGAAAAAGTATTGCAAAAATTTGTGAGCCTATATTTGAGTTCGTAAATGAACTATAATCTATAGTAAAGGTTATGGATAATAAAGAGAACAAAAAACCACAAGACAATTCTCAGAATAATCAGCAGAATAATGGTGATATTGACTATAGAGACCCGCCAAAACCAAAAAAACAGCCTAAAATAGATAAGATGGGGCTTGAAGTAACAAAAAATCCAAGAGATGTTTCAGGTGCGGGCAAAAAAGTTGCTATGCTTTTGCTAATTTTAGGGTCATTGGCACTACTTTTTGGCTCTGCATACGTTATTTTCACGACTATGAACAAAAACATGCAAAATAATACAGAACTAGATAATCAGGTTAACAATGTAATAGATGAAAATAATGCTCACCAGTCAACTCAATCACCTGAGATTTATTCCGTTTTTGGTGAATTACTAAGAAAATATGTCTCCTTTTAAGAAAAAAGTAATAGATGCCGTCAAAATGGTTCCTTATGGACATGTTGCAAGTTACGGACAGATCGCCTTAATGGTAGGAGTGCCTCGTGGAGCAAGAATGGTTGGTCAAATATTAAATAGTATGGAAGAAAATATTTTTGAAAGCCGTGAAAGCTTTCCGTGGTGGAGAATAGTAAATAATGCAGGTCGAGTTAGTATTAAAGGTACAAAGTATCATTCAGCTCAGATGCAAAAAACCAAGCTTGAAAGCGAAGGAATTTTTGTAAAAGATGATTTAACATTTGATATTGAGAAATATCGATATCGGCCTGATCCTGAAGAAATAAGTAAATTACGGCTTGATGATGAAAGTGTGCAACAAATTATAGAAAAATACTTACTATAAATATTTACAATAAGGGTTGGAATTTATTATACTAGGTATTAATGCCCAAAAATTCAAAAAGCTATACATTTTATACTTTGCACATTCCGGTATTATTTTTCATTTTAGCTTTAACACTTGTATTAAGCTTTGTTATGCGTCCTAAGGAAGACACAGCTGCAGTTGAATTGCCATATGCCATGATTCATGAGGAAGAAGTTTTAGGCTCAAATACCTCAATAATTAGTGAGGGGGGTAAGACTTCTGAAGTAACAAAAGAAGTAGTTGGAGACAGAGTAATAATTAGAATGAAAATATATGATTCCAGTGGGAATTTGAAAAGAGAAAAAGTGACTGAAAATCCTGTTAAACCGACACAAAATGAAAAGATTGAAAAAATTTCGCCAAGAATACCCGAGAGACCCGAGTCTACCGAAACACCAGGTCAACGGGAACTTCCTGCTAACACCTTTTCAAGATTTCCAATAAGAGTTAATGAAGAGACAGGAGCTTTTTACATACAAACTCGTGAAAGAATGGTTGAGCTTGGTGCAATGCCCGATTCAATTGCAGAAAAGGCTATAGCAGATGGTTCGTTAGACGAGATTGGCAATGTTCGTATTGATTCTGTAGATGACCGAGATCCCGTGTTTATTGTTGAAGGAACTCGTCAGAGAAGATTTTTGAGAATGTTTCCGGTACGTGTTAATGTTCGGGAAACTTATGATGTTGAAACAAGTGAAAAAAATACTATGGAGCTTGTGTCATTTAGAGATAAAGTTATCAACTTTTTGAGTTTTTAAGTTTTAAGCTTATATAGTAGGTAAAAATTCCGCCGACAATTATTAATGAGCTTAACCAAATCATAACTCCCGCTGCACTTGAGAAATCTACATTTCTGAAAATATAAAATTGAGCAATAAGACGAACCGGATTAACAAATATATTTATCAGCATGTAAGTTTTAAATCTCATAGTAGTTAGACCGAATGCATATGACACAACTTCAAACAACGGAAATCCTATTAGACGGGCAATAATTAAGATATTAATTCCTTCGAGCTGTGCAAGCTTGTCTATTTCTTTAAGTGACTTTTCTCCGACCAACTTTTTTACTCTTTTTCTTCCATACTTTCGACTTATTTGGAAATTTATGGCCGAACTAAGCACACTGGCAATGTAAACACTAATTAATGTATTAAAATACCCAAAAAGAGTTATACCCAGTAAAATTCCCGGAGTTCCGGCTATAGGTGCAAAAATATGAGAAATTAATGTATAAAAAATAACAACAATTGGCCCTATAATTCCAAGACTTTCTGTGAATGTACGTATTTGTGGTGAATTTACCGAAGGCAGAAGTAAGGCAAGTACAACATACATTACCGCTAAAATTAAAAGCGCAGTTAAAATGTTATATAATTTTGTACTCACACTTGAATTATAAAGTACGCCTTTCAATTGTGATAGCGACATTTATGCTTACATCAGAGTTAACAGGTCGAACATTTTCAGGCATCACAAGATTAATTGGAACAATGGCCGATTCTGTGAGATTTGAAACATCGATGTTTTCTGTGAAAATTTCAGCGGGGGGTGCTGTTCCTTCGGGAATCCAAAGTTCGACTGAAGTGGGTGTAATTGCCGTGTTTGTGATTTCTAGCTCGTTGTCAATTTCGCCGGATGTTACTATCGCAATTGGTACTTCAACCAAATAATATCTTGTAGCTGTTAATAAAAATGAAGTAGGTTCAAAATCAATAAGTGTTAAGTTGCCCGGAATGTTAATATTTCTTCTAGCAACAGTTTTTTCGTTTATCCCGTTTTGCAAATCAGCTGCATCTACATTAACCTTAAAGTCATCAGCATCTATATCATTAAAGCTTGAATCACCTCTTCCGCTTACTTTAACACGTAATTCTTTGGGGCTGTAGCTTTGAACTATAGTCGATTCAGGTACCTGATTTAAAGTAATGGGAACTGAGTAAGTTCTTTCAATTATTCCGGCCTGATAAGCTGTAAAAAACCAAATTATAATAGAGAATGCTAAAGCTCCTACTTTCAATCCCAAATTATGTTTAACAAAATAGGAAATAAAGTTTTCGGTACTTACCCCAAACTTTTCTTTAGAATATTTTGCCAATACTTTCTCAAGATCTATGAATTGTGATAGTAATTTAAGCTTACCGTCACGTGCGATTGAAATTTTACCTTTTTCTTCTGAAACTACTATACAAAGAGCATCTGTATTTTCGGTGAGTCCTAATGCAGCACTGTGTCGTGTGCCATGTTTGCCTATTTCTTTAAAGTTTGTAGATAGAGGAAGATGTGCGCCGAATTTGGTAATTCTATTATTAGATATGATGAGCGCGCCGTCGTGCCCGTCTGAATGGGGGTCAAATATACTTAGTAATAACTCTTCAGAAATAAGACCGTCCAAAGAAGTACCGCCCTCAATGTAGGAATCAAGGTTATCTTTTCCTTGAATAACGATTAACGCGCCGATTTTATCTTGTGCCATTCTAACACAAGCTTGAATTAAATCTGAGGTTGTAGGTGATTGTGAAGCAAATCTTCCAACTTTTATTTGTCGTGTGCCAATAAGCCCCAAAAACTCAAAATACTTACGAATTTCATTTTGAAATATTATTACAAAAATCAGTATGGATACCCCCACAAAATACCTTAATGTTAAAAAAGTGAGGTATAAGTTAAAGGTTTCAGCCAGGATGTAGAGACCGGCTGCGATAGCCAATCCGAAAAATACCATGTAACTCTTTGTTCTTCTTATAAATATAAGAAACGAATAAATAAGAAACGTAATTATAAGAATATCCATGAGGTCGGTTAAATATAAATTCCATTTTAATTGAAATATGTCATTGAGGTTGGGAAACATACTAAAATATTGTAACAACGAAAGGATTAATTATCTAGGTGAATTGGAAAAAAAGCTATTAACACGTGTAAATATATGGATGAAAGTAAATATATGCATTTGCTCAACAAAGCATTCAGTTTAACTTACCACTACTCAACAAGTGTTATAAAATCATCAAATGATTTGACACTTTGGTTTAATATCATATCGTATATTGTTGGAGAATCAATTCTTTTTGAACCTGAAGCTCTTCCCAAAACATCTTTTACATAGTACTTTATTCGTAAAATTAGTTCTTTCTTTTCGTCCGTTAGCTGTTGAAGTACTGCATCGGCTCTTTTTAAAGCCTCATTTTCACCATTAAGTAAATGTATTTGAATCTCCCATTCTTTGCTGTCTGGTATATCGGGAATGCATAACTTTTCCATGCTGATATAGTAACTAAGCCTTTGGGCATTATCTTCCGATAAACACCCGGCATTATCGTAGTCATAATAGTTTATTGGTGTAATTCTTCTAACATGTGGAGTTTTGAGTAGTTCTGAACAAACTTGAGTCCACACATTAATGTTTACTCCATCTAAAGTGCAGTTAATGTCAATGTCTTTTTTTACCATTAAACCCATTCTTTTGGATCCTACAATTTCAGGTTTAGAATATTTCGACAAGGTATTAAGTATAGAGAGTTTTTCCAAAATTAAATCTGATTGTTGCTGTAAGTTTCGTTCAAGTTCAAAAAGTTGTTCTCTTGACAGGTTGTCAATTTCTTCCTTGGTCATAAGTGCATTATACAACAGAAAAGTGCCCTAACTGCAGAGTTCAATTAGGACACTAAAACAACTTGATTCCAAGCTCGGATGCAATGGCAAGCAAAACTTCAGCCATGTAATAACTTACAAATGCGAAGTCAAAACCTGGATTATCAGATACGAATATTAGTCTTTTCGCTTTAAGTCCCTTCAGCCAAGCAGAGAAACTTTTTACAGCCTCTTCTGCTACAGCGAATGAGAAGGTTTCCATTCTTGTGAAACCACAAGCTCTCAGATTTTCCTCCTTATAATATGGCGTTATTGGCTTAAGCGTTGTGTAGAAAGTCCTGTTCAGGCTTGGCTCAACTACCACTGCGCCTAGAGCAATCATTGAGTAGATTCCGGGCACCGGACCATCTGCCTCTACGTCCACAGAAATGTACAGCTCATTCACTTGCGTACTCCTTTATGTTTTCAAGGTTTTTAGAACAATATCATCTATAGGTTTAGCACAAAAGCCTTAACATTAAAAAGTAAAGAACCTTGTTTCTATATTTAGTCTGTTCTGGTTCAATGTTAATATTAGTCTATGCAAAAACTAATTGCTATGGCGTGTGTTGTAACCAATAAAGACGGGGAAATACTACTTCTTAAAAGAGCAACTGACAAAAAGTTTTATCCTGAAAAGTGGGCCTTTGTGGGAGCCGCACCCCTGAAAGGAGATGAAGGTATGCATGAAATTGCTAGAAGAGAAATGAGAGATGAAATCGGACAAGTTGGAAACATTATTAAAGAAGGCTCGGTTGTAACTGGAATTGATAACGGTATAGAATATGAGATATTTACATTCCTTGCAGTTGTTGAGAGTAAAGATGTTGTCTTAAATGAGGAACATACGGAATATGTTTGGGTAAATCCGGATGAGCTAAATGAATATGATACTGCTCCAAAAACAGGTGAAATTGTTAAAGGTTTATTAAGTTGAGTTACTCAATTAGTTTTTAATATGATCACACATTCATACAAAAAAGGCGAAACTGAAGTGCAATTGGTATGGAGACCAATCTTTGACCCAAGTGAGGTTTCACCAATTGTTCAGGTATACGGGCTTTGTGTTACAAAAGATGGCAAAATATGCATAATTAGAAATCCCTTAGCTGATAGCAACTTTACTCCATGGTATTTACCAGGCGGGACCCCTGAATCTGACGAAACTCCAGAAGAGACTTTACAAAGAGAAGTAGCTGAAGAAGCTGACATAGAAATCAGCCACTTAAAGCTCTTCGGTGCACAAGAAGTAAACTACCCGAACAATCCAAACAAGGAAAAGGGAGACAGGTACTATCAGCTTAGATACTTTGCTTTAATTGATAAAATTAGCCAGCCAACCATTGATCCGCATGACAATAAAATGGTTGAGCGAAAGTTTATAGATTTGGACGAATTTACAGATTATATTGAGTGGGGAGATATAGGCGAGGAACTTTATAAACTAGCAAAACAGGAGTTTCAAAAGCTATGATCAAAATAAACCTCAACCAAACAAGAGAAAATATAATTAACGATATAGCTGAATATGTAACAAGCGAGCTGTTAAACAAATTTCCATTCTTACAAAACAATTGCTCAGTAACTATTCAGGGGTCAATTGCCACAAATACTTTTGACGAAAACTCTGATGTTGATTTAAACATTATTTATTCTGAAAGTTTAGACAAAGAAGATACTAAAAAGCTTAAAGAGTATAAGCAAAAGCTCACAGACGAAGGATCAAATATAGAGCTTAGACTTGCCAGGACTTATGAGGTGTTAGAGGAATACTTGAATTGGAACGATGATTTTATTTTAGGGCAGCTTCATAACGCAATTATTGTGTATGACTCAAACAGTAGATTAGATAACTTACTTAAAAAGTATGATTGGTATCCCCCAGAAATATTTGAAGATAAGATAAAATGGTTACTTTCTGAAATGTCATTAATTACACACAAAGAGCTGGGGCCGGCAATAAAAAGAAATCACAAGTACTATATTGAGATTTTACGAATGAGGTATTTAAAATATTTCCTTACGACTATACGATTAATAAATAAAGAGTTTCCTGTTCAAGACAAAAAGCTATATGAAGTTACCAAACCATTGCTTGAAGACGACCTTGTTGAAAATATTGATGACTTAGTAAATACGAGCGACAGCAAGGAGTTAGAAAATATAATGAACCAAACATTAAACACTGTAATTGATAAGGTAAGAGTAGATACGAATATTAATGATTTAGAGCAAGAAAAGATGCTAACCTTTAGTACAAAAAATAAGGTTTTGTTTGAATAATTATGAATAATACGGCAAAGATAGCAGGCAAAGGTGACTGGGGACATTCAACTTTTATAGCCTACTTTGACCCAAAGGGTGACTATAAAAAACTTTTACCAAAAGTAACAGCAGCAGTCAGCATTTGCTTTGACTCTCAAAAGAACTTATTTCTTACAAAACACAAGAACGGTGGATTTGATTTAATTGGTGGAAAAATAGAAAAGGACGAGACTGTAGAAGAAACACTAAAGCGCGAAGCTTTAGAAGAAGCAGGTGTTGAGCTAACTTCTTGGAAATATGTCGGTTACTACCAAATTGATCAAAAACCCGATGCTCCTGAGGAATTTAAAGCAAGGTATCCTAAAGATTCATACATTTTATTTTTCATCGCTGAGGGTAAAAAAGTAACAGAACCTTTTGGAGACGAAATTGAAGAAGTGAGAACCTTTAGTATTGACGAAGTTAAAGATATAGAAATAGCAGAACATCCGATACTAAATGAGATACTGAAGCAGTACTAAGATATAATTTTATTGTGAATATAGTGCCCGACAAGCCAAATGATGAAAACAACTCAATACTGGAACAAGCGGCAAGCCTTGATGAGGTATGTGGAAACTACGACGCAATTTTTAAGGATTCTACTCTAACTAGAGAACAAATTTTAGAAAAATTAGTTCAAACCGCTGAAGTTATTCAAGTTGAGCCTTTGGAATATTTTGAAAACGTTGGGAACGGAATGAACGTGGAAGCTCAAAGAGAAGAAATTGCCCGTGCAATACCAGCAACCTTAACTGATCCAATTGAGCGCGCAAGAACAGCTATCGCTTACATTAAACAAGGCCAACATATCGGAGTAAGTCATGAACAGTATCTAAAAGACTTGGAGAGAGGCAAAGACCACGACGCCACCATGATCTACTTTCTCGAAAAAGTTTTAAACGATGAGCCGACAGCACCAAGTGTAGTAGTTAGAACAAGTAAAGCTAAAGAGGTTTTTGGGGAAGGTATAGAAAAGGTGATTTTGGATGGAACACATAGAGCAGCTGCAGCAGCTGTTACAGGAAGAACGCTTGATGTTTTGGAATTTTCTATTGAGTAGTCATTTAAAGATTAGGTCTTGAAAATTTAAGCAGCTAATCAAATTTAACTCTAACCTTTTCAGAAAACTCTTTAGTACTAATATACGCAACCGATCTGACATTTGGATCAATGATTTGAATTGTATCCCAACCAGGACGGTCATAAAGTGAAGCATATTCTACTTCACCGTTCTCAACTCTTTCTACTAGACTTTCATAGTCGCTTGATTCCATAACAAAATCTACATCACCTAAATATTTACCGTAAGGTGAAGGGTCAGGTTTGCGAATGTAAAGGTAAGTGTAAGTTGCTTTTGGTAATTGATCTGATATCGAGATTGTGACTGGTTCCAAAAGCTGAAAATATTTTTGGTTCGGATTATCCGAAGGGTATGTGTTTTGATCTTTAAATACTATAAAGTTGTTGTATTCTTCCTCGCTTTGACAAAAGATACCTATATTGCCTGCAACAGGTAGATAGTAACCGAGGGCTTGCTTTAATAGTTTATGACAGTCCTTATGTGTTCTTTCTATCCGTTGGGTTAACCGTTCATTCATAAAACTATTTTAACAAATAAGTTCGAATCATCTTTCCGAACACTCAACCTGAATAGTTTATTAGAATTTCCATGTGGGGCCATTTTACTGACCCCACACCTTACACTGTGCTACAAATCTTTTAAGTCTAGAACTCTTTACTACCATCAGTTCAGGCCTAAATGCATTTTCATACATTTTTATTATCTTTATAACCGTGTTTATCTCACGGCAACCTGAAATATCAATATATATCTTATTAAATGAGTAACCCAAATCTAATACTTCACGTATGTTAAAGCCGTCTATCTTATATAGCTCAAGTTCAGGATATTGTTTTACAGCCGTGTAATAAGACTCACCCTTATCTATCCCAACCACATGTTTGCATACTTCTGAAAGCATTTTTGTAGTGGTTCCCCACGCAAAGCCTATTTCAAGAACTATGTCTTGCTTATTTATGTATTTTTCTATTGTCTGCCTGTACTCTTTTACACCTTTTGTTAATATTATTTTGCACTGTCCATGTAGTAGCTCTTCATTTATCTTATCAGACATGTTTTACTTTCTGGTATGGCTCTAGGAAAACAAAAAAGCGCCTAAAACCACACACAAATTAATACTTATGTATGGTTTCAGACGCTCTATACTTAATGTCGGTTGAGCTCCGTCTACTTTTGGTAGAACTGCTTCTGAAACGGTTTATTCAGTTGTAAAGGGATTTTATCAAAGAGAATATCACGTGTCAATTACTATGGGGTGATGGGGGAACTATTGTAAAAAGAATTTCAGATCCCTTGTGATGATAACGGGCATATGATATATAATAGTTAGGTTAGCTCAACTGAAGCATAGCCTGTCCAAGTACTGCCCAACCTTTGTTTTGTGTTGGGCATTTTTTGTATTTGCCTTAGATAATAAGGTAAATAAAATGATTACTATTACAATGGATGAAACAGAAAAAAGATTTAACGAGTATGTTTGGTATGTCCTAAAGCAGCTAAAGGAGGAAATTCTGGCGACTGGCGCAGGAAAACCAATCGTATATGACTATAGTGGAAGTGTTATTGGTCCAGGAATTCCCCCACGCAACAGAAAAGAGCAAATAATAAGGCGTTTAGAAGATTGGGGCTGCCTGAAAGTTATTTCTCAAACCAATGCTGGGTGGCCGCCTTACTACTTTGAACTAGAAATAATCCCAGTAAAATTTGAAGAAGTTTATACAAAATTTAGAAATTTAGTAAGTCCACCAACACCAATTGCTGAAGAAAAGAAAATACTACCTTTAAGTAAATATCAGAGTCACACTGAGAATTTACAACGGATTTATAATTCATTTATTGATTTACCTCAAAAAGATTTTTTTAGAGGCATAGCTGATTATGTTCAATTCATTGATGAAACCGAGGACATGGAGCCCCTGGTTAAGAGAATTAGCGAAAAAATGGAGTCTGCCCAGCAAGATCTGGTATACATCGAGGGAAAGCTAAAAGAAGAAGTATTCGATAGGTTTGATGAGCTTAAGGAGATTTTGTCCAAAAATGACCTTACCGATTCAAAAATTAAAGAAGCAGTCGGAAAATTTGAAGGTGTAGTATCAAAGAATACTCAGTATACATCTCCGCTTGAAGAAGCACTATACAGTAGCCTTTCTGATATTGTCAGGGCTTTTGTTGATTCAGGACAATACGAACTAGTGAGTAATTATGTTGAACTTGATGATAAAGGAAACATTAAAGCTTTCAGACTCGCACCAAGTTATGATGATTACAGAGCAGAACTTGAAAATTTTAGAAGCCTAAAGAATAAAACTATTTGGGGCTCATGGAACGAGCTGATTTTGGTGTATTTGTTGGTACACAAATATAAGGAAGAACTTGAACGTATTCGAAAGAACAATGATTTCTGGCACGAGATGTCTTTTATTGAGAATCATAAAATGATTGAAGCAGTGTTAGAGGGGAAAGATGTTGATTTAAATCACTTTAAAAAGGATCTTTATGTTTATAACGTTAACAAAGTACATAACTTCTTTATACAACAGCTCGAGAGGATGGGCAGTTATGCGGAAATGGCGGTAAATTTATCTAATCAATATGCAGCCTATGCACAACGGCTTAAGATTCCTCTTGTGAACTTGCAAAAACAGATGCGTGCTGCATCCTACGACCCATTAATCAAAGTGGTTGAGGATGTTCAAAGCAGTGCGAGAAGCGCATTGGGTACGATTAGTTTACAGGATTTTAACTATGTTCCTTACGACCCAATATACACAGAAGACTGGGTGCGTGCCGATAGCAACAGATTCATGGAGCAAAAAAATAAAGTGAATGATAATGACGACGATGAGATTGTTTATCCTGATCCTCATGAAGGTTCTGAAATACCCGATGGATGGCAACTTGGTGAAAGCACAATACTAGATGAGGCATATATCTTCTCCGATGGGGAGGTCATGTTCACCTTTTCGGACAGATGGTCAAAGAAGTATCAATATTTTAAGCATATTTGGCTGAACTTTGGTAAAAAAGTTAGTTATGAAGATACGTATAACTGTTGGGTTTTTGCCACTGATGCAGATCCCACCTCTAAGAAGAAATATGTACGTAATGATAGGATTAGGCGTATCATAAACATGCTCAAAAAAGAAATGGAAGGGTCGCCTTTATCTGTTTTTGAAATACGGACAAATAAAAGCTTTCAAATTACCCTCAAATAGCATTCTCCTTGTATCTCCTTAGTCTTTCCTTAATATTTCCTTGTTGCGATACGTATATAGGTATTTGGTACTTTGTAGTTGTAGTTTTATTAGGAAATTACTATGACTATAAAAAACAAAAGAAGCAAAAATGAATATTTCGAAACGGCAGACTTGCACTTAGCTTGTGCTCTTTCTTTATTTTTTCCCATTAAGGCTATTCAGAATAACCCTAATTCAGATCGTTCATCATTCTTATTTGTTCGTGAAAATGGATTGGATGAGCTGGTACAGCAGTATTGGCAAAACACCATGCAAGTGTCCCCGCAACAATATGCGGCTCAACTGCGCTTGGTAAAAACCAGACTCTATGAATCAAGGAGGCAAAAATGACCATATTTAGAAATACATCAGCGTTAAGAAGTAACAATTTGTTAAAGAAAGGAGGTGTCTAAAGCTTATGGCAAACCAGAAGCAAGGAATTCTTATAGCACAAGAAGCCGCTGTTCCCGAACCCATTGAAGTTGGTATGTATAAGGCCAAGTTTGTGGGGTGGGAAGAGCGAGAGAATCCACAGTACGGCGACTACATCCGCATGGAGTTTGAGATCGTATCTGGAGAGTATAAAGGAACTCTCAGATCCCTTGTCGCAAGTAAAAAGTTAACCAAAGGGAAAACTACAGAAACGACCTCAAAACTCTGGAAAGTAGTCACAGGACTAAGGGGTACAGAGCCCGAAAAGGGCGAGCAAGTCGTACTTGACGATCTAGTCGGTACTGAATGTCAGATCCTAATCGAAGATAAAGCTGGATCTGAGGGCTGGCAAGAGATTAGTAAGGTCTTACCAGCAAAAAGTTAACGAATGGAGGGGAGTGTGACACCGCTTCCCTCCGATATTAATATGAAAAAATATCAAAACGCAGAAGCGTATATAAACACATTAAATATACCATTTAAGATTAGCGGAGACAAAGCTGAGGTAATGATACAGTGTCTTTTTTGTGATGATAAAAAGAACCATCTTTATATAAATAATGAGAAAGGTTGCTGGCTATGTCATAGGTGTGGAGTGAAAGGCAGTTGGTATAATTTATTGGAACATCTTGGTGAAACCGAAAAGATATCCTTGGAAGCTATATCAAATATTCTACATTCAGCTGAAGTCGTGACCGATGCACCGAAAATGCAAAAAACGATTGAAGACGTGGAAGACTACTATCTGCATTTGCCGGACAGGATTTTTGAGTATCTAAAAAGCGATGAAAGAGGTCTAATTGTCGAAATATTAGAGGAGTTTAAGGTTGGTTGGGACGGTAAAAGCATAGTTTTTCCTGTATTAGATAAGGGAGGTAACTTAATCAATATACGTCACAGAAGGGATCCGGTACGGTCCACAGGACCTAAAATGTGGAATGAGACAGGTGGAAAGGCTGCTATTTTTAATGTAAAAGTGCTTCAAAAACCGATGGATTATGTTGTTCTTACAGAAGGTGAGTTTGACTGTATGATAGCTTGCCAGCATGGTTTCTCTGCAGTTAGCGGTACGGCTGGCGCAAACACCTTTAAACCAGAATGGACTAGTAATTTTGAAAACGCAAAAAAGGTTTATATTTGCTTTGACTCAGATGATGCGGGCAAAGACGGTGCACTAAACGCAGCTAGATATTTAAAAGAAAAAGCATACATTGTTGAGCTTCCTAAAGGAAAAGATGGAGAAAAGATTGATATAACAGACTATTTTTGCAAGCTGAAAAAAACAGCAGTTGATTTCCAAAATCTCCTAGATTCTGCAAAGCCTTATAAGATTGAGGATACCACCAGAAGCATCAGGGGATTCGAGATAGATTTTTCAGAGCTAACAAAAATTAAAATTGGTAGCAAAGACTTTGTTTACTTGCTCAAACCAAAGAGAGGCAAAACCGATTTGAGCCTGTACCTGGATAATAAATTGGTAAACAGAGATGTTTTTTCACTCAACTCGGCAAAAGCAAGAACCACATTCGTAAATTCCTCCAAAAGTTTGGATAAAGAACAAAAGGAATTACTCCAAAAAGAACTTGTTCAGCTCACAGAAGTAATAGAGCAGGTAAATAAAGAAATTGTAAACGAGCAGAAACAAAGCCAGGATGTTGAACTTTCCGATGCGGAGGTAGTTGGTGCTAAAGAAGTGTTGAAAAAACCAAAACTTATACATGAGATATTAGAGGCAATCAAAAGTTTAGGTGTAGCTGGGGAGGAAAAAACGGCCTTGATACATTATTTAGTCTTAAGTTCGGGCAAGACTGATGACCCACTATCTGTAGTAGTTAAAGGTGAAAGTAGTGTAGGCAAAAGTTATGTTGTGCAACAAGTAATGAAATTATTCCCGCAGGATTCTTATATCGATATCACGGACGCTACAGCACAATCTTTCTATTATGCGCCAGAAGACCACTTTGCTCATAAGATAATTGTTATTTTTGAAAAGCACGGTGGTGAAAAAGCCGATTACAGCATTAGGTCATTACAATCAGAGAAAAAACTCAAGATTCAAGTGACAGTAAAGGATCCTGAGTCTGGTCAGTTTATTACAAAGGAAAAGGAAGTTAACGGTCCCGTTGGTTTCATCACTACAACAACCGATGCCAGTATTCACCAGGAAAACGAAACTAGGAACATTTCTGTTTATCCAGATGAAACACAAGAACAAACCTCCCGCACATTTGAGATGACTGATGCAAAGTATAGAGGTGTAAAAACTATAAATGATGACTTTTTAACAAAGTGGGTAAATGTGCAGAGAGTTTTGGAACCTTTACCAGTCCTAATACCGTTTGTCGAAGAGATTAGAAAAAGGTTTCCCAAAAAACCGGTTAGGGTAAGGCGTGATTATGGTAAATTGCTGGCAATAGTTTCTGTAATTGCACTAATGCATCAGGAACAAAGAGAAAAAGTTGAGGTAGACGGAGTCCAGTACATTCAAGCGAACCTGACGGATTTTTATATCGCAAAAGTATTGCTTGAGGAAACTCTACAAAAAACAATCTACTCACTCGCACCTAAAAGTGAAAGTTTAATTGCCGCAGCCAGAAGCATACCGAATGCTGACCTTGATGGATTTAGCATTAGAACTCTGGCAGACGAGGTCGGATGGGATTACGACACGGCACATAAATGGTTCAAACTAGCCTTCAAAAAAGGCTATTTCAAGAAGATTGAAGATCATTCTGGTAGTAAAGCTGCCTTATACACAGTGGTGAATAAAGAATTACCTTCCCAACATATACTTCCGAGTGTGAAAGAGTTGTATGAAATTGAACCAAAGTGGCTTGGTGATGCACAACCATATAATCCAATAACAGGTGAAATAGTAGATATTGCGGAACTAAAGGAAGAAGCGCCGGTTATTGAGAATAAAAAGGATAGTACCGATGTCCCGACAGAACCGGAACAGACGTTGAATACTCTGGAAGAAGCGATTGAGCTGTTTAGCAGTACAGACATATACAACATAAGTCCAGAAGATATCGGTACATCGGAACAAAGTAAAAAATTAAGGGGTACCCCCTAAGCAAAGCTTGGAAATTTATGCAAAAACAGTGCAAATACACAAGTGAAGAAACTAAAGAACAGTGTAATTCCTTTGCACTAAAAGGAAGTGACTATTGTTTTTCACATGACCCAAATAACAAGGACGAAAAGAAAAGGGCGGTTCTAAAAGGCGGGAAAGCATTAAAAAAGGTAAAACTTAACCTTCCAGTTGTTCCGATACGTACACCCGACGATGTTATTTCCGTACTGGAGGAAACTATTAATTTAGTACGCTCTGGGGAACTTCCTGTTAGTAACCCTGCTAATACCATCGGCTTTCTTTGTAGCCACTTGTTAAAAGCATACGAAATGACCTCCATTTCAGACAAACTCGAAACTATAGACAGGCTGATTTTAGAAAGGCGGCAGAAGTAATGGTCAAAGACTTAACCCCATCTAAGTTATCTTCGTTGGCTAAAACCTTAACAGGCAAGGAAGCAGCTCTTTTAGTTTGTGACTACTACACACGTGAAGAGAAGGAGAAGAAAGACTATAGAGATGAGATTAAAACAATCAGTTCAACTATTACCTACAACGATACAAGTAGGAGACAGGAATATATCTTTTATCACGAAATGTGGCGAAACTGTGGATTCTATTCTCTTGATCTACAGACTAGTTTGATGAATTTGGAAATTCACGCATGGAAGTTAGAAGGAGTAAAACAGCTCTTATACGACCACAGCTTTAAATATGGCATATCTCGGTTTATAAGTATGCTTCCTAAGTATTGTACTCAAAAGCAGTTTAATGATCTCTATACTCAATGCAGGGAAAAAATCTTTGCAGAACAGTTACCCATTGAATCTATAGCTGAACACGAGGCTTTTGAGAGGCTAAAAGTAGAAAAGCTTATACCAGAAAGAACGTATTACGGAGTCGATGATGTATTCGGTGAGAGTGAGAAGCTAAAAATAACATTTGAAAAGTATATTGGTGAGGCTAGAGAAAACATTGAAGCTGCAATTAAGGAGGGTCGTTTGGAAGAAACAAAAGTAAGGGAAAAAACAGGGTGGTATCACAGCGGCTCTACCTTCATTGGAAAAAGAGCTGTTACGGGAAAAAGCTGGTACAAGCACGATGAGAAAATTGACATGGGTTATAACGAATTGATTGACGATAAAGGAAAGCTAGTGGAAGTTTACGAGGGTGAGATTGCTATAGCTCAGGGAATTGCCTCCAACATATCTTCAAAAAACCAAGATGAATGCTGGGCTGAATATCGAAGAAGGGAAATGATTGAGGGCATCCAAGGAGACTTATCAGTAAACATTAAAGACAAAGAGATTTATCTTGATGATGTTTTTGATCCAGTGCTACAGACCTTAGTGGAACAGACAAATGGCTGTATACAGCAATCTGTAAATCACTGGGAAGTGCTTAAAAAGGTTCAAAATGAAGTCTTTGACGACAAGATTAACGTGGGTATCTTTGTTGCCGATAAAGTCCCAAATTCAATTGAAAGACCTAAAGAGGTAATGGATAGTTTAATAAAGCTTACCAAACTATCTTTAGGCTTTTTCACTTTTGAAGATAACCCAAAGCTCAAAAATGAAGAAAAATATCGAATTGTTACCGACCCAAAATCTGACGGAAAATTTGTAAATGATCAATTTGACTGGCTAATAAATTTGGCAGAAAAAGAAAGTGGTTTCAGGTGGAAAAAGTAAAAAACTATGGAAAGAAAACACCTAAACCCACAAAGGCATCTCAAGGACAACAGAAAGAGGTGAAGCTAGAGGATGTCTACATTGCACTGGCGGACCTAATTATTGATAGTTTTTTAGAAAGTAGAAAGGTTGAAAAAGTGGTAAACTTAAATAGAACCCAATTTGATCGTAAAGAACTATAATGGCCGTTTTGGACAATTCGTCTTTACGAGTTGGGTTCACCAGAACGGCCTTTTTAGTTAAAAATATGAAAGAGCCAGTATTATTAGCAACAAGATATAGTGACCATAAACAAGATGGCGGTACTTCAACAGAAGTACAGGTAGAGGTATGTTCAGATTTTTGTAACAGGCAGGGATTTGAAATAATTGATCATCATAAAGTAGAAGCTGAAAGTGCAAAAGCCAGTAACACAGCTAGAATCATTGAGCTTCTTGATTTTTGTAAGCAATATGAAGGTACGGTTAAGTTTCTTGTTGTTTTTAAAGTTAATCGATTTGCCAGGGATGTATCATCACATTATTACTTAAAGACCGAACTACTTAAAATGGGTATTGTTCTAAGAAGTGCTACAGAACCAATTGACGAATCTCCAACGGGTGAGCTTATGGAGACAATACTTGCGGGACTAGCTCAGTTTCAAAACTCAGTCAAAAAAGAACACGTAAAAATATCAATGAGAAAAAAGCTAGAGAAAGGAATATGGCAATGGAGATGTCCGACAGGGTACATAAACAGGAAAAATGCTTTAGGCAAGGCAACGGTACCTGATATAGATGAAAGCTGCGCATTTTCTATTACTTACATATTCGAAAAGTTCGCTACAGGTACAGTCACACAAGCAGATCTTGAAAGTGAGCTTAGGAGTCAGAAGATTTATAATCACAAAGGTACGGAAATCAAATTTTCCCAACAGCTTATTTACAAAATACTCACAAACCCCTTTTACATGGGTACAATGTATATTGAGAAATGGGATGAAGAATTTCAAGGTGCTCACACACCACTAATTAGTCAAGTAACATTCAATAAATGTCAGAGATTGCTTGGGCTTAACAAAGAAACAGAAGAAAGACTATCTTTTAATCCAGGCTTTCCGTTAAAGGACCAATTATTTTGCAGTCATTGTAGTGAAAAGATGACCGCTGCAGAATGCAAAGGAAAAACTAAATCTTACTGTTTGTACTACTGTTATAATAAGGAATGTCCTAACCCTAACAAAAAATCAGTACATCAAGCTGACTTTGAGCTAGAATTTTTCCACTACTTAGAGACAGTAAGACCTGATAAGGAAAAGTTCCTGAACTTTTCCGAAACCTTAATTAAGAGGTACGAGCAAAGACAGGGAGAGTTTGAAAATCAGGCCAGCAATATAAGAAAACAAATAGACATTTTAGAAGAAGAAAAGACTAACCTTATTGCACTGGGCAGACAAGGTGCATTAGATGCCGATGAACTAAAAGTAGAAAAGGACAAAATTAAAAAAAGTATTTCCGAACTAAAACTACAACTAAACGAGACCCACGAGGAAGAGTTTAAGATAGAAATGTTACTTGAATATGCCGAATCTTTCTTTCGAACTCTACATTTATTTTGGCAAGAGGCTTTACCCAGCCAAAAAGTAAAATTACAAAGGATTTTATTTCCTTATGGAATAACTTACGACTATCCAGGGTTTTCGAACACCCTTTTAGCCCCTGGTTTCAATGTTATTAGGGAATTTGCTTCTGTTGAATCTTCAATGGTGACCCAACTGTCCCTAGAGTGGAAACCATTAATTTCATCAATAATAGATTTAGTTGAGATTCTCCAAATGCCCGTAAACCAATCAAGTGAAGCCTATACTTACAGCCTTTAGCATTATTGTTATTTACCCAATATGGTATGGAAATGTAGTTGTTTTAGAGGTGTCTCATTTTCTTTTCGTAGCGTTCTTTAATATCATCAAGTTCTGCAAGAGTAAAATACTTTTTTTTAACTGTTGTACCTAAAACATTAGTTGGTATATAAATCCCTGTGCTGTCAACAAGAGCGTTATTATAAAAGTAGCTTACTGCAGTCCCGTATTCTTCTTGAAAAGCTGAAATTCGCTCTTGTAGTATATTTATCTCTTGTTGTAATTGTAATGTCTCAGCCGTTTCAGCCTCTTTTTTAGCCTTCTTTTCCTTTTCCAACGAGTCTTTTCTGAACAAATCAACAAAAGACATTATTCCTATCGCAAATGCAAACAACAATACTACACTTATTAAATCGCCCATAACCTCATTTTACACCACTCTATAAAATATAGGATTATTTTTAACGGGGGGATATGCAAGATTGTCCTACTGATAAATAAAAGTTGTTATTTATGCTATCACAATTGTGTAGTAATTTTTAATTTACTGAGTTTGTCCGAACTTGTATTGATCTATAATCTCTTGAGGTATATCTTGATATTTTGAGTAAAGTGTGTCAATTTTAGCTTGTATTGTAGTTTGTTCCTCAAATAACCGTACAACGCTTTCGTAGTCTTTATCCAGAAGTGCTTTGTTTTCTTCCCGGCACAAATTATACATTTTGTTAAAGTCAGCACCCATCGTACCCATATCCGTACCAATCTCGTACATTTTGTCGTTTTTATCTTGTAGATCTGCAAGCCTTTTTGTTGATATGTTTTGTGTAATCGCTACCCCTATCAGTATTCCTGACGTTAAAACTAAGATAAATTGTAATGTTTTTTTATTAATCATTTTTAAGTACTCATTCAGAACAACCAGCTTCGTTGCATATAGTGTCGCATACTCTTATATCGTGCCCCTCGGGTATCAGTTCGCAGTTCTTTCCACATTCGAAACCTTTAGCTTTTCCTGAAGAAACGTAAGATGCTCCAGTAGACATACAAGAACCCATTGTTTCAAAACCTTCTATAACAGAGCTGTTTTCGTAACATTGTACTCCGTCATCCATTAGTTCGCTACATAACATTAGAGTCCAATCTTTCTTAAGGGTACAACCAGTTAAAAATATTGGAAGTAAAAACAACAAAGCCATCTTTAGTTTCATATGCTCATAATATCACATAATATGGGGTTATTTTCTGAGTATAGTGTTCATATTGTTAAAATAGATATATGCCTAAGATACTTCGCACACCCAAAAACAAGTATGGCCTAAGTATAAAACAACAGATGGTGATAAAGGATATAGTATCGGATATCAAAAACAATAGACCCTTTAACCCAAACGCTTCACATAAAAAGTACTACCGGGTAAAAAATAAGGCTTCATTATCCGTAATAACACACGAAAACTTAAATAGACCTAACTTTAAAGAAGCTCTTTTTGAGGCTTTAGAGTATGAAGGTGTATTAGGAGTATCCGGAAATGCACCACAGGTTCTCATTTCGGGTTTAAACGCTTATCAAATTATAGACGGCGAAAAAGTACCGGATTATAAGACACGGCTAAAATATATCCAAGAAATAAACAAAATAACCGGCGTATATCCAAAATAGGTTATAATTACCTTGTGCTCGTCCTAAGTTTATAAACAGAAACGACCGTCTTAGACATCTATAAATGGATGAGCACACTAAGGCGGTCATTTTTGTATGAAAAGAGATCTAGAAGGAAAAAAAGCTGTAATAATTGCCCGTGCATCATCTACAAAACAGGTGGATAAAGGTGCTACTATTACGCATCAGATTTCAGTGTGTGAGTACTATATAGAAAAACACGGCTTGCATTTACAAGAAACCTTCACTTTAGTAGAAACGGGCAGACATTCTGAGGAAAGAAAGTTTTTTAGCGAAGTAATAGATTATTGCTGTGATAGGAAAAATGGGATAGAAGTTGCAGTTTTCAAGGATATATCCAGATTTACAAGAGAGGGTCCTCTTGCATATTTTGAGCTTAAAAATAAATTGACGGAAGCAGGTATAAGTCTAGTAGATACTATGGGTGTTATCCAAGATGAGGAAAACTCTTTAGAACATCTGGGGCTTAGTTATGACTGGAGTAGGTACTCACCGTCCGCGAAGGCAGAGGCACTGGAAGCAGAAGAGGCAAAAAGTGAAGTGAAAAACGCATTGACAAGGATGATAGGCGCAGAAGTGCAATATGTTCGGGATCCCGCTAGTTACTCTGTGCGAAGACCTGAGTATGGTTATACAAATATAAAAGTTGATGTTCGTGGGAAAAAAAGAGCTATCAGACATCCCTATGATCCTGAAGCTAAATGGATCAGAAAAATGTATGAGTTAAGGATTGAAGGATTATTAAGTGATAAAGAAATTGTTGAAAAGTTAAATAATGCCGGATTTAAAACAAGAGCTATAAATCGAAGAGACAACAGATCAAAAGAAATTGTCGGTAAAACAGGTGAAAAGCCATTAACTGTTAAGCAGTTCCAACGATTTATTTCTAACCCAGTATATGCAGGTGTCGTCTATGAAAAGTGGGTTCCAGATCCAATAAAATCAAATCTTTGGGAAGGTATCGTTGACATAGATACCTATAATCGAGCTAATCGTGGAAAGTTTTACATAGAAGAAAATATTGATGGTAGTGTCAGTTTGATTAATGAAGTTAAACGAAAAGTTGTTGTAAGGGATAAGAACAATAAAAGTTATCCATTCAAAAATTATATTTTGTGTCCAATTTGTGGCTCAAAACTCAAAGGTAGTGCTTCAACAGGTAAAACTGGAAACAGATATCCTTATTATCACTGTGAACGTGGTCATAAAAGATTTAGTGTAACGAAAAAAGACTTGGAGAACACGGTAAATCAGTTTATTGCTGGATTAAGATTTAAAGAAAAGTTTGCACGGGATTTCCGTATTGTAGTACGGGAGTTATATCAAGAAGAACGCGAAAAGCTGTCTAAAAGCTCTACAGAGGCTTCTAGTCTTGTACAAAATATAGAAGCTGAGTTAAAACTCTTAATGGAACGCATTGTTTCTACAGAGTCACAAATAGTACGTGCTGATTTGGAAAAGAAGTACGAGGAGGGAAAACTTGATTTAGCACTAGCCCTAGACAATAGAAACAAAAGCGATGAGAAAAAATTTGACATAGACTACTTTGAAAACGAGCTTATAAAATTAGTGGAAAATCCTACTAAATTACTGGAACAAGGAGCAAAAACAGTGGGTTTAGGCAATATGTTTAGCAGGTTCTTTACTGAAGCTCCAAACTACGAAGATTTAGTTAGTGGAAACCCTAAATTAACGCCTATTTTCGAGCTTTCCAGAAACCAAGATATATCTAAGAGACAAATGGTGAGCCTAACGTCTCTCAGTTGGAACACCTTTTCGACAGTATACTCCAGACTTACGAAAAACTAAAAGAGCTTGGCTTTACATATTACCGGAGTAAAGTCACGGTAATTGATATGGAGGAGGAGGTAGGCGATGGGGAGTAATGCAAATATATTTACTTCTCATCTTTTCGATGAGAAGTCGTTTTACACTTCGTTTATTAAAGACCTTTTGGAATGCAGGCAAGAAGTGATTATTGAAAGCCCGTTTATTACAACCGCGCGGATGCATCAGCTTTATCCGACTTTTGAAGAAATCTTAAAGCAAGATGTGAAGGTTTTTGTGATAACTAAGGATCCAAGTATTTTGGATGAGTCATTATCTAGCCAATCGGCTGAAGTTATCCGGCAGTTTGAGATTATGGGGATACAAGTTCTTGCAGCAGCCAACAATCACCACAGAAAAATCGCTATTTTAGACAGGAAGGTGCTCTGGGAGGGAAGCCTCAATATTCTGTCGCAAACAAATAGCAGAGAGATTATGCGAAGGATCGAGGGAGAAGAGTATGCGCAGGAAATGTATAAGTTTCTAGACCTTAGAAGGTTTATTCCAGAGGAGGTGAATTAAAAAAGGTGTTATAGTTAAGATATGCAAATACAATCTCTAATACTTCCAAATCAAGAAATTGAAAGTCCAACTTTACCTGTTGTTAGTATTCTACTTGGTGGTGTCCTAAAGTTCGGATTGGGCGGAAGTATTTTTGATTTAATTGGGCACTTAATAATATTTGTTGGTTCAATTAATATATTCTATTTTCTAAGAAGAGGGCGTGAAGATAAGCTTAACTTTTTAATTGGTCTAATTATCGTTGGGCTGCTTTTTATTGGTGCTCAAATTGCAATGCACGAAGTGGTCAGAAACATACTAGGTATAAAACCACTTCTACAATAACAGCTATAATATAATTTGATATGACAAATAACGGATATAATATTACTGAAGAAGATATCAAGGCAACGTTGCGTTATCTCAAGACGAATGTTGATGAAAATGCAACCCGAGAGGATGCAGTGCAGTATTTGGAAGAACACAAATCACTGGCGCATATAGCGGCACACAAAATTGTAGATGATGAATTGAGTGCCCACTCGATAAAAGTGTTAGTTATTGGGGCAAGTTCCTATGTTGGTGCTAGAATTTATTTTGACCTCCAAAAGAAATATGACACAGTGGGAACTTACTATAGTAACCCCCTAAGTTCAAAGTTCAAAAAACTAGATACGACTAATAAGGATGAGGTGCATAAGTTAATTGCATCCGAACAACCAGAAGTAATCGTTCATGTTGCTAACCATGCGAGCAGCCGCCCCGCTCAACAAGATGAAGCGCAGTATATAGAAGTTAATCTAAATTCTGCAAAACATATAATTGAGGCAGCTAGCAATAAAGACATCAAACTGATTTTTATTTCCTCTTTTGCTGCACTAAATCCTAGCGATATCTATGGCAAGCTAAAACTTGAATCTGAAACTCTATTCGAGAAATCAGGAAATGATTTTTTAATTCTTCGCCCCTCATTAATAGTTGGTTATAGTCCAAATATAGAGAACGATAGACCTTTTAACAGAATACTTAAATGTATTGATAGCAAGAATGTTGTAGAGTTTGATACTTCTTGGGTTTTTAGTCCGACTTACGTAGGACATCTTTCTCAATTAATTGATCAAGCTATCTTAGAAAATGCATGGAATGTTACTCTGCCTGTAGTGATAGATACTAAGGTAACTCAATATAAAATAGCGCTAGATATCCTGAATCACTTTGACGTTGAAGTGCAGGGAATCGACAAAGGATATACAATTCCATCTATTGAAGTAGATGTGGGGGCCTTGGATCAGTTTGAGCTCTCACCCAAAACCTATGAAGAAATGATTGAAACCATTGTTGCAGAGATAAGGAACCGGGGAAAATTTAAATTAGACTAAAAACTTAAGATATCTGAAGACTTTACTTTAAGTGCTTTGCAAACATCTTCAAAAAGCTCAAGAGACGGATTGACCTCATCACGCTCGATCCGGGCATAGTAATTTACACTAATACCGGCTTTTTCAGCTACCTGAAGTTGTGTTAATCCAAGTTGTTTTCGTGCTTTTTTAAGGTTTTTGCCGATTATTGTTGGTGACATAGTATTTATAAGTGTGAATACTTTTCTAAAATATATGGTAGCACTTTTAGAAAAACCTCCCTGCTGAAATTCAATAACCAAATAAGTGCATTTCTTACTTTTTCCCACGAAGGATTTTCATCCTCCAATTCATCTTGAAGCTCTTTTACCTTATCTTTTGCACTTTGCTTCTCCTGTTCTTCAGTGTCTAAAGAATCAATATACTGAAATATCTGATCGAAATTCACAGTAAGATTTACTGTCTGCTCGTTTTGTAGGTTGTTTGTTATCTGAATAGTTATACCATGGCTATCACCGGACTTATTTTCACTTACAGATTGAGGTGTATAACCAAATAATTCAAGCTTATTTAGTGCTGCTTTTATTGTTACCTCGGCATTTTGAAGCCCTTCTTCATATGCTTCTTTATCCTCTGGAGAATAGTAACCGGACTCTTCAATGGTTTTAATCCTGTTTATTCTGAAGGCAGACCAACTAAAGTTATAGTGCCAATCGTCTTGATCAGGAAAGATTTCCTTGAATATGGTTAGGCAGTTTTCTTTCCATAGTTTAAATGTAGGGTCATCTGGATTTAATTCTCTTAAATCCTGTACCTCATCAAGTTGTTTTTGTAGGATGTTTGCTGCTTTTTGTTTATCCATTTGTTCTATTTATTCATCAACTACTATATGATCTTCTTTTGTCCAGCCTGGTTCTGAATAGATTTCTACCCAGCATTCGTTGTCACTTTCTGCCCAATGAACTATTCCTGGTTGGACTTTATATTTATCACCCGGTTGTAGAGTTATAAGATTATCTTCTATATGGAGATTAAGATTTCCCTGTATTATTTTGTAGTACTGCGTCATTTTTAAATGTTTATGTGGTTTGCTTGAGATAATAACTTCGATTGCCCTATCATATTCCGGGTGGTCAGAAACCGGCTCTACTTCACTAAGAAAATGTAATCCCCGACCATCAAGATCATAAACCGCTGTGTTGGGGTATTTTTCCTTTAGCTCATTAAGAATTCTTTCTGTGCGTTGCTGTGTTGACTCATTTTTCTCGTTTACAGTCATGATAAGCAAATTCTAACAGTAAGATGCCTAAATTTCTATCTTTTTATGGATACTTTCTCAAGAAAATATTCGGATTTACCGGAATCCCATACACCCTGATCTCCAAATGCAAATGTGGGCCGGTTGACCAGCCGGTATTACCCATAGTGCCGATCGTATCTCCAATTTTCACTTCCTGATCTTTGTAAACGTAAATTCTGTCTAAATGAGCATAAACAGAGGTTATATTATCCCCGTGATCAATAATGATGTGTTTTCCGTATCCCCAGAATATTTCACCTTCATAAATTACTTTACCGTCCATTACTGGTGTAATTGGGTAGCCTACCTGTCCGTTAGGGTTGGCAATATCAAGTCCAGTGTGGAGCGGTTGATACAAACTTGATTCCCCAAACTCCAAAGTAAATACTCCTTGCGCTGGCCACGCGACTTCTGGGTTTATTTCCTTAACAATTGATCCATCTGCAGGATTTTTTATTTGGATTGTTCTGGTTGCAACTTCTACATTAACCAAAGCATCAGAAACAATATTAATGCCGGTGTGAGTCAGGATTACTACTGCAATTATGGGAAGAGACAATACAATCAAAAATGCGGAAAGTACAATATACAGTTCTTTCCTAAATGACCAGATTGTGTAAATAGAAAGTACAGTATGCATTCACTATATATAGATCTCCCTCGGATCTGTAGTAAGCATGGGATGTTCCTTTTCCGATGCAATTACTTTAAGAGCAACATGGTTTTGATCGGCAATTATAAGTGCTTCTCCTCTATCACAGGTTAAAAGAAAGTGCTGTTCATACTCACTTAAGTTAAATTCTTGAGCGACTTT
This sequence comes from uncultured Candidatus Saccharibacteria bacterium, assembly GCA_964385105.1. Taxonomy (GTDB): domain Bacteria; phylum Patescibacteriota; class WWE3; order UBA101185; family UBA10185; genus CAYLMU01. Next base: position 456,696 of record CAYLMU010000001.1, read on the forward strand.
TTTGATAGAGGTAGTATCCTGTTTCATCAAAATCCTTAATGAAGATTGGGAAGCGATTGCCCTGCCATACTCCTGATTTAAAAAGTCATTGGCTTGTTGGGAAATGATCGTTACTCCTAAATAATGTTTTCTTGCCCTTCTCACCAGTCCAGCTAAGAAGCGCGCACTTTCCTCATGCTGTAGAAGCATCCATCCCTCATCTATGACTAAAATCCTTTTATGTGGATCACTTTTAACTTGTGAGTGTACGTGGTTTGCTATAACCATCATCATGATCTTCCGAAGAGATTCATCAAGATCCTTGATATCAAAAACCACTAGGCGGTTGTCTAAATTCACATTGGTCTGAGAGTTAAAGACGGTAGAAAGCGAACCGGATACAAATCGGTCTAGCCGGTGACACAAATCTTTTTGTTTCATCTTTTTTAATGTTTTATAAAAGTCTCTCAGTAGTGGAAATTTTTGATCATCTTCAAAGATTCTTTTGCGTATGGTTATGCCAAAGTTCTTGTAGGTTTCAATTAATGCTTTGTCTACCACTGCTCGCTCTTCATCAGTTAATGACCCGGCCATTAGTGCAATAATTTCTGTTAAGTCTTGAATATGTTCTGCCAGAGAGTTATTACCGTTAAAGGTTTTTAAAGAATAATCAAAGGGGTTTATCTTTTCTTTTGAAGTCGAAGATAGCTTTATATAGGTGCCCTTTACTGAAGATGCAAGTTGTTTGTATTCCCGTTCCGGGTCAATAACAAGGACATTTGTTTGTTGCATGAGCTGTCTTAGAATCTCGACTTTGGCAGTATAGGATTTACCTGAGCCCGATTGAGCAAAGATAATTGAGTTTGCATTGTTTAACGAAAACCTATCAACAATCACTAAAGAGTTATTTGATTTATTTACTCCATACAAAATCCCGGACTCCTGTACCAGCTCAGATGATACAAAAGGAAAGGTCAGTGCTGCCGATGAACTGTCTAAATTGCGCTTTTGTGCCAGCTGGTTTTCAGCTCGGGGCAGGATGGACTGCAGCCCTTCAAGTTGTTGGAATGTAGCAGTCTTTATATAGAAGAGTCTTGAAGACATAATGGTTTCAAGTATAGTTGTTGTTCTATTCAACTCTTCCAGACTTCTTGCGCTGATGGTCATGTAAATGGAGATCTGGAATAACTTCTCCTGCCCACGCTGAATCTTGTCTTTTAGCTCCATAGCTGATTCAAGCGGGTCGGTAATCTCTGAACCGATAACTTTACCGGCTTTGAGCATGCTTCTTTTGGTTGACTCCAGTTCAGTAATCTTGCGGTTAAGTTTTGGTAAAGCAACTAAAGGATCTACTTGTTCAATATGGTACGAAATATCAATGTCATGATTAAAGTTAATTAGCATATTAAGCCATCCAACGTTGGCAACATACGGATAACCGGAGATAAACAGTGTCCTTACAAATGTGTCGCCAATCTGTAGATATGTTGAGTTTTCTTCAAGACCTGAATAAGAGATGATATCTAGTTGATCCTGTTCGCCAAAACTAAAATTAATAGATTTTCGCTCTTCACGGCGCTTCTCAAGTTTCCTTCTTAGCTTTCTGACCCGCTTTCTTTTAAGTTTTTGGATTCGATTGTATTTTGCTTGTATCGCGCTATACATAAGTTTCTTCTAGTAAACTTTTGATTGTTTTTCCGGTTAGTTCCTGGGTTTTAACTTGACCTTGGTTATAAAAACTGTAAAACAGATCTAGTATTTCAAGGCTGGTTAACTGACTGGCTTTCATGCCTAGCTTTTCTAAAGCTTTAGTGACTAAATCTCGAGTTAAAATTAACTGATTTTTTATTAATTCAAAGTCTTTAATGCCGTTTTCTACTTCATACGGCAGGATGATATAGAATTTTCTGGATAATATTTTGTTGCCGGAAACCAAACTCTGGATAAAGTCACAGTAGTCATCGATATGGCTAACATACTCGGCTTTTGTTTCCTTTTGCTTTACTTCCTGAACAGTCTCAACGTACTGATCAATGTCAACTTCACGAACTCTTATGAGAATTTGTAGGTTGCAAGGTAGCGAATTAAGAAAGCTTTGGAAGTTATCAATAAGCACGTCCTGCTCCTCTTCGCTTTTAAGCTCAAAGTTAACCGAAGAAGTTTCAATAGCCAACCGGTAGCGATTATCTGGTAGTACTAATACACCATCTTTAACTTCTTTAATGGCAATTTGTTTTCTGGAACTAACTTTATTTGGAGACTTTTTCAAAAGCCACACGCAAACCTCCTTTCTTTCCGGTACTAAAGCGTAAATTAAAGTTTTCTCTATTTAACACATATCTAAACTGAAGTAAGTCTTGAACCGAAGGATTCTCGATTTTCTTTTCTCTGGCACTTGGTTTTACAATCATCGCCTGTTCTGTTTTATCAAGGGGTAGATATACTTCTCGTGCAAAAACTTCATTTTTATTAAAAATGTAATGTTTTGGTCTTAGGTTATATCTGGTCAACACAACTATCCAGCTTAATATTATTTTTCCTTTAACTCTGATTGCTAAGGTAATGCTCACAATAATAAAAAGAGTGGTTAAGCCCAGCTTGTACCAGACAAACATCATGCTTGGGGGTAGCAGTGCATAAGTAAGTGTGGTTAAAAGAACCGGAGAAAGCAAAATAATAATCTGGGTAAGACTCAAATTGCCTGCAATTCTATCTTCTACGGTTGTTATTTGTGCCGGTATTACTTGTGTTTTCATACTTGAATCACCTTTTTCTTAACTTTGGCTGCTTGATTCTGGGCTGTTGCTCTGGTCGCGCTGGATGAATTATCGGTACTCATAACGTTAATAATTTGGTTGCCTAATTTTTTAAACGTTCCGGTTCGGGAGGTGTAGTAAATCATTTGCATCATCATTGAGGGAATCTTAAGAAGGGTTATAAATAACCCTATCCCCACGGCAATAGAGACCAGTGAGTTTTCAGAATGTTCAGGGAGAGTAAGAAATGATCCGGCAAGCTGTATAACCACAACATGGACAAAAACTATAAAAATGGTGGCAAAATACGTTTTTATTGAAATTAAGGCAAAGTCTGAAAATTTAGGCAGTGACCAAAGCAGAAATATAAATGGCGATAGCACTGCTCCTAAGGAGATAAAGATTAAACGGCTTATGTAAAACAAAAGCAGCACTATAGAAACAATTAAAAATATCACAAAAAAGATTAGGATAATAAGTGGTGTAGCCCCGGAAATAAAGGCTGTAGGGTTTATCGCATTTTCAATCCACGCATGGTTTAACCCTCCGGTTGAGTCCAGTACTGCTTTAACCAAAGCATTAGAAGTAATAATCACGTAATCAGCAAGAAAAAGTGAGATATTGGCTCCTAAAAATGCCAGTCCTAAACGGGGAAGCAGTTGTTTAACCTCAACCTCATCAAATCCAAAAGTACTGGCAGACATTACCTGAAGCCCCATGAGTGCTACCACGAGGACAAATAAGGCATCAGCTATACCCACACTTATTAGCCAAAAGTTTCTTATAACTTCATTATCAAGAAGGGTAGGTGTTGTAGTCAGGTATCCGAGTATCCCGTTAACAATCGGGGCAGTTGAACTTTCAACTATATTTTGGATAAACCCAGCAACAGCATCAATTAATACTTGAGTTAATCCATCGCTTGGTTCTACTGTTTCAATGGTTACTACTTCTATCGGATTACCAGTTCCTCCGGAAGTTTCAGGATTCAGTGCATGCTGAAAGACTGAAGTGACTACATTTGCTGCCAAAACCAGGGTTAAACCGATGAGAGCATTTCTGATGGTTTTCTTAGCTGATTCAAGGTTATTAGGATTACCGGCTGAAGTGATATAGACATAACCTGCCCGAATTAAAAAAAAGACCGCTGATGCGGTCGCAATGACGGTGATGATCTCTAGAGTATTACTGGTGTACTCAAGTATCTCAGGATGCGTGCTTTGAGCAAACGCTATTGGCGTAAATATAAATAAAAACAGTATTAAGCTTATTAAACCTGTTACTAATTTAGTCATCTAACTTTCTTAGAAGGCAGGTAAAAACTTACTGTCCTGCACCGAAGGCAGTTGTGGCAAGTTGACTTACTATGTTTGAGATCACAAAGGCACCTAAAACAAGTGTTAAGCCAATTGCTGAATACAATATCGTTTTTTTGGACTTTTCCAATGCCTCCGGATTACCAGAGCTAGTTATGTAACCCACTCCACCCCAAACTATAAAGCCTGCGGCTACAAAACCTGAAAGTGTAACAAGTACCTGGATTACACTTTGAATAAAGGTTTTAACTTTTTCGACATCGGCTGATTGCGCATAAGCAGGAGAAGCTAGAAGGAAAAAAGTAAGTATAAAAACTTGTATAAATACTGTTTTTTTCATATACACCCCCTTTCAAGGAGTTAATACTCTCGGGCAGGGTGTAAAAATTTACAAAAAAAGCTGCCGTGTGGCAGCCGATAAAATTCATCTTTATGAATTTATTAGGTCAAATTATATCAATGTAATCTGGTAAGTCAATTGATATATGATTCAAAAATATTAATATATAGCGATTTATATAGTAGAATTAAGACTAGTGATATAGATATAGGTCTTATTTTTTGCCCAAGTAAACCAGTATAATGCTAACAAGGCTAGATTATTATGCCCAAGAGGTACTTAAAATCAGAAATTAATTTGTTTATTTAAAGAAAGAAATATGAACGGACAAAAACACAATGAAATAGTAAGTTTTATTTGGGGAATTGCTGATGATGTATTGAGGGATGTGTTTGTACGAGGTAAATATCGCGATATTATTCTCCCCTTTACCGTAATTAGAAGAATCGATGCTTTACTAGAGCCAACTAAAGAAGAAGTATTGACTGCTTATGAATTTCTTAAAGATCAAGGAATTGATGATTATTCAGGATTAACAGCTCAGAGTGGGTATCCTTTTTACAATATTTCTCCGTTTACCATGAGAGATCTTCTAAATAATCCCGACAGCATTGATTCAAACTTAGAATTGTATCTCGATGGGTTTGATCCATTTGTTCATAAGATCATTTCTAAATTTAAAATCAGAAATCAGCTCGAAACACTTTCCGAAGCTAACCTTACTTTTAGCCTGATAGAAAAATTTACATCCAAAAGAATAAATTTAAGTCCTGAACCTGCGCAAAATGATAAAGGTGAGAATATTCCTGGCCTAACCAATTTAGGCATGGGTTATGTTTTCGAAGAGTTGGTACGAAAATTCAATGAAGAAAACAATGAAGAAGCCGGAGAACACTTTACCCCCAGGGATATTATTGAACTCATGACCCAAGTGGTGTTTATGCCAGTAAAAGACCAGTTAAAAGAGGGTGCTACATATTTAGTCTATGATCCCGCCTGTGGAACTGGAGGTATGCTTACAGAATCAGAGAATCTAATAAAAGAATTGTTTGGTGAACGAATAAACACATATCTCTACGGACAAGAGATAAATCCAGAAACATACGCTATCTGTACTGCAGACATGCTTATTAAGGACGAAGATCCAGAAAACATTTATTATGGTTCAACACTTTCCGACGATGGTTTTCCAAATACCAAATTTGACTTTATGTTAACTAATCCCCCATATGGTAAAAGCTGGGGTAAGGATAAAAAGCAGATAGAAAAGAATGGTCGAATTATCGATCATCGTTTTGTCCACGGAACACCCTGGGTTAAAGACGGACAGCTACTGTTCCTTTCCAATATGGTATCTAAAATGAAGCATGATACTAAGCTAGGTAGCAGAATTGCTTCTGTTCATAATGGTTCAGCGCTTTTTACTGGCAACGCGGGTCAAGGAGAAAGTGATATTCGAAAGTGGATTATTGAAAATGATTATCTTGAAGCTATTATCGCTTTACCTAAAAAAATGTTTTATAACACAGATATCAATACTTATGTTTTGGTATTGTGTAACAAAAAAAATGAAAAAAGAAAAGGTAAGGTTCAGTTAATAGATGCAACCCAGATGTACTCAGAGATGCAAAGAAACCTTGGTGATAAATCTAGAGAATTAAAAAAACAGCATATTAAAAAGATTTTTGAAATATACAATGGTTTTGAATCATCGAACATTTCTAAAATATTTGATAATGAAGATTTTGGTTATCAGGAAATCACAGTCGAGCGTCCACTACGACTTAAAGCCCAACTTTCAGATGAGCGTATCGAAAAGATAAGATTTGCAGTCACTTATATAGAAGAAATGATGGAATGGATGTATGAGAAGTTTGGTGATGAGGTATATGAGGATCCAAAGCAGTTTAAAAAACAATTTCAGAAATACATGGAAACCAATGAGATAGATCTTTCTTCAAGATACACTAAGAAATTGTTTAGTAAAAAAGTTTGGAAAGAACAAAGAGATCTTTTAGAGTTGGCAAAAGAGATCCAATCCGAATTAGGAGATAAAGTATACAGTGATTTCAATGTTCTTAGAAAGGATGTTAAAGAAGCTCTTGAAATACTCAATATAAAAACGACCAAGTCTGAGCGTAAAAGCATTTATGATGTGGTTAGTTGGAAAGATGAAAACGCAGAACCAGTAATTAGTAAGATTAATAAGGATGGAACTGTAGTTTATGAACCCGATACTGAACTTCGAGATACTGAAAATGTACCTTTAAAAGAGGATATTGAAGATTATTTTGAAAGAGATGTTTTACCATATATTTCTGACGCTTGGATTGATATTTCTAAAACAAAAGTAGGATACTGGGTTCCTTTCACAAAATATTTCTCAAAACATCCTAGATTAAAACCAACGAGTGCGATTTTGGAAGAACTTGAATCCTATGAGAATGAGCAAAGACGTCTTATTGAGTCAGTAGAAAACTTTTCAGAACTAGTCAAAGACAATTCAAACGGTGATTGGGTAAAAACCAAAATTAAAGAATTCGTAAGAGAAGTTAGTATTAAAGGATATCCAGACAAAGAACCCCTTTCTGTATACAGAGATTATGGAGTAATAAAAAGAAGTTCTCGAGATGACAACATAAATGTATTGAGTGAAAACTTGAGCAATCACAAATATGTAAAGCCGAATTTTCTGGTAATTAACAAAATGAAAACATGGCAGGGTTCTTTGGGGATTTCACCATATGAAGGGCTTGTAAGCCCATCATACATCACATGTGAGGTGGATTTTCAAAAAATAAGACCTTGGTTTTTTCATTACTTACTACGCTCTCATGAAATGATTGCTGAATATAAAAAAATATCCTATGGAGTTAGACCTGGTCAGTGGGATCTAAATTTTGATGAATTCAAAAATCTTACAATATATTATCCCAGTAGCAAGGATGTTCAAGATAAAATTGTTGATTCCATTAGAAGCAGTGAAAGTAAAATAGATAATATATATACTATTTTGGAACAAAATTCAAAACTGATAGAAGAGTTAAAAAAACGAGTTATTGCTGATGGAGTAGGCCACATATGACTATGAAAAACTTTACAGATACATCAGAAAAAGGATTGCAAAGACATATAGTAAAAATGTTAGTTAATAACCAAGATTACATAGAATCAGAGCCGCATGACTTTGATCTTACATATTTAGTAAATAGAGAACAGCTTTTTTCATTTTTAGAAGCAACTCAACCAGAGATTTACGAATCAATTAAAAAACGCGGTGAAGATCAGTTTTTGGCACGGCTAAATAAAAAAATTTCACAAAAGGGTGTAATTCATGTTCTTAGGAATGGGGTTAAATTCTATGACAAAACTGTTGATGTTTTTTACCATCAACCAGAGTCAAAGCTAAATCCCAAAGATCAAGCACGGTATGCCGCTAATATCTTTTCTGTAACCCAAGAACTTATTTACAGCAAAGACCATGGTAAAGAAATCGACCTAACAGTATTTCTTAACGGGATACCAGTAATTACTTCTGAATTAAAAAACCCACTGACAAATCAGATTTTCGTTAATGCTATTACACAATACCGAAAAGATCGTGATCCTAAAGATACATTGCTTAATTTTGGTAGGTGTTTAGTGCATTTTGCAATGGATACTGATGAAGTCCATATGACAACAAAATTGGCAGGAGAACACACATATTTCTTGCCTTTTAATAAAGGCTTGAATGCAGGAGAGCCCAATCCCCCATATGGTAAAGGAAATCCACCTGATCCTGAAAATATTAAAACGAGCTATATGTGGGAAGAGATACTAACTAAAGACAGTTTAAGCAATATCATAGCCAAGTACGCTCAGTTTGTTGAAGAAACAAACCCAGATACCGGCAAAAGTAAGAAAAAGTTAATTTTCCCCCGCTATCATCAATTAACTGCGGTAAGGAATTTGCTAGCAGATACTAAAGAAAATGGAGTTGGAAAAAGATATTTAATTCAACACTCAACTGGATCAGGCAAGTCATTTTCAATTACTTGGCTTACTTATCAGCTTGCCAATCTATACAACGAGCAAGATGAGAATATCTTTGATTCTGTTTTTGTGGTAACAGATCGACGGAACTTGGATGAAAACATTTCTGAACAGCTTAAGTCTTTTGCTAGGGTTGCAAATCTTGTTCAATATGTGGGAGAAGATAGTGGAAGCAAATCTGATCAATTAAAGACTGCATTGATGGAGGGTAAGAAAATCATAGTTGTCACAGTACAAACTTTTCCATTTGTTCTTGAAAAAATTGAAAGTTTACCCGATTCAAACTATGCGATCATTATTGATGAGGCACACAGCAGTCAAAGTGGAGCCACTGCGGCCCAAATGAATGCAGTTCTTTCAAATGAAGAAATAGAAGCATTGCTCAAAGATGAAGAAGGCAATGTACGCACAGAAGATTTGGTAAATGCTTTGGTAAAGCGAAGAAAAATGCTTTCAAATGCATCCTATTACGCTTTTACGGCTACTCCCAAAAACAAAACTTTAGAAACATTTGGGGAAGAAAACGAAAATGGGAAGTTCTATCCATATCACTTATATCCAATGAAGCAAGCTATTGAAGAACGTTTCATAGTCGATGTTTTGCAAAACTATACTACCTACACTTCATACTACAAACTCGCCAAAACAATTGAAGGTAACCCAGTATTTGATGTTAAAAAAGCAAATAAAAGGCTGAGAGTGTTAGTAGAAGAGCATCCAGATACTGTTGCTAAAAAAGCAAAAATTATGATTGACCACTTTCATAACGATGTGCAACATTTGATTGACGGAAAAGCAAAGGCAATGGTGGTGACAAAATCCATTCACTCTGCCATGAAATACAAAGATGCCTTTGATGAATATCTCAAAGAAATAGATTCCCCCTATAGGGCTATAGTGGCTTTTTCTGGATCAAAAAAACATTACCGAACCGATGAAGACCTAACAGAAGCTAAGATGAATAAATTTGAAGATGGTATCAATGACATCCCCAAACAGTTTAAGAAAGATAAATACAAATTTCTAATTGTTGCAGAGAAGTTTCAAACCGGGTTTGATGAACCATTGCTTCATACTATGTATGTAGATAAAAAATTGACTGGTTTACAGGCTGTTCAAACCCTGTCCCGCTTAAATAGATCCCATAAGGGTAAGGATGACACATTTGTACTAGACTTCTTTAATGAAGCAGAAGAAATAAAAGAGGCTTTCAAGCCATATTACACAGCAACTGTGTTAAGTGAAGCAACAGATCCAAATAAATTAAATGACCTGCAAGAAGACTTAGATGAGGCACAAGTCTATACCCCTGAAGATGTAGATCGATATTTTGAATCACTTAGTTCCGGTGCGGAAAGAAGTGTCCTCGATCCACAACTTGATGCTTTAGTTGGCATTTATGATAATCTACCTGATGAAGCCAAAATAGAGTTTAAGTCTAAAGCAAAGAGCTTTGTCAGAACGTACAATTATTTGTCAAAAATAATTAACTTTGAAAAAATTTATTGGGAAAAATTGTATTGGTTACTAAAAGCACTAGTTACTAAATTAAAAGTTCCACAAGATGAACCGGAGGAAGATATTCTAGAAACTGTGGATATAGCAAGTGTACGGCCATCTCGTCAGGGAAGAATGAAGATTGTATTAGATGATGAAGGACCTGAACTTGAACCTATACCTACTGCAGGTGGGAATGTAGGTATAACAGTTACAGAAAAGGATACTTTGGATAATATCTTAAATGAGTTTAATAAGCGGTTTGGGGATATTAAGTGGAATGAGCCTGAAAAAGTTGAAAAGGTATTAACAAAAGATCTTCCTGAAATTTTGAGAAAAGATGCCAAGGTAAATAATGCGCCAGATAGGCAGAATGCAAAAGAGGTTTCGAATAAACGATTAAAAGACGAGATCAAAAAACTCATGATGACTCAAACTGAGATATACAAAAAGTATATGCAAGATCCTGATTTTCAAAAGAAGTATGAAGATTATGTATTTGAGATGATTTATGATGTAGAAGGTTCAAGTGAAGCTTCAGCATGACAATATCTAAATCAGAATACATGATGTATTTAAAACATCCTGCCTGGTTGTGGTTGAAGAAATATGAAAAATATAAGCTTCCTGCAATTGATGACAACACTCAGGCCCTATTTGATATGGGGCATGAATTTGAGGCTGTAGCTGAACAGTTATTTCCAAATGAAGTTAAGCTAGGCTTTGATGGGTATGATGAATATCTTTCTTTACCAGAAAGAACACTTGAAGAACTAAATAATGGCACAGAAACTATTTTTCAAGGTAGGTTTGAGGTAGATGGAATAACTTGCATTGTGGATGTATTGCAAAAAGTCGGAAACGATACTTATGACTTAATTGAGATAAAGGCCAGTACCAAAGCCAAGCCTGAACATGAATATGATCTAGCTTTTCAACTACTTACACTTCAGAAGGCGGGTTTGAATATAAGAAACATTGAAGTCGCACACGTTAACAGAGATTATATTCGACAAGGAACTATAGATCCCGAAGGTATAACAGGAAGAACATACGTAACTGAGGCGGTTATAGGGTTGCTAGATTTGACAGAGGAACAACTAAACGAGGCTAGAGAGCTATTGCAACAAGAAAAAATGCCGGATATCTCTCCACGCCATGTCAACAAATTAGGAATTCCTCGCGTACGATGGTTTGAAGATTGGATGGAAGTTTTTGAAAAGCTCAATGGTGAGCTTGATCCTTATTGCATTTATAAATTAAGCTACCCCAGTCCAGAACAGATTGGACAACTTGAAGATCAGGGCATAACAACCATTGCAGAAATACCGGAGGAGCTGGCATTAAGAGAAAAGCAAATCGGGCAAATTAAAACAACCAGAGATGATAAACAGATTATTGATAAGCAAAAAATCAAAAACTTTTTAGCTAATTTCGAATTCCCCTTATATTTTCTAGACTATGAAACATTTTCTTCTGTAATACCAGCTTTTGATGGGTGTAAGCCATACAAAGATTATCCGTTTCAGTACTCTTTGCATGTACTGGATTCTCCAGATGCCAAAGCTGAACACTTGGAGTATATCCATGCAGATGATACCAACCCTATGCCAGAGTTAATCAAACATCTTACGGAAGCTATAGGCGATACTGGAACAATACTTACCTGGAATATGCGGTATGAGAAAGCATGCAATAAGAGAATGGCTAAGATATATCCTCAGTACGAGGATTTTCTCAAATCAGTTAATGAAAGAGTTGACGATTTGATGATCCCCTTTTCTGAAATGTGGTGCGTTGATAAAGACTTTTTTGGCAGTGCTTCAATTAAGAATGTCCTACCCGCTTTAGTTCCTGAGTTAAAACATAGCGATCTTGATGTTTCAGACGGGCTGCATGCCCGCAGGTTATGGACTGAAACATTTTTACAAGGTGAGCATCCAGGAAGCGAGGAGCAAATATTAGAGGAGCTAAGTAAATACTGCACGCTTGATACCTATGCAATGGTACGCATTTACCATGCGTTGCGCGATTTAGTTTCAGAATGATAAATGGCAAATGACCAATTTTTAAAAGATGAACAGTACTATATAGACCTCTATGATTTGCATACTATTGAACACTGCTTGGATT
>CAYLMU010000002.1:0-319109 GCA_964385105.1 uncultured Candidatus Saccharibacteria bacterium
GATCAATTGCATTTAATGTAATTTGTTGATTACTTAATGTTAAGTAATCATATGCACCAGCAAGTGTTACAGCATCGTGAGTTGCACTTCCAATAGCCGCGTCAAGGTCATTTAATACAGCTTGCACATTCAAACTGTTTGAATTATCAAATTCGTCAAACACACCAATTAAATATGCACCAGATGTTGTTGCACTTGCACTATCGCCAATACCAATATTGCCAACCATTAAATTACTACCTCTAATAGTTCCGTTAACATCAAGCTTGTGAGCAGGTGCAGTATTACCAATGCCAACACGACCATTTGTGCCGTCAAGGTAGAGGATTTCGGTAGCTAAATTAGAATTAAAGTATCTGAATGACTCAGATGCGCTGCCGCTATACAAATTAATTGACGTGCTTTCATCCAATGTCATAGTATCTACAAAATGTTCCCAGTCAAGCGAGTCATCAGTTACGTCATTTGCAACCACATTTCCCCAGGTAAGGTTTCCGGCAGTATCACTTGTCAAAACTTGTCCGGCAGAAGCTGCATTGGCAATAGGCCAGTTATATGCAACATTGTTTATTTTTGTAAGGTTTCCGCTTGAATTTACCTGAAATTGCCCTGATGCCCCAACTGTTAACAATGAAGTTGCATTTGTTGTTCCTATGCCAACATTTGTTCCGTCATTAAACAAGTTCGTGTCAGTTACCCAATCATTACCGTCATATCTAAGTGTCTGCCCATCAATAGTTCCAAGAGGTAAGTTTCCTGCGCTAACGGTGTTCAAAACAGTATCGATCTCTTTTAATGCGCCCTGTAAGTTTAGTGAAGTGATGTTGGTAAAGTTATCATTATAAAGTCCAACCAAATATGAACCTGAGTTAGTGGTTCCTGCCGACGTTCCAATGCCAATATTTCCAATTAATAAATCACTGCCTCTTATGGTGCCGTTAACATCCAAAGTGTAAGAAGGGGCAGATGTTCCTATTCCGAGTCTTCCGGAAGCATTGTTCCACGAAAGTAGAGAAGAATTTTGAGTAAAGTTTGTGCCATTTCCAAATACAATTCCGCCACTAACCACACTAGAATTATCCAAGTAATTTAATTCTGCGGCTGTAGCTGTTACACCGTCGAGGATGTTTAGTTCTGATGCGTCAGCTGTTACCTGTGATCCGGCTAAATATAACTGATTAGTACCAAATGACCCTGCAACGTGTAAATTATACGAAGGAGCAGTTGTACCTATGCCAAGTCTACCTAAACTGTTATCCCAGAAAAAGTTGTTTGACCCTGTAAGTGTGTCAGAATCTGAAAAGAATGACACTTGTCCTGGTATTATAGTTCCGGTTGTATTAACTGCACCTGCACTTGATATGTCAACCCATGTTAAATTGCCTGCAGTGTCACTAGCTAATACATAATTTGAACCTGCGGCATTAGTATTTGGCCAGCTGTATGGTACATTATTAATTCTTGTTAGATTGCCTGTTGAGTTAACTCTAAACTGACTTGATGCTCCTACTGAAAATGCTGCTTGAGGGTTTGTGTTACCTATACCGACGTTTGATCCACTTTGAAAGAGATTTGAATTTGCAATGCTTGATGATGAATCAAAGTATGGAAGATATCCTGTTGTACCTGTGTAGCTTAAATCATCACTTGCGTTTGTGTCGTAGGCAGATATGTCAAATGTTCCTGCAACTTGAAGTCTACCTGCACTGTCTACACCAAAGTAGGGGATAGCGGTTGCACTGCCATAAGTACCTGCTGATACTGTTGTATTAGCCAGAGTTAATACACCTGTATTTGAAAGTGTTGCATCACCACTTAAACTCATAAATGTTGGTGCTGATGATGAGTTAATCACAAGTAACTGACCACCTGTACCATTAATTAAACTCACAGGTCCTGTACCTGCACCAATCATAAGTGAATTTGCAGTAATTGAACTCAAACCTGTGCCTCCATTTGATACCGGAAGTGTGCCGGTTACGTCGGTGGCCAAATCAATAGCATTTAATGTAATCTCTTGACCATTTAAGGTTAAATAATCAAATGCCCCTGCCAATGTTACTGCAGCGTGTGTGCCGCCTACAATATTAGAAAGTTGTATGTCAAAGTCATCCAAAACATCTTGAACGTTTAGTGAGTTTGAATAAGTAAATTCATCAAATACACCAATTAAATATGCACCTGATGTTGTTGGGGTAGCACTATCTCCAATGCCAATGTTTCCGATTCTAATGTTACTTCCTCTAATGGTGCCGTTAACGTCTAATGCAAAACCAGGAGCCGTAGTTCCAATTCCCACATTTCCGTTTACATACAATTTAGCTGTACCTGAGTTCTGTGCACCAATTGAGACATTATATGAAACATCATCGGGGTATAAGTTATTGCCATTAAGTGTCCATGGTCCAGCACTTCCTGAAATATCTGCCCAACTTGCATTGCCTGAAGCATCGCTTGTTAAAACATATCCTGCTTGTGCATTGGTAGGCATTCTAAATGCTGTAGTATTTAATGTTCCGTTAATATCAACATCATAAGCTGGATTTGTAGTTCCAAAACCAATGTTATAGTTATTAAATGACGCGGTATTGGTGTCGGTATCTATCTGAAATAAGATTGTGCCTCCGTCTTGAATAGTAAGCGCATTAGATAAACTTGTAGGTAAATCAAAGACAATTGTAGAAGAACTTGCACCACCTGCACCTATTATCAATTCATCACTGTTGGTGACCTCGATTATATTTGTGTTACCGTTGTCATATCTTAAGCCAAAATTACCTGCTCCTAAATTGATAAATACGTCATTATCCCAACCATTTACACCGTCTCCGGTACCTAATATTGTGTTATCTCTAACAGTAAGGTTGTCATTAGATAAAGAACCTGCATCCACTGTTATTGTATGTGCAAATACATTTCCTTGGGCATCTACATAAAAGTTACTATCTCCGGGATTGTCTTTGTTTGTCGTAATGCCAAACACAATGTTATTTTGTGGTTGCGCCGATGCATCATAATAAATTAATGAATCTGATACAATTGACCCTATTGTATTGCTACCTAATAAAAGTTTGTTAAACAATGTCAAAGTGTTTGAAGCTGATGTGTTGCTACCAATGACTACATCGTCAGTAGCCCTTAATGTGCCGTTTATATCAAGCTTATATTGAGGTGCAGTTGTACCAATTCCGATACGTCCTGTAATTTCATCTAAAAACAATATTTCATCGTTATTGTCATTGAAAATATGTAAATTACCGTGTGCAGCACTGAGTTCTATCGTGTTTCCGCTTTCATACGCATCCTGTAAAGATATAGCTGTACCGGATATATTCACCCAACCACTCCCATCAAAAACATATACTCTGTTATCAGATGTATTATATGCAATAAACCCCTCACCCGAACTTAAATTTGTAAAGCTATTTGATTGGGGTAATCTCAGCCCTTGTAAAGTGGATGAATTGTGTGCAATAGCTCCTAAATCAAGAAAAGTATTGTTATTAAATGACAAAGTTCCCGATGTAAATGCATCGGATGTGTCAGACCTTAAGAATTGTGTAGAATCCAGGTCATCAAGTAATCCTGCACTAAGGTCTTGAGGGCTAAGCCACACAGGTGTGTTTCCGCCAGTGGAAGTTAATATATCACCGTTATTTCCTGTTTCACCTCCGAATATTAAAGTACCTTCTATGTTAAACGTACCTGTATAATCAATTTCATTTGCTAATTGAGTATTATTTAAGCCTGTACTTATGATATCACCTGCCAAATCCAACGCTTCTTCTAATGTAGTTTCAGTAACGTCGTCAATACCTAATAGTTGATTCATTGTTCCTACACCGGTAAAAGTTAAAGAATTTGTATTAATACCTGCTAAAAATGACGCCAGTCCGCTTACAGTAAGAGTGTCGTCTAATGTCACAGCACTTTGGAATGTGGCTTCATCGCTAAACATTGTTCTAATGTTTATTAAAAACTCAAATTCGGCATTTTCATCTCTTCTTCCTAACACATTCCCAAAAAAGCTATTTGCGGAAGCTTGTGTAGCCGTTTTGTCATCATACGTCATGTCATTAGCCACACTCCCATTACCCGTAAATTTTCCTGCAATATCACCCAATTTATATGTGGGGGCAGTTCTGTATATTAAAACTGCTAAGCCAATTGCAAAGGTGGTACCTGCTGCTATTTTTGACCCCCTTGCTATTGGCTTAAGATACGATGCCATGTTTTTTGTAGATTTTACAGGTTGAGGTGTTGTTTTGGAAACCGCCGGCTTTACCGGGGCTACAGTTTTTTTTGTTTCGAGCAAGGTTGGTGCGGTAATTGGATCTGTATTTGGAAGCTTCTTTACTGTTTTTGCTTTGCTTTTTTCTTTTACTATTTCGTCTTTTAGCTTTAATACATCTTGTACATTAAAACTTCTGTATCCGTTGACTTGTCTAACAGATTTAATCTTTCCGTTCTGTTCAAGACGTCTTAAAGATGTAGGTGAAATCTTCAGAATACGTGCCGCTTCTGAAACGTTTAAATAGAGAGTGTCATTTATTGAATTGTCATGTTTCTTTTTTTGGGCAGCAGGCATTTGATTTCTTTATGTACTCAAAGCTTTTCAAATAGCTTTGTGATAACATTTAGTAACATTTATTTAATGATAATATGGTAATGCTGCATGTGTCAACCACTTAGTTTACCAATTAGTGAAATGCTCGTATTTTTATACATTTTGTACAATGACAAGATGTGACGTCGTCTTTGTAAAAATGTAATTTGTCATAATCAGCATTTACTCCTATTATAGGCAATAAGAGGATTGACTACTTCGAACATTAAATGTACTCTTAAAACATGGAACAACTGCCCAAAAACCATACAATTAAAATTTTTGTGTTGGTTTTGACTACTATAATTTTGTTTTTTTTGATTCACTTTCAATTTGTGGTCAATGCAATTTCAAGCGTAACGGTTATGTTTGATGTCACTGGTGACAATTTACAGTCGGGGGATATTGTAATTACTGTAGAGGGTAATTATTTAAAAAGCACGGAGGAATATTCAGGAAACTTATTAGGAGTAATAGTTGATGACCCTTCATTGGCGTTACGAGATACTACATTAGAAAATGGTACATATGTAACCACATCAGGTGAGGCTTTCGTAAACGTTTCTGCTGTAAATGGTGCAATTAATGCCGGAGATTATATAACGACGTCAAATATTCCGGGAGTAGGCATGAAGTCTACCAAGTCAGGACAGGTGTTAGGTATAGCATTAGAAAGTTTTGAGCCGGCAGACACAAATCAAATAGGACAAATATGGACATTTATTGATATTGGACCGGTTATTTCAGGCGACTCAATCGAACAGAATGCTTTAGAGCTTTTAAGATCGGGTATCAGTGCACCGTTTTTGACTCCTATGACTTCTTTAAGATTTCTCTTATCTTTTATAGTAATAATTGTATCTTTCTTTTTAGGTTTTGTATCATTTAGCAAAATAACAGGCAATAGTATACAGGCCCTCGGCAGGAACCCTTTAGCTAGTAATGTCATAAAGTCATCAGTTGTCATGAATTTCTTTTTTACCATTATTGTAATTATGGTCGGTGTAGGAGTAGCGTATTTAATTTTATCGGTATAAAAAATGACCAATTTTGATTTTAATTCAATATATATATTATTACTTAATATTTTCTTTGTCATACTATTTCTTATTTTAATTTTTTATATATTTAACACATACTTAGTACAACGTGAGGAGGAACGTAAACAAATACAAGATAAGGCATACAAGAAGGCTTTGAAAATTTTAGAAGATTCACAAGCACAAGCCTTAAGTACTATCAAAGCTTCTAATGTAAAAGCCCAAGAAATTATTAAAAATACACATGCGCTCACAAGCGAAACTAAAGATGAGTTACACGCAAAAATAGAGGAAGAGACCAACAGACAAATAAAGGAAATTGAAAAAAGCACACATGATATGTATATGACATACCATGCCGCCTTGCAAAAAGAGTCAGCAAGAAATTTGGGTACACTTCATAAAATGTTAAAAGATGTGGAGTCCGAAGTAGTTAATGAATTAAACGAATTCAAGAATATAGTAAAAGAAGAAACTATAAATTCAGAAAAAACAGTTCAAGAAAGGATTAATAAAGATTACGAAGATTTGCGTGCTGAGCTTGATAACTATAGAGATGAAAAATATCAAGAAATTGATAAAAACATCAACACTATTTTATTTAATGTAAGTAAATCAGTGCTTGGGGTTGCCATTGATCTTGAAATACATCAGCAACTTGTTCTTGAAAGTTTGGAAAAAGCTAAAAAGGAAGCTTTATTTGAATAATGAAAATGAAGAGGCATCTAATAAGTACCAAAACAGAGCTTGAGAATTTCGTGGCAAATTTGGAGAAGTTAACACTCGACATTAAAGGTATTCAATCTGAAAAACTCGAATCATATCTGGTAAAAAACTATGACAGTGAATTTATTGCTCGAGTCTCTGTAAGTTTACCAAACGGTTTAAATAAAGCAAATACTAACCTTGTGACTGATGTTGAAGAATTATTTAAGTCAACAAAAGATACCTTAGAAAATTCACTACAGGTTAAGCTAACTTTAGCATTTATCCCGGATGAAAAATTTATAAAAAGTTTGTATGAGTGGTTTGAGCAGAATACTGAGATAGAAGTGTTATTAGATATTGACACAGACAGGAGTATTATAGCCGGAGCAATCGTTAGCAGTGACGGAAAATATATGGATGATTCTGCAAGGAGTAAATTAAACAAATATGGCAGATTTATTTAGCAATTATTTAGAAAATACTAATGAAATCGGGTATGTAGAATCTACGTCAATGCCTTTAGTATACATAAAAGGTTTACCCGGAATTAAACCCAAAGAAAAAGTGGTTTTTGAAAAAGATTATGTCGGTCAAGTACTCTCCATAAGTGAAGAAGTTGTTGAAGTTATAGTTTTCACAAAAGATGTCATAACAGTGGGAACCAAAGTAGTGCGTACAGACAAAAAAATTGAGATACCAATTGGCGACTCATTAATAGGAATGGTTTTAGATCCATTTGGAAGGTCTGTTTACAAATCTCAACCTCGTAGCTTTACTGATGCGCAATTATATGAAATAGATTCACCGGCACTTGGAATTGATAAGAGAAAGAATATAAAAGTTCCATTTTTAACAGGAGTGACAATAGTTGATTTAATGATTCCACTTGGAAAAGGTCAAAGAGAAATAGTAATTGGCGATAAGAAAACAGGTAAATCAGCATTTGTTTTACAAACTATATTAACCCAAGCCCGTCAGGGAACTATATGTATATATGCAGGTATAGGTAAAAAGAAACAAGAAATCAAAGAAGTTCATGAGTTCTTTTCATCAAATGGCATAACAGATAACACAATAATCATAGCAGCAGGTGCGGATGACCCACTGGGAGTTATTTATTTGACCCCCTATTCAGCAATGAGGGTGGCTGAGTATTATCGTGATAAAGGAAAAGATGTGTTAATTATACTTGATGATATGACAACACATGCAAAGTTTTACCGGGAGATTTCTTTGTTAGCTAACAGATTTCCCGGACGAGAGTCTTACCCCGCCGATATATTCTATATTCATTCTCATTTGCTTGAACGTGCAGGTTCTTTTGAACAGGGAACAATTACATGTTTACCGGTTGTCAACACCATTGAGGGGGATTTGTCAGGATATATTCAAACTAATCTTATGTCAATGACTGACGGACATTTATTTTTTGATAAAGAGTTGTTTTATGGAGGCCAGCGTCCTGCGGTGAATTATTTTTATTCCGTAACTAGAGTAGGCAGACAAACCCAGTCAGGTTTGCGTTGGACAATTAACAGGGAATTAAGCAGTTTCTTTACATTATTTAAAAAGACGGAAAATTTTGTTCATTTTGGAGCAGAAATTAATGAGGGTATAAAATCCACTTTAGCTTTGGGTGAAAAATTGAATTATTTAATGAGTCAAAAACCCGGTACAAGTATTGAACTCAATTTACAAATCTTTTTATTTTCTTTAATGTGGAGTGGTATATGGAATGATTTAAAAGGTCAGGATTTCATATCAATTGTACAAAAAGTAATGAAAAATTATGAAGAAAAACCTGAATTTAGAGATGAAATCAGGTTACTAATTGAGAGTTCCAATGATTTTAATCAGTTGTTAGCAAGTCTTATGAAAAATCTTAATAAGTTTCAACAGTACATGTAAAGATAAAATATGAAAGATGTAGAAAAAGAATTAAACAGTTTAATATCGTTTAAAAGCATAATTGAGGCATACGAAGAAATTGCTTCTATTAGAATGCGTAGAATAAAAGCATCTGTATTACATAATAGAGTCTACCTGGAAGGACTAAGAAGAGCATTTTTTCATATTAAATATTCATATGAGTCAGAGATAGAGAAACTAAGAAAAAAGAAGAAATCTGTACGCAATATAAGAACCACAAACGGCAAAACTGTTTCAGTTTTATTAACAGCTAATACAGGATTGTACGGTGATATATTATTAAAAACATTCAATTTTTTTAAAAAACATATAGTAGAAGAAGAAACAGACATAGTAATTATAGGTAGAATTGGTATGAGATTTTATGAAGCTGCCGGATTTGGAAAAAACGTAAAATTTTATGATATTTCAGACAGCGGATTGGATAAAGAAGACATGAATCAATTATTGGAAGAACTCGTTCAATATGAGCGTGTCATAGTTTATCATGGCGAGTTTAAAGATATACTTGTACAAAATCCTATTGCAGTATCTATATCCGGAGATTTAATAAGTGAAAGCACCGATATGGTTGAAGACAAAAGTGCCCGATATATATTTGAGCCGTCACTTGAAGAAATAATGTCATACTTTGAAGAAAAAATTATTGCAGCATTATTTGAACATACAATTTTTGAATCTAACTTAAGTAAATATGCCTCGAGAATGATCAGTTTGAATCAAGCGACGGTAAAAATTGAAAAAGAAATATCTAATATGTCACTTGAAACAAAGAGAGTTAAACATAGAGTTCAAAATTCTAAGCAGTTAAATATATTATCTAGTTTGGTTGGGAGGTTTTAATGTCAGGAAGAATTACATCTATAAGAAATTTTATTGTTGAAGTTAAATTTACCGGTGATAATCTACCTAATGAAAAAGAACTATTAGTTGTAAAAAATAATGAAGAAGTAAAACTTCAAGTTTATAAAGCATTAAATCACAATACCTTTGGATGTATATGTTTAACAGATCCAACCCAATTGTCAAGAAATGTTGAGGTGGTAAAAACAGGAAGGATGCTTGAGATTCCGGTTGGAGAAGAAGTTTTAGGTAGAGTTATAAATATATTTGGTGATGTATTGGATGGTAAACACGATTTAAATAGTGAGAAAAAGGCTATTTATTCATATGATAATGAGTATGAAAATCTAAAATCCGATAAAGATTTGTTAATAACAGGAATTAAAGCCATTGATTTATTTACACCTATGTCTCGTGGCGGTAAAGTTGGATTATTTGGCGGTGCTGGTGTAGGTAAAACAGTTTTATTAAATGAAATAATGCATAATGTCATTAATTATAATAAAGAAAAAACAGTTTCAGTATTCGCAGGAATAGGTGAAAGAATAAGAGAAGGGCATGAATTATATGAAAATTTACAACGTACCGATATTATGAATAATGTTTCACTAATATATGGCTCTATGGCAGATAATCCTACGGTTAGGTTTCTGTCAGGATATTCTGCTATAACTGTTGCTGAATACTTTAGAGATGAAATGAATAAAGATGTCTTATTCTTTGTAGACAATGTTTTCAGAATGGCACAGGCAGGAAATGAGCTATCACTGTTTATGAATGCTATTCCATCACAAGATGGTTACCAACCTACATTAACATCAGAAATATCAGTATTTCATGAAAGATTAATCTCAAATGAAAACGGTGCTATAACTACTATAGAAGCAATTTATGTACCAGCTGATGACATATTGGATTATGCAGTTCAATCTGTATTTAATTTTCTTGACTCTTCATTAGTTTTATCACGAGACGTTTATAGTCAAGGTTTGTTTCCTGCTGTTGATATTCTTGCATCTAACTCATCTATATTAAGTCCAGCCATTGTAGGAGATGAGCATTATGAAACTGCACTTCAAGCAACAGCAATTTTAAAAAAGGCTGATGCTTTAGAAAGAATTGTGTCATTAGTAGGCGAATCTGAATTATCACAAGAAGACCGAACATTATATAAAAGAGCACGTAAAATAAGAAACTACATGACACAAAACTTTTTTACTGCAGAAAATCAAACAGGACAAAAAGGTGTATATGTAGACATAAACACAACTGTCTCAGATGTAAGTAAAATTATAAATGGGGAAATGGATGAAATAACTGAAGATAAGTTTTTATATATCTCAGATATAAATTCTATCTCTATGTAGCAATTTATGAAATATATTATCATATTATGAGAATTGTGATATTAAGTAAAGAAAAAGTATTATATGACGGTTATGTAAAAACTGTGACATCGCATAATGATGTAGGAACATTTGATATACTAGAAAATCATGCCAATTTCATAACAATGCTCAAAGATGAAGTTTTGCTTGACAAAGGTACTCAAAAGGAGAAAAGATTTGACGTAAAAGAAGGTGTTTTATCAGTTGCAGACGATCGGGTAGAAATATTTCTGTGAAACAGTAAAAGATTATTTATAACTCAACCTTATATGACGGGCTCATAGAACCACTGACAAAGACTGATTTTATGTAACCTTGTGGTTTAGCTTTTTGAGGTCTGTTTTGTCTCAAAGTGTTAATCAATTCGTTAAAGTTTTCAACCAACATACTGTTATCAAAACTTTTCTTTCCAATTATTGTATGAACAATAGGTGCATTTGCTTCATTTCGAATTTCCATGCGGCCTCTTTTTATTTGATTCACTGCTGAATCAACATCATCAGAAACAGTACCGGTTTTAGGATTTGGCATCAAACCTTGTGGGCCAAGCACCTTACCTAATTTGGCAATCTTTGGCATGTATTGAGGTTCTACAACCAATACGTCAAAATCGACACCGGGCTTTATTTCACCCTTCATTATTTTATCAATATCGCTATCTTTAAATTCTATATCAGCACCTTCAACTTTTTTAGATGCAAATACTGCAACCCTTTTTTCTTTTCCTGTACCGTGGGGTAGAGTAGTAGTGGTTCTAATATTTTGTTCAGGTTTTTTGTGGTCAATACCTAAATTTATATGTGCTTCAATGCTTGAATCAAATTTAGCTTTGTCGTTGGATTTTATATTTTTTATTGCTTCTTCAATTGTGTATGTCTTTACATCTGTCATATTTGCCATAAAATTTTAATTACTCAATTTCAACTCCCATTGACTTAGCAGTTCCCTCAATAACTTTCATAGCCTCTTCTAAATTGTTCGTATTTAAATCTGCCATTTTAATTTTTGCAATTTCTTCAGCTTTTTCTCGTGAAAGTTTTCCGATTTTGTTTTTGTTTGGCAAGCTTGAACCTTTATCTACCTTAAGTGCTTTTTTTATTAAACCGGTTGTTACAGGAGTTTTAGTTATAAAAGTAAAAGATCTATCTTCATAAACTGTAATTACTACAGGTATCAAATCATCTCCCATGTTTGCAGTTCTGGCATTAAATTCTTTACAAAAATCCATCAAAGGCACACCGTGCTGACCTAATGCCGGACCTATTGGAGGTGCAGGCGTAGCTTTTCCTGCCGGAACGTTTAATTTAATATATGTTTTTATTTTTTTACCTTTTTTCTTTTTTACTTCTGCCATAAATTCCTTTCTTCAACTCTGCCATTAAGTTATATGCTTTTAACTTGCATAAAATCCAGTTCAACAGGTGTTTCGCGACCAAAAACCGAAACTAATACTCTTAATTTACCCTGGTCTTCGTTAACATCGTCAATTTTGCCTAAAAATTCAGCAAATGGTCCGTCGGTAATTTTAACGGCATCGCCAACTGCGAACTTAGTTTCAAATTTAGGTTGTTCAGCTCTCATGTATCTAACAAGTGCTTGAACTTCTTTTTCAGGAAGTGGAGTTGGACTTGTTCCTGTGCCAACAAAGCCTGTTACGCCTCTGGTTGATCTTACCAAATACCAAGTGTCATCATTTACTATCATTTGTACAAGTATGTACCCCGGGTATAGTCTTTCGTCAACTTTTCGTTTCTTTCCTTCTGAAACCACAATTTTTTGCTGTTGGGGAATAAGCACTTTAAAAAATTTGTCTAAAAATCCTCTTGCTTCAACTCTTTGTTTTAAAACTATTGCAACTTTATTTTCATGCCCCGAATATGTATGAACAACATACCACTTTGCATCTTTAGGAGCTTCAGCACTATTTATTACAATTACACCCTCATCACCTTTATTCAGGCTCGTATCACCCGTATTTTGTGAAGAATCGTTTTGTTTATTATTTTCTATATCTACCATTTTAATTTTTATAAATCTATCTTAAAAATACATCCAGTAAAAATTGGAAAGTATAGTCTATTCCTGCAACAAATAAACCGACGAATAAACTAACACCAATTACATAAGTAGTCAAGCGAGTTGCTTCTTTTTTGCTTGGCCATTTAACTCTTTTAAACTCTTCGTACGACTTTTTTAAGAATTGTAACATTGCTCTGGTATTTTAGCATAGAATAATATACAATACATATATATACAAAGGCACTTGTGCCAGCAAGACGCCTCAAGGAGGGGGACGCTACATTGGTATGGGTAAGCTTTTATTGGTTTCGTTGGTGGTAGGCTCCTGGTTACGTTGCCTTGCCCATACCTTTGTTTTTTCGGAGAGAATTTGGACAGAGCGGAAGAGGCGTGGCATGCCGTGTTTATTCAGTGCTCATTGCAACACATCGCAGCTTGCAACGAGTTTCGACGAAAATAAGCACACATTCATAATTTTTTTGGCATGCCACAAAAAATTGAGAATGGAAGGAATTTTTTACCTCCTGGCCCTCCATTCTTTGCATGAGCCGGTGACGACATTGCATTTTGACTAACATCGTCAAGCGCGTCACCGGCTATTTTTTACTTTGTTATAATATTCACATGAGATTAATAGGATTACTCTTTCAAGAACCTTTAGTTTTTTTATTTGTAGCGGTGGCTTTAATCCTTTCTCTTTCAATACATGAATTTGCCCATGCATATGTTGCTCAAAAATTAGGGGATGATACCGCATATTATTTAGGACGTGTTACATTAAACCCGTTATCACACCTTGACCCCATTGGTACACTACTACTTTTGATTGCAGGATTCGGGTGGGGAAAGCCTGTTCCGTTTAACCCTTATAATTTAAAAAATCCAAAAAGAGATAGTGCAATAATTTCATTTGCCGGGCCTTTGTCAAATTTTTCTTTGGCACTTATTTTAACTGTTTTATACCATGTTTTGCCGTCTTCACCGCTACTAAACGGCTTTTTGTATACAACTATTTTATATAACATCGCACTTGGAGTGTTTAACTTAATACCGATTCACCCCTTAGATGGATTTAAGGTTTTTAATGGCATATTACCCGATGAATTGTCTGAGCAGTGGATTCAAACTGCGCCTTATGGAATGTTTATTTTATTATTTTTGGTTTTTACCGGTTTTGTGGGAAATATAATAGGTCCAGTAATTTACTTTGTATTAACTTTACTTGGCTTGCGAGTTTAATTTTTAGCGTCATTAATACTTTAAATTTGATAATCGATTTATTACTTTAACTACAGCATAAAATGTGCCTATGAAATAATTATTGATTATATCGCACCATTTATTGTATTGACAGCAAAAGATAGTAGTGTAATATTAAAGCATAGAGAGTAATCTCTGAGACGCAAGTCTCCTGTCCTGATGTAGACGCTTCGGCTAGAGTTAATTGCTTTTCTCTACAAGATATCTCGAGGAGCCAGTAGTTTCATACCCCAGGGTATGGAAATAATGGAACCACTTTAACAACCGAGATGCAATCTAGCTCACATGCTACGTCGGGTCTGGACTTATTTACTAGTTACAAAGCGAAATGCTTATAAGGCCGCACTATTTAGTTTAGTGCGGTTTTTTTGTTTGATGTAAGTTATAATCACTTCTATGCAATTATTTGACGGAAAGTACCACGCTTCGCTATTAGATCAAAAAATATCGCGTCATATACAATCCAGCCAACAGCCAATAAAAGAATTAGCAATCATCCAAATAGGGGAGGATGCGTCATCGAAAAAGTATGTGAATTTGAAAAAAGCCTTTTGTGACAAAATAGGAGTGCCATGTGAAGTGTATGATTTTGCACATGCACTTACGGATGCGGAAATAAGTGAGCAGGTAAAAAAAATATGTGATTCCGAAGGTGTTGGCGGCGTGATAATTCAAATACCATTGCCACGGTCAAGTTTATTTGATGTTTTAGATGACATACCGGTAGAAAAAGATTTGGATGTATTGTCTTCAAAGTCAAAGTTGTTGTTTGCAAATAATAGAAGTCAACATTTACCACCAGTAGTTCGTGCGGTAAAGTATTTTATAAAAGCAGTTAAGATTAACGACATTTCTGAAATAATAATTGTTGGTAACGGATTTTTAGTTGGAAAACCTTTATATACTTATTTCACAAATTTGCACTTGAATGCAAAAGTAATTGATGAGGGTGAATTACAACAATTACTGCCTCTTAAGTCAGAACTAGCAATATTAGCAACTGGAACGCCTAATCTGATTAATGGCGAAAATATAGACTCCGGTACAAATGTCATAGATTTTGGCTCATCTGTTGTAAACGGTAAAATAGTTGGCGATTTAAACATGACATCTAAATTAGAGCATTTAGCAACTATATCAACATCACCGAGGGGAATGGGACCTCTTGTTGTGAGATTTTTAATAATGAATCATTTGAAGATATAGCTTATACTATTTATATGCCTGCAGCTCACAATTCAAAAGAGCATATTGCTGTACAAGTACACCATGCTTTTATAAGTGAAAAAAATGCTCTTTATTTAACTCATACTCTTAGATTTTTTGCAGTATCTTTAATAGGAATATTTTTGCCCATGTATATTTTTGGTTTATCCGGAAATTTGCAAATCTTTAGCACAAATGCTGTAAGAAACGGCTTAATTTGGGTGTTAGTTTATAATTTATTTCAAGCTGTTACAGTTTTATATTCACTTTTATTTTTAACTGATTTTATATTTAAAAAAGAACACTTTAGACATTCTATTGTACTTAGTTTTTTTATTCTTGCAGTTGAGATAGTGCTTTGGATACTTTCGGCCGACAATTTATATTTAATTATACCTGCGGGTATATTAAATGGGTTAAATATATTTTTTTATTGGGTTCCATATCACATATTTTTTATTAGAAAGGCTGGCAAGTCAGGTCATTACAGCAAAGAAATAGGGTTTAGGCACTTTCTATCAACAATTGCCAGTAGTGCAGGCCCATTAATTGGAGGTTTAACAATTACCACTTTTGGGTTTAACGCGCTATTTGCATTTTGCTTCATTATTATATTATTAGCCGGTTTACCGGTATTCTTCTACGTAGCAGAAACCCCACATGTTAAGCACAATGTGTTTGAAATTGTAAAATCGTTTAGAAATAAGTATAAAACCAAGTATTTGAATCTGGCGTATTTTGGCATGATGTTAGAAACACTCATTTACACCACTTTTTGGCCGGTATTAATTTTTATAATTTTAAAAGACTTTGCAGAAATAGGTTCACTTAACTCAGCAGCAAAGCTTTTAGCAGCAATAACAACTTTATGGGTGGGAATTAAATTCAGCAAAAAAGGGTTAAGAAATGTACAAAAGTTCGGAAGCACTGTAAACGCATTGCTTTATATTCCACGTATGTTATTTAATATACCAGTAATATTTTATTCAATTGAACTAATTGACCATTTTAACTCCAGTTTTTATGCACTACCCATAGAAACTGCCACATACGAAAAAGCTCATTCATACGGAGAATCAGATTTTATGCTATATCGTGAGTTTTTTCTTTATTTATCTAAGTTTTTGTTGTGTCTGGTATTAATTGGGTTGTTATTATTTATAGATTCATGGAGATGGATTTTATTGTTAGGTTCGGTTGGAGCTTTATTGTCTTACTTTATTCAATATGAACTTAAAGCAAACAGTTTGATTGACAGGGTTCTAAATAGATAAATTTAAAACTATTATTAAAGCATCAGTTCACCATGTACCTTTTGGTTTTTTCAAGCTTTTTTGCTTTATGTTTGGTTTGAAGTAAAATTTAAGTATGTCTGCTATTGTTATTTCCACACCACCTTTATCAGGAGGACAACTAGCCGAGCAACTTTGGCCGACCGATGAAGACGCTAAGCAAGAAACAGCTGTTTATAATGAGCTCCCCCAAAATCGTCAAGAAAGAAATAGAATATTGGATGATCTTTCTGAGAGAGCATTTTCAGATGATGAAAAGCAGAAGTGGGATAGCGAAACAAGACGTGCCATTGTTGCATTTGGATTTGCCGGATATTTAGAGCTTCATGAAACTGGTACAGATGGAGTAAGACAGGTACATTGTAATCTGGAAAAGTTCAAATCGCCTGATGTTACGTGGACACAATTAAGTCAAGACTTAGGTTCTATTGTATATGAAAATACATCAAGAGGAACCAGAAGAAAAACTATAGCACAAACACTTGCTGATTTTTCAGAAAATCTTGGAAAAATAAGAGCCTTAAACGATGATAGTAATACTGATGAAAAAGAGCTCTTTTATGTTCCGGGAAGTGGTGCACTTAATCCTAAAATAATAAAGGAGACAGCAGCTCATTTGGGTTTGTGGGAAACATACCCGGTAAAAACTTTTTCTGAAAAATATCCAACAAAAGAAAGTGGATTTGAAGAGAATGTAACTGATGTTGTTGTTTCAGCACTTGTTTTTGGACAAAATTGGGGTAACGGTTTTCGTGATGAAGAAGGAATTTTGCAGGTTCGCTACCCGGATGGCACAACAGGAAGACTTACAGGTGATTTCTTTAAAAAGTGGGGATTTTCAGGAAGGGTCGCAGGTATTAATGAGTGTATCTATAATAAGCCTCAATCGTATTTGGATTCCCATTGTGCTCAATTATTAGAGCAAGATGTGATATCACTGGATGATTTTAGAGGTCATTCAGGTGAAGGTGGGATTTATGAAGAAAAAAGATTGACGGGCCGCAATTTTAAGCACAAAGGTAGTGTTACTGTTGACGGTGTTATTTACTATCTGGGTACAAAGTATGAGAATGATAGGTATTCTGTAACCAAACTTTCATCGGAGTATGCAGTAGTAATAAGAAAAACACGACGAGGTTCTGGCGAACAGCAAGAAATAGATAGTATCTTTAGATTGTTAAGTGCAGATGAAAAGAAAAGCCTTAAACAAGAGAAATCATTTCCATTCCTAACCAGAACTGAGCTAGAAGAAATTGGTATTTTTTCACCTGAGCAATTCGTGCAGAAAGTTCCTGAAGCTGAACAAGTTTTTGAAGAGTGGAAGAATTTTCTAAAATTTTCTAATAGCTTGGAAGCTGCCGGTGTTAAAATCATGGACTATACTTTGAGACAGCAAACACAGTTGTGGGAAGTTTTTTCCAGAGACCCCAATTTAAAAGTCGAGAGTTTTATAGGAGGTCAACAGTTGTCAGATTCCGAAATTGATAATCGTGTAAAAACATTACTTGTGCTTGCAGGTAATGTAAAAAACCTAAGTAAAATGGTTGAAATAGCAAAAAATGGTAATGTAGAATTTTTATTTGAAAATATTGCAGCAATTTCTGACATTGTAAGTAATTTCGAAGAATATCAAAGACAGTCTGATATATACTCTGACGTTGAACTGGATCGAATGAGACAGATAAGTGACATGATTTTAAGGCATTCATCAAGGTTGTTTTTGTCTGCACACGAAGTACTTAATAAGGATAAGAGTGTAAGCATCCAGGATGTTACATTTGTTTTGTACCGGTATCGTAAAAGCGTAGAAAAATGGCATTATGAACAATTTTTACGTTCAGGGAGTTCGAGTGATAATCCATATTTAAGACTTCTAGGTCTTTTTGATGAGTCAGATGAGGGGTCAAATATGCAAACACTGCTATTAAGTATGATCGAGCAATACTGGAGGGATGATGTCGTACGCGAATCAACTGGTATGAAGAAGTCAAGCGTATCTGTTTTAGATAGAATTAAAGGATTTTATGACGGCAATAAAGAATTATTTGAAACCGCGGCTGAAACAACAGGTGACACACAAACGGAATTACAAGCGTTAGAGAAGTTCTTTAACACATTTGAAAAAATAGATGGATATGTGCTTGATTTGGCATGTGGGGATAGAAAGCGAATTACTGAACCTATGGCAGAAATGTTACGCGGAAAGGCAAAAGGAGTAATAGGCATGGATATTTGGTCACCCGGTGAAAATACCGTAGATGGACTTCATGTTGTTCAAGGTGATATTGGTTCGATACCTCTGGCTTCAGATTCTGTAGATGTAGCAACTTTAAACTGGTCACCGCCCAATGACTGGGTAAGTAGAACTGAACAACTGGTGAATTTTGATGAGATTGGTCGTGTTATGAAAGCAAATGGCGTGATCAGGTTGGATGTTGCGCATCTGGAAGGCGGAGAAGGGAGCTGGATGAAAACAGTTACGGAACAACACTCTGATGGCGCGGAAAAATTTGGAGATATGAAAGTAATGTTTCCTGGGGGCAGGGAAGGAGAGTTTCATATATATCCAGCCTCGGAATTAAGAGCAATGCTAACAAATGCCGGTTTTGGAAATATAGCTTTAACCAGGTGGACTACCAAAAGTGGTAAACCAAGAGTCGTTATTACCGCTGATTTTAAAGGCCACCAAAATCCTATTCGCTAGATTCTTCGTAAGACTTTTCAAAAGCAAGCTTAAATATAGATTTTAGTGTAGTAGCTAAGTCTTTGTTTTCTATAAGTACGCCTACAAATTTACCTTTCTCAAAGCTCAACATAGCTATTTTATTATCATACACATCAATTTCCGCCGGCAGAGGATATTTCTCTTTGTTAAGCAGAACACTCTTTCGTAATGAGATTTCATCTTTCTTACTAACTTCACGTGCAGTAGGCGAGTCAGCAATGAAAGAATTTGCAAAAACTTTATTATTGATACGTAACGGAATAAGTTTCTTTTGTATATAGTCCGGAATGGCTTGATTGGCTTTCTCAAAGTCTACTGCACCATATACCACTTCATCTTTTGGGCTGTATATATCATCGAAAATTTTTTTTATACCTGTTAAATCTTCAAAATACGTAATGCCGGGCTTTGTAGTTTGCAATAGATAGCTTGATTCAAGTTGAGGCATAATAGCTTCAAGTGATCGTTGTTGAGCAATAGTTTGATTTAAGTCAGATTCAATTTGCTGTAAAAGTTTATTTGGATGTTCAGGTCTGAAGTGGGTCTTTTTATTTCTTTGAAACGTAGAAACTAGCCCTCTCTTTTTTAGATCATCAAGATATTTATAAATCATCCCTCTTTTATATGGAGCTTGTTTTGTAAGTGTGGCGGCAGAAATTTCACCATTTTGTAGCAAAATATCATAAATTGTTGCTTCCCCCTCGCTTAAACCAGAATCAACTAAAAACTTTTTGTACATGTAATTAGAGTATATAAGTTAGTGTCATGTGTCAATAAGATGTTGACAAGTACTAGAACCCATAGTATAGTATATAACACTGATGTCACAGGAAGAATGTATATTACTCTGATGTTTGTCAACACATACTTGACAAGTATAAAACTATAGGGTAAGATATAAACACTTGAAAAATAAATAGCTAACAAAAAGCAGATCCTACCAGATCTTGATTCTACCTAAAAAGATTGCTGCTAAGCCAAAAAGGCCCTGTAAAGGCTTTACGGCGACACATTTAGAAAGCCAAGATTTGGTAAAGAAGTCTAAAAACCTTGATATAGCAACCTATACAAGGAATTGCATTTCTTTTCAGATCTTGGCTTTTTTCGTTTTTGCCTTAAATGTGCAATAAACATTGATATATTGCAAGCAAAAGCTTGTCTAGGAAACACGGGACACCTTTAAGAACCCAATTTGGAAGTTATCTAGAAACAAACTGTCCATAACCGGGAGAGAGACTTAAACGGACCTACCGACTTCTCGGACAAGCTTTTGCTTGAAATTCAAATACGAATTCAGGCAGCATTTGGCTTAAATACAAGCCAAACATTGAAATTAAAATAAAGCTGCTGTTTATACATTTGCCCCTACCGGCCAAACTTGGGTATATCCCATGGTTTGATGTGTAGCAGAATAAAGCTTAAAACTTGCCAAATGCTTTAACAAAAGTAAGTGGCAACCGAGAATCTGTTCCATTGGCCGGCAAATTTGCCTGCCTGAAAGGAAAGAGTGGCTCAAAACTGACAAAAGAGACAAACGATTGCTTAAAAACGTAATGAACATCAATTTGTTCTTACGAAAAGTAAAGTAGGTAATTGGCTAAATGGTCATTAGAAACACTTTAGCTATAGCCAAAAAAGCTTTACTTCCTACCTTTCGTGAATCCTGCCAAATAAATTCATGGATATTACGAAAAGGAGAGGATCAAAGTTATTGTTACTTAAGCAAATAGGCTTAGGTGCAGGCTTTGGTTTCCTGACTGCGCTTTTAGCGGTGGCGAAAATGTTGCCGGTGAAGGTGCAGATTAGGAAGGACTTCTTCCTAAACAGAAATCTCTCCGTAGGTATTAGCTTACGGATACAAATGCCGGCGCCTGAAACGCTGGAAGGAGATTAAAGTGAAGATTTATGAATTCACAACCAACTGGAATCAAACAGTTGGCGTCGACGGGGACTATCGGCATGTGATGCCGTTGGGCGACCTCCCCCATGTCTCAACGTACGAGGATGCATATGCATTCCTCGTTTACGACGGGGCGATAAAATGGGGAGAGGAAATTGTGGTGGTGTTTTCCCCAGGGGGGGACACCATGTCAATCTTTAACGAGGTCGAAATCGGCCTTGTTAAGCAGGTTGGGCCGTCAGAGCTGTCTTTTTTGGCTCTGAGCTGGTGGCTTGAAAATCAAGGGATGACCCCTGAGGACATGGAGGAATTTCTCAGAGGATAATCCCATTTTTCTACGACGCAAGCTAGTATTCTTTTTTTAGAGTATGACACTTGCGTCTCCACTTTAAACTTTAACTATAAATTGAAGTTTAAGCTGGAGAATAATAATTTAGTAGGATTAGGAAGAATTGAGGGACTACGCTAACCCTCAAAAAGCACTGTAATAGGGTAATTTAACCATTGCAGAATGCTTTTATCTCTTCCTACCAATTAAAAATACGTAGTTATCAAGTTGCTGTGTGTAGATGTTTGCAAAACGTGCGGGTTGTTAAACGTCTGCATCAGCTACCGGATAACTGAGGTAGTTTGGTTTGTTGTGTCTTTAATTAGGCAATGACAACTTAAATGATCTTGATTTATCGGTAGCGGCTTGTTCTACCTGCCTATTTAATAGAACTGCCGACAAGTTCTTTGAAAACCGAATATCAAAGAATGTTAAATGATTGAGAAATTAGATTTTAGCAGTTAGGGAAGTGGATGGTGTTATAAAGCTTTTTATGGCTTATAGCATTGTACGCTTCCCGGGGCTGCATATCCTATAGAGTTGACATGGTGTAAGACCTATAGTATAATTGAGTCGTATTAAAGTGAGATAAGAAATTAGATCGCTTTGACAATATAAATATGTATCTTGCCCGATATAGCGACGTTTACCCAAATTGTAAGTTAATAGACATTTTGAAGCTTTTGTAAGAAGGTAACAGATTAGTATTTGCAAGCAGTAAAGCTTTGTATATGCTTTTTTGATGCGTTCTTATAAAGAACCGGCCGAAAACACCTAGGTCGACAGCGAAACTGCGTGTGCAGTGGAGTAGGTGAAAACCCAAGATTTTCTATAGCCTAAAGGAGGCATAAGAAATGAAAAACGTGAATCAGACGAGTGAAAGTGGAAAATACACGAAGTTGGTTTGGGCGATGAATGCTGCCGCCTTTGTCCCGGAAATCGTCTCCGAGAAGGTAACATTTCCCCCCGTCATTCATGATGGGAATGGAAAAACGCACGTGTTGAAGGAACGAGAATTTTATTTTCTGGTTCCGGAAGCGTTGGACGGACGTTGGCGCAAGATCGCCCGCAAGCATGCGGACGCGCTCGCCCGGCCCGAATATGGCCCCCGCGGCCAGTTCGGGTTTTTGACGGTTTCGGCAGAAGCCGACCGTCAATGGGAGTTATTCAAGGCCTTGTGCGCCAGTCAGGCGCGTGAGGCTGAGGAAATTCTCGTTGCGTTGAGCAACGAGGCTCTCATTGGAAAGGCGAAAATTGATTTCGAGAAAGCCCAGCGGCTTCTCAACTCGAAAAAAGCCTATCCCGCCCTTTGCGCTGCTCGCGCAGCTCAGAGGGAGTTTGAACGTCAACGCGACGAGCTGGTGGGGACCATAGGTTCCCAAACAGATTCGTTCGTTGGCGACCGCCGTTTTACACAAAAAGGTGGGGTTCGAGTTGAACTCCGTCAAAACGGGAAAAACGGCACTCGGAAAGGCGGTTGGGACAAAAAGCGCTCCAAGCGCTCCAGTCGCCAAAAAAACGAAAGTCATTTGGATCCGGCTAACTACCGGTAAAATGGTTTTCGTTTGAAGGGGCCGACAGGCGTCGACTTCGCGGAAATAGTTTCGGTAGAGGGAAAATGCCCAAGCAAAAACCTCGAAAAAACTTGGTCAGCCTAAACCCTGACGACAAAAAAAGCCGTGAAGGACCTGGGTTCGATTCCCAGCGGCTCCATTATGTAAGTGCTCGACCCGTAAGGGTAGAGCTATGGCCTTGTGCCAGGAGAAAAAAAATGGAGATTATTATTTCCATTTTTCGTTCCCTAAAAGCCACTTGGCGCTGCATTTGCGGTACCGAAGTGGAAATGGGGAAATCCTGTTGGCGTTGCAACCAGTAGTTTAGGTTGCAAAAAAACGTCAACACCCACCAATGGGTTACAATGGCAGGTTTGATATTACCTGGGTGCTGGTTATCCAAAAGCACAAAAAATATAATGGTGACAGGGAACCTGGAAATAATTAACGGGTGAACTGTTGCGATAGTTTTTTTATAAAAACTACAAGGAGAAAAAATTAATTCTGATGACATTCTGAATTAATTTCTCACTCCCTGCAGGGCTTAATACCTAAACAGCAAAAATGTTTTAGGTCGGGAGTAAACGTGTGAGGGATCACACCAAAAGTTAAGCCAAAGCAATCATTTGAGGGGACGTTTCGATTCGGAACTGCGTGAAATTGCAATTAAGCAAATTCATATCTGGTCGTTTCGTCCCTTTCTTCATTTATTAATTACAGAAATTAGCTTATATAAAAATGTGGGTTAGTTTCCTTACTTAATAAGTATGGCGGATTATGTACCTAGCCGTTAGTGCACGTGCACACTGGTACAAAAGGAGAGAAAGATTTTGAATAGAAAATTTTTTGGAAGACAACAGAAGGGGTTGCGAAAAAACATGCGAACTCGCTCTGTTGTTAGAGCATGGAAGGCAGCAATTGCTGATGCTCGCGAAGATGTCCTCATTCCCCTGAATCGTACTCCTGAGAAGGATATTATTGAGGGTGAGTACATTGAGCGTCTTCGGAGTCATCCGCGCTATCCCAAATGCCAAAAGGAGCGGAAACTCCGTACCCGTCGTCGTGTCCGACGTTTTCGTTATTTTTACGAAGACATTCGGTACGAATACTGGGCTTAAAATCTTAAAACTCTGAGGTACAAGGTTAGGCATTTTCATAAATTTATCATTTATGCCTAGCCTTGTACCATAACACTTTATTTTCTCAATCAAGTATTAATATTCTTTATTTGTAGCCAATTGTTTGGTGGTATTTGTTGTTTTTGTGGTAAAGACAGCAGGTATTACTAAGCAACTGTGCTTGGTAAGAAAAAATAGGACGAAAACCCAAGGAGAAAGGGAAATGGATGAAGAGCAGTTGGAACAATTAAAAAAGCAGATCTTGAAAAAGTTTCATGATCAGTATGAATATGAGAGAAAAAATTTGATGGCAAGATTTCTTGCCGTCCACAGTGTGGGCGGGAATACAATTGAGCCATTTTATCGCGCCGAAGAACGCACGGTAAAGCTTTTTGTTGAAGTTTTCGGAGAGAATTCTCCTGCGTACTATGTGCGCGGTGAAGATCTTTGCCCGGATTGGCGTGGTTCCTTTGAAGAAGGGAAGACTTACGCTGAATGTTGGCGTGATGGCTCTTTGAAGGTTGTCGATGACTCTGAGGGTCAAACTTTTGGAATGCGGGGGCACTTGTATTATGAGTAATACAAAGGTCTCCGAAATGAGAGAAGGCGAAAAGGGTTACGTGGTGCCCTGGGCTTTTTCTCGTTTAAGGTTTGGGATTAGTGTAAATAAAAATTACACTGTAAGTCCCAAATTTGGTGGAACTGCAACCGTCGAAGTTGCAAAGATTCAAGGAGAACTTAGAGTTCTCAGTGGATTAAAACTTGACAGAGTAAGCAACTGGAGGAAGGAGTTTCTGCTTCCGGTTAAGCTTACCTGGTATGATCGTGTTAGGTTTCTGATTTTTTGCATGTTGCAAAAAATACAAAAAAAACGTTAAGTTTAAACAAAGGAGATACCACTAGCTCTCAGCTAGAACACTCCTTGACCTCGCCCAAATGGGTTGTAAGGTCTAAAGAATGAAACTCAACTTGGTATCAGATTCCGTTCGGGACGGATCTGTAGAGTTTCCGCAAGCCTCTTGTTTCCTGGGTTAAAGGACAGGTGAAGAGAGGATGAGAGCACAAGCGAACAACGACTGAACAATTTTAGTTCAGGATCGGTTCCCGTCCACATAGTGTGGATTCCGTGCCAACTCTTGGCGCAGGTGAGGCTTTCCGGTAATGCCGACACCAAAATAAAAGAGTTACTAAGCAGTTTGTCTTACGCGCTCCAGCTATAACCAGTAAAAAATTAATTAAAACTTAAACTGTTATGGCTGGGGGTTTGCACTTAAATTTGGAACTTTGTTTATAAATTTTTGTAAACAGAATTCCTTTTTTAAGGATAGAGTGATCAACTCGAAAAATATGAAGCTTGTTATTGAAGTGCCTGGCGAAAAGCATAAGGGCAAAATAACTAGGGTAAAAGACTTACTGAAATGTCTTTCGGGCCTTTGGCAAACCTCACCGCAAGGGAGGCGACTGAGAAGGTTCGGCCGGTACGCCGTGTTAGTTGCGTATAAAGGGAAAAAAGAGAATGAGTACGTTGTATGATTTGAGTTCTGTATTAGCAAATCCTGATGATGTTGAGGATTTGCAATTTCAACTCAATAGAGAGTTGGAGTATGTGATACTCGCAGTGCAAGCACTGCGGTATGAATACTCCGAAGCCGATCTTGGCTATGGAAAGCAGGGAAACCTGTCTTTCAAAGGTCGTGCTCCCGAGTTGAAGACAAAGGCAGCCAGAGTGGCAGACTGGCTGATTTGGCTTCGGGATGGAACTCCTGAAGAGGCAATGATGGGAATTGCTGAGAGTATTTCTCAGCTAATTCGTGAACTCGACTACACTTTGTCGTATGACAAAGACAGTAGAGAGTTTTTCCGGATTCTCGGGGAACTGGAATACAAAGGTCGCTACGCGGCCTTTTATCCTGACACTCGGGAGGTGCTCGTGGAGTTTGACACGCTTGAAGAAGGATTGGAGTTTGCAAAACAAGCTCCTATTTTTCTTACAAGTGTTGTCGAAGCTTTCCGTGCGCAGCGGGAAAACAACATGATTCGTTGGTATTTCGATGCTGACGGGTCGATGGTAGATGGTGGAAAGATTTTTACCACCCAATACCAAAATTGGAAGACCGTTACGCTTTTGAAGGGTTTAGGGTTTGAAGTCGACCGTGAGAGGGTCGGGGACAATTTGGTCACGAAAAGTGGACCGGTTGTTCACATCTTTCACGGTTGGGAACCATCGAAAGATGGTTCACGTCTCACAAGCGGGGACGATCTATCTAACCCCGATTCCCCGCACTATGGCCGCCGGTACCTTGATGCGTTTCTTTTTTGGACGCCCGAAGGTTACGCCGACGTTGTAGTGTGGAATTCCAGTCCCCATGGGGACGACCAACTGTACGAAGTTGTTGGTCTGTCCTCTTACGAGGATTGGAAGGTGTTTGTGGAAGAGCGCCCAGAGGAATTTGGTTTGAGCCACTGGCTCGAATTCAATTCCATCTCGCTCTGAAATTTTTTGAAGGCTACTGTAAAGTTATTTGGCAAATTAGCTAAATAACGGTAGCGTTGTGTTACCACAAAACAACTAAAACTTATGTGGAAAAGCAATTAAGTCTTAAATGGGAGATAGGGTTTGTTAATCTAACTGTAGAAATACTTTTAGCACGCAACCCTGTCTCCCAATCTCAAAATTTAGTTTAATAGTCGTTCTCGTTTTGGCTTGCAATTTTACAGGCTAGTATGAGCATGATTATTGTAGTTAACCAATAAACTCTAGCTTCGGAGTGGTTAACGTTTGGTCACCTTTAAAGGAGGAATAATGACCAAAAATCCCTTATACACCCATGATTGCACCGAGTGTACATATCTTGGTGCATTTGAGGGTATCGACCTTTATCTCCACAATGTTGGAGATGAAGAATCTTGGGAAATGGTTTGTCGCAGTAGCGACGAACCTGAAGATTATTATTGTCTTCCTTGGTTTGCTGATTTGGGTGAGGAATCCAATTTCGACAAATATAGGGAGATTAAGAAAAGGGCTTTAGCCCAAATGGTCAAAACTTAAAGGAGGAAGAATGACCAAATTAAAAAGAGTGTGGTTTTTAAGGAACCACACGAAAGTCCAATACACCGGCCTGGTAGCCGGAGTTAGGGACGGAAAGTTGTTGGTGAGGTACGCAAGACCTCTCAATACTTTTCATGCTCCAAGCTTCATGGGGGAAGAAATTCGATTCCCTCAAACGGTTCTAGTAAGTAGGGAAGATATCTTGCCTTCAGGCAAGTTACGATTTCCTGAAAGCTGGGACCAAGATAGCGCATATGCGCTGAAACATGTTCCCTTCAAAAGTACCTTTGATGGTACTTTGTTTATCTATCATTATGTTGATGATAGTAGAGAAGGGATGGTTTATTTCTCTCTTCCGGTGGAAGAAGCTCAACTTATATTTGAGGGCTTTCCTCCACTGGAGAATTTTTTGTACCACAGCACAGTTACCGGAACGGTAACTGGTGAAATCGCATTTTACATCCTACGGGATGGTGTGCGGTTTAATGTGGTATATAAGGAATAAGTAATTTGCGAAGCTCAGACAGAAGCTCCCTA
Organism: uncultured Candidatus Saccharibacteria bacterium; assembly: GCA_964385105.1. Lineage (GTDB taxonomy): Bacteria > Patescibacteriota > WWE3 > UBA101185 > UBA10185 > CAYLMU01. The sequence goes on from CAYLMU010000002.1 coordinate 27,502, forward strand.
GAATCGCCTTAAAAAGCGATACGTTGAAACGTCGAACAAAGCTCCAATCAGACACCCAGCCATGTAAAAAATGGCTTGATCTGATAAGGCTCAGCACCTAAACCAGGGTGTAAGGTTGAGCACGAGGAGAAAAGGCGTTTTCGCATGATGTTAAGGATGGTTTTCCGATGCATGCGTAAAAAAGCGTGTACCATTTGTTTTGGTACGAATAGGTGTCCGAAAGTTTAATATTTCGGAGCTCGGCCGGGGTCTTGGGTAAGATAGCCGGATGAGTAGAGAAATCTCTGCACGAGCGATTCGCAAAAAAAGCTGGGAATTTAACAAAGGTGGTTAAATTCCATAGTTGCAGTTAGTTGTTTGTCTCACGCGCTCCAGCTATAACCGGTAAAAATTAATTAAAATTTAAACTGTTATGGCTGGGGGTTGCATTTAAAAGAGGAATTTTGAGTACAAGATTTACGCTACTACTTGTAACCAAAATTTCTCTTTCAAATTACATTTTGAATCGGATTAACATCCGGCCAATTCCTAGGTTTGCATATAGCTGCTTCCCGGTGCTTGATAAGTGCCGAATAAGGTTGAGCATATGGTTGTATGCAAAGTTGGATAGATGTTTTTGACTGAGGACGTGTTACCGCACGTAAAAAGGGTAAAAAGCGAAAAAAAAACAAAAGAAAACAAAAAGGGAAAAAAGAAATGAATAAAGTACAGATGGACCGTCTGCAGGGGATTTTGATGTCGTTAGCAGACAGCACGGATTTGAACGTGCATCACAATGGTGTGGTTGCACGGATTTGGGGACGTCAGTCTCCTTACGTGTCTCATCAGGGGATTGATTTTGAGGTGGATGTTTATCACCCCGTGGGACATGATGTGGTTGCCTTTGATGGCAATTACAAGATGGTTGTTTCTGTTTGGGGGGACGCCAAGTGGCCCTTTGGGGATAAGCTCGATACCCCGAAGGACACATTTGAGGCTGAACTCGTTTCAGCCCAAATTCCTTTTCAACTCATCGAGTCGTTGCTCGATGACGTTGTGAATCGGGGAGCCCTTCCCTGGAGCATTGTTGCACAGCTGCGTGAACGTAAGCTTGTGTATGTGACGTTCCAGATTAAAAAGGTTGTTGGATGGACGTTTGACGGACGTCCGATTTTCAACAGCCTTGTAATCCGTTCTCAAAGAGAGCGGATTGTTAAGAGAATGAGGGAAACGCCAGATGTTATGGCGTACCCCGGTGATTTCGACGAGGCATTTGATGTCTCGGATAATGAACACCGGTGGATGAGTCCAAATTTCCCGCTTGACGTGTCGTTTGACGATACTGATGAGCAGGGAAGTTATGGCATGAGTTTCTCGAGTATCCTCGAAGCACGAGGATTCGAAGAGATACTCAAGGATGCCCGATTTGTCGAAATGATTCAGAAAATCCCTTACTTCGGTTGGGGAAGGGATTATTCTGAAATTGATGAAGATGAGGAGGAGTTTCAGTTCACAGAGGAGGATTATGAAACCTTGCTGGGCGGCGACACGCTTCGTAAAATTTACGAAGCCGACAAAGCCTGGAAGGTAAAATCCTCGTCCATTGAAGAAGAAGAGTAAATTTGTTTAGCGGGATAGACCAGACTATTCCTTAGAAAGTAGCTAATTAAAGCGAAATCAGTTATCTGGTAATTTGTCTCGGAGCCCAAGTTAGTATTCTGATGTATAGAATGTGAAACTTGGGCCTCCTTTCAAGACTTTTAGAGTTTCTAAAGGTTTTGGACCGGAGGTAAATAGTATCGCTCGTTTTGCAACTTACATAGTAAGTAATATAGTAAGTAATAGAGTGAGCGATATTATTAATAAACTGATCGATGAAGTCCAGCTTCGGAGGGAGATCGGTTTAACTTTCCTAGGAGGAAAGATCATGAAAAACTTTCATGTTGCTCTGATTGATATTAATTCCCCGGAAGTGGGGGAGCAGTTTGGCGTCAGTGGCTGTTTGTCAGTAAACAAAGTTGGCACTGAAGTTTGGTGCTATCTGAGTGAAGTATTTTTGCCTGGAGACAACACTGATTTTACAGAGGGAAATGTGATTTTGGCGATTGGCGCCAAGGTGCCTGAATATATGCTTGAAGCGATTCGCTTTGAGCTCGAAAACGAGCACACCGGGTACCTTACGCCAGTACTCGATGTTTTTTTGGAAAAGCTGGTGTCTTTGCAGGCGCATCACGAATTCCAGCCTCCTGCAGAAGGAAGAGCGCTAGGGAAGCGTTTGTACTTCTAGCGCAAAAAACAAAATTCCTTGATGGTAATGGATATGCCTAAAAACATAAAAAACCATCAAAAAAATTAGCAATTTCTCTTTGGACCGGGATAGAGAGAAAATCGAAAACATAAGAAAAGGTGATTATATGAGTGAAAAAAGTGTTGAAATAGTTGGCCGTGTTTGATGGGGAAACCATCTACATGGTTGATGAGCCGCGTGAGGCAGAAATTGCCGAGCTGGGTTATGTGGATCGCGAACTAGTGGTACGCGACCACACGCGTCGGCAAGTGACGTTCGAAGTGGCCCCCGACCACCTGCTGAAGCAGGTTGAAAAGGAGCTACTTCAGGTCCGTCGGTGGCAAACTTTTGGTGAATGGCCGCAGAGCCATTCACTCCGGATGGATGACAAGACCGCTCGGGTCTATGTTGTCTATTCCGGTGGAGAGACCTCGTTCTCTCCCGAAGGTTACCACCGAGCGGGTTCTAGAGCGTACGAGGAAGCAAAATACTTCCTCCGGCAGGTTGTGAGAGGTGAAATTGAACCTGCTGTGTTGCTCCCCCAAGGCATATTGAGGAAGGTGGAACTTCCGCCCGTTCCTCAAAAGTGGGGGGAGCAGTACGCATATGTCAAGGCGTTACGCTTCTTGGGTCGAAAGACTCCTAAAGTGCAACGCCATGACGACCCCAACGCCAGGCTGTCCTGGACAGCCGTCCATTGGCTGGGGATTAGATTGGCTCTTGCCCTTGGTTGGGTTCCAAACCCGCCAAAAAGTGAAAACCACTTTTGGGCAGAGTGAATCAGTGCAGTCACAGCTGCAAAATAAACCTTCATGCACATCATGTAGGTAACTCAAATGAGTAGTTCTGTGAAAAACTCATAAGCAATTTGTTTTGTCGTGGCCAAAGTACAGTTACCTTAACCGGGATCTTGTGCTTTGGCCGCTCTTTAAAATATTTCAGTGATAGTAATTTGCCGGTAACTAGTTATGGGTAAATTACTCTCATTGAATTGGAGAGTAAAAAATATAAAAGGAGAAAAAAAATGAACGGCAACGGCAGGTATAATTTCGTCTGCATGGACTGCGGATATTTGGCAAAGCGACATAGTGGGGGTATTTGTCCACATTGTCGCATTCAGCTTACTAAAATAACCCAAGAAGAAGCAAGATTTCTTGGTGACAAAAAAGTGAGAAGTGACAGACTGAGCGTTCTGAAGTGGATTCGTAGTAGATATTCCAAAGAAGTACTAGAATCCACAGACAACTGGGGAAGGCCTTTTGTCCCATTATTATGGAGGCCTCGCAAGAGACGAAATTTAAGAGTTTTAATGGGTTGTGTAAAAAGATCTTAAAAACAGTACTCAATGTGAGTTATATAGTAATCGCACAAACATTGAGTTCAAAAAAGCGCTTTTGTGTTTTAACAGTGGGTAGGACTGTTAGTAACAAAACACGAGAGCGCTTTTTTGCATTATCCTATAAAATAATAATGGACATGCATTGTTCAAAATCACCTGATTCCAAACAAGTACATGTCCTAAAGTTCTAAACCTCAAATTCTAAAAAAGGGTGCTTATGTTATTTGCGAGACAAAATATTCTGCAACACAACAAGTGCCGATTTTCTCAAAGCAGCGCTAAGCCTACGTGCATTATCGTCACTAATCTTGATTCCATTACCAAATATATTCTTCATTACTTTCTCACTTTAACTGATTAGCTGTTGTTACAATTAAATTCGATATTTCCTCCCAATCTGGTCTGGCGTCTACCCTAATACAAACAGCAGGCACTCCTGTTGATTTAACATATTTTACTAAATTTGGAGAAATTTCACAACTTTCAATAGTAGCGTTGGCATCGTTTGTCATAAATCCGTTTCTATAAACCTGGATACTAACGCTAGCATCCGTGTCCCCATTGAATTCCGAGCTAATTCCCACAACCGTATTATAATTACTCGACTTAATATCTACAGCAAATTCCAGCCCACTACCTAAAATTCTAACTCTACCATCAATCCCATTATAAACATCGTCATGTACTTCAGTTTCGTTGTTACCCGTAATTATTTCAAAATCTGGTGATGCATCAAAAAATCTTAATACTTGAAATTCTGCAAAAGCTCCACTACGTAATTTTCTAAAATTACTTTCATAATCTGGTGTTTTAGGAACTAAAGTTTTTAAATTATCCCAAAGTTCCTTGAACTCTATTTTGTAGTCTTGGCCATCGTCTGTTTTTTCAAGCATAATGTCAGAAATATTTCTTAAAAATCTCGACATATGAGTTGGATAACCAGTCATATTATGCTGATAGGGATTTTTGTCATTTTTAATATTACTTTCAATTACCCAAAGCATATTAGAAACAAGTAGTATTTGAGCGCCTGCCTGATAATACTCGTCTTCACTTGCTGTTTCGCGCAATCTGTCTAGAACCATAGTTGTTGCAACAGCTCTTCGTGCACTGTATTGGGCTATATTGGCATTTGAACCGGATCGCTCAATTTTTATATTTTCTTGTAATAGCCAGTTTGTATAAAGAGCAACTGCTTCTTCAGCAGTTCGTATTTCTTGTCGTTCTAGTTTTGGAATAAAATAAGTAACTTCATATCTATTTTCATCAAGTAGTTTTTCTAAATAGTCATAAGTTAGTGGAGTACCTAGTTCATCTATCGCTTTTACTATTCCTTGTTCAATATCTTCTAACGCTTGCTCAAATGTGACAGTATTTTGCTCAATTGTGTATCTATCATTTAGAGGGTTTCTAATTTCAACATTAGCAGCCATTTCCGCTTCATTACGTACTCTCTCATGTTCATTTTCAAAAGTTATAGCAGGTGAAGTCATTAACTTAATTATAGCCCAAACAAATAATCTTCCAACCAATCTTACTTCATACATTTATATTTTTAAAATATACTTAATAAGTTGAAATTTTTTTGACTATAGCTAAGAAGTGTAAAAGGAGAGTAAATCATGGCTAAATGCAGAAGTTGTGTTAACGGCACAATAACTTCACGAAGAAACGGGATGGATGTAGTTGAGACTTGTCCATACTGCAATGGAACCGGCATACACAACCCTAAGAATTATCCTGAGTATCTGGGTGAATACAGCCCGGGTGCGTCTGATGGAAGTTCAAGCAAAAAGGGGAGAAGCAACCGTTCCAGCCGTTGGTAAAGGTAAGACTCAGCGATTAAGAAATTACTCGCTGAGTCTTTATATTAAACTCCATCGTTAAGGTTTTAGTTTACGTCTGTTGATAACATTGCCATTTACAGCTTGTAATGCACTTTTTAGGCATTTTTCACACAAGTATTTTGTTTGGACGGATAACTGTCCAGGGTCTCCGTTTTCTACATTAAATGACAAACTTTCAACTGCAGGAGTGTGATTTTTATAAAATTTTCTACATTCATCACAATCATAGCTCATAATAATTAATCTCCTTTTTCATAAGCATTAATAATTGCGTTTTAACAGGATATACGACTAATTCTACACCCCATACCATTTTCTTGTACATACCCTATATTCATTGTATTCTAAAAGTTATGCACATTGCTTTTGCTTACAATGTTAAAAAAAGTGACCCCAGCTTAAATATAAGCGAACAAAAAGATATAGATTTTGATGCTCCCGAAACAATTGATTCAATTATAAAAACAATTGAATCTCTTGGACATACTGTAATTAGAATAGAGGCAGATTTAAACGCATATGAAAATCTAAAAAAGCACAAAGATTCAATTGATTTATTGTTTAATATTGCTGAAGGTTTGCACGGAGATGCAAGAGAATCACAAATTCCGTTGTTTTGTGAAATGCTAGGAATAAAATATACTCATTCTACTCCAACTACACACGCACTTACTTTAAATAAACATTTTACTAAGACCTTTTTGAAAGGTGTTGGCATTACAATTCCTGAATCGCAAATAATTAGCAGTCCAGAATTTGAATTGTCAAACGAACTAAAATTTCCTTTAATAATAAAACCAAACGATGAGGGTTCAAGTATGGGAGTGCTTGATGCAAATATTGTAGATAACGAAGAACAGTTATGAGTAAGAGTAAACGCTATTTATAAAGAGTTTGACGCTAATTTACTTTTAGAAGAATATATTGAGGGTAGGGAATTTACAGTTGCGGTTTTAGGCAATTATCCGGCAAAAGTTTTACCGATTATAGAACAAAAGTTTGATTTTTTACCCGAAGGAATGCACAACATAGCTGGATACGAACTCAAGTGGCTTTATGAAGATTCATTAGAAGATGTTACACAAGCTTATGGTTGCCCTGCTGATGTATCACAAGAAGTTCAAAAATTAATCGAGGAAACATCCTTAAAGGCTTATAATGCTTTGCAAGCAAAAGATGCTGCGAGAATTGATTATCGTTTGTCTGACACAAACCAGCTATATTTCATAGAAATAAACACTCTTCCCGGAATAAATCCGGCTGAAGGTATAATAAGCTATTTTCCTTTAGCTGCAAGAACTTCTGGACTTAGCTACAGCGACACAATCGAAGCAATAATTAATAACGCCCTTAAACGCTATAGCGAGCAATAATCTGCTTTGACACCATTTAAGATTCAAATTATACTCTTTAAAACTTAAGCAAATTAATGCATTTATGTAAGGAGAGTAAACGATGTTGAACATAGGAATTCATACTTTGTCATTTGGATTTGGCATGCTGGGAATGCCCGGGTTGTATATAACGTCTTTGTTGGCCAGGAAACTCGGAGTTGGCGTTCAACTCATGCCGCAACGGGGCATAGTTGAATCCGTGGATTTTTTTCCACCCGAACAAGTTTTGGCAATAGAGTGGCAGCCGTGGAATTACGGACCCCTATCGCAAGTTTATAAGCGACTTAAAGCTAAGAACATAAGTCCTGGTTTTGAGCCTCCTATGCCCATAGATTGGTTTTTGTTTGGAAGTAGTGAAGGTGATATCAGTATTAAGCAACTTATTCTGCAGTCAAATTTTCCTGATGTTTTGTATGTAAGCCACAGTACACATTGCAGTGAGTTAGAAGGTTTTGTTAATTGGGCATTTGAATTGCATCCGGATGCTTTCATAAAAGAAAGGCGGCCGGTTTTTGATGTTCAAACTGAAGGGATTCCTTTAGTACTGGATTACACTCATTTAACTCGAACCGACAGATATGGACATGGTGTTCGAGTTTTTGATGACGATCCAGTTGACTGGCTTATGTCATTACCGATCGACTTGGTAAAAGGGGTACATTTTCACCCACGTAATGCACAAGACATTAATGATTTTCTGTCAAATAAGGGGACACAATTTGACTTATTTCATAGAATATTGTTTGAAAGACTTAAGTCAGTTGCAAGCCATGAGCCGGTGATCATCGAAAACCATCCCAAACATGCTTTTCTCGTGCCTAAACTCATTTCTACCCTAATGAAACTATAAGATAAGGGACTGTTAGCTAATGAAAATTCTAACAGTCCCTTAAATTCCATGTCAGCGTAGCAACAATAGTACTATGAAAAACAGAATACAGACGATGAATGTCGTTATTGCACCTCTATTCATAATGGTTTCTATTTTCAAGTGCTGCTGGCGATTACCTGTGGCAACTTCAATGTATTTGCTATTTTTAATACTATGAAGACCAGCTAATGTTACAACTATAAAGAAAGAAGCCACTATACCACAAAAAATTGTTATACCTCTCAGTGCAATGTTAGTCGCCGGATCACTCAAAAAAGCTATAATCTCACCCATTGGTTTTTTTTCTCCTGGATTTTTAATGTATAAAAGGCCAAAAACCCTTTGTATTATATAAAAAACCTATAATTACGTCAAAATAAGTCAACTTAAAAAAGTATCAATTCGGCAAAAGAGGAAAATATTTGAGAGTGGTTCGTTATATGTAAAGATGCTCAAAAAAAACGTTGCAAGTACGCCAAAACCTATAAACTAGGGGAACTGCAATGTAGTAGTTTGAGATTTCTTTCCTCATTTTTTAAATTATAGCACCGGTTTTTTTGTGGGTGTATAGGGTAATGATGTTGATGGCAGGGGCGGAGGGAATCGAACCCCCAGTATTTCTTTTGGAGAGAAATGTGTTGCCATTACACTACGCCCCTATGTCCCAGTTTAAGAACTTTAGCGTATGAATTATATATGCATGATAACTTCCTAGCAACTAAATAATTATAGTATCTAATACTTAAACATCCCATATAACCAGGCTTTTTTCTTTTTGCTATGTGGTTTGATATAGGTTTTTTTAAATTGAAAATGAGGTATTTTAGTTATATTTGACCAAAAATCCTTTTGTATTACGAAGTAATACGCGCATGATATAATCTAAATAATGCAAAAGATTGAAAAAATTATTTGGGATGCGTGGAATACAAGTCACATTGCAAAGCATGGAGTAAGTATGCAAGAGGTTGAGAAAGCATTGTCGGATTTATATGTTGTTTATTTGCCAACTTATAATGGCAGAATTTTAGCTTTAGGAAGATCCGAAATGAGACTTCTTGCCATTATACTTGTTGAAGAGTCGGAAAGAGAATTTTACATAATTACTGCTCAAGATATGAGCAAAAAAGAAAGGAAGGTGTACAGAAATGCCAAAAAGAAAGACATTGCCTAAATTTAAAAACATCGAAGAAGAGGCCAATTTTTGGGATACCCATAGTATTGTGGATTATGTTGACTTTGAGCAACCGCTAAAGTTAGTGTACAAACCAAAAACAGAAAAGAAAGAAACAATGACAATTCGCGTTGCTCCTAGTTTGAAAAAAGAAGTTGAAAAATTAGCCCAAGAATATGATATTTCAACATCGTCTCTTATAAGAATGTGGATGGTTGATCGCTTACGTGAGGCTTTATCAAAGGATTCCCAATATAAAGACTATTAGTGGAGCCTGGGGGGAGAATCGAACTCCCGACTTCTTCCTTACCATGGAAGCGTTCTGCCCCTGAACTACCCAGGCTTGGTGCCGGGAGCAAGATTCGAACTTGCGAAGGCGTATGCCAACTGATTTACAGTCAGTCCCGTTTGGCCACTTCGGTATCCCGGCAAAGTATGGAGCCTGGAGTGAGACTTGAACTCACGACCTATCCCTTACAAGGGGATTGCTCTACCACTGAGCTATCCAGGCACATCCAGCTAACAAATTTTAACACAAAAATTAAAGTAATGAAGTAATTGTAGGGTTTTTCTTATTTTTGTCGTTTTGCTTTTTTTGGGATTTTTCAGTTTCGGGTATAGCATTTTGGGTGATTAACGTGGTTTTTATTTCCGCCATGTCTTTTTCAAGTAATTTTAAAATTTTTTCCTGTTTTTTTTCCAGTTGTTCTATGTCTTTTTCCCATTTACTTTGTGAAGAGTGGAGAAGTGCCATCATCAAAAAAGTTAGAATTGTTGTAAAGGTATTTATAAATAAATGCCATAGCTCTTCGGTTGGAAATATAAATCTTGAAGGAAACCACAAAATAATAACGCCTAAAGACCATGCAAACCAATATGGAGAGCCCACAATTCCACTAACAAAATCAGAAAGTCTTTCAAATCCTTTTTCAAAATTTTTAGGCATTACATTAATATTAGAGTGTGCCTAATTACCAGTCAAGTTAAGCATTTTTATATCGGCATTTATTGACACTTTATACACATTTGTGGTTTAATCTTTCTGCTATGTCAAGAGTTTGCGAATTTTGCGAAAAAAGCTATATAAAAGGTAATTTAGTCCCAAGAGGTATTGGAAGACGTGTTACTAGAAGAACAAGCACACGCCAACAACCAAACTTAAGGAACAAAAAGCTTGAAATAAATGGCCAAAAAGTAAAGGTTAGAATTTGCACATCTTGTTTAAAAAGATTAAAGTTTGAGTCTCAAGCTGAAGAAGATAATTAACTTAGCTATTTAACTCTGAGGTATCCGTTTATAAAATCATTCCAACTCATAATATTTTTGCTTTCAGGCTGAATTTCAAGAATTTTTAAAACTTCATTTTCAAAAAAAGCTTTATGTATTTTAATCCTCATATCTTTTTCGTTTTTTGGTACTAATTTGAAAGCTTCAGCATCTTTTGATGTTTTATTGATTATTCCTTCATTATTTATCATAATATTGGCATTTGACATATCTTCAAGCGTAGTCCATGCAATTGGCCAGGGGTTATAAGCGCGTATTTGAGCATATATGTCATGCAGTGAAAAAGACCAATTAATTTCTGCATCCTCTTTAAAAATATATGTACTTTTAGGATGGGTAGGTGAAATACAATATGTAGCTTCTTTATTGTCCTGTTTTGTCGGTGTTAAAGTTCCAGAAATATATTCGTTGACAACATAAGGCAAATGTTCTGCTGCAATGTCAAATAAGTTATTATATAACTCAGCCGTCGTTTCGTGTCCAGTAAGTCCATATTTGACTTGATATAGTATATCACCTGTGTCCATACCTTCGTCAATTTGCATGTATGTTACACCTGTAATTTCTTCATGGTTTAGAATTGTGTGCTGCACAGGACTAGCACCACGATATTTTGGAAGAAGTGAAAAGTGTATATTAATCATTCCATAAGATAACACTTCATAAATAGTAGATGGTATAATAAAATTGAAATCTGCTATTATACCTAAGTCAATTTTCTCATTTTCAAATAAATTGATTATTTCATTAACAGATTGTGTGTTTAAAGAATCAATAGTATGAAACAATATGTTATTAGATTTTGCCCACTTTTTAACACTTGTTTCGCGAATTTCTTGCTTTCTTCCAACTTTAGTGTCGTTTTTTGTCACACATAACTTTAATTTAAAATTATTATGTAAAGTGTTTAATATTGGCTCAGATTTATCTGATGTTCCAAAAAATGCAATGTTCATACTATTCAGTATATGGCATATTATATAATTTTTCTAACTCCTCATCTGTTAATAAATCACCCACAACTTTTGTTGTGAAGAGTATCCCATTCAAATGATCTATTTCGTGTTGAATAACTCGAGCAAAAAATCCGGATGCTTTAAACTTTATTTTTTTCCCGTTCATGTCATTAGCAATTACACTTACTCGTTTATATCTTTGAACTTTTCCTGATAATTTTGGGACACTTAAACACGCTTCCCATTTTATGTCAAAATCTGACGAATTTCCCGTAATTTCCGGATTCACTAATATATGATTTCTAACAATTGTTTCATTATTATTTTTAGTTTCTTTAAATTCTCTAACAAGACATACTCTTTTATTAACTCCAATTTGTGGTGCTGCCAAACCCGCCGCTTCAGGATCTTTTTCAACCAATGCTGTATCAATTAAGTCTTGCCCGATTTTTTTCAAATCTTTGTCAAATACCGTAACCTTCTCACATTTTGTAATGAGTATGTCTGGAATTTTATTATTTTTAATAGCTGTAATTGGTACAACTGCCATACGCGTATTGTAACATTTTACACATATCGAGGTTAGTCAACGACCTATAGTATTTGATTACTAGACTTTATTTTGATATAATATTGTTATATTAATGTGCCATGAGGAGGATATGATGAGCAGAGACTTTACTTATGTCGCCATTGCGCTTTTTGCTTTGGCGATTTTGATTATTGCCATCGTGTTTTTGCCGGAAGCGGCAATGTCAGATGGCATTGGAAAGCAGTTGTTCGTAAGGGTGATCGAATGTTGGCTTAATACGCCAACATGCTCATAAAGGCGCCAGGCGGAAAGTTAAACGAGATTACATAAAAATCTCCGGAGACTTTCACCTGACGCCTTTTTTAAAATTTCACTAGTATTAAAAATAAATACAAATTCTACAAAAAATTACCGCCTCGTTTGCAAAAATAGATTCATATTGTATTCTTCTAGAGTATGCCTAAATTAGTTATAGTAGAGTCCCCGACAAAAGCTAAGACTCTTGCAAAGTTTTTAGATAAGTCTTATACAATCGAAGCCTCCATGGGTCATATTAGAGATTTGCCAAAAAAAGGGCTTGGAGTAAATGTTGAAAATAACTTTGAACCGGAATACGAGATTCCGCAGAAATCAAAAAAGACAGTTACACAATTAAAAAAGTATTTAAAAGATGCTGATGAAATTATACTCGCAACTGACCCAGATCGTGAGGGTGAGGCTATTGCTTGGCATTTAAAACACATATTAAGTAGTACAAAAGAGGGTAAAAAGAAAAATTATGAACGAGTTGTATTTCATGAATTGACTAAAGAAGCTGTACTGGATGCATTTAATCATGCAGGGAAGTTAAATGTAAATTTAGTTGATTCACAACAGGCAAGAAGAGTTTTAGACAGGCTGGTAGGATACAAACTATCACCATTGTTGTGGAAAAAAGTGCGTTACGGATTATCTGCCGGTAGAGTTCAGAGTGTTGCTGTAAGGCTAGTTGTTGAACGAGAACGTGAAAGATTAGCATTTATACCTGAAGAATATTGGAATATTGATGTGGATTTGGTATCAGCAAAAGATAAGAAAAAGGAATTTACGGCAGCACTTGAAAAAAAAGATGGTAAAAAACTTGAAGTAAAAGATGAAAAAACTGCAAACATTGTGCAAAGTGATTTAGAAAAGGCAAAATACACTGTATTAGCAATTGAGAAGTCGGAGCGCAAAAAGAATCCTTACGCCCCTTTTAAGACTTCTACATTGCAACAAGCTATGGCAAATGTATATGGAATTTCAGCTAGTAGAACAATGCGTGCAGCCCAGCAGCTTTTTGAAGAAGGTTTAATAACTTATCATAGAACTGATTCTCTCACTTTGTCAGCAGATTTCATAAAAATATGCAGGTCTTATATAAAAGAGATTTTTGGAAATGAGTTTTTGCCGTCTGAAGCATTAAGTTACAAAACTAAATCAAAAGGTGCTCAGGAAGCTCATGAAGCGATAAGACCAACTGATTTAAAAATTCAGCCGGGAAGTGATGCTACCAAAAAGCTACAGGCGGATGCAAAAAAAGTGTACAAACTTGTTTGGATGAGATCTATTGAGTGTCAAATGATGCCTGCAATTTATGATCAAACTAAAATATTGGTAGAAACAGATAATGGTTATGGATTAAAAGCAAATGGATCCATAATTAAATTTGAAGGGTGGCTAATACTTGGTAAAGAAATTGGAGATGAGGATGATGAGAAGCTCGCAGTATTACCTGATTTAGAAATTGGAGAATCTTTACATATGAAGAAGATTCATCCTAGCCAGCACTTCACACAACCCCCTGCCAGATACTCTGATGCTACATTAATTAAACAATTAGAAGAAATGGAAATAGGCAGACCGTCTACTTATGCTCCCACACTTTCAACAATAAAACAGCGAGGTTATGTAGATAAAGAAGGGAGATATTATAAGCCGACCGACTTTGCATTTGTAGTAACCGACCTTTTAGTGGAACATTTTCCAAATGTTGTAGATTACGAATTTACTGCGGGGATGGAAGAAGAGTTTGACAAAATTGCAGCGGGTGAAAAAGAATGGGTTCCAGTTATTAAAGAATTTTATGAGCCTTTTGAAAAAACTGTAACAGAAAAAGATAAAACTTTAGAAAAGCGCGAAGTTACAACCTTAGAAACAACTGAAGAAAAATGCCCGGAATGTGGTTCGGTATTGTTGGTAAAACTTGGTAAATATGGAAAGTTCTTGAGCTGTTCCAATTATCCGGATTGTGAGTATGCAAGACCGTTAGCTGAAGAACTTGGCGAAGGAGATGCTGAGAGTGCTGAATCCCAGTATTTTGGTGACTGTGACGTGTGTGAAGATGGGAAAATGATGCTAAAGCAAGGTAGATTTGGAAAGTTCTTAGCTTGCAGTAATTATCCCAAGTGTAAAAATACAAAATCATATCTTGAAAAAATTGGTATGAAATGTCCGAAATGTTCGGATGGGGAAGTTATAGTTAAAAAAGCCAAAGGTCGTACTTTTTATGGTTGTAGCAACTATCCGGACTGTGACTATGCCGCCTGGAAAAACCCGTTAATTGACTCATCAGAAGAATCACGGGAAGACGAATAATAAATAATATTTTTCTGTTATCATAAATCATAAATAAAACAAAAAGGAGATTGATGATGAAACAGTATTTGGATTTGATGAGTCATGTTCTTGAAAATGGTCATAAAAAAGAAGACCGAACAGGAACCGGTACTCTAAGTGTATTTGGCTACCAGATGCGTTTTGACTTGCAAGAGGGCTTTCCTCTTCTTACTACAAAAAAGATGCATCTGCGTTCAATTATTCATGAGTTGTTGTGGTTTTTAAGAGGTGATACAAACACTGCTTACTTAAAGGAAAACGGAGTGAGTATTTGGGACGAATGGGCTGATGAAAACGGTGAACTGGGGCCTGTGTACGGTTATCAGTGGAGGAGTTGGCCAACGCGCGATGGAAGAAGTATTGATCAAATTGCTCAAGTTGTTGAGCAGATTAAACGGAATCCTGATTCGCGACGGCACATTGTTAGTGCATGGAATGTGGCGGATATCGAAAAGATGGCTTTACCGCCATGTCATTTGTTGTTTCAGTTTTATGTGGCCGGGGAGAGATTGTCGTGTCACATGTTTCAGCGCAGTGGAGATTTTTTCTTAGGCGTTCCCTTTAACATAGCGTCCTATGCTTTACTCACAATGATGATGGCTCAAGTAACAGGCTATAAACCCGGTGAGTTTGTTCATACGCTGGGCGATGCCCACTTGTACCTAAATCATCTTGAGCAGGCACGGTTACAGCTAACACGTGAGCCTTTGAGGTTGCCTACAATGAAAATCAACCCATCTGTCACTGATATTCTACGCTTTAAATACCAGGATTTTTTGCTTGAGGGGTATGAATCACACCCTCATATCAAAGCGCCGATTGCAGTATAAAATTCTTTGAATTGTGTGCTAGAATGTAGCTTTGTACGGAATGAGTCGTAAATAAGCAGTTAAGCGACTTTGCCTGCCCAAAAGCCCTGAATTTTTTAGAATTTGGGGCTTTAACTTTTACCATTTAAAATTTATTCTTAAACATCATTGACTCAACGGGAACTCTAGAGACATTAGTATATTTTGCCGATTTTTTCTTATCGTAGCGTACGCCCACTTTACCACTAACTTCAAAATAAATGAGTTGGCCAATGGGCATGCCTTCGTAAATTCTGACTGGTTGAATAGAATAAAGTTCCAATGTCCATGTGTTGCAATATCCTACGTCGCCTTTACCCGCGGTTGCATGAATATTTATACCCAGTCTTCCGGTACTTGATTTGCCTTCCAAAAAAGGAACATGTTTGTGTGATTCGGTGTATTCTTGTGTAACCCCTAAATAAAGAGTACCCGGCATCAAAACATATCCTTCCTCAGGAATTTCTATAAAATCAATCTTATTGTGTAATTTAGCGTCAAGTTCATGGTTTTGATATACACCTAAAGTTTTTCCTAAATGCACGTCATATGAATTAGTTCCAAGGTTTTTTCGGTCAAATGGTTCAATTAATATAGAACCCGCTTCAATTTCTTCTAAAATTTTTTCGTCTGACAGTATCATCTTAAAAGTATAGCAAATAGCAAAAATTACTGTATTTAATCTAAATTTTCTGTTATTCTGGTGGTACAGTACTACTTAATGTTGAGGGGAGACATTACACAAGGAGTAGACACTAATGTTGGGTAAGGGTTTTTTTGTTGTTATAGCAGCAGGTGTGGCGTCATTGGCTTTCGGGCATGCTATAAGGGATCGACACGTGCCCAAACATCATGGGGATAAGTTAAAAAGATGCGGATGTTCGTGTGGGTGTTGTACATGCGCACGACAAAGGGGTGATGGTCCAGAAGGACATTGTTGCATATCTAAGCACGGGTGTATTTACCGGGCATAATCATGTCAAAAAAGAAAGGTACTAAGAAGACACCAAGAAATGCAAAAAATGATACTCGATGTATTGGCAGTGAAACCATTCGAGTGCCTTTAGATTTAATAGAGATTGCAAAAAGGAAGATGAGGAGGGTACCAAAGACTTAATAAAGGCTTGAATATAGTTTTTTAAAATTTGATAGGGAAGTCACCATTAACTGGCTTGGCTTCCCGTTTTTTTTGCAATTTTTATTGCATTTTATATTTTTAGATGGTATTCTGCGGATGTAGTTTAAACTGCAAAGTTCTTGAAGCTTCCTGGTTCGATTAACGGACTTTCAAGTGAGGGTTAAGCGCGACTTAAACCCAAAAGTAAAAGGGAGGTATCACATAGAGAATTATGATGAATCCTCCAAAAGGGCAAACCCCACAGGGGGATTATTTTTTTGTAAAGAAAGGAAAAATGGCAAAATATAATTTACCAAAACCCAAAGATTTACTTGATGCCGGAGTTCATTTTGGACACCAAGTACGAAGATGGCATCCTAGCATGGAGCCTTATATTTATTCAGTTAAGAAAAACCTGCACATTATAGATCTTGAACATACCGAAAAAGGTTTGAAAGAAGCTTGTGAGTTTTTGTATAACACAGCAGCTAACGGAGGACAAATAATTTTTGTTGGTACAAAAAAGCAGGCAAGAGAAATTGTAGAAATTGAAGCAAAAAGAAGCGGTGCTTTGTTTGTTACAGAAAGATGGCTGGGTGGAACGATTACCAACTTTGATGTTATAAAAAAGAAAATGAAAAGACTTGTTGACTTAACAAGAAAAAGAGAACAAGGCGAACTTAATCACTACACAAAAAAAGAACGACTTTTAATAGACAGAGAGATTGAAAAACTTCAAAATTCTGTTGGCGGGTTAGTTGGCATGAGAAGTATTCCGGCGGCGTTGGTGGTTATTGATGCAAAAAGAGAAAAAACAGCCATTAAAGAAGCACATAATGCAAATAGTAAAATAATAGGGTTGGTTGATACAAATACAAATCCTGAAAAAATTGATATTGTTATTCCGGGGAATGATGATGCAATTAAATCTATTGCAATTATTGTAAAAGCATTAGCAGACGCTGTAGAAGCCGGTTACAAAGAGTATGCGAAAAAAGGTGCTAGTGCAGGTACAGAGCAAACACCGGAAGAAAATGTTGAAGAAGAAGGGATGAAAGTTTCATCCACAAAATCACCGGTTTCGAGTGAAACAGCAGGTAAAAAGCTTGTTGAAAGAGTTAACAAGGGTGAGGATATTGTTGATACGTCTGAAATAGAACCGGAAGACTCGGAAATGGCCAGATTAACAGAAGAAAACCAGGAGTAATAATTTATAAAGGAGAATATGGATATAGAAAAAATCAAAAAACTTAAAGAAGAAACAGGAGCAGGCGTACTTGATGCCAAAGAAGCCCTAGAAACACACAACGGTGATTATGAAAAAGCAAAAAAAGATTTAATGGATAAAGGTTTGGCAAAAGCAGAAAAGAAATCAGACAGAGAAACAAAAGACGGTTTGGTAGTGTCATATATTCATGCAGGAGGAAAAGTTGGTAGTATGGTTAAAGTTGCATGTGAAACTGATTTTGTGGCAAAAACAGAAGATTTTAAGAATTTATGCCAGGAAGTAGCAATGCAGGTGGCTACAGCTGAATATGAAAATGTAGAAGAATTAATGAGCGATGCATATATAAGGGATTCAAGCAAAACCATTCAGGATTTAGTGAAGGAAACCGTGGCAAAAGTTGGGGAAAATATTGAAATAAAAGAATTTTGCAGGTTGTCGGTTAGATAAATTAGTGAGTGTGTAATTTTTTGTCTTTGGTATAATTTTAATATGACTAACGCCGAACTTAAAACAAAGCTTAACAATTCTGTGGAACATTTGAAATCAGAGCTTGCTCAAATTAGAACCGGAAGAGTAACCCCCTCATTATTGGATAGTGTTAAAGTTAATGCATATGGTACTCAAATGAGTGTAAAAGAAGTAGGAACTATTAGTACCGTAGATGCCCAGACTCTACAAATAACTCCTTGGGACAAAAATATGTTGGATTCGGTTGCAAAAGCAATTAGAGAAAGCGAGCTTAAGCTAAATCCGGTTGTACAGGCTACACATGTTATCGTTCCTATACCAAGCTTAACTGAAGAAAGGCGTAAAGAATTTACTCGACTCGTGTCTACAAAAACCGAAGAAACAAAACAGGCAATTCGTAATATTCGACAGGATGCCATGAAAGACATTGATGTGTCATTTGAAAAAAAAGAATTTGGAGAAGATGAAAAATTTACGCTAAAAGAAAAGGTTGAAGAAATTGTGAAAGAATGTGTTGAAGAGGTTGAAGAAATTAGTGAACAAAAAAAGAAAGATATAATGCAAATTTAAAATATGTTAAATCTCTTAGTTTTTATTTTAATACTTTCAATATTAGTTGTTATTCATGAGTTTGGTCATTTTTATGCAGCCAAGAGATTTGGAGTTAGAGTAGAGGAATTTGGTTTTGGATTGCCTCCAAGAGTAATAGGAAAGAAAATAGGCGAAACTCTATACTCACTTAATTTATTACCGTTTGGGGGTTTTGTTAAATTATCGGGTGAGGATGATGCTGTTTCTGAAGAGGAAGTTCATAAGGCTGAAAAAGACCCACGAAACTTTTTGTCAAAATCACCTTTACAGCGTGGAATTATTATAGTTGCAGGTGTATTTATGAACGTTTTATTGGCTATGTTGCTGTATTATGTCTTTTTTCTCACTACAGGGTTTAAGTCTTTTAGTATTCCTATGTTTTTTGATTACAATTTTAGATTTGGAAATACTCAAACTTATACAACTGCAGTTTTGGGGGTTGGTGAAGGTACTCCTGCCGAACGAGCCGGAATTATGCAAGGTGAGGCTATTTTAGAAATTGACGGTGTACCTGTATACAACTTACAAGATGTAAGAACCAATGTAGCAGAAAAAACCGGACAAGAGGTTAGGGTTTTACTTATGGATATAAAGGGGTTTGAACGTGAGATTCGTACTGTTTCATTAATTCCCGAAGCCGATGAAACAGGAGTGGGGGTTTTAGGTGTTTATATAAATGATGTTGTGGTTTTGGATTATGGAAGAAATAAAATATTTTCAGGACCTGCTCATGCATATAATATGACAGCTTATTCTTTGTACACCTTTTCACATTTACTTAGCCAATCATTTCAACAAAGAACAATTGCCCCGGTTTCAAGCAGTGTTTCAGGGCCGGTGGGCATATTTTCTATAGTCGGAAGTATTATTGAGTCGGGTGAGAATCCGTTATTATCACTTATTGATTTGGTTGCTTTATTGTCTGTGAGTTTGGCTATTATTAATATTTTACCTTTTCCGGCTCTTGATGGTGGAAGATTACTGTTTATTATTATTGAAAAAGTTCGGGGCAAAAGACTTGAGCCTCATATTGAAATAGCAGTTCATAAAATAGGTATTATTTTACTCCTTGGGCTTATTGTGCTCATCACAATCAGAGATATAAGCAGAATAATTTAATCAGTTGCTACTTCTTACATTGGGTTATATACTATACTTACTGTGGCAAACTCTAATTTAGATCCTAATTGTTTATTTTGTGCAATTGTAAAAGGAGAAGAGCCGGCCGAGAGGGTGCATGAAACAGAAGAGCATCTTGTTATTAAAAATAAATATCCCAGTGCACCGTTACATTTGCTGGTTATAGATAAAAAACACAGGGAAAAGAGTAATACACTTTCGGGCAAGTATTTTAACGAACACTATTGGGATACAATATTTAGAGCAATTTATGAAACAGTGGAAATGTTTGAACTAAATAAAACCGGTTATAGACTTGTTAATAATGGAGCAGGCTATAATCACTTTGAACACGAACATTTTCATATTATGGGTAAATACGACAAAGTGCCTCAGGAATAGTAAATAAAGTAATAAATTAATACATTGATCGGGAGGTGTTTTTTAACACTATGGCACGAGTAAAAGTAAGAAACGGGGAAAGTTTGGAGCAAGCCTTGCGTAGATTTAACCGAGCCGTATTAAAAGCAGGAATTCTAAAAGAATTAAGAAAAAGAGAAAGATATAGAAAACCCAGCGAAATTAGGGCTGAACGCAAAAAAGAAAAAGCTCGCAAACTTTATATAGAAAAAAAGAGGAGTAATTAATGATACTGGAAAATCTTCAACAAGATTTATATAAGGCACAAAAAGAGAAAGATACTCTTAGGTTGTCTGTGTTAAGGTACTTGTTTTCTCAGATTAAAAATAAAGAGATAGAATTAAGAACACAAGGTGAACAAGTTACGGATGAGGCTGTATTACAGGTTTTAAAAAAACAAATTAAACAAAGAAATCAAGCTATTGAGAATGCACAACAAGCAAATAGACAAGACATAATAGACAAAGAAACTCGGGAACTTAAAATCTTGGAAGATTACTATAGTAAAAATACTGCTTAACGTATGACCGACATACAAAACTTACAAAAAAAACCGCTCATTGTTTCGGTAAAGATTTCTAATGATCAAGAAGTGCAGAGGTTAAATAAAGAATATAGAGGGCGTGATTATGCCACAGATGTCTTGTCGTTTAATGTAGGTGAATACTCCGATGACGGAGAAGAATACTATTTGGGGGACATTGTCGTAAATATAGATCAGGCGAAACGACAGGCACAAGATTATGGTAATACTTTAGAGCAAGAAATTGCCCAGCTTGTTGAGCATGGTATGTTGCATTTACTTGGAGTGCATCACGACGGTGATGATCATTGATGATGAAGCTAATTGTAGGTTTGGGAAATCCCGGAGAAAAATATAAGAACACACGACATAATGTTGGTTTTATGGCAGTTGAAAAAATTGCCGAAAATAATAATGGCATGTGGGAATTTGAAAAAAAGTTTAATAGTGAAATATGCCGATTTGGCGATACATTACTTGCAAAACCGCATACTTTTATGAACAATTCCGGCGAAGCAGTAAGTAAAATTGTAAATTATTTTGATGTTGACCTTAATGATTTGATTATTGTGCATGATGAGGTTGATTTGGAGGAAGGTGAGACCCGTTTTAAAAAAGGTAGCGGAGATGCCGGACATCATGGAGTAATTGATATTATAAATAAGTTGGGTACACAAGACTTTTGGAGGTTTAGAATTGGCGTAGGTAGGCCGAAAAGTAATAAATTTGAAGTTAACGACTACGTGTTATCAGTATTTAAGCCTGATTTAACAACAATCACAAAAAATTTAGAACAAGCTATAGGTTTGTAGTTTGATTTTTTCAAATAAACATTTTAAAGTATAATAACTTTAAATCTTTACACACCCAATGGATGGAGGAACAATGTCAAAGAGAACAGCCGATAAGTCGCAAATTTCTGGGGACTATGCCGAGGGAAATTCATCCGCCCTGATGTTGGGCACAGTGATTATTCTTTTGGTAATATGGGCAATTTTTACGCTCATGGGTCTCACGTATTTGCAGGGGATTAATCCCGCAGAGACGGTGCAGCAGCTAGTTGTGCAAGTAGTCAAAGCAATAGCCCTTGGGTTATTTGTAGCATTACCGTCATTTGTCTTTGTACTATGGGTAATATATACATGTGATGAGTGCTAGGAAATTATGGGAATGGAGTACTGCTCTTATACTTCATTCCCTTGCTCTATATTCCTTTTTAAACCGCACAAAAAATTAATATTGAACTCCATGCTCAATCAAACTTCCATTAGTTGATTGCAAAATCTGGTCACGTATACTTAGGTAACAGACAGGAAGTTTCTATGTTTTATACAAAATACCGACCTCAAAATTTTAGCGAAATATCAAAGCCAAACGATGTAGCAGCGGCGTTGATGAATCAGGTAAAGAATAACAAAATCGTTCATGCGTACCTTTTTGTAGGTCCAAGAGGTACCGGAAAAACCACTACCGCAAGAATTTTAGCAAAAGCACTAAATTGTACAAACATAAGTAAAGAAGGGGATCCCTGCGGAAAATGTGAAAATTGTGTGTCTATTCAAAAGGGGTCTTTTATAGATTTAATAGAAATTGATGCCGCAAGCAACAGGGGAATAGATGATATTAGAGAGCTTAGAGATAAAATAAAACTAGCCCCGTCGGTCGGCAAAAGCAAAGTTTACATTATTGATGAGGTACACATGCTTACAACCGAAGCATTTAATGCCTTATTGAAGACCCTCGAAGAACCTCCTTTACATGCCCACTTTATACTGTGTACGACCGAATTTCATAAAGTTCCGGCAACAATTAAGTCACGTTGTCAGGTATTTAAGTTTAAACGCGCTTCCATTGAACAGCTTGTAGAAAAGCTTGAGAGAATAAGTAAAGAAGAAAAAGCAAAAAAACTTAAACGTGAAGACTTAGTTAAAATAGCACAGGCATCGCATGGAGGATTTAGAGATGCTGAAACGCTGTTACAACAGGTTGTTGAAGGAAATCTAGAACCCGATTCTTTTGTGGGTCTAAGCTCATACAATATATATTCAAATTTTGTAGAAACTCTCACTCAAAAAAACGCTAAAGAAGCTTTAAAACAGCTAAACACTATTGTGGACGAAGGCCTTGATTTAAACGTGTGGACTCTTGATTTACTACAATATTTGCGTGATTTATTATTTGTTGGAGCTGGGGCAGAAGATGCTATATTGGATACAACTGATGATCATTTAAATGATTTGCGTAAACTTTCTAAAAAGCTACAACCCGATGAAATTACAGAGTATATTGAAGTATTTATGGAAGCGTCAAATAAGTTATCGGATTCGGCTATACCTCAATTACCCCTAGAACTTGCTATTGTAAAAATCACGGGCACAGGTGGTTCTAATAAAAAAGATGTAGTAGAAAAAAAAACTCACAAACCAAAAATTGAAATAACTGTAAAAGAAACAATTATTGAGGAAATCGAAGAAATTGAAGAGGCAGAAGAGGGTGAAGAAGAAGTTATAATGAGCGAAATAGAAATTGATGTTATTAAAGAAAAGTGGGAAGACGTAATTAAAGGAACAGTATCTTATAACCACTCTATAAATGCTCTTTTAAAGTCGTGTCAGCCGTTAAAGATTGACGGGCGCTACTTAATATTAGAAGTTTATTATGCTTTTCATAAAGACAGAATTGAGGCTCAAAAAAACCGTGAAGTGATTGAGGGTGTTATAAAAGAGGTGATAGGCACGGAACTTTTGCTTAAATGTGAAGTAAATGTTGAGAATAAGCCTAAAAAGAAAAAAGGAAGCCGAGAAACCGGCGAACTTACCGACCATAACATTATTCCGGCGTTTTTTAATGGTAATGCAGAAGAAGGTGAGTCTAATTTTAGTGATATTTTTGATGGTGGATTGCCGTTATAATATGTGAGCAATGAAACTACCAAGGCCTATTTCAAATTTAATAAACAATTTTGAACGTTTGCCGGGCATTGGGCCAAAAACGGCACAAAGGTTAACTTTTTATTTACTGAGGTTTCCACAGGATGAGCTTGAGAAATTTGCTGAAGCTTTAATTAAACTTAAAGCTGATACAAAAATATGTTCAATTTGTAGAAATGTTGGTGAAACTGACCCGTGTGAAATATGTTCGGACGATTCACGAGATAAAAACCTTATTGCGGTAGTAGCAAGCCCCTTGGATGTATTTGCACTTGAGAGAGCGGGTTTTAAAGGGTTATATCATGTTCTTCACGGATTGATAGACCCTTTAAATAATATTGGCCCTGAAGAAATATATGTTGATGATATTTTAAAAAGGGTTAAATCCGTTTCTAATACTTCTGATTGGGTAGACTATACTTCAAACGATAGCTCAACCGGTAAATACGAAATTGTACTGGCTACAAATTCAAGCATGGAGGGGGAATCAACTGCTATGTATATACAAAAGTTAATCAGAGATAACGGATTAGACCCTGACAAAGTAAAAATTACAAGAATTGCAAGAGGTTTACCGGTGGGTGGTGACATTGAATACGCTGATGACATTACTTTATTTAGAGCATTAGAGGGAAGATCAGAATTTTACTCATAATCAACTATTGCCCTATATGCTAGAATAAAAGTATGGACGTTATATTGTATAACTCCCTTACTCAAAAAAAAGAAGCTTTTAGACCCTTAAATCCATCTCAGGTTTTGATGTATGCGTGCGGACCTACAGTTTATGATTATGCCCACATAGGTAATTTTAGAACATATACATCTTCAGACCTTGTTTTACGTGTGCTTGAATTTAACGGGTATAAGGTTAGGTATGTAATAAATTTAACTGATGTAGGTCATTTAAGCGGCGACAACGAAGGAGACGCAGATACAGGCCAAGACAGAATAGAAAAAGCTGCAGAACGAGAAGGCAAAAGTGCACGGGAAATAACAGATTTTTACATTTCGCACTTTATGACCGATTTTGAACATTTGAACCTAAGAAAGCCCGTAAAGTTCACAAGAGCTACAGACTATATAGAAGAACAAATTGATTTAATTAAAGAACTTGAACGAAAAGGCGTAACTTACAGAATAAATGACGGAATTTACTTTGATACGTCAAAATTTGCAAAATATGGCGAGCTTTCGGGTTATACGGATGAAAGTATAAAAGAAGGTGCAAGGGTAGAACCTAACTCTGAGAAAAGAAATCCGGCGGATTTTGCCTTATGGAAATTTTCAGAACCCGGCTCACAAAGGTGGCAGGAATGGAAATCTCCATGGGGAGTAGGGTTTCCGGGGTGGCATATTGAATGTAGTGCAATGAGCATGAAAGAATTAGGTGAAACATTAGATATACATTTTGGCGGAGAAGATTTAAAAATGATTCACCATCAAAATGAGATTGCACAAAGCGAGAGTGCCACAGGAAAAATATTTTCAAATTATTGGCTTCATAGTGCTTTTTTGCAGGTTGACGGAGGTAGGATGAGTAAGAGTGAGGGCAACTTCTACACCGTTTCAGATATAGCCGATAGAGGATTTAATCCATTATCACTCAGATTTTTTTATATGTCCGCACATTACAGAAGTTCATTAAATTTTACCTGGACTTCGTTACAAAGTGCCGATACAGCGCTTAGAAGACTTTATTCAACAATTTCAGAGTACCGTGATACTTCAGACTCACAACCAAGTGAGGAATTTATGAATAGGTTTAGGGATTCTATAAACGATGACATAAATATGCCAAGAGCACTTGCTGTAGTTTGGGATTTGCTTAATAGCAGTGAAGATGAAGGTACAAAACTGGTGACGTTGCTTAAATTTGATAAAGTACTAGGGCTTGATTTTGAAAAACACATTGGATATGAAATTCCTAAAAAAATTGTTGATTATGCCCGTACGCGTCAGGAATATAGAAAAGTAGGGATTTGGGACAAAGCTGATGAAATGAGAAGAAAAATTGAAGAAATGGGCTTTTTGGTTGAAGATACGACAGACGGATATAAAATACGTAAAAAGCTATAAACCTCTAATTTTGCTTATTGAAGCCAGGTGACGGAACTATTATTCATGAATCTCTTTGTTTGAATTACATATTTTGGTTCATAAATAAAGTCTTCAGATGGAATTGTTGCATTGTTTGTTCCTTGCAGTGTTCTTTGGAACACAAATTTTTCGGCCGAAAAAATTCCGCGTAGAACTAAAGTGTTACTGTTCTGATTTTCAGTTGCGTTATATGCAGTATAAAAATATCCGTCACTAAAAATTCCCGAGTCAATTAGATTCACATTTCTATCGACTTCTACGTTACCGCTGACAATAAATAGGGCTGTTGATGAGTTTGATATATTCAGATCTCGTGTGATTCTTAAATTTCCGTCTATGAAAACGATAATGTCAAATGTTGCACTGCTGAAGTTATTGGGAATTCTCTGGTTGGTAATTGTGTAATCGCCGCTAATTTTATAAGCACCTGTTGTTGTGGGCAGTGAGGCCGTGTTTTGTAATGTTATTTCGTTGTTAACCATTTCATCAAATCTTTGGTAATTATTCTTACGTGGAGTGGGGGAGAATCGTACTTTCCAGTTTTTGGACGATGTGAAAAAGTCAATTGTATTTCCTCCCACTTCTATTAAGGCGTCTGTGTTGTCATCTACGGGTTCTGAAAGCATATCAATGTAAGAGTTAGACCTTACCGTACCACCTCCGCTTAATCGAATCCAGGGGCCGTTTATGCAAAAATCTTTAGTTTCCGAGTTTCCTGCCAAGTCTTCTGCATAAAACCTTACAACCTTACAAACTTTCCAGTTGCTATTACAAAAATCAGTTTTTGGTGTTATTAAGTAGGCCGAATTAGCGCCGGGTGAAAACGGTGGAGTAATTAAGAAAACCCATTGATTCTGCTGCCATGTTCCGTTACAAGAAAGAATATTAGGATAATGACCAAATGTAGGCTGTGCATCTACTTTGTATTGATATCTATCTGTAAATACAGACAAGCCCGACATATCATCTTCAACATTTGTATAAACATACAGCTCGTGACTGGATCCGAAAAGCCCTCTATAAGCTCCGGAGTTATTCCAGTTTCCGGGTGGGGTTTGGTCGAGTTTAAATGACACGCAATTTGTAATCGGGGATAAACACGAATGAAACTCAATATTGTTGTTGTTGTCTACGCTATAGTATTCTAGAGTATTAGGTTCCCGGTCAGTGGCAATTGTTAATGAGGTTTGAGTGGAGGTTGCTGATGAGCTTATGTTAACAGCATCAACCCATATACTGCCCGGACCTGATAATCCAAGGTCAATGTAAACCCCAACTGCGTTAGCCGCCGTAACGGTATAGTTTAAAGAAACCTTTGTCCAACCATTGGAACCTTTGAGTGTGTTACTTTGAGCAAGTTCCTGATAAGTAAATGTATTTTCGCCGCTTGGAATTACTGCATATATTTTAAAATAAGCACTTCCTGTTACATCTTGTGTTCTAAACCATGCAGATGCCGTCATGTTATCGTATGGAACTGCAGGAGCATAACTATTTTTGTTATTTATTCCATGCCATGAACCACCTAAAGCAGTGATTTTCGCTGAATGGTTTGGGAATGAAGGCGCACTTGTTGAATCTTGTTGGTACGCACCTTCTGGGTCAATAACCGTAGCTTCCCAGTTCTCAATGCCCGTGCTTGTGTTTCCGGTAGTTTCCAACGAAGGATTTTGCACAAGGTTTTCAGTATTTGAAAATGATGTGGTTACCCAATTTCCGCCATTTATTCGATAATTAATTTCTTTTACACCGCTTTCAAGGTCGGTGGCTTGAAGTGTAAAGTGTACAGGTGTAACATACCAACCATTTTTACCGTTTGGGGATGATGGGTTTTGCAAAAGTGAAGTTACCGGCGGGGCTGTATCACCTGACTGACCAAAAGCCGTGTTTATAAAAAAAGTGATGCTTAACAAAAACACTAAAGAGAATGTAAAAATGAGCAGATTTTTGACCTTACGAAATGAGGGCATGTATAAATAATAACTTAAATATTTTCGGTTGTCTGTGTTCCTTGTGACATGTCTTTTATTGTAATTGTATTGTTCTTTAGCTCTTCGTCGCCGATTATAATAACTTTTTCATAACCTCTTTTGTTTGCTGCGCGTAAAGCACTTGTTAATGATTGTTCGTTTAAATCAAGTTCAATTTGAAAACCTTTGCTTCTAAGCACATTGGCTACTTTCAATACTTGTAAATATTGAGACTCGTTAAGCAAAGGCATAAAATACATTTTTTTATATTTGTTGAGGTCGGGGATTAAATTCCAGTTTTCAAGAAATATACGCAAAGTTTCATTACCAGGGGCAAATCCTACAGCAGGAAAGTTTTGTGCACCAAAAATGTTTGCGAGACCATTATATCTGCCACCTCCAAATAAAGATCTTTTATTCTCCGGGTTTTCATCAAACACTTCAAAAATCATTCCATCGTAGTAGTCAAAACCTCTAATTATACTGGTTTTGCACTTGGCATTATTGTCATAACCAAGTGTGGTCATTGCATTTTGTAAATATTGAATATCCTGAAAACCAGCTGTTTCTTTGAGATTACTAATATCGCCGTTTAAAAAGTTTAAAATACTATCTATGGATTGTGCATTTAAACGGTTATCGCTTAATAACCCCTTAAAATCATCTTTATTCTCGAATTTCTCAAATTTATCCAGTAATCGTGAAATTTTAATTTTTTCATCTTGATCTGTGATGTTTAGGATTTTTTCAAAAAAGTCATTTAATAGTTTTCGACTGCTGTAGTTTAGCACAAATGAATTGTTTGGGGCATTAAAAGCTTTCATAAGTTCAATTGCTAATGAAAGTACTTCAACATCAGCATTTAATGAATCTTCACCAAAAATATCTGCATTTAATTGCCAAAACTCACGGTTACGACCCTTTTGGGGACGTTCATTACGATAAAAGCTTGAAATGTTAAAAAGTCTAATAGGCTTTTCTTGTTCTTTATAAATACTTGCAACAAGTCTTGTTACAGAGGGTGTCATTTCAGGTCTTAACGCAAGTTCCCTGTTTGAAAGGTCGGTTAGTGTGAATAGTTCTTTATTGCCCACATCTTCACCTGATTTTGCTTTATAAATTTCGGAAGATTCAAGAAGAGGTGTCTGGTACTCTTTGTACCCAAACTTAAGGCATACATCTCTCCAAACGCTAAAAATATAATCTAAAGTTAAGTACTCGTTTGGTAAATAGTCTTTGGTTCCTTTATATGGTTGTGTTGAGATGGTGTTTGCCATGGGTTTATTATAGCTTAAAAACGGGTGATTTTAAGAAATTTACTTTGCAGCCAATTATTTGACAGGGCAAATGTTATAGGTTATAATTCTAAATTGTAAAGGCTGCACTTTTCCCGAGGAGACCTAGAGAGTCGCTCTCACTAGGTGAGTGAACAGCCAAAAAAGTAACATCCGAGGGCCTTGCGGGGCATTTTGGAGACGTCCAATTCAGCAAGGTTTAAAAATTCTTGAGCCTGAGGTTTGCGCAAACTTTGGGTTCGGCGGATACTAATGTGGATAAAGGTAGATTAGGTGATGTTAGAGCCCCTGCCAAAATCTCCTCCATGTTAGTATCCGTTTTTTTTTCACATATAACTCACTTTTTAATCAAATAGCAGCAGTTTTTATAGATATTAAACACACAGTACTTAAAAATATAGGCTTAAATATTTTTGGAGATATTTATATGAACGCCTTGATAAAAGACCTATAGCATTTTAAAATAACGCCATATTTTTAGTTTCATCAAATGCCAAAAGGAGGGCATTGTGAAAAGAGTTTTTGTGGCGGTGGTGTGTGTTGTGCTTTTTCTGTTAGGCTCAGTGACTCAAGCGGCACAGATTGAGGACTCCTGGGAATGGATTTTGGATGATGAAAGGAGCGAAGTGCGAGAGTTGGAAAACCGCGCGGAGCTTGTTTTTAATCTTGTTCCTTCGAGTAAAGAAGGATTTCCAAGATTTGAAGCTCAGCGGGAGTTGATGTCGATTAAGAGGAATCTTGAAATTGGTTGTGTTGAGGTTAATGACCTAACTATGGTTAATTTCGGTGATTCTGCAGCCTTTGTTTTGAGGGCGAGCCAGCAATTTTCAAAGCAGTGTTTGCTCGTCTTGCAAGGCTTGGGAATTGAAATTGCCGGTGGGTTAGAGTTAACCGCGGAGATCTTGCGGAATCTTGATACCTTTACGCTCGTGGCCACTAATCGGGTGAGCCCGAGGACTTACTGGGTTTATTTTAAGGATGAACCAGTGGGCATCTGGCATGGGATTCTCCCTGACAGGCTGAGCGACGGTACCGTGCATGATTGTATCAAGCGCGGCATTAGCGCTATTTCTGGGTATACCGGACACACTGGGATTTCTATATTTGAACCCACGCTGAATGCCAATGCAAGATTTGTTCGACGCTATGACATTCAGCAGCCTGGTGTAAAGGTGCCCAACCTCTGTCAAGATGGAAACTTATCCAGGCAGGATTACTCTCCGAACTGGATTGGTTATTATGACAATGGGAATGGTGCCCATTTCATCCACTGGATTGCCAGTGGTA
Organism: uncultured Candidatus Saccharibacteria bacterium; assembly: GCA_964385105.1. Classification (GTDB taxonomy): domain Bacteria; phylum Patescibacteriota; class WWE3; order UBA101185; family UBA10185; genus CAYLMU01. The sequence continues at coordinate 57,701 of CAYLMU010000002.1, forward strand.
ATGAAACGCACATCAAAGTGGTGAAGAACAATGCCACATTTGTTGTGTATGAGCGTATTGGTTTTGACCAGTACGAAGAGATAGCGACACTTTCCGAAGGGTCGCTGGTGAACATTCATCGGTCCGATAGGCTTTTTGTTTTCGTAACAATAAGCAATGGACAACTGGTGTGGTTACGACCTGCATCATATGATGGATTGTTTTACACTGATATCTCTTCCCTGAGTTTGAGGTCCGATGAGCCGGGCTTGGGGCTGTCTTACGTGTTTAATTTTGACGCTCCTCCCTGGTGGTTCGGTCATGGCCCGACTTACCGCCAGCAAATTGTGAACTAAACTATGAGGGCGACGATTGTATGTCTGTACGAATGCAATTGCCGCCCTTTTTTATTTGTCTTACCTTTTCATATTGTACAATTTATATTAGTATGTTAAAAATAAATGATGTCATTAACCAAAGATGATTTAAAGAAAATTAGCGATATGATTGATGCAAAGATAGATTTAAGAATAGAACCTCGTTTAACAGCATTAGAAGAGCGCATTGATTTCCTACCCACAAAAGACGAATTTTATACCATGATGGACAAACTTTTAGGTGTAATGAATAGAATAGAGCAAGAAAATGAGTTTTGGAAAGCTCGGATTTTAAATCATGAAGATAGATTGCGCACTGTTGAAGACGCTTTAGAGTTGTAAAGTTACTTTTATTTACTATTTTAATTATTTAAACTAAACTACATTAGTTATGTCACTGGCTCTTGGTATAGTAGGCCTTCCCAATGTAGGCAAATCAACACTTTTTAATGCGCTTTTAAAGCGTGAGGCAGCGCTTGCAGCAAATTATCCGTTTGCAACAATTGAACCTAATATAGGAGTTGTTGATGTGCCCGATAATCGCCTTGAGGTACTTGCCAACCATGTCGAACACGACTACAAGCAATATCCTGAAAAAATAATTCCGGCTACAGTTAAATTTTATGATATTGCAGGTTTAGTTAAAGGTGCGTCAGAAGGGGAGGGTTTGGGCAACAAGTTTTTAAGTCATATTCGTGAGGTAGATGCTGTAGTACATTTAGTTAGGGCATTTACGGATACAAATGTTGTTCGAGAAGGTTCGGTGTCGCCTAAGGATGATATTCAAATAATAAATACAGAGTTAATTCTTGCTGATTTGCAAACTTTAGAGTCAAGAATGGAAAAACACCAAAAAAATTTAAAAAGTGATAAAAATGCAGAAAATCTAAAAAAGGCTCAGTTGTATGAAGTTATCTATAAAAAATTGAGCGAAGGAAATCTTGCCCTTGAGGCGAATTTGTCAGATGATGAATCACTATTGGTAAAAGACCTTAATCTGCTTACACTAAAACCTGTACTTTATGTATACAATGTGGATGAGTCTGCTTTAGCTATACCGTTTGAAAATTTGGAAGCTGTTAAAGGATTACCTTATGGAACTATAATCTCAGCCAAAATTGAGTCAGAATTGAGTTCATTGTCAAAAGATGATCAGGAATTATATATGAAAGATTTGGGTATATCTGAGAGCGGCTTAGACAAGGTAATTAAAAAAGGGTATGAGTTATTGCAATTACAAACTTTCTTAACTGCTGGGCCTAAAGAAGTACGTGCCTGGACAATAAAAAGAGGTATGAAAGCTCCACAGGCTGCAGGTGTAATACATACGGATTTTGAAAGAGGATTTATTAAAGCTGAAATTTTATCGTTTGATGACTTAATTAAGGCGCAGGGTTTTAAAAATGCCAAAGAACAAGGTCTATTGAGACTAGAAGGTAAAGACTACGTAATGAAAGAAGGAGATATAGTTGAGTTTAAATTTAATGTGTAGAAAGTTTGTTTAATATCTATTCTAAATAGTGTTGTAGGTATAGACAAATATGGACACTTCTGTATAATAATGATTGCTATGACACAGTATGAGTTAATGACAATAACAGATTTGAATGTGGGAGAAGATGGAGCCCGATCTATTTCCAATCAAATTAAAGATATAATAACTGCAAAGAAGGGCAAAATCCTTGATAGTGATTTTTGGGGAAAGCGTAAGTTTTCTTATGAAATAGATCACAAAGATGAAGGATTTTATGAAGTTATTAAGTTTGAGCTTGACTCTGAAGAAGTCCCTGATGTTAAATTACGGCTCAATTTAATAAATGGTTTAACAAGGTATTTAGTTACTACTGAGTAAAGTAGTTTATTGATAGGCAAGACCTATCGGAAGGAATAGCAATGGCTAACAGAAATGTAAATAAAGTAATACTAGTAGGAAATTTAACAAAAGATCCTGAACTAAGATACACACCACAGGGTAATGCAGTTTGTAACTTTACAATTGCTACAAACAGATCATGGACTGTAGATGGGGAAGAAAAAGAAGCTGTGGACTTTCACAATGTGGTTTCATGGAATAAACTTGCTGAAATCTGCGGACAGCTGTTAACAAAAGGCTCGATGGTATATGTAGAAGGTAGACTTCAAACCAGAAACTGGATGGGCGATGACAATATTAAAAGATACAAAACTGAAGTAAGTATCGATGAAATGATATTGCTTAGAAATCCAAAAGATGGAGATCGAGTTGAAGGTGAAGAAATGATGTCACAAGAAGATGATGGCATAGAAGAAATGGGCGATGTTAATATTGACGATCTCTTAAATGAGATTGAATAATTTAAACAAATATTATGGCTAGAAAGAAAACAAGAAAAGTAAAGAGTCAGGAATGTTATTTTACTAAAACAGGTACTGAACCTAATTATAAAGATGTACTTATCTTAAGACGGTTTATATCTGACAGAGGTAAGATACTTCCTCAGAGTGCTACCGGCGTGACTGCTAAAAATCAACGATTGTTGGCTGAGGCGATTAAACGCGCCAGGTACATGGCACTTTTGCCTTACACTGATAGACATATGATTTAAAGATGCTATCATAATAATATGCCCGTCTTGTCCTTTCATGAAGGTATTTCAGAGTTGTCATTTTTGCTGTTAGAGAACCCCGGTGATCTTGAGAACAGTAAAAAGTTAAGCTATCCATATACATATTCTGAAAAATTATTTGGTAGGTCATTTACCAAACAGGAATACTACAATACATTATTTCAAACCGTTGCAAATGAGTTTGGAATTAAGCTATCTGATGTTGAAATTTTTGCAAGCGGAGTTTTGAGTGTACCGGAAGTACCAATTGAACCAACAAAAAAAGCATACTTAATAAACTCGATTCCTGAAAATTATATTTATTTAAGTTCAAACATTTTTGCGGTTGGAAACGACTATATATTTGCCTATCCTCTTAGCGATATTGACCCGGAAGATAATAGTAAGGCCAATCTAGCTATTTACTCGAATGTTAACTATCACGAAACAAGTGATGTTTTAGCAAAAGATAGTATTTTGAGAAATTTTTCTACAAATTTTGTTCTAGAACCCCGTGAAGTTGTAATTACCGGTGAGAGATGTTCAGACAAACGCATATCCGCTGCAATTACACACTTGCTTATAATAGATATTTTGAGAGAATCCGGGATTTTTAACATTAAACTTGATGAAGAAAACAATTTTGTACATTCATTTATGTTTGAGAGCTTTGAACCTCAATCAATATCTATAGGTACGCTAATAAATTCCCCAGGAAAAACTGAATGTTTGTATGAGACTGATGTAGGAACTAAACAGCTTATTGATTTAGATGCAGGAAAACTTTTCATAATACCTTTAGATGCAGGTTCGACGGCTCGTGTTATGGTAAAGAGTTCGGGATGGAAAGGAGAAAAAGTGGTTTATGGCGGTGAACTGGGGGTAATTCTTGATACGCGCGAAAAATCTAACGGAGGAGTATTTAAAGAGATGTATGCCGATGTAGTAAATAAATCACTTCATAGATTATGAGCACATATATTCCTGTTTACAAAAAAATGAAATATTCACCCAACTCTTTAATAACAAGGAAATTGCCTGTTCAAGGGGATTTGGTCGTAAAAGAGGGGGATACTGTAGTTCCGTTTACCAAAATCGGAAGGTCAAAAGTATCTGCAGATTCATTTATACTGCCACAAAAAATAAAGCTAGACAAACGTATAGACTTAGATTCATATATTTATAAAGATGAGGTTATAGGCAAGGTAGGATTTAAAAAGTTTTTGGCGCCATATAATGGCTTTGTAACAAAAAACAACAACGGCGAACTAGTATATTTTCAAGAAATGCATGATGTTTGGATTTTATCGGGAGTGTGGGGTACAGTAAAACAGGTTGCTAAAGGGCTTTCAGTTACCATAGAAACAAAATCAATAGATATAAGCTTTGTGTCGTCATCATCCGAGTCTATTATGGGTGAGCTGATAGTGTTTCCGAATCCCTCAGATTTATTAGATGCAGAATATCTTCAGAAATTTGCCGGTAACACAAAAAATAAAATAATTTACATTGGTAATCATATTAGAAAACAAATAGTTGACTTGGCAGCAGAACTAAAAACAGGAGCTCTCATTGCAGGCAGTATAGACAAGTCAACATATAACTATGCTAAAAAGCTAGGTGTCTCGGTTTCAATAACAACAGGATTTGGGCATTTTGATACACCGGACTATATTTTTGAGTTTCTGAAAAATGTTTCAAACAGGCACGTGTTTGTAAATGGGAGTGACGGATTATTGCAAGTACCAATGCCTGAGGATAATAAATTTATACAAGCGAATGATTCTGAAAAATGTTTAAAAATGGTAGAACAGGGTCTTAAGGTTATGATATTCAATAAAACTGATTTTGGGGAAGTAGGTATTGTAGAAAAAATGCAGGACGAAATCATTTATGTTAAACTCAACAAGTCTGAAAAAATTGCAGAGGTTAAAATACCTAATATATTTGCAATAGAATAACAAATGTCACGATTTACGAAATTTCAAATTATACTTGTAACTTTTTTAATAGGCGTAAGCACGTTTTATGGCGGCTATTACCTAGGTAAGAGGGGATTTGTTTATGAGGTTAAGAAAAACCCTCCATCAATACAGGTTCATAATCAATATCCAGGTGATCAGGAAATAGATTTTGCATTGTTTTGGGAAGTTTGGGATTTAGTCGGAAAGACATATCTTGAAAGGCCGGTTGATGGCCAAAAAATGATGTATGGAGCAATCCAAGGTATGGTAGCTGCACTAGAAGACCCATACACTTCATTTTTACCCCCACAATTAAACGAAACGGTTATGAATTCCATAAACGGTACATATTATGGAATAGGCGCAGAGCTTGATATTAGAGATAATCAATTAATGATTGTTGCACCGCTTGATGGATCTCCGGCTGAAGAAGCAGGTGTACAGGCAGGTGACTTTATTCTAAAAATAGAAGATGAATCAACTGCAGGAATCACTTTAACTGAAGCCGTATCAAAAATTCGTGGTGAAATAGGCACAATTAGCACACTTACACTTCAAAGAGTAAACTCGGACCCTTTTGTTGTACAAATTAAAAGAGGTGCTATAAATATTGAGGGTGTAACATGGGAAGATAAAGGCGAAGGAACAGTTTATATGCGTATAAGTACTTTTGGTGCTGATACAAATGAAGAATGGACAAAGGCAGTAAAAGAAATAAATGCCAAAGTAACAGAACTTGACGCAATAATTTTGGACGTAAGGGGAAATCCCGGCGGGTATCTGCAAGCAGCTGTTTATATAGCCGAAGAGTTTTTTAGAGGTGAACCGGTACTTTATCAGGAAACTGCAACAGGTGAGCAAATTGTTTATGAGGCAAAAAGAACAGGGTCATTTGAGAGTGTACCAAGAGTTATTGTTCTTATAGATGAGGGTAGTGCTTCAGCATCAGAAATTCTTGCTGCAGCACTTAAAACAAACAAAGATGCCATATTAGTTGGTGAAAAAAGTTTTGGTAAAGGAACTATACAGGATGCACAGGACTTTGAAGACGGGTCGGGAGTTCATATTACAGTTGCAAAGTGGCTAACCCCAAATAAAGAATGGGTACATAAAGCAGGTATAACTCCAGATGAGATTGTTGAGAGAACAATTGAACATTTTAATGAAGGAGTTGACCCTCAACTTGATAAGGCAATTGAACTTGCCAACGAAATTTAGGTATAATACCATTACTTTATGAACAGAAAGCAGATATTGTCAGGAATATTTTGGCTTGCAGTCTTTCTTGGAATTATACTTTTTGTTTCAGGCGTAAAGCCTACTGTAAATTTAAACTATTTAAACGAATTATCGGTATTTAAACGAAATAACCAACCTAAAACCACAACCATTTTGCAAAATGAAATCTTGGATGAGGAATCTACAGTAATTGATGTTGTTGAAAATGTATCTCCTGCTGTTGTATCTATTGTTGTTAGAACAGTTGGTTTTGACAGGTTTACAGGGCCGTTTTCAACAGAGGATGGTATTGGTACAGGCTTTGTTGTTGATTCAGGCGGAATTATAGTTACAAACAGCCATGTTGTTGACAATATTGATGGTGAATATGCCGTTGTTACAAAAGAAGGCGAAACTTACGATGTTACAGCCGTACACCTTGATCAGTTAACTGATTTGGCCATATTAGAGGTTGATGCCGAAAATCTTACCGTGGCCAGCCTAGGTGATTCGGATACTATTAAAGTAGGTCAGTTGGCTATAGCTATAGGAAATGCACTCGGAAGATTTAGCAACACCGTTACAACAGGTGTGGTTTCGGGTGTAACAAGAGAAGTTACAGCATCAGGTGGGCCATTTGGCGGTGATGCAAAAACCTACGAAGATGTTATACAAACCGATGCAGCCTTAAACCCGGGTAACTCAGGTGGGCCATTGTTAAATTCATCAGGGCAAGTAATTGGAATAAATGTTGCTACCACAAGAGGGGCGGATAATGTGGGTTTTGCTATACCTGTAAACACATTAAAACCTTTGCTTGAGTCGTTTTTGGCCGAAGGAAGAATAGTACGGCCATATATTGGTATTGCTTATACAATAGTTTCTGAAGACATTGCTGAAATTAGGCGTATTCCACAAGGAGCTTTTATTAATCAGGTTGTAAACGATTCACCCGCAGATGATGCCGGGTTGGAAGCAGGTGATATTATTACTAAACTTGATGGTGAAGATATAAATTCTCAAAATACCATAGCAAAATTTTTGTCTGGCAAAGACGTTGGAGATGTTGTGTCAGTTATTTTAGATAGAGGTGGTAGGGAATTAACTTTTTCATTGACTTTGGAAGAAGCACCTGAAGGTTTATAACTTTTTGCGTCTTTAGTCTTTAGTTATTTTCAGTGTTTTCGTTTTCGGTTGATACTTCTTCATCAAGCTTGGAAGTATCATTAAGTAGAGTTTCAATATTTCCCATCATTACAGACTCCATATTATGCCAGTTTTTTCCTAGTCTGTGATCTGTTATACGGTCCTGCGGAAAGTTATATGTACGTATTTTTTCGCTTCGATCACCAGAGCCCACCTGATTTGACCTTAAATCCTCGATTTTTTGTACTTTTTGTTCATGCATTAATGTGTATAACCTGGATTCAAGCATTTTCATAGCTTTTTCGCGGTTTTTAAGCTGTTGTCTTTCTTCTTGGCATTCAACAACGAGTCCGGTAGGTAAGTGGGTAATTCGCACTGCGGTAGATACTTTATTTACATTTTGACCTCCGTGTCCTCCGGCTCTAAAAAAATCAAGCTTAATATCTTCAGGCTTAATTTCTATATTTGTTTTTTTCAGTTCCGGCAATACGGCCACAGTTGCTGTTGACGTGTGTATTCTGCCGGCTGACTCGGTTTTGGGAACTCTTTGTACTCTGTGTACACCGGACTCATTGTGAAGTAATTTATACACCCCTCTTCCGGATATTCTTACCGATGCAGTTTTAATTCCACCGGCTTCATTTTCTGAATAAAAGACTTCTTCTAATTTCCAGTTGGATTTTTCGGCAAACCTTGTGTACATGTTATATAGATCTAAAGCAAATAATCCTGCTTCATCACCACCGGTACCTGCACGAACTTCTAAAATCACCACATTTTGATTTATATGGCTATTTACATCATCACCATTATCGCTGTCTTCAAACTCACCATTCATGACTTTTATGCTATTTTGATAATTTTTAACCTGATTTTCAAGCGAAGTAATTTCTTCCTGAAACATCTTTTTCATATCGGCATCCTGCTCGTTTTCAAACAGCCTCTTATTTTCTTCAATTTGACCTTGAAGTGCCTTTATTTCGTTTTCTAAGTTTGTAATTACTGAATCCACGTTGGGAATTATATCATTTTTAGGGGTGATGGTAAGCCGAGTATGTGTATATTTTCCCGGCTTACCTTATGTTTTGCTTACTTTTTTGCTTTTTTTCGGGTGTCTAAAATAAAGCCGACCACAAATATGCCCAATAAAATCACAATTAAACCAGCACAAGTTAAATTAATAATCTCAGTTTCCATCAGCGCACCTCCTCGCAACACATTTATGTAAATATGCAAAGACTAGAATTTTGTTGATTATATAACTTATAGGTTAGTTGGACAACTGTGGTAGTTTCTGGTGGGTCTGGATGGACTCGAACCATCGACCTTTCCCTTATCAGAGGAACGCTCTAACCGCCTGAGCTACAGACCCTTGGTGACCCATTTTGCACCCTCTATCTTATCATAAATTATAAAATTAAGGCTATATTTTAGCGAGTTTTTCGGTTAATCGCGTATAAAATCGCATATTGTGAATTGTTGCGAGACGGTAGGCAAGTGTGTCGTTTATTTTAAATAAATGATGTAAATATGCCCGTGTAAAGTTTTTGCACGAATGGCAGTCGCAGCTGGCATCAATAGGCGAGGTGTCAACTTCAAAAATCTTTTTGTTAATGTAAATGTAGCTATAAAAATCACCAGCCAAGTCTTCACCGGTATAGATATATAGTCTTTTGTGTCTGGCATCACGTGTGGGTAATGTGCAGTCAAAAATTTCCCATCCTGATTTATGGCACCCAACTATGTCATCGGGTTTTCCGACTCCAAGTGCAAATTTATACTTATCGTCCGGTATTAAATTTGCCACAAAACCGGATAGTTCCATGTCGAGTTTATTTGTAACCTGGTCAACAACATATCCGCCATAACCGTAACCGTCAAATCCAATTTCAATTAATTTTTCTGCGCAATATGTTCGCAATTTTTTGTCCCAACCTCCTTGAATAACTGCAAAGAGCAGGGGACGGGTATTTTCGGTCATATTTTGAGCTTGTACAATTTTATTGAATTCATTTTTTGAACGTTTGGCCCACAAAATAGTTCTTTCTACGCTCTCTTCAATTTCGGCTGTGCTTGCAAGGGGAGAGGTAAAGTCGTCTAAACAAATAATAATATCCGAACCTATACTAAATTGTGTTTGAATGGATTTTTCAGGTGTAAAGATTTGGTTGTTTTTGTTGCTAATGGTAAATAAAACACCTTCGTCTGTAATTTCACCCGGCAAATTACTGCGATGTATTAAAGAAAAAACCTGCCAACCTCCTGAATCAGACACTACAAGCCCGTCAAAGTTCATTAAACCCTTTACCCCGCCTAATTGTTCCAAAGCTTCTGTCCCCGGCGTGTGCATTAAATGATATGTATTCACAACAACACCACGAATATGGGCATTTTTAGCGTCTACTGAGTCTGCGCTTTTAATAACAGCACGTGTTGCATCCGGTAAAAATATAGGTAAATCATATGTTTTACCTTTAATATTTAAAGTTTTGTTCATGAATTACTCTTCTGACGTGGTGGTTTGCGCTTCTTTAAGCATTTCTTTTAGAGAAACCGGTTTTGAGGTGGTTTCTTTTGCGGTTTTACTCTTTTTGCTTGATTTTTGTTCTGCAGCTTTTTTGGCCAAATCAAGTTTTTTGTTGTATTTGTCGATTCTACCTTCTGTGTCAATTAATTTTTGTTTACCGGTGTAAAGCGGGTGACATGCACTGCATATATCTACCTGCAAGCTTTCACTTGTTGATTGTGTTACAAAAGTATTCCCGCAGGCACAAGTTACCGTAACCTGGTCATGTATTGTGGGATGAATTCCTTTTTTCATAGCGTGTGACAGTATAACAAAAATTATTATTTATGGCTACTCTTGCTTTTTAGTTTATATTTTTCTGCTATGAATACACCAAATGCTATTATAGCCGAGCCAATAATATTAGTTTTGGTAGGAACCTCACCAAGTAAAAGATATGCGAATGGTAGAGTAAATAAAGGCATCAAATATCCAAATATGGCGGTATCTACAGCATCTGCGTGTTTCAAACCCCATCCGAATGCAATGTATGCAATTATAGACGAAAATACAGACATATATAAAATACCAATTATTGGAACTGCAGTTAAATTAGAAGGATCAAAACCTGAATATCCGAAAAAACCGGTTGATTCAAGAAACGCAAATGGAATAATGGTTACAAGTGCCACGTAAAATGTAAACGAAGTATGTAATATAGGTGAATAAGATTTTTTCATGGGTTTAATTCGTAGTTTTTTAAAAAAAGAACTTACTGTTTGAGTGTTTTTTCCCATTACAACTTTTGAAAAAACCACATATGCCGTGAATGCAATAGAATAAAGAATTGCCATACTATTACCAAAAAGCCTGTTTTCGGCTAAAACCTGATTTTCAATAGAAAGCACCGGTACAACGGCAACAATTAAAGTACCAATTAGTGCGGTTATAATTCCTAATTCGGCGATTTTATTTAATTTTTCATTAAAAAAGTAATGACCTGCAGCAATAACCAAAATAGGGGCTGCAGTTTCAATAAGAACAGTATCAATTGCAGTTGTGTATTTAAGACTGAAAAATACAAATATAATGCTGGTTTGACCAAGAATGCCAAGCCAAATTAAATTTTTAACATCATCCAAATGAATCGGATTTTTTTTAAGTTCAAAAACCATTATCGGAAGCACAAAAATACATGCAATGACAAATCGGTAAAGTAAAAAGGCAAAAGGTGGAATGTAATCTAAAGTGAGCTTAATAACAGGTGTTGCACCGCCCCATAATAAAGTAGATAAAATGAGTGCAATATAAGGTAAGTATAACGAATTGTGGGGCAGTTTCTTAGACATATAAACAATAGTTATGTTAACATATACCTGCTATGGAAATCACCTACATTGGACATGCATGTTTTGAAATAAAAGGCGAAAAGACCACAATTGTAATAGACCCTTATGATAAACAAATAGGGTATGATATGCCAGAAATGAAAGCAGATATACTTATTACTTCACATGATCACTTTGATCATTCAAACATTGATGCAGTTTCCGGATACAAATTATTAATAAACGGACCGGGTGAGTACGAGGTAGACGGAACATTTATTTATGGTTTTTCAACATTTCATGACGCCAAAGGTGGGGAAGAGCGGGGTAAAAATACTGTTTATTTAATAGACATTGACGGATTTAGTTTGGTTCATTTAGGTGATTTGGGGCATGAGTTAAGTAAAGATACACTAGAAAAAATTTCAGAAGTTAGTGTTTTAATGGTTCCAGTAGGGGGAATATTTACAATTGATGCAAAAACAGCCACAAAAGTAATTTCATCCCTTGAGCCGGGAATAGTTATTCCGATGCATTATCAAACAAAAGATTTGAAAATAGGTGAAACACTTGCCGGAGTTGATAAGTTTTTGGACGAAATGGGCATTGATGATGCAAAACAGGCAAAAAGCCTCAAATTGAAAAATCTTAAAGATGTTCCTGAAGAGACAGAAGTTGTTGTTTTAAAGCCTTCTAGTTAAGTTTTAAAAAAGAGAGTGACCCCAAACTGTTTTGTTTAAGGTCACATGAATATTATTTTACGTCAGGGCTTTTCGAGCAATTTCTACGCCAGCAATTACTCCCAAGCTAAACGCACTAACAATCCAAAATATTGTAAGTGCAGTAATAGCCTCAGGGGCTTGAGCCGTGAATATAATTGCAAATAGTGTGGATATAAAAAAGAATATCCTAACTGCAACTTGTGCAACTTGTAATCTAAGGTTTAACATTCTCTTGTCAATCATCGGAACACCCTCTCCTTTTTGATCAGGTTTTTGTACATTATAGGCGTAATTAAGCCTATAGTCAATAAAAAGAAAAAAAAGAGCCCCAATCTTCACTTTGCTTTCGCATTGTGAAGTGAGGCTATATTTTTACCACTTATTTCTAAAAAGTGGCGATACTGCGTTTCTCAGTTCTACCTCTTTCATTTCTCCTGTGCCCTCCCCATTTTTTCCTGTTGCCCTTTCTAACCTGATTGTTCCATCTCTTCCCATATTTACACATAGTGTATTCCAGGCATGTAGGTTCTGTAACGCCTTTGATTTGGGGGTATCACGTTTTGCCACAACAGACCTCCTTATGATTATGTGGGTATTTGGCGCAATTATATAACATCCTATAGGGTAGAATCAACTGATTAGAAATAAAATCCATGCAGTGTATAATATGCGTATGCCCAGGCAAGAAGTAAAAAAAACAATGACAACAGGAGTTCCACCTCATGATCTTGAGGCTGAAAAATCAGTGCTTGGCGCGGTTTTAATAGACCGTGATGCAATTGTTAAAGTAGTTGAGTTTTTACGTCCAAGACATTTTTATAAAGACGCACACGCTAAAATTTTTGAGGCTATTTTAAATTTGTATGAAAAGCGAGAACCTGCTGACCTTATTACAGTTCCTAATGAGCTAAAAAAGATGAATGTTTTGGATAGTGTTGGCGGGGTTTCATATTTAACCGAGTTGGTGAATACGGTTCCCACGGCTGCAAATGTTGAGCATTATGCCCATTTAATAAGGGATGATTCTGTAAAACGTTCGCTTTTAACAATTTCCGGTGAAATTGGAAGTATGGTATTTGAAGAACCGGAAGTTAGTTCTTTATTAGATAAAGCTGAACAGTTGTTGTTTTCGGTATCTCAAGATAGGGCTCATCAGGATTTTGTTGCGGTTAAAGAAACTTTAGAGGTTACATTTGAAAGGCTTGATGAATTAAGTAAGACCCGTGGAGCATTAAGAGGCGTACCCACAGGGTTAAAAGGATTAGACAGGCTTTTATCGGGATTACAAAAAGAAGAGCTCATAATTTTGGCAGCACGACCGTCTGTAGGTAAATCCTCGTTTGCCATAAATATTGCACAGCACGCAGCAACCAAGAAGAATGTTGGAATTGCTATTTTTTCTTTAGAAATGGGACGCGAGTCAATTGTAGATAGAATGATATCAGCACAAGGCGAAATTGATAACTGGAGAATTACAACCGGTAATCTTGAAGAGGAAGATTTTGAAAAGTATTCTATGGCAGCGGGGGAACTTGCTGATGCTCCGATATTTATTGACGATACCCCCGGCTTAAGTGTTTTAGAAATGAGAACAAAGGCCAGAAGATTACAACTTGAGCATGAAATTGGACTAATCGTTGTAGACTACTTACAGCTTGTGAAAGCTCCAAATGCAGAAAGCCGAGTACAAGAGGTATCCAAAATATCACAAGGATTAAAAAATCTTGCCAGAGAGCTAAAAGTACCTGTTTTGGCATTGTCACAGTTATCAAGGGCGGTAGAACAGAGAGGTGGAGATAAAAGACCACAATTATCTGATTTACGTGATTCAGGATCTATTGAACAGGACGCCGATGTGGTTATGTTTTTGTATCGTCCAGATGAAGAAGATAGAGACAATTTACAATTATTGATTGCAAAACACCGAAATGGTCCAACTGGCGAGTTGCCATTATTTTTTAAGTCCGACCGCACCAGATTTTATGAGGCGGCTCAAGCCCCACAGCAATAATACTCATTATTTTATAATTGTTTGATATAATAGCTTTGCGCTAAATAAGGCCTCTAGGTTTGGCCTCTGGATATTGTAAAATGCCAAACTTTAAGTTTTTATTGTGCCTTTTTGCCGTGGTGGCGGAACCGGTATACGCGTTGGTCTCAAAAACCAATGGGAGTAATTTCCCATGTGGGTTCGACTCCCACCCACGGCACCAGATACTTAATGAACGTAGTGAATTTAGTTAGCCCGAGTGCAATAGGAGCGTTAGCGACAAATTGCCACCAAAATATTACATATGCAAGCAAACGACTTAAAAACAGGAACAATATATAAAGAATCAGGAACACCTTTATTGGTGTTAAAGTATACGCATACAAAAGTGGCACGGGGTGGAGCAACAGTGAAGGTTAAGGTAAGAAATTTACTCACTGACGCTGTTATTGAAAGAAACTATAAAGCAGGGGATCATGTTGAAGAAGCTGATGTTATGAGAAAAAATGCTCAGTACATTTACGAAGATAATGGGTATGTTTTTATGGACCCTGATTCTTATGAGCAGTTTACTGTTAAACCAGATGCAATCGGTGAGAGTGCAAGATTTTTAAAGGAGGATACCAGGGTTCAAGTGATGTATTTTGAAGGTGAGCCCGTTTCAATTGAATTACCAATAAAAATGGAGTTTGAGGTTGTTTATACAGAACCCGGCTATAAGGGAAATACTGTTTCAAACGTGTTAAAGGATGCTGAGCTTGATAACGGTGCAACAGCAAAAGTACCATCATTTATAAAAAAGGGCGATAGGGTTATAATTGACACCAGAAGCGGTGAATATATTTCTAAAGCCTAGCTTTAAATTATAATGAATTTATTACCCGAATATTTTGATATACAGTCATTTAGAATTAGCACTGCAGCAATCTTTTTTGGACTAAGCTTTTTTACCGCGCTTTTTGTTTATTGGCATGAAACACGTCGTGATGGATTTGAAGAAGAAAGAGCTTTTGACCTATTTATATTTTTGAGTATATTTTCTTTGATTTTTTCAAGAATTGTAGATGGACTATTAAGTAATATTCCAGTCTCAGCACTTGTTTTTCACGTTATATATTTTTGGCGAGATGGGTATAGCATATGGGGAGCAATTATTGGAAGTATGATTCCGCTTTTTTTTCTAACAAAAAAGTGGAAATGGTCAATTTTTAGAATTTCAGATACCTTGTCTTTATCTTTATCTATTGGGTTGGCAGTTTATTTGTTGGGGTCTGCTGTTACTTACAATTATCCAAAATACATAGTTTTGTCTTTTGTTTTTTTTACACTTTATATAATCCTATCTAAAATAAGACTAAAATATAAATCCGGTTTGGCAACATCGGTGTTTTTGGCAATAAACGCAGTAATTTGGCCCGCATATAACTTGGAGTATTTGCCATTTTCAGCAGTATTAATTACAATTAGCGTAGTAAATCTTTACTATAGAGAAAAGAAAAATCCTATGAACTCCAAATTACCGGCAAATTTTATAAAAAATATCAAAAATATATTAAAGAAAAAAGAAGCAGAAATTGAAACTGAGCAAACTCAGTTATTAAGTGAAGACCCATACTTAGCAGAAGGAAGAGACTCTGTAGATGAATATCTTGACGATGCAAAAGAGGATGAGTTTAAAGCTGTAAATGATTTGAGACTGGCTTCTTTGGCTACAATAAAAAGACAAGTAAGAAAAGCATTAGGTAAAATTAATATTGGTTCTTATGGAATTTGTGAAGTTTGCGGTGAGCCTATTAATAAAGAACGTTTAATTGCATACCCTGAAGCTACAACCTGTGTTAAACACGGTGAATAAAAAGCTTTTATTATACTTTTTAGTTTCACTTGCACAAATTACATTGTTAGCATTAATACTTAGAAATCTTTCGCTTAGGCTATTGTGGGAGCAAAAGCTAAATTGTACGTTCAGTGATGAGAAAAATATAATTGTTTTTTTGATGATTATAGTTGTGGGGTTGTTTTTGTTTTCAATCAAAAAATATATAAAAAATTCTTTAAGCTCATATATGGCAGGTATTATTGTTGGGGGAGGGTTATTTCATTCACTTGAGCGGTTTTTAACGGGATGTGTTGTGGATTATTTTAAATTTAGTGGGCTGTATTTTAATATAATTGACGTATTTATAGTAATATCTGTTATGTACTTTATTTATATAGTGCTAGAATTAAAGAGCCAAAATGAAAAAAATATTACTAATCGAAGATGAAGTTGATATAAAAGATTTATATACTGAATTTTTAGAGTATGCGGGTTTTAAGGTAATTTCTGCGACAGATGGAGAAGAGGGAATAGCATTGGCTCGATCTGAAATATGGGATTTGATGCTGCTTGATATTATGATTCCAAAAGTTAATGGTGTGGATTTACTAAAAAATTTAAACGAAAACTATTTAATTAATTCCCGGCCAATTATTATGTTAACCAATTTAGGAGAAGAGAATTTAATAACAGAATGTTTAGAAAATGGTGCAACCGGCTACTTAATAAAGGCAGAAATTACTCCCGATAAGATACTTAATGAAGTACAAAGTTATTTAAATCAGGAGAATTAATATGGTAAAGGTTTTAATTGTAGAAGATGAAACAAGTTTGCTTGAACTATATGCAGAATTTTTGAAATCAGAAGGATATGATGTAATACAAGCTATAGATGGAGAAATGGGTGTTGAGAAAGCTATAAATGAAGACTGGGACATCATGTTTTTAGACATAATGTTGCCTAAGCTTGATGGGCTAGAAGTACTTAAGAAAGTAAAAACACAAGTAGATATTACAAAAAAGCCTATCGTTATGCTGACGAATTTGGATAATCCTGATGTAGTAAAAGAATGTATTTCAGAGGGCGCAAAAGAATATTTATCAAAAGCAGACATTATACCCCAAACCATCGCTGGAACTGTTAGAAAGTATGTTTCCAAAGAGTAATACTTTTTATGGATTTAAAAATCATTTTTGAAGATGAGAAAATTTTAGTAGTTAATAAACCTACAGGATTAATTGTTAATAAATCTCATACAGCTCCGGTAAATACGTTGCAGCAAATGCTTTCTAATTATATTGATGTATCAAGATTTGGTGATGAAAATAGTGATTTTGTAAACCGTAATGGAATTGTACACAGGTTGGATAAAGATACATCCGGCGTGTTATTAGTTGCCAAAAATCCTGATACTTTTTCAAATCTTCAAGCGCAGTTTAAAAACAGAAAAGTTAAAAAAGAATACATTGCGTTAGTTTTTGACAAGATTAATAATGACAAAATTCACATTGACGCTCCAATAGCTCGTGACCCAAAAAACAGAGTTCGTTTCACAATTTCACAAAGTGGCAAAGAGTCTATAACCAAAATAAAGTTACTCAACACATTGCAGATTAATGATAAATGGTTGAGTTTGGTAAATGTTCAGCCGCTAACGGGCAGAACACATCAAATAAGAATACACATGTTGGCAATAAATCATCCTGTTGTAGGAGATTTCATATATTCCGGAAAGGGTCGATTAGCTTGGGCAAAGGAGCATGGTTTTGATAGATTAATGCTTCACGCACATAAAATTGGAATTTTGTATCCAAATAATGAATACACCTGGTATGAAACAGAACTTCCTAAACAGTTTCATGATTTTGTATGAAACAGATTTAAAAAATATAACTTTCTACTTGATTTCCCACGAATAAATATGCACAATAAACAATAGAATGCCCCATAAAACTGCCAAAAAGCCTTTAAAAAAAAGAACATCTAAATCTTTATCCTCAACAAGAAAAGCAAAAAAGCAAGCGCATAGTAAAACTTGGAGGAAGGCTGCAAAAGTACGAAGAGCAAAGAATGCTAGAAAAGAACTTGTTTTGAAATATGTGTCTATTTTTGCACTTTTTACAATATCGTTTTTGTTTTTATTCGCAGTTGTGTCATACAAAAAGTTGACACTTCCATTTGCTTCAGCATCCTCAAACACATCATCTGACATAAAAAATGAAGAATTATATGTTATTTCACTTCTTGTCGTTGACAATTTTGAATCTGATACTCTACAAACAAATACCGCATACAAAATCTTTCTAAATTTTGAAAACAATTTGGTACATGTTTATAAATTGGACGGTAATTTACAACTGGATGTAATGGGTAAATATACATATGAACCACTTTCAAAAATTGCATTGCTTGGAAAGAGTATAAATAACAATACTAATGAGAAAGGATTTGAAATGACTGATCAAACCATGCAAAATCTTTTTGGATATGCGAGCAATAGATATATTGTAGTAGATGAAAATATGAGATTAACAGCTGAGAGGCTATTTCTTGAAGGTAAGTCCGAAATTCCACTTAGTCTGGACTTTTTAAATATGCTTAATAAGTCTGTAATTACCGACTTTTCAGCGTCAGAAATGTATTATGTTTATCAATTTATGACATCGTTACCTGCAGGAAGTATTGTGATTTCTGAAGTAAAAGAATCTCATGTTGATGAGCCTGAAATTCTTGATAAACAAATTAGAGATATCACGTTTGATTCTATTGTAGCCCGAGAAAAGAAAAATATAGCTGTTTTAAATGGCACGTCACTGCCGGGATTAGCAACTTTTGGCTCACGGGTAATAACTAACTTAGGCGGTCGTGTAATTTCTTCGGATAACGCAACGAAACACTATGAAGAAAGTGTATTAATAGTAGATGATAAAAATTCTGAAAGTGTGAAACAAATACAGCAATTTTTTGATGTGGCAAAAGTAGTAGAGAAGGATAATTCTAATTATTATGAAAACGAAGTGATTCGAGCAGACATTGTTTTGATTTTAGGTCTTGACATGGAAAATAGGCTGTGAGAATATATGTATTAGCGTAGTCTCTCTCCTTTTTCAACCCCCGTCCCAAATTAGGGCGGGGGTTATATGATTTTATATGTAGTTTTGCCGGTAATTTTAATAGGTGGTATTTTAGGGGGTTTTTATAAGCTTAAGAAAAAAAGCGTCACTATAACATTAGAAGATCAGGAAATAGTGATTTTAGAAATACAAGTTCCTAAAATAGAAGAGGAAAGTTTAACAGACACACATATTTTTTCACTTTCTGCAGAACATTTATTTGCATCACTTCATGGATTACTTCAAGACAATACGGTAGAGCAGGAATGTTTCTCTTTTGAAATCAGCTCAGATTCAACCGGAATACGTTTTTTTATGACAGCACCAAGAGGCATAATAAAATTTGTAGAAAGTCAGCTTTATGCCCAATATCCAAAAGCGCAACTAAAAATTATTGATGATTATGTAAAAACCGAACTATTGGAACATAGATTCTATGAAGTAGGTACTTTTTCGTTGAGAAAAGATTACTTTTTTCCTATAAAAGTATTTAGAAATTTTGAAATAGACCCATTGGCAAATGTTATGGCAAGTTTATCGGAAATTAATGAGAGTGAGTCAATTTGGATTCAATATGTAATAAAACCAATATCCGACGGTTGGCAGCAACCGGGACATGATTATATTGACATGATTAAAACAGGAACTCAGCCGAGAAGTGAGTCGCTTTTTACCTGGTTTATTACAGGACTGATTAGAGAGCTAAGTTTAGTTATAACAGAAATTCCTACAGCACTTTTTAGGCCAAGTGAGCCTACTGTTCGAGCTCCTGCAAAACCTGCCGGAAGTGAAGAAGTTAGGTTAACCACTTTTCAGGAACTTGAAATTTCATCAATTGAAGAAAAGCTGGCTAGACTAGGTTTTGAAGTGGTAATAAGAGTTGTATCAACAGCAGAAGATGAAGCCCGTGTAAAAAGCAATTTAAGGTCAATTAATGCCTCATTTAAGCAGTTTACAGGAACAAATTTAAACGAATTGGTTTTAAACATTTCAGACAGCAAGGAAGCAGCAATAGAAAAATACAAAAAACGTTATTTAGATGTAGAAGAAGCTATAACCTTAAGCAATGAAGAAATCGCAACCGTGTTTCATTTACCTTCAACAAGAGCTAAAGCCCCAAATGTGTCATGGGTTTATTCAAAACAAGGTGAGCCGCCGTCAATGCTTCCAACCGAAGATGTGACTTATATCGGCGAAACCATATTTAGAGGGAAAAAAGTTCGATTTGGATTACGCAACGGTGATGATCGATTAAGACATATGTACTTAATAGGTAAAACCGGAAGCGGTAAATCAACTTTACTTGAAACCATGATTTATCAGGATATATTAAATGGCCATGGTGTAGGCGTTCTTGATCCGCATGGCGAAACAATTGACCACATTTTAGAAAGAATACCTGATGAGCGTGTTGATGATGTTATTTTATTTGATCCATCCGATACAGAAATGCCCATCGGATTAAACTTGCTTGAGATAGATGACCAGTCACAAAAAAATCTTATGACTTCAGCTTTGTTATCGGCAATTAAACAGCATTTTGATTTTTCATGGGGTCCCAGACTTGAATACTTGCTTAATTACGCACTCTTAACTCTAGTAGAAGTTCCGGGTACCTCAATGTTAGGTATAACCAGATTATTAGAAGACAGAAATTATCAAAACTACATTTTACATAAAGTACAAGATCCAATTATAAGACGCTTTTGGGAAGAAGAATTTAAAGAAATGCGCGGAAATCAAAAACTAGTAACAGAAGCAATTGCTCCGATTCAAAACAAAGTAAACAGATTTTTAGCTTCAACAACAATTAGAAATATTTTGGGGCAGAGAAATTCCACATTTAGTATCTGGGATGTCATGCAAGGCCGCAAGATTCTATTAATGAACTTATCAAAAGGTAAAATAGGGGAGGATAATGCAAATTTGTTGGGGGCGCTATTGGTTTCAAGAATACAATTTATGTCATTGCAAAGAGCAAGAATTGCGCCTGAAGAGCGTGTTCCTTTTTATTTATATGTAGATGAATTTCAAAACTTTGCAACCGGAAGCTTTGAATCTGTGTTATCGGAGTCAAGAAAATATAAACTGGGGCTGTATCTAACTCACCAATACACCTCACAGCTTCCTGATGAGCTCTTAAAGGCCGTTTTTGGTAACGTGGGTACAATTGCGTCTTTTTCACTTGGCGCTCCTGATGCACGGGTTTTATCAAGTGAGTTTGCTCCATATTTTGATGAAGAAGACATAATATCTTTGGAAAGATTCCATATTTATATTAAACTTATGATAGACGGCATGACATCGCTTCCTTTTTCGGCTAAAATATTATTGCCGTGGAACGAAGAAACATCAGTCGCTCCAAAAACAGGCAATAAAGAACTGGTTATAGAAAGAAGCAGACAAAGATATGGTAGAGATAGGGCATATGTGGAAGAAGTGATTAAACGCTGGGTAGAAAGACCGTTTGATAAGGGAATGGCAATTGCCGAAGAGCACAAAGAAAAGCAAAATTAAGAATTAATATGTCTGAAATACAAAAACTAAAAGAACAATTAGCCCAAATAAAAAAAAGTGTAGAAAGAATTGAGAAAGAGTTAGCAAGGCTGGAGAAGGGAAGTGGTAATGGGTCGGCAAAGAAGCCGGCAGTAGCAGAACAGGATAACGAACCTGGTGTTGTTGGAACATTTGATGGGTTTAACATGCTCACTGATTCAGGTGAAAAGTTTGAAGTACCGTCTAACTATGCAGCTAAATCCAGACTTGTTTATGGCGATAAGTTAAAAATGACCGAAACTGACGGGAAGAAGTTTTTTAAACAAATCGAAAAAATTCCGCGTCGAAAGATAGAAGGGATAATAAATAAAAAAGAAGGGAAATGGTACTTTTTATCTCATGCCGGTTCATATAGAATTTCTGACACAGCTGCTGAGTACAATTCGGTAAGGCTTAATGACGAGGCAATTGCACTTATTCCGGAAAATAACATAAATGCACCTTTTGCTACACTTGATAAGGTAGTAACACCTGCATCACAACCACAACCGGCACAACAAAAGCCTAATCAACCAAAGCTTAAAAATAATAATGAATCAAATGAGCCAAAATCTGCTGCTCCGGCGAATCCAGCCCCTCAAAAAGGTTTACCCACAGAATCACCCGAAGCAGAAATAAATTTAAAAACTGAAGACACCAAACCGCAAGCCCCTGAATTACCTGACAACCCAAGAATTATTGCAGAAGAAGACCTTCGTTAGTATCAATCGTACTTGGCGCCGTAATGGAAAATTTTAGATAAATAAAAAAAGTAAATTCAAAGTTTGCTATTAGTCTTTTGCTATTAGACTGTAGTCAACTATTCAACTTCCTCAGTTTCGTCATCATAACTCTCAACTTCAAGTTCAGGTTCATCAATTGAGCCTTTTCTCATATATGGTGTCACGTCTTGCTTTTCGCCTTTAAATACAGGTATAGTGGTTTGAATAAATAATGTCATTTCTTTTTCGCTTCCTTTTAAAAAGTAAGCTTTCGAGCTGCCACCCTCACGTTTTACTTTATTTAATGATTTTAACAAGTGTGCGTCTTTAATTTCTGTAACCTTTTTTCCGTTATATGATGCGCTTATGAATGAGGTGTTTACTTTAAGTTCCAATTCTTCGCCATAGCTCATGTGGTTTGCTGTAATTCCTTTTTCAGTGATTACAGTTTTTATTTCAGTAGTTGTACCCGGTTCTTTAATAAATGATCTACTGTTTGCTGTTTTTATTCCATTTGTTGTTTTGTGGCTCTTTGCAAGTTCTAAATTCTTTTGGGCTACGGAGTTAATGGGATCTATCTTCAAGACTTCCTGGTATAGTTTTTTTGCTTTATCAAATTCTTTTGTTTTAAGATAAGCGTTTGCAAGTCTTACCTTTGCTTTTATGTTTAAGGGGTCTGTTTTTAAAATCTCCTTATTTATTTCAATAGCATCTTTCCAGCTTTCGCTGAGGGCAAGTTTTATCGCTTTTTTTTCTAACTGAGGTGTATTATTTCTCATTTCAACTAGTAAAACTTTACCGAAATTTGAAACTTTGTCAATATGAAATTTTTATAATCCCCATGATACAATGTTGAACATGGCAGGACATTCCAAGTGGCATAATATAAAAAGAAAAAAAGAAGCAACGGACGCAAAAAAAGGCCAGCAGTTTACAAAAGTCAGCCGATTAATTACTGTTGCAGCAAGAAATGGTGGGGGAGATCCTGATTCTAACCCTTCACTAAGGTTGGCTATTGAAAAGGCAAAATCCGTAAATATGCCAAAAGATAATATTGAGAGGGCAATTCAAAAGGGGACAGGCGGCTCAGACGGGGCAGGTTATGATGAAATTGTTTATGAAGGTTATGGTCCTGAGGGTGTGGCATTTATGGTATTTGCGCTTACAGACAACAGAAACAGAACCGTGGCTGAAATAAAAAATATATTTGATAAACACGGGGGAACACTTGGTAATCCGGGTAGTGCCTCTTATATATTTGATGCAAAAACAAAAGAGCCTCTATTTTCTGTGCCCGTGTCTGATAAGTCGGTCATTGACACTTTAGAAAGCTTAACTGAGTCACTTGAAGAAAATGAGGATGTACAAGATGTTTACTTTAATTACACAGAAGCTTAACGCTTTAATTAACAACAAAAAATTACGATATTTACTTTTATCTATTGTTACTGTTTTAGCATTGTACGTAATGACTATGTCGGCAGAAACTCCAACCGATCTATTTTATTTAATTGGCTTTGTTTTGCTGTTTGCAGTAGGAAGCGTATTGGTTGCACAATTTACAAGTTTAATAAGCACTTCGTATGTTCTTTTTATGGTTTTACCTGTGCACCTTGTGATTGGGTTTATGACCTCATTTTACTTTTTCCCTAATTTAAGCGTACTAATTAAGATGATTGCGTTTATATTAGCCGGAATAATAATTTATGTATTGTTTTTAATTAATAATGTTTTCTTGGTTGTAGAAGAAAAGGGGACACTTATACCTTTATATAATGCAGCTATTTCATGGGTTCAGATGATTATTGTTATTATTGCGATTCCGTACTTTTCAGGGATATTTAAAGTACCGAGCAACTATATTTCTCAAAATGTTTTTGTTATGGTATCAAGTTTTATGTTTTATTTTTATATGATTTGGGCAGTAACTTTTGATCCGGATATAAAAAAGACTTCTGTTTCAGAGAGAACTATTTTAGCAACTTTATTGTCTTTTATTACTTTTTGTTGTGGAATGGCGGTTTCTTTTGTACCTACCGAATCATTTTTACGAGCGTTGTTTTTAGTATCTGTAGTGCTATTTTCATTGGCTTATATACAGGCTCATTATAAAAACCGATTAAATACCCGCATGATTATGGAATATGGATTTATATCATTAATATTTTTTTTAATTTTGCTTGCTTTTAATCCGTAGATTTTTATTTACATTTAGGCTAGGGAAGAGCGGCGTATCAACAAATAGTCGCTACAGATGTAGAGAAGTGGAGCAGGAGAGTAGCAGCCTATAGTTTACAGTGCTAAAAGTGGTTAAACTATAGGGTACATTTGTCATACATATTGCGACGCGTTTGTCATAGTTTTTTAACAATTGCTTTGTTGATACGTGAGAATATGTTAGTACAACAATAAATAATGGCTGTCATATATTTGCATAACATAGGTTGTCATACTTTTTGATGGGGAGTATAGTTACTGCCTGTGGATAACCTGCGGTTATTATTCAAACATACCGAAGAAGCCTGGGTTCATCTTTGTTCGTGAATTAATTAAATATTAAATTAAATAGAGTAATTAATACAAAAAATTGTTGTTAATTTATACAGACACCAAAGCCATTCCCTTTTTTAGTACAGAACTCTAACTTATTGATGTTATAAATCATAACGTGTTTAGAAGTCGTTAAACATACATTATACGACGTCAAATATTTTGAGTTTTGTACTTCTCTTTCAAGAGCTTTGTATATAAAAATTAATCTTTTTAATGCACACGATTTTTTGTTTTATTTTTTGATAATTTCATTTCTCCACACTTTCTACTTCTCTATTTTTTATTTCTCTTTTACCGCATTCATTTCTTTATAATTCCCGCATTTCTTATATTATAAAATTGCATTATACCTCCTATCTTTTGCATATCCTTTTGTTACAGCTAAAAGCACATTCAAGGCCACAGAATGCCCTAGGAAGCATTTTATTTTATTTGATAACATCTAGTACCTCCAAAATAAATAAATCCACATACATTTTTGCTCGTTTATCATAAAGTGGTAAAATTATACTTATAGTATGAACCTGTCCATCCAAACACATTTAATAAATTACCTTGAACATTGTGAAATAGAAAAAAATCTTTCTCAAAGCACTATTAAAATGTATCACTTTTATTTAAGTGATTTTATAGAATGGTTAAAAGAATACTTGGGTCGTGATGATGTTTCTGTTGACGATATAACTTATGAAATCATTAAAAAGTACCGTTTAAATTTAAATCGAAGAATAAGTTATAAATCAAATGAAGAGCTTAAGAAATCAACTCAAAAAACCTTTTTGGTGGCACTGAGAGCCTTTTTAAAGTATTTAGTGGTTGAGGAAGATGTAAATGCCATCTCACCGGATAAAATCATCCTAGGAAAGCCTGAGGCCCGCGTACCTAAAGTATTGGATGAAGAGCAGCTTGAGAGGCTTTTTGCCGTACAAAATTTAAATAAACGTTCTGGAATTCGTGACAGAGCAATTTTAGAAACTTTGTTTAGCACAGGATTACGAGTTTCGGAGCTTGTAGCACTTAATGTGGCTGATGTTAATTTAAATTCCGGTGAGTTCACTGTTGTTGGTAAAGGAAGAAAAGTTCGTACAGTGTATTTGAGCGATTCTGCACGCGAATGGATACGTCGTTATATTCAAACCCGACGCGACGAGTTTGCTCCACTTTTTTTAAGATATTCGGGTAAGAAAATGGAGGAGGAAGACGTAGATGGTGAATCATTAAGATTGTCTGAAAGAAGTGTTCAACGTATGGTTAAAAAATACGTAACCAGAGCCGGAATCAGTATAGATGCTACTCCCCACACTTTAAGACATTCTTTTGCAACAGGTTTGTTACGAGAGGGCGCAGATTTAAGAAGTGTGCAGGAACTTTTAGGTCACAGCAGTGTTTCAACAACTCAAATATATACGCATATTACAAGCCATCAGTTACGAGAGACGCATAAAAAGTTTCATAAAGATTTGGATATTTCACAAAATGAAGTTACTAATGAGGTTTCTGTTGATGTTGATTTAGATTTTGAAAATGGCGAGATAGAGTCTTTATTTTAAGAATATTAAAAAAAGGGATAATCTTCATAATGAAAGACTATCCCCATATGTTTATTCATCCATTGCAGTGACAATTTGATCAAGGAAGGACATTCCCAGAAAAAGTCCATAAATCATGCAAAAAAGTAATGTTATTTTGGCATGATATATACCTTCAAAAACAATTCCCAGGAAATTTCTTTGTACTACGACTAATGTTGCTACCATAATAATCACATAAGTTCCCGGCAAAAAATAAGACGTGACACCTTTTGTTGTAAATACAACGTTTTTGTGGATAAGTTGAATACTGCATAGTACCATTTCGCTAAAAAAAATAACAAAGGCATAAGTCATTATTCCCCACACTTCGCCATATGGATACACTACTCCACTTGTAACAAGATAAAATCCAAAACTTCCCATAATCGGCAAAAAAATCAAAAACAAAAAGATTCTAATGCCCACATAGAATCGCATTTTATGTCTCCTTTGATATACGCGTATTTAATCTTTTAAGATAAATTTATGGTTACTTTAAATCTTTGAGTACCTAAAGTCAATTTATAACAACAATATCGTGAGCTCCGCTTTCTACTTTCCCTTGCGACGTAATTTGCACAAATTCGGCATTGCTCCAAAGTTCATTTAAATTTCTAGCTCCTGAATAACTGAATCCAGATTTCACACCTGCAAGCAAAAGCTCAACCAATTCTTCTACAGAACCTTTATATGGCACATACCCGGATACCCCTTCAATGTGCTTGTTATAAGACTCCGACTTATTTTGAGGTTCCGATTGAATGTGGTAATTTTTTTCTTCTACCGATGTTGATCCGTTGTATTTTTTGTACTTTTTGCCTTCAATCTCAATAATTTCACCGGGAGTTTCATCCGTGCCTGCAAGCATACTACCCACAGCAACAGCCGATGCACCTGCAGCCAAGGATTTAACTATATCCCCTGAATTTTTTAGTCCGGCACAAGGTATAAAAGTTTTATTATACTTTCTTGCAACCGCGCTAATTCTAAGTAACGAATCAAATGTCGGGAGACCACTCCCGGTTTGGATTCTTGTTGTGCATATTGAGCCACCGCCTACTCCAACAAAAACACTGTCTGCACCGGCATTAAATAAATCGTTTGCACATTCGCCTGTTGCACAAATTCCTGAAATTAAAGTGATATTATCCATAAATTTGTTTTTTATCTCTCTGGTAAAGTTTATATTTTGTTCCATGTGGCCGTGTGCAACGTCTATGTTTAATACTTTTGCTCCGGCGTTTACAAGCAGTTCTGCTCTTTCCATGCTTCCCGGTTTAATACCTATGCTTGCGGCAGCTATTGCTCCTTTTGAAGCAATTTGTGCGACTTTCTCTGCTTGCTGTTCTGCGGCTTCAAAACGTGGAAGTATGCCCATTCCACCCAGTTCACTCATTTTTATAGCCATAGCAAGACCTGTTACTGAATTCATATTTGTGCTTATTATTGGCATTTTAAGCGTTAAATTAGATGATATTTTAGTTTCCAAGTTCACTTCTGATCTTGAATTTATTGTGGAATATTTTGGTACCAGAAGTACATCGTCAAATGAAAGCGCTAGTTTAAAGGTATTTGGGCTTGGGTTGTGTTGTGACGCAAACACGAGTTTAAGAATACCCCCTAAGTGATATTTAATCAATACCTTTAATCTTAAAGCTTGTTCTGTGAGCTGAGCACCTGCCGTATTTTTGAATCATTTGCTTATGAAGCTTTGTGCCGTATCCTTTATGCCTGTTAAATCCATATTGAGGAAATTCTTGATGCGTTTTTTGCATTAAATTGTCACGATACACTTTTGCCAAAATTGACGCGGCAGCAACCGATAAACTTAAAGAATCACCTTTTGTAAGATTGAGTTGTTTGTTATGGTAATCTGCCATGTTGAGCTTAAAGTAATCTGTTATTACATATTGCGGAGATATACCCATTTCATTTATTGCTTTTGCAAATCCGGATGAATTAGCCATTCCTACCCCACTTTTATCTATTTCATCTGTATCTATAACAACAATAGAATAGCAAAGTGCGTTTAATGTGATAAATTCAAATAATTTCTTTCTAGCATTGGGACGCATTTTTTTTGAATCATTTATGTGTGTATATTCAGCTAAAATTTCAGACGAGACGTCGTTATTTCTGGATATGCTTGATTCGCTATATAGTCTGTTATACAAATGATTTTTGTCTAAAATCACTGAAGCTACAACTAAAGGCCCAGCCAATGGTCCTCTACCTGCCTCGTCTACGCCGGCAATATAATCAATTCCTGATGACCATATTTTATTTTCGTATTCAAGCAAACGCATTAATTAATATTATATTGAATAGTTTAGCTTTCGCTTTCAGCCGCTTCTTCCTCTAGTACGGCTACTGATGACACATAATCACTGCTATCAAGCCTCATTAATCTAACACCCATCGTTGACCTACCCAACTGCGGAATTTCTTTTTTTTGTAATCGAATAAATTTACCGGTACCTGTTGCAACCAAAATATCCCCTTCTACATTTTCATGTAATAATTTGGCGGTTACAATGTCACCTGTTTTTGCAGTTACTTTATAGGTTAATATTCCTGAACCTCCCCGATTTTGTACTTTATATTCCTCAAGATCGGTTTTTTTACCGTATCCTGATTCGGAAACTACAAGAAGATTAATGTTTTTACTCGTTTCAGGAATTATTTCCATAGCTACAACCTTATCGTCTGATTTTAATGAAATTCCCCGAACTCCGGCTGCACTTCTACCCATTGGTCTTGCATGGGATTCTTTAAATCTTATAGACTGTCCTTTGGCGGTTATTAAAATTACATCGTTATTACCGTCTGTATATCCAGCACCAATCAGGTTGTCTCCGCTATTTATACCAATTGCAATTATTCCGCTTGTTCGAATATTTCTAAAGTCTTCTACAGGAGTTTTTTTGATAATGCCATGTTCTGTACTAAAAACAACAAATCCTCGGTTCTCGTCCAATATTTCAGGTGTTAATACCAAAAAGGCTTGTACTTTTTCATCTTGGCTCAAGCTTAAAAAGTTTACTACAGCTGTACCTTTTGAGGTTCTGCTTGTTTCAGGTATTTCCCAAATTCTCATCTTGTACGCTCTGCCTTTGTTTGTAAAAAACAGAGCAAAATCATGAGTATTGCAAAGTTTAATTGTATCTACACCGTCTTCTTCTTTTAATTCCTGGCCTTTCACACCTTTTCCTCCCCTACCCTGTCTTTTATATGTTCCCTCTTTAAGTCTTTTAATGTAGCCACTCTCTGAAAATGTAATAATGCACTTTTCATTTACAATTAAGTCACTTTCTTCAAGTTGTCCGACCTTTGTTTTTACAACTTTTGTTCTTCTTTCATCACCGTATTTGTCTTTTAACTCCAATAATTCATTTTTTACTTCATTTATGATTTTTTTAGGTGAAATTAGTAAATCCTCATAGCCGGCAATAGTTTTCACAATTTGCTCAAGTTCGTCTTCAATCTTTTTTCTTTCAAGTGCAGCCAGTTTTCTAAGTTGCATGTCTAAAATTGCCTGTGCTTGTATTTCGCTAAGGTCAAAATTTTTCATAAGGCCTGTTTTTGCAGTTTCTGCATCAGCGCTGTTTCGAATAAGTTTTATAACTTCATCCAAGTGATCTAAAGCAATTTTGAGACCTAAGAGTATATGTTCACGGTCTTTAGCCTTTTTGAGGAAGTAAATTGTTCTTTTTACCACAATCTGTTGCCGGTGCTTAACAAACTCTTCCAAAACTACTGTTAATGTCATTAATTTCGGTTCGCCGTCCAGTAAAGCCACCATGTTTGTGTTAAAGGTGTTTTGTAATTGGGTATGTTTATAAAGCTGGTTTTGAACTTTTTTGACAATTGCATCTCTTTTGAGCTCGATTACTATTCTCATGCCTTGTCTATTTGATTCGTCTCTTAAATCTGATATTCCATCAATTTTTTTATCTTTTACGGAGTCGGCAATTTTGGATATAAGTGTGGATTTGTTGACCTGGTATGGTATTTCAGTAACAATAATTCGCGTTTTTCCACCTTTTACTTCCTCTGTTTCCATTTTTGCTCGTGTGATTACTCTTCCCTTACCTGTTGCATACATTTGCATAATTTCTTTTTGGTCATAAATAATTCCTCCTGTAGGAAAATCAGGCCCTTTTATATGTTCAATTAAGTCTTCAACCGTTGCATTTGAAGAAAAACCTATTTCAGCAATTTTAACTTTATAACCCGGGATAATTTCTTGTGCCGTTTCATCACTGCCATCAACACCAATTTCATCCGCCATATCAATCATTAAAGCTAACCCGTCTACGACTTCATTCAAATTATGAGGCGGAATGTTTGTAGCCATACCAACCGCAATTCCAGAAGCGCCGTTTAATAGCATGTTTGGCAATAAAGAAGGCAAATAAAGAGGTTCTTCATTTTGAAGGTCGTTTAACACAAAATCTACTGTTTCGTTGCCGATATCCTTAAATAATTCTTCTGAAATTTTATTTAGCTTTGCTTCTGTGTACCTCATTGCAGCAGGAGGGTCGCCGTCTATGCTTCCAAAATTACCTTGTGGGGCAATTAAGGGGTATCTTAAAGAAAAGTTTTGAGCCATTCGTACCATGGCGTCATAAACGGATGTATCACCGTGAGGGTGATATTTTTTAAGAACTTCACCAACAACTGCTGCTGATTTATGGAATTTACCCGAAAATGTCATTCCCTGATCTTGCATAGCATAAATAATTCTTCGCTGAACGGGTTTTAGCCCATCCCTAACATCAGGAAGCGCTCGGGATACAATTACGCTCATAGCATAATCCAGATACGCTTTTTGCATTTCATCAACAATATTGGATTGTATTATATTTGGATTATCTGTTTCTTCGGGCTCGGCCAATGAAGTGATTTTGTCGGTAGTATCTGCCATAGCCCATTAATAATAGCAGTTTTACCGGCATGTTTCAATGCAATGTTTCGCTTAATATTGCGAAATTGTCATAAAATAGCACATTGACGTTACAATTATGATTGGTGTAATATATAACCCATGGACAGAGAAACTATAAACTTATTTCTTGAAAAATTTAATCAAATTGATAAAAGATTTGACCAGCTCGATGAGAGATTTAATCAGATAGACGAAAGGTTTAACCAAATGGATGAGCGTTTTAACCAAATGGAAAGAAGATTTAACAATATTGACGAAAGATTGGAAAGAATGGAATTTAAGATTGACGACACACGCTATATTGTTGAAGGACTTGTATCATTTAACTATGTTACAGAACCAAAATTAGATGACCGTCTAAAACGATTTGCTGAGGAAAACGATTTAAAATACGTATAAATTGCACTGTTTGGACATTAAATTATTGTAATGCCTTTTCGATTGCGGGGGCTATATCTTTTTTGCGGCTCATTTTTGGCCCGATATCTGCCAAATTTTCATTAGCTTCTGTGTTAAAGGCTTTTTCCACTATTTTCTCTTCAAGGTCACTTGGATATATCATTTGTGAATTTACTTTAAGAATGTCTGTAACAGCCAAAAAAGCATATTCTGTTTCAAATTTGGCTTTTAAAGAATTTAAAGCTTGTACAAGTGAGTCTTTTTGTTCAACAATAACTTGCGGCTCAACCGTTTCTACTTGATTAATAAATACCTTGTGTCCGTTAAATTCAAAAATTTTGTAGTCTTTTGTTGAAATTTCTTCCGGACCTAAACCTGTTATATCTGATTTAGCTTTAAAGAGTTCAAAAATAAATGTATCAAGTTCAATGTTGAGGTTTTCAGATATTTCATTGGCATACTCTGCGTCATAGCCTGTGGTCGTGCTGGATTTTAAGCCTTGAGTGTCAGATAGTATGGCTGCCAATGTTATTCCCATTACCCCTTTTGATGGTATAAGGCCTTGGGTTTTAAAGTGTTCATATACTAAGGTACTTGTTGAACCCAATGGTTTAACATCCACGCGCAATGGAGTAATAAAACTCAAATTTACTCTATGGTGATCCAAGATTTCTAAAATATTCTCACTATTAACACTTGGATGTCTTTGAAAGTCTTCGTGGTGATCAGTGAGAATGAACCAGTCATCAGAATTGACTTCAAATTCTTCAATATGTTTGGGCAATGCTACTTCAAAAGTGTCAAAAACAAACACAGTTTCAGGGTTAGGCTCTCCTGCTCTAACCGGAATTAACTCACTGCCTTCATATCTTTTGTATTTTCTCAAAAATTCGGCATAAGCAATTGGAGAAGCTATAGCATCTAAATCCGGTGATGTATGACCGATTATGAATATTCGCATAGATTATAAGTTTAGCATGTGAGATTTAAAGAAAAAAGGTAAAAAAAGGCGCAACGGTCATGTCCAGAAATAATTCGACTGTATTACAACTGAGCTTTTGCTCTAGTCACAATCGAAAAAGCCTGTAGGGCTCTGTTTTTCTAGTCATTACGCAGCGCCAAATCGGAAACGTGGGTGTCAAGTTTGAAAGATGTATATATCAAACAAAAAAAATACCTGACACCCACGTGTTGTTTTTGCGGGAAGAGGACGTTTGGAAGCTTATTGTCGTCGTGGTGCTTCCGGGAATTTGTGGTTGTCCTCTTCCCTTACCTGCAGATGATGCTTCTAGAATTTCTCGCTGATAGTTTGCGAGTGCAATCATCCGCACACAATCGCGATATAGCTTATTGCCGTTTTTGGTCACCCCGGCCTGTTTAAGCAAGGGTCGGCAAGGCTCCATCGCGAGTAATGTTGGAAAGTATACAAAACTATGGGATACTTGTCAAGTAGTAATCTTAGATATAAGAGCAACATACTTTAAGTCATATCAACTTCGGCGTCTTTGGCGTGGGTTTGTATAAATCGTTTTCGAGGGGCAACTTCTGAGCCCATTAAGGTGCTAAACACTTCTTCTGAGCGTGACATGTCTTCAATTGTGATTTTTTTCAAACGGCGGGTTTCAGGATTCATTGTGGTTTCCCATAATTCCTCGTCATTCATTTCACCCAAACCTTTAAATCTTTGTATAACTGCCTTTTGCCCGTCTGATGTTTTTAAAAATGCTTTTAGCTCTTTATCATCAAACAAGTATTTTTTGTTTTTACCCCAAGTTGCTTTAAAAAGCGGAGGTGCAGCTAAATATATGTATCCGTCTTCAATAAGTTCTTTCATGTGACGGTAAAAAAACGTTAAATGTAGAGTTGCAATGTGATTTCCGTCAGAGTCGGCATCTGCCATGATAATAATTTTGTGGTATCTTAAATTGTCTGCGTCGTAGTGTTCGCCTATTCCTGTACCAAGGGCAAGTATAAGGTTTTTAAATTTTTCCGAATCAACTATTTTATCAAGTCTTGCCCGTTCGGTGTTAAGTACTTTACCAAATAACGGTAAAATAGCTTGAGTTTCTCGGTCTCTACCCTGTTTTGCCGAACCTCCTGCAGAATCCCCTTCTACTATAAAGATTTCTGCTTTTTTAGGATCTTTTTCTGAACAGTCAGCCAATTTTCCGGGTAATACTCCCCCGCCATCCATTGCGCTTTTTCTAATAACTGTGTCACGTGCCGCCTTTGCAGCCATTCTTGCTTTTAATGCCAATACGTTCTTTTCTATTATGTTTTGTGCCACTTTAGGATTTTCTTCAAAAAATGTAGCTAATGAGTCACGCGTAATATTCTCGACTGCTGTTCTAACTATTGAATTACCTAGTTTTCCTTTTGTTTGGCCTTCAAACTGTAGTTTGTCGGCATCAAGTTTTACTGAAATAACAGCAGTTAAACCTTCTTTTAAATCATCACCGGATAAATTGGGCATATTGTCTTTAATTAAATTATTGTTTCGGGCATAATCGTTAACAACTTTTGTTAAGGCGGTTCTGAAACCTGTTAAGTGTGTTCCACCTTCATTTGTTTTGATGTGGTTTGCAAAAGTTAATATATTTTCTGCAAATGAGTCATTGTACTGAAAAGCTATTTCTACGTTTACATTGTCGTGTTCTTTGTTTATATAAAAAATCTGGTCGTGAACAGGTTTTTTGTTTCGATTTAATGATTTGATGTAAGATTTTATTCCACCATCAAAATAGAAAAAATAAGTTTCATTAGCGCGATTATCTACAATCTCAAATTTTATGTTTGCCGTCAAATAGGCATATTCTCTAAGCTGTGCTATAAAAAAGTTTAATTTAAAATCGGTTGTTTCAAAAATTGTACCGTCTGGCTTAAAGTGAATAATAGAACCTGATTCAGCATTCCAGGAATCAAAATTTAAATTAAGCTTTGCATTTTTTATTTTAGTTTTTAAATCACCGGGTTTGAACTTTTCAACAGGGCGAAGTACTTTTCCTCCGTT
Source organism: uncultured Candidatus Saccharibacteria bacterium (assembly GCA_964385105.1). GTDB lineage: Bacteria > Patescibacteriota > WWE3 > UBA101185 > UBA10185 > CAYLMU01. Next base: position 92,187 of record CAYLMU010000002.1, read on the forward strand.
TTCATATTCTTGAATGACCCACTCATCCCCTCTTTTAACAATTACTCTTAGCCAGTCAGACAGTGCGTTCACAACAGATGCTCCAACACCATGTAAACCGCTTGATACCTTATAACCAGAATCATCACCGCCAAATTTTCCTCCGGCATGAAGCTTTGTAAATGCAAGTTCAAGTGCTGATACGTTGTAACCTTGTTTTAATTCATATGGAATACCTCGGCCGTTGTCATAAACTGCAACAGAACCGTCGTCAAAAAATTCAACCTTAATGGTGTTTGCATAACCGGCAATGGCCTCATCCATTGAGTTATTAACAATTTCCGTAACCAAATGATGAAGTCCGGCCTGGCTGGTTGAGCCAATATACATTCCGGGGCGTTTTCTAACGGGTTCAAGACCTTCTAAAACCTGTATCTGATCTGCGCCGTAATTACTCTTTTTGTTAGTGTCTTTTGCCATGCTTTGTTATTGTAGCGAAATTGGTTATGTGTTTCAACCGTAGAATTAATACTTGATTCGGGTTTTATTCGCTACCTTTAGTATAGCATTTGGTGAGGTAATTTCAATGGGTAAAAAACAGATACACAATAAATCTGATTGTCACAGACCTTCGGCTTTTTTTACTCTTCTCACTTAATGAGCGTCATCAAATACTCTAAACCAAGTTTTAAATTAACATTTGTATTTTCAAAATCATTCTTAATTTCTAAAATTGCATCAATATTTTCGGTGGCTCCGGATATTTCAGCAAGTAATTCCCTTTCTTGAATAATCCAGCTTTCTAACATGTTAATAACTTCGTCTTTTTCTTCTTTTGATGCGTCTGCGGCCCATGCAAGTCGTTCGCCTAGTGTCATTTTTTTAATTTCGTCTATAGCAATTGGTGTGTTTTCACCTGGTTGTTGGCTGATTTCTTTAAATTTTACCTCAACTCGTTGGCACCTTGATATAACTGTTGGCAATAAAGACTTTAAATTTTTTGCCTCCAAAATTATGGTGGCGTATGTGGGAGGCTCTTCTAATATTTTTAAGAGTGCGTTTTGTGCCTCGGGTGTTAAAAGATGTGCTTCTTTAATAATTACATACTTATAGCGTGAAGAAAAAGGCTTTTGAGTAATGTATTTAATCAAACCCCTAGTTTGGTCTATTCCTATTGAGTTTTTGTCTTCCAAACGTTCAATAAACAACACATCCGGGTTGTCATGTATCTTAGTTTCGGTTTGTAAAATTATATCTTCGATTTTTTTAACCCGGTCTTCGCGTAATCCGCCATAAACCAAAATTGAACCCTTCATAAATTCATTATACATTGCATATGTAGCGTGAAGATTGATACAATAAATCTGCATAGCTATTGCTGCCCATGTTAGATACAAAAATTGATACAAACAAAGGAATAGAAGATGTACTGTATGAGCGTAACCTTATTAATGCCGACCAGTTGTCTGCCATTAAATTTGAACACGTTAATACCGGTAAAAATACTCAGCAAATTATTAAAGAGCGCGGTTACGTAACAAATGAGGATTTTGTTAAAGCGTATGCGGAAGTATATGGAATTGAGTATATTAATCTGGAAGAAACCAAATTTGATAATACTGTATTAGATATTTTAAGCATTCAAATTGAAAAAAGGTATCAGGTTGTGCCATATAGGCTTGAAGGGGATATTTTGCATGTGGCAATGGCTGACCCCTTAGATTTACAAACTATTGAGTTTTTAGAGCAAAAATCCGGATATCAGATAAAACCTTACGTTTCAACAGTTAAAGAAATAGAAAAAGTATTAAGTGAGCAGCAAGGAAAAGCAATAACTCAAGAAATAAGTGCTGCAATGGAGGAGATTTCGCAGACTACCTTAAAGCTTAAGGGTGACTCGGGAGATATTGAAGCTGATGAAGCAACAATTAGAGATGCCCCGATTGCAAGAATTGTTGGAATGATACTTGAAACGGCAGTAAAAATAGGTGCATCCGACATTCACATAGAACCTTTAGAAACTTTAACAAGACTGCGCTACCGAGTTGACGGTGTTTTGCTTGAAAAAAGGACTTTTCCTAGAGAAATGCACGATTCTATTGTTGCCCGTATAAAAATCCTGGGAAACATGAAAATTGATGAGAAAAGAATTCCTTTGGACGGCAGGTTTAAGGTTCAGGTGGGTGAAACAAGTACAGACCTTAGAATTTCAACTCTACCTTCGGTTTATGGTGAAAAAGTTGTTATCAGGTTGTTAAAAGAAGAAGGAAATGTTTACACATTTAAAGATTTGGGGTTGCGTGGTTTGTCGCTAAAAAGATTTGAAGAAGCATTAATTAAACCGGTTGGGATGGTTTTGGTAACAGGGCCTACGGGTTCGGGTAAAACGGTTACAAATGCTACTGCTTTAAATAAATTAAATACAATAAAAGTAAATATTGTGTCAATTGAAGACCCTGTTGAAATTAGGGTGCCCGGTGTAACACATGTTCAGGTAAATCCTCAGGCAGGTTTAACATTTGCAACAGGATTAAGGTCATTTTTGCGACAAGACCCAAACATTATAATGGTGGGAGAGATACGAGACCAGGAAACTGCTGAACTTGCAGTACATGCCGCGTTAACGGGGCATTTAGTTATATCCACATTACACACAAATTCCGCAGCCGGTGCTCTACCCCGTTTACTTGATATGGAAGTAGAAAACTTTTTATTGGCGTCTACTGTAAATGCTGTTTTAGCACAAAGACTTGTTAGAAGAATTTGTGAGTTTTGCAAAGAATCATATGAGGCTCCCGTAGAAGTTGTTGCAGAGATTAAGAAAGTTTTTGAAGATATTGAACCAAGCTCAACCATAATGCACAAAGACAAAGAAATTGCCGAAGCTATTAAAAAGATTAAAACCGACAGTAAAATTGATTTATATAGAGGTAAAGGTTGTGATAAATGTGGGGGTAAAGGTTATAAAGGCCGAGTTGGAATATTTGAAGTTCTTGAAATGTCAGGCACAATTGCTCATTTAACATTAGAAAGTGCCCCTGCCGACAAAATTGAGAAAGCAGCAAAAGATGAAGGCATGATAACATTAATGCAAGATGGATATTTGCGTGTTGTTGAGGGTGTTACAACGCTTGAAGAAGTTATGAGAGTAGCAAAAAGTTAGTATTTAAGTTTTAGGAGCCCTGCCCATGGCTTTAAACACATCACAAATATTAGAAAAAATTATTGAGCTGAGTGCATCAGACTTGCATTTAACTGTTGGAATGCCTCCTGTTATTAGAGTTAACACAAAATTAATGGTTCTTAAAGACCATAGTGTGTTAACTATTGATGAAATCTCACAATTTTTAACAAAAGTTTTAACACCTGAACAAAAAAATGTATTTGAAGTAAACAAAGAAGTGGACTTTTCAGTAGCTCTTGGTAATAAAGCAAGGTTTAGGGTAAATGCTTTTTATCAAAAGGGTTACCCTTCGGTAGCGTTAAGAACAATACCAATGGTAGTTCCCTCTTTAGAAAGTTTACATTTACCTCCGGTACTTACAAAACTCACGCTTTTAAAGCAAGGGCTTGTTTTAGTTGTTGGACCCACCGGGCATGGTAAATCTACCACAATTGCGTCAATGATTGACCACATTAATGAAACACGCTCTGAACATATTCTTACAATTGAAGACCCTATTGAATATATTTTTACAAATAAAAGATCACTGGTTGAGCAAAGAGAAATGTATCTTGATACCCATTCATGGGATGCGGCTTTACGTTCTATTTTAAGGCAAGATCCAAATGTTGTATTTATTGGCGAGATGCGTGACACCGAAACAATTCAGTCAACATTAACAATTGCAGAAACGGGCCATTTGGTATTTGCAACACTTCATACAAATTCAGCGTCTCAAAGTGTAGACAGAATTATTAGTTCGTTTCCCGAAATTAAGCAACTTCAAATAAAAATGCAGCTTTCACAAGCTTTGGAAGCAGTTGTATCTCAGCGATTAATCGAATCCCCCAACAAAGGAATGATTCCTGCAATTGAATTATTGTTAGCCAGCGACGCGGTTAAAAGTACAATAAGAGAAGGTAAAACACATCAGCTTGAAAATATTATAAGTACAAGCTCAAACATTGGAATGATAAATATGGAATCAAGTTTGGCACTTTTGGTTCAAAAAGGCGATATAACCATGGATAATGCATTAAAGTTTGCAATGAATCCTGAGTTATTGCGTCGCCTGTTAAAAAGTTATAGTTCAACAGAAAAATAAAACAATATGGCCGAATTTAACTACATTGCAATGGATAATAAAGGTACAAGAAAATCAGGTACCGTTGATGCCCGTTCACGGGATACAGCTGTTTCACTTTTAAAAGAGCAAGGATACTACGTTTTATCACTTGAAGAAAAAAAATCTACATTTATGGATTCGTTTATAGAATTACGAGGTGTGCCGTTTGGTGACGTTGTTTCATTTACAAGGCAGTTTTCTACAATGATAGGAGCCGGTTTGGCTATTTCAAAAGCATTAAATGTACTGGCCGCACAAACTACAAATAATAAATTCAGAGGAATATTAAATGATGTATTGCGCGATGTAGAAGGAGGAGCGTCGTTAGCCGGGGCTTTGGGAAGGTTTCCTGACACTTTTTCTACAACATATCAGTCCTTGGTGGCTGCGGGTGAAGCGTCTGGCCGTCTGGATGAGATTTTAAAAAGGCTTGCAGATACAATGGAGGCTGAGAGAGCCTTAAGGGCTAAATTTAAATCTGCAATGATTTATCCGGTAATAGTTTTAATTGCAATGGGAGGTGTTTTTATTATTTTAATGGTGTCTGTTGTACCTAAGCTTGCACAACTTTACGAAAGCATGAATATAGACCTTCCTTTAACCACTAAAATGATGATTGCAGTATCGGAATTTATGTCTAATAATCTTATTTTGGTGATTTTAGGCATTTTTGGAACAATTCTTGGAATTCGATACTTTTTGCACACTCCCGGCGGCGAACTATTAAAATCAAGACTTTCACTTTCTATGCCTGTTTTTGGAAAGATAAATAAAAAGAAAGAATTAACCGAATTTACACGAACATTAGGTTTATTGGTAAATTCAGCAGTACCCATTGTAGATGCTTTAAATATTGTTAGTTCAGTTGTTACAAGCGAGGCGTATCGTGAAGGTGCAAAACAGGCAGCCGTGAGTATAGAAAAAGGCGGAACTTTATCAAATTATTTAAAGCAAAATGAAAATTTTCCTCCAATTCTAGGAAACATGGTAGCCACAGGTGAAGAAACAGGAAAACTTGATGAAATTTTAGAAAGACTAGCCGACTTTTTTGACGAAGAAACAGAACATGCGGTTGAGAGTTTATCTGCCGCACTTGAGCCTGTGATATTAATTTTACTTGGTGCAATGGTTGGATTTTTGATCATTTCGATTATTACACCTATTTACAAAATTACTGCTTCTATATAGCAAAATTACTGAAAGGGGGTGACAGAGAAAATGAGAAATGGAAATAAAGGTTTTACGTTAGTTGAGCTTTTGATTGTTGTTGCAATTATTGGTATTTTAGCCGGTGCTGTGTTAATTGTTATTAACCCTACCGAATTAATTAGAAGAAGCAATGACTCAAAAAGATTATCTGAGCTTGATACATTGAATAAAGCTCTTATTTTAGCAACAACCGATGGTGAAATAGTATTAACAGCATGTGCTTCAAACTGTACTAGCGCAACAGGAACACAATCTATTGCCGGTTCGGGTTATGTCACATTCACAATTAATACAGGTATGACCGGATTAGGAAAATATCTTTCTACACTGCCTGTTGATCCGGTTAATGACACTGCAAGAGGTTTGTACTACTCTTACCAGGCAGATGCAACCAACCAGACATTTGAGTTAAACGCAGTTCTTGAGTCTTCACAGAACAGTGGAAGAATGGCAGCAGATGGTGGTAACGATAACGCAGTATTTGAGATTGGAACAGATCCCGGTCTTGATTTACTATAAAGCGTTATTATAAAGCTTAGCTTTGTATTAAAGCAAAAAGACCTGCTTATTTAATAAGCAGGTCTTTTGTTATACTTTAAAGTATGGAAATTTTATTCTATGGGCTAGTATTTATTGCCGGTTTATTTATAGGTTCTTTTTTAAACGTAGTTTCAGACCGAGTGGTAAACGGTAAAAAACTTTTACTTGGACGCTCTGAATGTGATGAATGCCGCACCACACTTGGTTCAAAAGACCTTGTTCCCCTACTCTCTTTTATATCTTTGCGTGGCAAGTGCCGGTATTGTAAAGCAAAACTTTCATACTACTACCCTATTTCAGAAATTCTAACCGGATTAGTATTTGTTGGAATTGCACATTTACTCAACTTTTTTGAAAACGCCAACAATTATTATGCGTGGGTTATGCTGGCATATTTAATTTTTATCGGAAGTGTTTACATTGTGCTATTTTTAACTGATATTAAATATACGCTAATACCCAATAAAGTGGTCTATCCTGCTATAGCCGTAATTGTATTATTCCTAATCGGAAACTTTTTGTACATAGTTTATAGTTCTTACAATAGTTTGCAAAGTGATGCTTTAGGCCCTTATTTAATCGAATCCGGTTTTTGGCAATTGCAAATGAGGCGAATGTTTATGGGGCTGGTTTACACTTTTATAAGTACTGTTGTAATTGCAGGGTTTTTTTGGGTATTGACGCGTATTAAAAATGGTGAAGCAATGGGCGGAGGAGACTTAAAACTTGCTATTTTAATTGGTTTGTTTAACGGATACCCGCGCAATATTTTGGCAATTTTTTTGGGATTTTTATTTGGAGCTATAGCTAGTGTGCTGCTAATGTTCTTAAGGCGTAAAGGTATGAAGGATACTATTCCTTTTGGGCCGTTTTTGATTTTAGGAAGTGTTATTGCGTTTGTTTTTGGTAATAGGTTGATTGAGCTATATTGGGGGTTGTTTTAGGGTTTGTTTTTTAAGGAGTAGTGTTTACTTAGTACTGTAGCTACTATTTTATGAAGCACTTCGTCTTCCACTATTTTCATTGAATACGTCCTAAAAAAGTCTGCAAGATGGTATGAAGCATACATTAATGGGTCATCTCCATATTTATGACCGACTTCAATATATTTTTTAAGTCCGTAGTTTAATCCGTGTATGGGTATATCCCCCATTTCTACATCGTCAAAAAATTCTTTGTTGAAAACTTTTACTAAATCTAATGCTGCTTTTTCGTGTTCGGGAGTTGCGTTTTTATATTGATAAAGATAGTAAGCAGTATTTAAATTTTGGAGTAGGTGTTTTTTAAGTATAGATGCATTATAAACTACATAATTATATTGAATAATTGAAATATTCTTTAAGCTAGAGGTATAGTTTCTGGGGTCCTTAAAAACCCATACTAAGTGCTTAAAATTAACATGTCCCAGTCATACGCGCGACTACAAGTAACTGTGCTACTTGATGTAAATTTATAAATGGGAATAGATTTTTGCCCCTATCTATTCTCATAAGATGCGTTTACTAGGGGCTTAGAGTTGTATACCAAGAATAATGAAACTTCAAATTTAGGAGCATATGTAAATTATTTTATTGTTAGCTTTTGAACGTGAGTTTGGTGTAGAATTTGATGGGGATTTTAAAGGCAGGACACCCCATAGTTGCATTACTTTACTGATACTGTATAATAGTCCGTAATTTAGAAATAACCGGCATAAGCCGGATAGCTCCTGGAGAGAAAATGATGAAAAGATTAACCCTTTTAGTTCTGGTAGTGGTAGGGATGATTGTTACTTTGGGAATCAATGGTAGTGCTTTGTCATCGCCAGATGTTTCTGGCGGAGCACTTGAAATTGGGACTCCGGTAATCGTAATCCGTTATGATGGGGGGCAGTTAACAGTTGCTACGCTTGAACCATCCTCAAGAGTTTTTGACTTTGAGGTGGATGTAGCATCTGTTACTTTCCTAGAGTGTGGAGCCGTTGAACACGTCCCCGTGTTTGCAGGTGATACAGGACTATTTGCCGGAATTTCCGAGGAAGTGTGGAGTAACGAACGTGTTGCAAGATTTAATCTTCAACAGCCGTTTGATGCCTGCAACATCCTATACGGTAGATAGCACTTTGTTTGTAAATCCGGATCGGTTTGTTTGCTTATGGTAAACATAGCCGATCCGTTTCATTCCGATTTAGCTAAATATCATTGACATGTAAAAAAATCATTGTCATAATTTATTGTAATGTCCAATTATAGCCCCGAAATAAATTTGAATCTTAGTGAAAGTAGACGTGGGAATAGAAATTTGATCCTTGTTTCACTCCTAATAATTTTTGTTTTTGCTGTCACTTTATTGCTAATTTATACATATTATTTAAATTCAACAACTGAAAATCAGGCCAAAGAAGACTCAGATATGTTGTTAAATACAGTTCCGCAGGATAGCTATAATGTAGTGTTTCCCAATGTTTCCTATTCAATTGATGCTGATGGAATGTGGAGACTAAAAGTATTTCAACCTATACTTAAAGAATTCGTATCTGAAAACGGGAATAATTATTTAGTGGTGGAATATGATGAAGGCAGTACAAAAGTTTCAAAAAGAGTGTTTGTAACGTCTAATAATACGGAATATTTGGATAGGATATCATTTAAAGAAGGTGATAACTTAAAACTTGTAACATTCGATGAATTAAAGCAATTATTAAATACTGAAGGGCGGATTAGTATAAGTTATTTTGAAACAACCCCCACTATTGAATCGCTTACGGATGATTTTTGTTCCAATTTAGTTAGAAGATGCGCTTTAGCACGTTTGGATGTGGAGTATAAAAGCTATTTCATATCAAGTGAGGTTATAGAGCAATAATGAAGAAAATTAAGTTTATTATTTTTTTTACAATTTTTTTACTTACATTTTTATATATTAACAAAAGCAATGTATTAAATGCTTATAGTGATATATTTTGTTCTGCTGGACAATATTGTTCTGGTGTAGGTACATATCAGAAACGCGTTGGATGTGTTACGGTTCCAGATAACGACAACTATGCAAGTTGTGTCACTCAGTACTCATCACAACCTGTTGTGTGTCTACAAAGTGACTGTACATATGAAGGTTTTGAGACAGGGAGTTGGTGCCGAGAAAGTGTAATTCACATTGATAGGCAGGGTGCGTGTACTACAATAACTGATGATTACTATGTGTCGGGTACCTGTTGTCAGCAAGCCGGAGGATCTACTGGATACTGTGGTGATGGGGTGTGTCGTGCTGGAGAAAGTAATTCGAGTTGTCCTGCAGATTGTCCTCCCCCACCGCCTCCTCCTGATCCGGAAGCCTATTGTGGAGATGGTACCATAGACCCTGGCGAAACATGCAGTAATTGTCCGGCAGATGTTGGTGCTTGTCAAAATTTCTGCGGGTGTCTTCCTGATCGGTGCAATAGAGACGAATCGCAATGGCCCGGTAATGGCAGTTGCATAAGAACACCTGATTGTGGAGCAAATATTTGCCCGGGGGGCGCACATGGTTGGTACTGTGCCTGGCCAAATAGTAACGCCTGTAACAATCCGGGTCCAGCTACAGAAAATGTTGTAGGTTATGTGAAAGATCAAAACGGCAGTCCGGTAAGTGGTGTGCCTATGACAATTCTTTACAAAAACAGTAGTGGTACCACAATATCTGGTACAGACACTAGAGTGACAGACTCTAATGGTAGGTTTGTATTTGAGAATTTGATAAATAGGCAACATTATGAAGTCAAACCAGGCCTCACCGCCGACCAAATGTTAGCATGGGGTTTCACAAGTGCTGGAACTGCCGAAGCATGCGGTAATGATTACAACTGCAAAAACCACTTTAATGGAGGTGCTCAGGTACCGGTAGGTTCGCCATCATATAATGGCCAAAGAGTTGGGGAAATTGGGTTTGACGGTACTATGCACGGTGATGGTTGTGGTGCAAGAAAATGTTATGTTGGACCAAACTCCACCGGTGTCTGTAATGATGGCAACCGTGGAAGTTATTCGGGATCAATCGTACACCACTCAGAATGGCCATCCGGTGGGCACTGTAACTTTGTATTCAACAGGCAAACAAACAACCCTCCTACCGGTTACTTTCACTATTTAGCACATTACAGGGGTACAACACTTCTTGGTGTATGGGGAAACAATAGTAATATTGGTAATGGTGTTGTTATATACCCACCTGCTCCGCCAGCTCCCATTGGTCAAATATTTGTACAGCCGGGAGATCATATTTTAATGTATGGTACCGGCCATGATTCCGATGCTAACTTAGGGCGTATAAGATTTATAAAACAAAAATTCAATCCTGAAACAAATGCCGTAATCGGAACTTATTCATATATGCCTGCAACAACTCAAACCAACTGTTCTCCAAGTTCAACATGTTATGAAAATGGCGGTGAGGTTTGGAATATTACTGCAGCAGACGTAGGTACCTGGTCAGTAAGCATTGAAGTTGGCGATCGTACAATGGTTAATTATGATTTGAATAATTTAAATAGTACATTCAACAGCAGATGCTCCGGTCATAGATGGGTAAACCCATTAAAATGGAGTGACTGCGGAAACGGTGATACATTTACCGTTCATGTAAGAATTCCTCCTACTTATACAATTTCCGGAGAAATAAGAGAAATTGTGCCACTACCTACAGGGCATCAATGTGCATCGCACAATTTAGATTTTATGAATAACTCAAAAATAAGTAATGATGGCAGTTTAGATTCAACCGGTAATGATGACCCTCGCGAACAGTTTTATTCGACTAATCAGTCGGCTCCACCAAATCCGGATGATGGGGATTGGGAAAGTACGCCTGGTAACGGCTTTGAAATTAGGGGTGTTCCACCAGGAACGGGAAGGTTTCTGGCCGCAAGTACACTTCATGTGGATCGTCACAATGGTATAGGATATAGGTTAAAGTGTATATCTGTTCCCGGATTCGGCGTACATGACCTTTCTAGTGGTACAACACCCAACTTTGTTAACATCACACAAAATTTAAGTGGAGTAAGATTTGGTTACGAATACTTTCTTACATACAACAGCGGATGGCTACAAGGTTGGGACGGTGACGTTTTTGGAGGATCTACCGTTAACTTTAATATCCATCCGGATCAGAGATTAGGCAGGGGTCTTGCCACTGCATTCTCGGGTAACTTTGTGTCCGGAGTGGCTCCGGCGAAAAGAGCAGAATCAAACCGCTGGGCAAACAATGTTTCAGACTCATTTTGGCCTCCACAATTCAGCACTGAAGCTCCTGCAGGAGCCATTCAAATTTCAAACTTAAGTAACTTGGCTGAAAACACTATTTATAAAATAACGGCTACAGAACTTAATGCAATATTAAATCAGCAGGGACGGTTAGATTACACTATTGCTAATATAGCCGGAAGTCCGGGGGGCGTTGCACTTGTTTATGTAACCGGTACAAATACAGTAACAGTTAACAGAAGTATGGTAAGTGCAGATGACCCGCGCGATAGAATTTTATTTATATCAGAAGCACCATTTGTATATGCTGTACCTACAGTCCCAACTCAACCTGGTTCGGCACAGATTCAGTTTGGTTTGATTACCACAAGTTCAATTACATTTCCAACCCTAGTAGCAGAAAACAGTCCATTTCCTGACACGTCGGTATCTGTTGAAGGGCCGTTAATTGCTAAAGGAGACATTGTAGTTGAAAGAAATCTTAAAGAAGGAAATGCTCAAACTCCTGCAGTAAGAGTATTATATAGCCGGGTTTATCTTGATAGTATAAGAAGATTTGAAAATCCGTTAAGGCAGTATAGTGTTAGATGGGAGACAAATTAACATGAATAAAAAAATAGTCAACAATTCAGAAAAAGGACAAGTTTTACTTTTTGTAATAGTAGCGATGACTATTGTGTTGGCACTGGGTGTTGGTGTATCGCTTGATACTATTTCATCAATAACACAGGTAAGCAACACTGATACGTCTCAAAGGTCACTTGCGGCAGCAGAAGGCGGAGTTGAGAAGTTTTTGGTACTTGATAATTCTTTGTTACGACAGTTTGCTGATATTGCCGGGAGTCCTAATGACGGTAGATGGCCATTATTATGTGCCAATATACCTGGTGTGACAACAGAACCTTTAGAAGGTGGGGGCTATGCCGGTTGTAAAGTAACTTACCAGGGTGCAACAGGAGCAAATGGAGATCCCATTGACGCTAAAGCTGTAGTTAAAGTTGAGGAATATACAACTAATACTACTACCGGAAATGGGTCAGAGATAAATATTTTGAGAAATGATGTAGGTGAATTTGATTTACGAGGATATACACATTCTAACTTAACAATGTGTTGGAATCATAATAATGCAATTGACCTTTATGTAACCGGCCATACCTATGTAGCCCCACAAACAACAAAAATCATATTAAGATGTCAAAACTGTGGTAATGGTTCACAATGGGATTTTGGAACAGCAAACGTACTTACTGCAACTAGTTCTGGCAATGGATATACATCTTGCAGACAGCTCCAAATAAGCCAGGGTCATTTTCCTAGCAACCCAGCTTTTATAAGAGTAAGACCATTATTTAAAGCTTCTCCACCTGTACAAAGCGTTGAGGTTGCAATATTCCCGCAGGGAGGTCACAGTTTACCTGTTCAAGGCTACAAAATCACATCTGTAGGGTCACTTACCGACAATACAAACGTTCAGGTCACACGAACTGTAACAGTATATAAATCAAATCCCACTCCTATAGGATTATTTGATTTTTCTGTGTATTCCGGTGAAGACCTTTACTCGATTTTATAGCTTAATAAATGTTTGATTATTGACAGTATATAATTGCTGGTTCATACTTAAATATAGTAAGTCTGCCCATGTTAAACATTAAACAAATTTTAAAAAAATTTCATATACAAAACTTAAATAACGAAGGGAGGTGCAGAGCATGTTAAAGAGAACTAATGAAAAAGGTTTTACGTTAGTTGAGCTTTTGATCGTTATTGTAATTATTGGTATCTTGGCAGGATTAGTTATTACAATTATTAATCCTCGAAGAATGCAAATGAGATCAGGCCATTCAATTATAAGGGCTAATGTCGGTAGGGCTTGTCAAGCGATTATTGCATGTGCTTCTTCAACAACAACACCTGAAACATCTTGTAACACTGGTGCTTTAGCTGGATTTAATCAACCAAATACACCTAATGGTCAACCGTATCCAGTTAACCCTACTGTTAGTGCGCAAACGATTACATATGCAAATACACCTGTTGCTGCATGGGATAACTGTCAATATACTTGCACATACTATAGGACTACTGTTGGTGGAAACCAAGGTGGTTCAAGCACTTTAGTAGGAACAAACTGTATCGACAACTAACAACTTGCAAGAATTATTTTCAACCGCCCCGGATATTCCGGGGCTTTTTTTTAGCCTTGACACAAAAATAACATACAGCCATACTATAAATATGAAAAAACTGCCCCGAGGTTTTACTATTATTGAGCTTTTAATTGCTGTTGTACTTATTGGAATACTTTCAGGACTCGTTATTGCAGTTATTAATCCCCGTACGTTTCAAGGCAGGGGTCGTGACGCTCAAAGAGTTAGCGACTTAAAAACAATTCAATCTGCACTTGAACTTTATTTTTCGGATAATAGACGTTACCCTATTTCCGCTTGGACAAGAATACGTGGCAACGATACTGTAACAAATGCGCTCACAAGCGGAAACTATATAAACTCAGTACCTGTTGATCCCATGGCTTCTGGCTCACAAGATAATCCATGCGGGGGCGGTATAACCGGTTACAATTACCGATACAGATCTACCGAAACTGGCACAGCATACGTGTTAACAGCTACAATGGAGAATGCTAATTCAAATCAGGGTAATGAATGTAACGGATTAAATAGATGGAGTGCGTTAGGATGTTCATTATCTGCGCGAATGGCTGATGTGTGCTATGGAGTTGAAAATCCTTAAAAAAACTGATTCAAACTATGACCAAGGTATATCCATAATTGAAGTCCTTGTAGTTATTACAATGGTTGCCTTACTATCTACTCTAGCATTTGTGTTAATAAATCCACAGGAACTCAAGGCTAAAGCACGCGATGAAAAGCGTTTATCTGATATATCAACATTAGAACGTGTTATAAGTGAATTTAGAGTTGATAACGGGTATTTACCCGATGAATTGGGTGTAATTAGAACCAGTACTTCCCTACCCACAGGAGCTTTGGGCCCTCTTGTACAATCAAACGGCAACGGATGGATTCCTGTAAATTTATCTGTATATAATTCTTTGCTTCCAATTGACCCGATTAATAATGAAACGTATCATTACAGCTACAGTAATAACGGTTATTCATTTGAACTAAATGCCCGTTTAGAAATTCTCACCGAGCATGCCCAGGATGACGGCGGTAATGACGGTACGCTTTATGAAGTAGGTGATGATTTGAGCATTATTTAGTGTTATTATTTTAGTATGAGTCTGCCCGATTTTAGTAATAATTCCCAAGGTTTCACAATTATTGAGATTCTAGTAGTAGTTTCACTAATTGCTATATTAACCGGGCTCACAATACCAAACTTTACAAGTTATTTAAGGGCACAGGCGTTAAAACAAGCTCAAGATCAAATTGTTGTAGATTTAAGAAAAATTCAAAACAGAGCTTTATCGGGTGTTGGTTATCAGCCAAACGGAAATACAACTCACTGGGGTGTTTTGTTTAGAAATAACACTAATACATACCACTATTTTATTGCATCAAGAAACCCCATAAACTATTCTTCATCTTGTAACGATGCGTTAACAAATGTGGGTAGTCTTGAATCAAGTAGCCCACTTCCCGAAAACATAGTCATTAGAATGGCAAGTGCCCCAATTCAGTGTATATATTTTGATTTTGAACGGGGTAATAGGGTGAGTCATCCATCAAGTTTGACTACCATTAGAGTTTCGCGTCCCGGAGATACACAATGTATTGGCATTGAAACAACTAATGTAGGCCGTATAGCAAGTCTTTCAAATCCTTTGTCATGCAACTAAAAAAACTAAACGAAAAAGGAATAGGATTAGTAGAAACAATAATTGCACTTGGCGTTGCTGTAATTGTTATAACATCCCTTGTGTCACTTTCGGTTTATACCTTGCGTACCTCTAATCGCGGAAAATTATATTTACAAGGCTCAAAGCAGGCTAATGAGGGTTTAGAACTTGTGAGAGCATTTAGAGATCAACAGCCGACCTGGAACGATGTTATTGTTGCATTTCAAAATTGCGATAATGGAGCATTGTGCCACATATCTACAAGCGGTTCTTCTTTGTCGCCGCGACCTGGAGAATTTATAAACACAAATGGTACGACCGCTACTGCTGACGACGTGTTTTGGTACTTTACTGCCAGGGGTTCAGGAAGTAATATAACCGCCACCGACAATGTAATAAGAATTCAGGTTAGATCCAGATGGTTTGTTGGAGATGATGAAGTTGATGCTTATGTTTACACTGATCTTTCAAACTGGAGGAACAGGTAACATGAACCAAAAGGGTTTTACGCTTGTGGAATTACTAGTGATCATTACACTTTTGGCTGTTACGGCCGGCGTTACTGCAGATATTGTATTAACACTGGTTAGAAGCTATAACAAAACCCGTGTTACTAATGAAGTTGAACAAGTAGGTAATTTTGCCATAACCAAAATAGAAAAAGAGCTAAGATCGGCAACAAGTGTAGTATCACCGAGCATTGGCGCAAGTAGCAATTCAATATGTTTTTTAACAAAAATAGGAAATAATGATCGAAGTGTACAGTATGTGGTAGATCCGGTGTCGGGATTATTAAGAAGATCGGAGTTTACAAATTCAAGTGGTTGTACTGGTGGAACAGTACCTGCAGGTACTGATCCTGTGTTTAGCGTAGGTCAGGGAGGGGTAAGAATTTCAGGTGCCAGTGCTAATTCGGCATTTACCCGCTTAAGTACCTCACCAGATGTTGTAAAAATTAAATTTGAATTTACGCAATCTAGCGAAGATTCTGCAGGAGGAAGGGCATTTACCGGAAACGTAATACTTGAACAAACAGTTGTAGTTCGTGGAACTTACAATTAACCATGAAACAAGAAAATTCCCAAAAAGGACAAACTTTAATAATTATAGTTTTTATCATGATTGCCGCCCTCGCAATTGGTGTGAGTGTATCAAACAGATTTATTACAACTTTATCTATTACAAGTGACGCTTATGCCGGTTATCAGGCTCAGGCTGTAGCAGAAGCAGCGATTGAAAATATTTTGACTTTAACATCTACACAGCTCAAAGAATTTATTCAATTTAATTCTTGTGGTTCATACTGCCAGCTTGAAATTGTGGGTCCTGACGGTGTTGTTCAAACCGCAACTGTTACATTAAGCACTTTAGGAACTGATTCTCAGCCTTTTACTACTCGTTTAAGTAGAGATGAAATTACAGAAATTAATTTAAACGGGTATGGTAATAATAAAACACTAAGTGTTTGTTGGAATGCACCACCATCAGGAGAATTACCTTCGGTTTATGGAATTTTACTCAGAGGTACACAAGGCAATTATGTTGCAAATAACTATGCATATTACTCAGCAGGAAGCAGTCAAATTAATGGATTTTCACCGGCAGTAAGCGCTAACGGGTATCAAAATTGCATGATTTTAAATACAGGAACAAACCCGCAGGCACTAAGAGTGAGGTCGATTTATAATGATGTTGAAGTCACAGTGATACCTGATTCAAGTGCTACATTGCCCACTCAAGGAATCTTAATAGAATCCGTTGGGCGTGTTCAAGACAGTGTAAAAACAGTTTCGGTTATAAAATCAGAAAACATGGTTCCGCTTGATTTTGACTACATTTTGTATCAAAAATCCGAATCAGAGCCTTTATCAAATTAACCATGTGCTGTAAAATAAAGTTATGCCCCAAATCGGACTTGATATTGGAAGAAGCTTTTTTAGAGCTGTAGAAATAAAAAAAGATAAAGATGTGAATATTCTTCAGAATTACGGTACTTATGATGGTCCTGACCTTGATTTAAACTTTTCAAGCGAAGACAGTATAAATACTTATGCCTCAGAATTAAGCCATTTTTTTAAAGAACATAATTTTAGTACTTCTAAGGTAGTAGTGGCACTGCCCGAACAATATGTTTTTATAAGAACAATAAAAGCTCCAAATATGTCACATAAAGAATTGCGTGAGTTTGTGACCCTTGGTGCAGAAGAATACATTCCCCTGCCCTTAAATCAAGTTACTTTTGATGCACAAATTATTGAATCAAACGGCAAAGACGAAATGAGTGTGCTTTTGGTAGCCTCAAAAAATGAAATCTTAACAAAATATGTTGATTTAATAAAACGTGCCGGCCTCATACCTGTTGGTATGGAGCCTGAAACTTTATCTATTGAAAGAGTGTTGGGTGATACGGGTCAAAGACCAAGTGCCAGTATTATTGTAAATATCGGTACTGCATCAACACAAATTATAGTTACATACAAAGGTTTTGTAAGATTTACTAGAAGTTTGTCTGTTGGCGGCGATACCTTAACAAAAGCTATTGAAAAAAACCTTGAACTTGATTATCACCAGGCTGAAGAATATAAAAAAGCCTATGGTTTGGATGAGAGTCAGGTGGATGGCAAGGTTTTTAACGCGGTAAAAACAGTTTTTGACAACATTTTGCTTGAAATAAAGCGTTCCAAAACATACTATACAACTCACAATCCCGATGTTACTATAAATAGAGTTATTATGTCTGGAGGTACTGCCCTAATGCCGGGACTATTACTTTATATAGCCAATAAACTTGATGTGGAAGTAGAATTGGCAAATCCGTGGCGAAACATTAAATTGGCGGAATCTCTCAAAAATCATCGAAATGACCTTATGGATGCAGGTCCTGTGTATGCAACAAGTGTAGGACTTTCGTTAAAGGAAATCTAAAATGGCACAAAGTATAAATCTTATTCCAAAAGAAGAAAAATTTGAACAACGCAAAGAAAAAGTAGTTAAGTTAAGCTCTGTAATTGCTGTTGTTATTTTATTAGTTGTGATTGGAGTTAGCACCTACTATTGGTATACCGTAAATAATTTAAAAACATCCATTAAAACAGCAGAAACCCGCACTGAAGACCTAAGAACCGATATAAGAGGTTTATCTGAAATTGAAATCGTAGCAAGGTCACTTGATGCAAAATACAACATTTTAAATGACATCTTTACAAATCGAAAGAGATATTCTGTTCTATTAAGCGAACTGCAAAGAAGAGTTCCTGAAGGTGTGACTATTGAGTCATTAACTATAACCGGAGTTGCCAATGAAAATGTAAATATTGCCGGACAAGGTCCAGATTATATTTCAATTGCACGTTTCATTAACACGCTTTCTGACACTCAGTTTTCAAGCGCCACGCCAGGTATGGAAGATATGTTTCATGATGTAACGCTTAATACAGTCACTTTTGACTCTCAGGATTCAACGGTAAGCTATTTTATAGTTACAAAATTTAATGAGGCTTTACTTAAATAATGGATAATCAAGCACCACCAATACCACCTATTCAAGTTGAAGAGCATGAAAAGAAAAAATTAGATACATTAGCCTTTAAGAGGTTTATAGCAAATTTTCTTATTCCTATAACTGCCCTGATAATTTCAGCACTCTTGTTTATTTTTGTAATTCTGCCTTCTATAAATGAAATACCACTGCTTCGTGCAGATTTGAATGAAAAACAAGCGCTTGTTGACCAGCTTGATGCAAAGCTATTAAAATTGCGCAATCTTACTGATTTTAAAGGTAGTGTTGATGAAAATAATGAATTACTATCAACGGTTTTGGTTGAAGAACCGCTTGTTCCTCAATTGCTGACCCAAATTGACCGGATTGCCGGTGAATCAGGAGTAACTATTACAAAAATTAACTATGCTACAAGCGAAAACACAGGTCCGGCCGATCCGAATGCCGAGGTTGTTAAACCTCCATATAATGTTGTTACAATTAATGTTGGCAGTGACAGCACTTATGACCAAATCGTTACATTTTTATCAAATCTTGAAAATGCAGGCAGAGTTGTTGATATTAACAGTATCAGATTTAACACACTCGAAGATGAAGAAAGATCCGGAATATTTTCATCCTCATTTGTTATTTCTTCACCATATGTAAAAGTTGAAACAAGTGCAGTAACAGATGATCCGATTTCTTTTGATTTAGCTAATGCCCAGTTTCAAAACCTAATGAGTAAGCTCAAGGCTTTGAAAATATACGATATTTCAATAGATGAGGTTATTGACATTCAAAATCTTCCTAATGACGCTACAAATGAAGATGAAGAGCCTACAGAAGTAAGCGACATTGAAGAAAGTGAAATAATGCCCGAGCAACCTGAGCCTGTATTTTAAAAGAATATCAGATAGTATAGATATTTATTTACGGTGTTTTGTTCTCCATTCTTCGATTTGTTTATGATTGCCCGATAGCAAGATTTCCGGTACTCTTAAGCCCATAAAGTCTTCAGGGCGTGTGTATTGTGGATATTCAATGTCACTTCCCTTTGAAAATGATTCTATTTGAGTTGCGCTTTCTTTTTCAATAACACCGGGTAAAATTCTTGTTACCGATTCCATAATTACCAGTGCCGGAACTTCCCCGCCAGATAAAATGTAGTTACCTATTGAAATGGGCATTACTCTTACACCAATAAGATTTTCAAAATCTATAATTCTGTTATCTATTCCTTCATATCGGCCACAGATTAATGCAATTTGTTCAAGTTTAGTAAATTTACCGGCAAATTCTTGAGTATACACTTCTCCGCTTGGCATCAAAGGAACAATTAAGCTGTTTTCTTTGCTTTTATTTTTGTAAATGTCGTTTAAAGCATCATAAACAGGTTCAGGCCTAAGAATCATTCCCACACCGCCACCATAGGGTTTATCGTCTACTGTTCCATGTTTGTCTATAGCATAATTACGCAGATGATGCACTGTAACTTTAATTATTTGCTTTTCTATAGCTCGTTTAAACGGAAGTTCATTGAGATGGGGTTCTATTAACTGCGGAAAAAGTGTTATAACATCAAAATTTAGCATAATTCAAGGTATACTTTGACACCTTCTTTAATTGCTTTTGCTTTAGTAAGAGACCTTAAGCTGTTTATTGTTTTACCGTCTTTTCCAATTACAATGCCCATATCTTCTTGAGCGACACATGCTTTGAGATTAACAATTGTGCCTTCAATTACTTCTTCAACTTTAACTTTATCGGGGTCATTTACTATCTGTTTTAATAAAAATTCAACAAAGTCTTTCATTTATGCTTCTTCAGAAACTTCTTCTGCCTTTTCAACTTCTTCAGTAGCGTCGGCAACATCACTGGTTTCGGCGCTTTCAGACGGTTCAGTATTTACTGACTCTTGGTTTTTTTTATGAGGAGCATAAGGTTTGTGCACATAAGTTCCGTTTTTTAAATCTTCAACGGCTTTTGTTACATCTGCACCTTTACCAACCCATTCCTTATATTTATCTTCATTTAATGCAAATGATTCAGGATTTTGAGAGGGGTTGTAGTGCCCGATTATATCTAAAAATCTTCCATATCTTTTATCACGTGTGTTCATTACAACAATTTTATAAGCCGGGGCATTTTTCTTTCCTACTCTTGATAATCTGATGGTTATTGACATAGGTCGAATTGTATCAGACGGCATTAAGCTTGTCCAATGCTTTTAAAGCCGCTTCCTGTTCGGCTTTTTGTTTACTACCGCCTTCTCCGACACCATAGAGTGTGTCATCTAAATAAACACCTACTTTAAAAATTTTTTCATGGTCAGGCCCCCATGAATTCATTACTCTGTAATTTGGAGTAATTCCAATCTTTTCCTGGGCTTTTTCTTGAAATTTTGATTTAGCATCTTTATAAGATTGTTCGCTTATTATGTCGCCCATTTTGTACAAAAGCTCTTTTTCAATAAATTCTCTGCATTTGTCCAGGCCTTTATCTAAATACATTGCTCCAAGAACTGCTTCAAATGTGTTAGCTAAAATATATTCTCTTTCTCTACCCCCGGATGCTTCTTCACCTTTAGACAAGTACAATAATTCACCATAACCAAGTCGGCCTGCTTCTGCAGCCAAAGACTGGGTGTTTACAATTGCAGATCTGTAGTTTGTTAAAACACCTTCAGGGTCAGTATAGTTTTTATACAAAAATTCAGATGATAACAGTTGCAATACAGCGTCACCCAAAAATTCCAACCTTTCATTTGACGGATTTTTATAATCGGTATGCTCATTTAAATAAGATCTGTGAGTAAAGGCTGTTTCAAAAAGTTCAGTGTTATTTATTTTTATCCCAAGGATTTTTTCAGCTTTGTTTAAGTCAAACCCCATATAACTATTCTACCTTGTCTAACGCTATTTCCAAAAGCTGCTCTACAGTTTCAATCACATCTTTTTGTTCCAAAATACCTTCTACTTCCAATGCTTCTTCAACATCACTAAAAATTTCAACCTGCTCCATTGGACCTAAATTTAAGTCGTCTTCCAGATACATTTGTGAAGTAATTTCATTCGGTTCCATACCGGTTTTATCTGAAATAATTTCTTTTATTTGATCAAATATTTCGTTACGATCCATTTTTTGTTTTCTCCTTAATTTCAACGACAGTTCCTAAAACGCCATTTACAAATTTTTGTGCTGTATCGCCGCCAAATTCTTTTGCCAGTTCTACCGCTTCGTCAATTACAACTTTGTCAGGAACTTCATCGTTGTATAAAATTTCAAATACTGCGATTCTTAAAATTATTAAATCAACCTTGGATATTTTGTCAATAGGCCAGTCGGGAGCACAATCCTGAATAATCTTATCAATTTCTTCTCTATGTTCAGTAATTCCCTCAATAATTTTATTTGTTAGGCTTACATCAACTTCACTATCATCAAACTCTAAAAGCTCTTTTGTTAAGTTCTGACACGATTGAAAATCAGGCTCCGAAAACAACCAGCAAAAAAGTGACCCTAAAGCAAGTTTTCTGGCATTATGTCTTGGGTCACTGGTTGACTTCATTTTTAAAAATATAAATTTAAAACGTACTTACGTTATTTTGTTACTTTTCGCTGCCACATTCTGCACAAACTCTATGAGGAAGCTTTTGAGCTCCGCATTGTTGACAAACTTGCGTATTAACTGCAGATTGCTGTAGCTTTTCATTTCTTTTTATTCTTGTTCTTTGTTTGCTATGTTTTCTTTTTGGTACCGGCATTTTTAATTCCCTACTAAATCAGACTAACACTTAATTTAGGCTTAGGCAATATACATTAACGAGTAAAGATTTGTCAATAATTGTACTATGGGATATACTTTTTGAGTTAGAGACTATATAAGCTAATAGGAGAGTATAGCGTGAGATTCAGTAATAAGAGTGTGATGCAACTCAAAAGTGAAATTTCTAAGCAGGTTACTAAGGCAAAGACTTTTAGGGACACAGCTCTACAAAGCGCTGCACAATCAAGGCCTGAGGATTGGCTGGGTAGAATCAAAGTTTGCTTTGTAGTTATAGAGTTTAATATCCAATCTCTTAAGCGCAGTAACGCAAGTGAAGAAATAATGAAATGGGCTCAAGAGCAACTAAAGGTTGTGAAAGGATATTTTAATGAGGTGAAAGAGAAGGAATAATTTGCGGGACTGCTGGCGATGACAAATATTTTATCGCCAACAGTCTCTGTATTTTCTAATGATATTAAGTTAATGAGTAAGTATTGAAACCAGGCTTTTTCCGAATTTTCTTTGGGTTACAAGTGTAAAATCGGTACCTTCTATTTGAGATTCGATCTCAAGGTCAGTTCCATGCAAAAAAGCTATAAACCCACCGACATTTAAAATTTCCTGAAGATTTTTCATTAAAAACCTGTGTTTTAAGTCGTCGTAAAAAGGGTCGGCAAAAATAACATCATATTTACTTCGGGTATCTGCAACATATCGCAAGACACTTTCTTGAATAACTTCTGCTTTGTCGTGCAAATTTGTAAGTTTAAGATTCTCATTTATTGTATCAACAGCTTTTTTATTTTCGTCTACAAAGTCACACCAACTTGCTCCTCGGCTTAATGCTTCAAGCCCAAGACTTCCGCTTCCTGCATATAGGTCAAGGCATTTGGCGTCTTTTACAGCCTCCTCGGTGATAATTGAAAATAAAGCAAGTTTCATAATGTCTTGAGGTAGACGAATGTTTTCTATGTCAGGAACTTTTATTTTTATGTTTTTGGCGCTGCCTGTTGTAATTCTTGGCATGGGAGTATTTTAGCAGAAAACCGTCAGTTGTTACCTATATATTTTAAACCCATGGATTCCAGCTTTTGTTTTAATAGCTTGTGGTCGTTTAATTGCGGGTACAATACTTCTGCCTCGGTTTTTGCCCTTTCAAGAATTTTTATGTTTGTTATGTCAGCAACCTTAAATTGTTTAAATCCATGTTGCTGAGTTCCAAAAATATCACCTTGTCCGCGGTATTCCATGTCTATTTCTGCAAGCTGTAGGCCGTTATCTATTTGTTCAAGATTTTTTAGCCTTTCAAATGACGGCCTGGTAAATTGAGACATAAATATAAAACAAAATCCTTCTTTTTTACCACGGCCTACCCTTCCCCTTAATTGGTGTAATGATGCCAAGCCATATCGTTCTGCGCTTTCAATTACAATTATTGTTGCCTCGGGAACATCAACTCCTACCTCAATAACCGGCGTAGACACCAAAATTTGAATTTTGCCTTCTCTAAAATCGTTCATAACCGTCTGTTTTTCGTCATTTTTCATTTTGCCGTGCAACAATCCCACATTTAAACCTTTAAAAACTCCATTTTTTAATTTTTCATATTCGGTTTGTGCAGCTTTTACGTTTTCAAAGGCCTCGTGGTCGGATTCTTCAATAAATGGGCAAACAATAAAAGTTTGTTCACCTTTTTGCCTAATCCACTCAAACACTTTTTCTCGGTTTTTGTCATAAACAACTTTTGTAGTTATTTTTTTGTCTTTGTTTGGAACAGCGTCTAATACCGAAATTTCAAGGTCGCCGTATAAAGTTAGTGCAAGTGTTCTTGGAATTGGAGTTGCAGTCATTGTTAAAAGGTTAGGTTTTTTGCCGTTTGCACCCATTTGAGCAATTTTGGTTCGCTGCTCTACCCCAAATCTGTGCTGTTCATCAATTATTACAAGGCCAACATTGGTAATTGGCTTTTTTTCAAATAAAAGGGCATGTGTGCCGATAATTATAGAGTCTTCATTTTCGTGAATATCTTCTTTTGTGGTACCGGTTGTTAGTTTTATGTCAACGTCAAAATCGCTTAAAAAGTTTTTAAATGTTTGGTAGTGTTGTTTTGCCAAAATTTCTGTTGGAGCCATGTAAAGTGTTTTGTAGCCTTCCAAATGTGATAAATATGCTATGGCTATGGCTACGATTGTCTTCCCGGAACCTACGTCACCTTCAAGTAGCCTATTCATAGGATGTGCTTGTTCCAGGTCTTCCGCAATTTCTGCTATAGCCTTACTTTGTGTTTCTGTTAAAGCAAATGGTAAGTTTTGTATAAATTTTTCGATTTGTTTCTGATGTTTTTTGTAATCTAAGTGCAAGCCTTCATATTTTGTGTTCCAGGTTTCTTTACGCTCTTGAACCTTAAGAAGCTCAAGCAAAAGCTCGCCAAATGCTAATCTTTCTTTTGCGGTAAATATTTGCGCCTCGTTTTCAGGAAAGTGAATTTGATAAAGAGATTTATCTAAAGTAATTAATGAATGGCGATTTAAAGTAATTTCGGGTAAATATTCTTTGATTTCGTTTTTGTATTTTAAAACTTTTGTGACGTCGTTAATCCTAGACCTCAACCATTTTGAACTTATACCCTTAGTTTCACTATATACCGGAACAAGTCGCCCTGTATTTAACGTGTTTTCTTTTACTTCTTCAAAAACCGGCGCCACTAAAGTAATTTTTCGTGCAAATTCTTGGGTTTTTCCGCTAAAGTAATAGCTATTCCCCACTTTTAGCGTATTTTTTAAATAATGTTGATTAAACCAGGTCATTTCTATTTTACCGGTTAGGTCTGCTGCCCACGCTTTTGTTAATTTTTTGCCTGTTTTTGAATAAATGTTTTCTATTTTTTCGAGTGTGGCTTCAATTGTGACTTCTTCATTTGGTATAAGGTCAGCAATACTTTTAACTTGTGAATAATCTTCATACCTAAAAGGAATATGATACAAAAGGTCTTCCACAGTGTATATGTTTAGCTTATTTAGCAGCTTTTCAAATGTAGGACCAACTTTTGGCACTTTATTTATTGGCGAATCCAGGTTGAACATGTGTTTATTTTAACAGGTAAAAAAATGGAACTTCCGTGGGAATGAAGTTCCAGTATTTTATGATTAAAATTTAGCCTTTTTCAACATAGATGATTGTATGTGACTCGCTTCTTATTCTTGCTATTTTAGGAAAACTTTTACTTTGAGGTAGACATTCAAAAAAGTTTTCCGCAATTGTGTCAACATGTGGATTATTTTCAATTGCTTTAAGAAATCTGGTCCAATCTAGACCGCCGTCATCTGCCACACACCGTGTTATTGCAATCATCTCCTTCACGGTGATTTTAGCAGTTGGATTATCCCTATTCCATGTTTCAAAATATGATTGCAAGACAGATTTAACTTCCTGCTCATCCAACCTCATTAGTCTGCTCCTTTTTTACAACTCTTTTTAGATAATTTGCACAATTATAACTCAACAAAACATGAATGCAATCACATAAGATAAAGCTAAATAGAAGATTTACTTCCTAAGTTTAGTCACAGTGAGTTTTATTAAAGGCAGTTATCTAAAAGGTAATTGCCTTTTTTTATATTAATAAATAAGGCAAAATGCTTGTAGCAATCAACGCCAGGGCACTAATTATCACAACAAACTTCACCCAAAAATCTCTTTTTGACAAAGCTTTTTTAGCCCGTCGCAACTTTTTTTTAACATTCACTTTGCCTTCCCGAACCTTTGTGGGGTTTTCTTTATTTTTCATATTATTCATATTATTCTACTTTTATAAATTGCCTTTTCCCGAATTTTACAAGAACCCCGGATTTAAATTCAATACTTTTGTTAAAATCAACCACTTTTTCACCGTTCACTTCTACCCCGCCCTGTTCGATTATTCTTTTTATGTTACCGCTTGAAGTGTCGCCGGACGTGGTTTGTTTTAAAAACTCCAATAATGTCATTTCGCCTTTAACATGTGTGGTAATTATTAATTCATCCGATACGTCTTTGTTTTGAACAGTTTCTTCAAATATTTTTTGTGCCTGGTCTGATTTTTCTTTAGAATGGTAAAACGACACCACTTCATGTGCGAGCCGTTTTTTAAACTTCATCGGATTTTCACCTTGAGCCATAGCCAGTTTCATTTGTTCTATTTCTTCCATAGAAACCCGCGTAACAAGCTCAAAATATTCAAAAATAATTTCGTCGACTATGCTCATGATTTTGCCGTACATATCAAAAGGGTCGCCTAAAATAGGAATAAAGTTTTGAAGGCTTTTACCCATTGGCCTGCCGTCACTTCCGGTTAGTAGCTTCATTACCACCGCCGATTGAGGGACTTGCCCTGCATTTTGCATAAGTTTACGCCCGGCAAGTAGATTAAAAGTTTGGTCAGTACCTCCAAATTCAACGTCACAATTAATTGCTACAGAGTCATACCCTTGCATTAAAGGGTATAAAAACTCATCAAGACCAATTGGCTTGTTTTCTTTGTATCTAAGCATAAAAGTTTCCCGGTCAAGCATTTGTGAAATTGTAAACTGCTGTGCCAGGTTTATTACGCCGGCAAAGTTAAGGTTTTTAAGCCATTCTGAATTATGTTTTATTTCTGTTTGGTCGCGTAGAACTGTTTTAAAAAATTGATCTGTATATTTTTTTTCATTTTCGGCTATTTCAGTTTCGTTTGTTTCAGTGCGCATATCAACTTTGTCTGAATGATCACCCACTAAAGTTGTAAAATCACCAATTATCAAAGTAACTTTATGCCCTAGTTCTTGAAAATCGCGTATTTTTCTATGAACAACCGCATGACCTAAATGCAGGTTTGGGCCTGTAACGTCGGTTCCAAGCTTTAAATGGAGTTGTTTACCAGTTAAAAGTTTTTGTTTGAGTTCGTCTTTTGTGAATATTTCGTGTACACCGCGAGTAAGTATTTCATCAATACGCCTTTCATCAGTAATAATTTGTGCCATAACAACAGTATATCATCTAAATTTCAATATTGAAGCTTGTGTTATATAATAATTCACGTATGAATAAGTTGTTCTCTGCCTTAGACCGGTTTAAAAAACCCCGTAAATTCAAAAGTACCCGCACATCAAAAAAGGGCGGCCACAGATATAAAGGCGTTGATAAAAAACTTGTTATTTTAACGTATGCAGTGAGTGCAGGGTTAACTCTTACTATTTTAGGTATTGTCTTTGTTATGGGGCTTTTTTTGTTTTATTCAAGAGAATTGCCCGATCCTGACGTATTGCTTGAACGTAGTGACGAATTATCAAGCAAACTCTTTGACAGAGCAGGTAAGCCGATTTATGAGGTGTATGGTGAAAAAAACAGACAGCTTATTAAGCTTGAGGATGTATCACCTCACATGGCAAATGCAACGTTAGCCATAGAAGACGCAAATTTTTACAACCACCGTGGATTTTACTTTTTAGGCATGGTAAGAGGTACAATTAATTCTTTAAGAGGTAAAGGACTGCAAAGCGGTTCTACTCTAACCCAGCAAGTCGTAAAAAATGCAGTTTTAACACAGGAACAAACCCTTACAAGAAAAATAAAAGAGTTGAGTATGGCACTTCAGCTAGAAAACAAGTATTCAAAAGAGCAGATTTTACAAATGTATTTAAATGAAACTCCTTACGGCGGGCAAAACTATGGAGTTTTTACTGCTGCAAAAGCATACTTTAATAAAACCCCAAAAGACCTGACACTTGCTGAATCTGCATATCTGGCAGGACTTCCGCAATCACCAAGTAGATATTCATTTTTTGGTGCAGATCCGCAGGCAGGGTTTGACAGAAAAGACTATGTTTTACTTTTGATGCGCACAAAAGGATGGGTTGGAGCCGACGGTCAAAGACATTTTATAACTGAAGAAGAATACGAAAGTGCAAAAAATGAAGAATTAGATTTTCAGAAAGGTATGGTTGACTTTAGAGCTCCACATTTTGTGTTTTATGTAAAACAGGAGCTGGCCGAAATAGTTGGTGAGGAATTAGTTGAGCAAGGCGGGCTTGAGGTTACAACCACGTTAGATTTAGATTATCAGGATAAAGCTCAACAAATAGTCAAAGAAGAAGTAGACAGAGCAAGTGCTCAGGGTTTGAGAGTTGGAAATGGTTCATTGGTGGCTATTGAGCCAAGCACGGGGCATATTTTAGCTATGGTTGGTTCAAAAGATTATTTTGGTGAGCAATCACCTGAAGGTTGTACGCCAGGAGCAGAAGGAGAAACAGGTTGTGTATTTGATCCTAATGTAAATGTTGCCACCTCATTAAGACAGCCGGGTTCTTCTATTAAACCTATTACTTATGCAACAATGTTAGCTCAAGGTTATACATCTGCATTTCCGTTTTTGGATGTGAGAACTAATTTTCCGGGGTCAGCACCTGATCGCCCATATATACCCGTTAACTATGACGGATTTTATAGAGGCCCTGTTTCGTTGAGACGTTCGTTGGCAAACTCATTAAATATTCCTGCTGTAAAAGCATTACAAATAGTAGGAATTGATAACATGTTGGATACTGCCGAAAATATGGGCATTACAACATTAACCGATCGTGAAAGGTATGGATTGGCATTAACTTTAGGTGGTGGAGAAACAAAGCTTGTTGAAATGACAGGAGCTTTTGCAACTTTTGCTAACAATGGCGTTTATATGAAACCTTCATCAATTATCGAAGTTAAAAATGCACGAGGTCAGGTTTTATACAAAAATAACTCAATCGGAAGAGAAGCTATTGACCCTGAAATTGCCTTTTTAATTAGTGATATTTTGTCTGATGATGGCGCAAGGTCTTCAACATTTGGAGTTAACAGCTTATTAAACATTCCCGGTCATCAGGTTGCAGTTAAAACAGGTACAACCGATGATTTGCGAGATAACTATGCAATCGGTTACACAAAAGATGTGGCTATCGGTACATGGGTTGGAAATAATAACAATGCCGCAATGAGTAGTGTTGCGTCAGGTATTACAGGCGCTACCCCAATCTGGCACAGAGCAATGGTTGAGTTTTTATCTGGTAAACCGGCACATAGCTTTGAATCACATCCAAATGTGCAAAAAATGAATGTAGATACATTAACCGGCATGTTGCCTCAAGAAGACTTTCCAGCAAGATCTGAATGGTTTATTAAAGGTACTGAACCAACAGCACCAAGCGAATGGTATCAAAGGCTTGAAATTTGCAAACCCGATGGTAAATTAGCCAGTTCGGCATGTCGTAACGCAGGAAAAACAGAAACAAAAACATTTATTGATGTAAAAGCCGAACTTCCCGTGTGGCAACCTTATGTTAATGCATGGTTTGATGATAACTACAAAGATGATGAAAGATACTTCCCTCCTAAGACAGTTTCAACACTTGAGTTTGATGATGATGGTGATGTCACGGGTAGTGGAATATCCGTAGTCATTGCAAATTTTAAAGACGATGACAATGTACCGTTACAATTTAGACTTGAAGTGGAAGTTTCATCCGCAGAAGATGTTGAATG
Organism: uncultured Candidatus Saccharibacteria bacterium; assembly: GCA_964385105.1. Taxonomy (GTDB): domain Bacteria; phylum Patescibacteriota; class WWE3; order UBA101185; family UBA10185; genus CAYLMU01. The sequence goes on from CAYLMU010000002.1 coordinate 122,032, forward strand.
GGTAAAAATTTATGTAGACGGGAATGAAATTACTGAAGATAAATCTGAACCATATGGGTATAACTTTTCGTTTAGTTCATCCGAAGCAGGAGTTAAGAGATTTAGGGTTAAAGCTCGAAACGATGATGGTAAAGAAGCTGAGCATGAGATTGAGCTTAATGTTGGTGGGAATTAAGGAATATTTTGTTGCCTTTAAACTTCTAACCCTGATATAATTTTTATGTGAAGATTACACGAAAATGGTTTTTCTTCATTTTAATACTTTTGGTACTCGCTTTTTCATACTATAAAGTACGTATTCTCATGACTTATGATAACATTATAGAGGATGATGTCGCATCAGCACCGAGCATTTTGGGCGATTTTCCTCGTTTATCGATGAAACATGATTGGCATGAATCAATAATAACTAAAGAGGAAGCCATGAACCGCAATTTTTATATATATTTCGACAACACTAGTAATGAAAATGTTAGTGTACCGGTTAGTGGAAGGTTATACTCAACTACAATTGACTTTGAAAATGTTGCAAGTATGAACGATGCATTTTACTCTGCAAGTTCTGACGTAGTGCCAAGCTCAGATATGTTTTATGAGAATGGTTGGGAGCATTCGTATGACATTGGAAATTATCGAATTAGTGGAGTGAGTGCTTCAGGTGTATTGGGTGAAGAATACGCATATTTATTTCTTAATGATAATTTGATTAAAACTGCAATCGTTAAAATGCAAAAGAATTCGATAATAATTGACGGTACAAATGAACAGTTACAATATGATTGTCCTTGTTCAATCGACTTCGAAGTATTTGAAAGTGACGAAGTGGATATTAATGACTATCTCGTACAGTAACGCCAAAATCAGAGCTTAACTTATTTAATAATTTTTCTTTAACAGTTTCTACATTATTTGTAGTAACTTGATTTCCGTCAAATTCTATTCTTACCAGAACAGCTTTTTTTGAATCCCCGAATTTATTAGTATCAGTAAATTCTTCAAGTACTGCTATGCTTGAAATCGACTTATCAAATTTTTCTATCATAGAATAAATGGGGCCAAAAGCCGTCTCACTATCTAAAATTAAAGAAACGTCTTCTGCAATTACGTTTGGAATTTGTTGTTTAATATAAGTGATTTCCTTTTTAGACGCCAAAAGATTTACATTATTCAAAATAATATGGTCATTTTTGATTTTTGCAATCTCCAAGTTTTCCTGAAAAACTATTGCTTCCGATTTATCACTTAATTCATATTTAACATTTACGATTCCCAAATTTTTAAGCAACCCCGAAAGCAACCCTCTCAAGTATTTATTATTATCCTCAAAGGACTTTTCTATATGTGTGTAAATAATTACTGTTTCACGCGTCTCGCTGTAATCTGCTATATCACTGCCATCTCCGGCTAGTTTATATGTTTTTCCTATTTCAAAAAGCCCTGCTTCTTTTTTTCTATGCTTTTTGTAAATATCTACTACAGGTTTTAAAGTTTCATACATAGAAATTCTAAGTGCGTTTTTTTCTGATGATAAAGCGTTTTGCAGCATTACAAGTTCCCGTTCGTTGTCGTTGTAAGCAACGAGAGGGTCAGTAATGTGTTCGTGTAAGCCGATTTTTACCAACTCATCCCGTAATTTTTCTTCAAAGCGCACAATTTTGGGAGTTATTTCTTTTGGAGGGGCTGAGTTAATTGGTCTTTGGGGTATTTTGTTATACCCGTGAATTCTTAAAATATCCGCTGCCAAATCATCTTCAACTTCAATATCAGTTCTAAAATAAGGCACTTTTAATTTCAAAGAGTTTTCGTGTGTGTTTTCTTCAATAGTTGTGTATTCAAGAGCTATAAGTATTTCTTTAACCTTTTCTATTCCAAATTCCATGCCGCTTATTTGCTTAATTCTATCAAGTCGAAGTGTCATTTCTTTTAAGCCCCACTCTTCAGGATACCAATCTTCATTTTCGTAATATTCACCGCCGGCCAGCTCTAAAATTAAATGTGTTGCCCGTTCAATGGCTACTTGTGTTAAATGAGGGTGCAAAAATTTATCGTATCTTAGAACCGTCTCATTTTGGATTTTTAATCTGCGTGACGTTCTTCGTACATTTGTTTGATTATAATTACCGGCATCCAAAACAATATTTACCGTTTTTTCGTCTACTGCAGTTTCTTTGCCTCCTACAACGCCACCAATTACGCTTGGTTTACCGGCTTGTGTGAGTACAAAAGTGTTTTCATCAAGTTTTACCGTTTCGCCAAGTAAAGTTACAATTTCTTCTCCATGCCTTGCTCGCCTAATGACAATTTCTTTTGCTTCCATTTTATCAGTGTCTTGAGCGTGCATAGGTTGGCCGTATTCAATCATTACATAATTTGTAATATCAACAATGTTGTTTTTTGACGCAATTCCATACGCTTCTAAACGCTTTTTCAGCCATTCAGGAGATTCACCTACTTTTACACCTTTAAAAACTCGTGTATTAAAACGGTTTACCAGGTCTTCACACTGAACTTCTATTTTGATTTTGGATTCTTCTGTCGGTTTATGGCCTTTTTGTGTGTGACGTGGAGGGTAGTTGATTTCAAGCTGCTCAAACGCTGCCAGGTCTCTTGCACATCCAAGAATAGACAACCAATCAGACCTATCCATTCTGTGTTCTAAATCAAGAATTGCTTCCTGCTCATCATTCTTTGTGACCTTTTCAAGCATTAATCCAAGCAAAGTAAAAGATTCACCAATTTCACGCGGTGTTTTTTGTATGTTTACATATTCATTTAGCCATTCTAATGGTATTTTCATATTTTATTCGTAAACTATTCCCCCACCATATAATTTTCTAATATCATCAATATTATATTTTTGCATTACTAGCCTGTCTAAGCCAATTCCGAACGCATAACCGGTATAAACATCAGGGTCGATTCCACTCATTTGCAATGTGTTGTAGTGAATCATGCCACTACCCAAAACCTCAATCCACCCTCTTTCTTTACAAACCGAACAACCTGTACCATTACAAAATTTGCATTTCATATCAACTCCTAAGCCCGGCGAAACTTCAGGGTAATACTTGTATCTAAATCTCACTTCTGTATCGTTGCCATATAAAAATTTGTGAAAGTCCTCCAAAACAGACATTAAATTTTGAATTGTAATGCCTTTATCTACTACGACCCCCTGATATTGATGAAAAAAAGCGGCATTTGTAACACTTGTGGTTTCGTTTCTATAAACCTTACCTGAAACAACAACTCTTATAGGAGGTGAATATTCTTCAAGTACACGTGCCTCAACAGAAGAAGTATGTGTTCTTAATAAAATATCGTCACTGTACACAAAAAGAGAGTCTTGCAAGTCGGTTGCGGGGTGGCCCTCGGGTAAATTTAAACGTCTAAAATTGTATTCTGCTGTTTCTATCTCAGGACCTTCTGCAATTGAAAATCCATGATACCTAAAAAACTCATTCATTTCTCTTATTACTTGCGTTGTAGGATGCAAATAGCCGGTTTTAACAGGTTGTTGTGGGATTGTCGGGTCAATTTGTATGTTTGTAGCTAAATGCAGGTTATATGCGGTTTTAGTGTCTTCCAAGGCATCTTTTAGTTCATCCTGCAGCTCATTAATTAATGGACCATATATCTTTTTCTCCTCAGTTGTTAGTTTTGGAATTTCCTTAACAATTTCGGTTACAAGCCCATGTGTTTTTGAAAAATATTTTAAATACAGCTCGTCAAACTGTCCGGTTTTAGTTGTATTTTGCAAATCTTTTTCAAATCTGTTTTTAATATCTTTTAGTACTTCGTCCATTATCCTTTAGTTTAACAGGAAATTAGTTAAATTTTAATAATTTGGTATATGATATGGTAAAGTAGCTGTTTATTAAACTCTTTTAATGAAGGGTATATTGTGTTTTTCTACTTTTATTTTTTGGATGATTTCTCTTTTACAGCCTCGACAATCTGTTTAAAGGCTTCAGTGTCATGAATTGCAATTTCTGACAACATTTTTCTATTTAGCTCTATATTTGAATCTTTCAATCCTTTAATAAATCGGCTGTAATTTATATCAAATGGAGTTAATGCTGCAGAAATTCTAATAATCCAAAGTTTTCTAATATCTCTTTTTCTTCTTTTCCTACCTGCAAATTGATGCTCGGTAGCTCTCATTGCAGCTTCTTTAGCTCTTCTAAGCAGTTTGCTTCTGCTTAATCTATAGCCTTTTGTTTGTGTTAATATTTTATTTCTTCTTTGTGTGCCTCTTGGGCCTCTTTTTACTCTTGTCATTTTATTTTACATTTTTGGCATGTTTGCCAAGCATTTTCTTAAACTGTTTAATATAACCTTTTGTGTCCATTTCTTCAAGACCGGTTTTTCTATGAAACTTATTAGCATTCCATTTTCTTTTCAGATGCCCGGTTCGATTTTGTTTTTTTAAAACTTTACCGCTTTTAGTTATTTTTATTCTTTTTAATAATGTTTTTCTTGTTTTCATATTATTTTTTTGTAAGCAAAACCGTTAGACTACTACCTACCCTTTTTACTCCGCCTTCGCTTTTTGCTATATCTTCAAGTTCTTTTATAAATTTATTTACCTTTTCAATGCTCAATTCCGGATAAGCGTTCTCACGCCCTTTCATACGAAGTGTGATTTTTACACTGTTTCCATCTTCAATAAATTCTCTTGCCCGTTCTGCTTTGATTTTAATTGCATTTTCATCTATTGAAGCACTTAATCTAACCTCTTTCATTTCGCTGCTTTTTGATGCTGCTTTTGAATGTGCTTTTTTCTTTTCCTGCTCGTACAAAAACTTATTAAAATCTAAGATTTTTGCAACAGGCGGGTTTGCGCTCTCTGTTATTACCACTAAGTCAAGTTCTTTATCATATGCTCTTTGTAAAGCTTCATTAGTCTTTATTATTCCTACGTTTTCACCCTCATCCGTAATTAACCGTACCTCGGGATATCTTATCTTTTCGTTTATTTTGTAATATTTATTTGCTATACATTCCTCCGTTAACCATGTTAAGTTACCATAAATACAGGCTTTTGGTCAATATTATGCTGGTTATAGCTCAAGTGATTTCCCTGTTATTTTATCTTTAACTCGATTTATTATCTCGTCAATCGGCAATGCACCTAAATTTTCACCTGTTCTTAGTCTCACACTTGCAGTGTTATTTTCTACTTCCCTATCGCCCACAATGAGCATATAAGGGATTTTTTGTTCTTGTGCTTCACGGATTTTTGATTGCATGGTTGAATCTTTGTCATTCACTTCAGTACGTATACCGCTACTTTCAAATGTACTTTTTAACCTATATACATAATCCACGTGATTTTCAGAAATTGGAATTAGTTTTACTTGCACAGGTGAAAGCCATACGGGCAATGCTCCTTTTGTACTTTCAAGCAAATAAGCAATAAATCTATGATATGAGCCCAATATTGCACGGTGAATCATAACAGGAGTTTTTTCATGACCGTCTTGTGCAATATATGTTAATCCAAATCTTTTTGGCATGGCAAAATCAATTTGAACCGTTCCAAGTTGTCTGTCGTTTCCAAGTGCATCTTTAAACATAATATCTATTTTTGGACCATAGAGGGCTGCTTCACCTTCCATAACTTTACCCCCCAAACCAAGCGTGTCGTTAACCTCAAGCAGTATTTTTTGTGCATTTTCCCAGTCGCTATCATTTCCTATATACTTTTCAGGTGTGTCTGGGTCTCTAAATGACAACGAAACCCAGTGTTCACCCCACATGCCAAAAACCTTATAAAAATTTTCCATGACTTTTATTAGTTTTATAGCTTCATCCTTTACTTGTTCGGGAGTGCAAAATGTATGGCCATCATCTATTTCAAATGATCTTGCTCTGTTTAAACCAACCATAGATCCCGGTTTTTCGTCACGATGTTGCTGTGTGGATTCAACATAAGCAATCGGCAAGTCGCGGTAACTTCTTTGTCTTGATGAGTAAATTTGTGTGTGATGCGGGCAATTTACAGGTTTTAACACAAATTCTTCGTCATAATGACTAATTACCTTAAATAACTCATCTTTGAACTTTTCTGCGTGCCCCGAAATTTCGTAAAGATTAATTTTTGCCATGTGAGGTATATCAACTTCTTTTGCCCCAAATTCCTTGCTCACTCCCAGCAAATAATTTCTAAGCTCATTCTTTATAATTGTCCCGTTTGGTGTGTACAGTACTAGCCCTTTACCTACAAGTTCAGAAGTCGTAAAAATGTCTAAAGTATTATTTAGCTTTCTATGATCACGTTCAGCTTGTTCTTCAATAAATTTTAGATATTGAGCAAGATTTTCTTTCGAATCAAAAGCAGTCCCATAAATTCTTTGCAGCATCTTGTTTTTTTCGTCGCCTTTGTAATACGCCCCTGCTACGCTAAGCAATTTAAAAGCTTTTATTTCACCGGTGCTGTTAACATGTGGACCCGCACATAAGTCAAGATCGTAATATTCGTCACCTTCATTTCCAATGCTATATAAAGTAATTTTCTCATTTCTGGATTCAATTTCATTTATAGTGTCGAGTTTGTAAGGATTGTTTTTAAAAATTTCTCTTGCTTCATCAAAAGTGATTTCATAACATGCTATAGGTAAGTCAGCATCTATAATTTCCTGCATTTTAGCCTCTATTTTTGCAAAATCTTCCGGGCTAATACTTTCATCTAAATCAAAATCAAAATAAAAGCCATTTTCAATAGGCGGTCCCATAACTTTTTTCAAATTCGGATATAATTTCTGCATCGCGGTATGAAGCACATGTTCAGCGCTATGTCTTAAGGGCATTAATGGATCATTTTTAAGTTTGTCTATAACTTTTTGTTTTTCTGACATGGTTTTGTCCTTTCTTTAATATTGTAACTGATTTTAACCTGTAATTAAACGAAAAGTCATTATTCTTTAAACTTTTGTGAGCTTGAATGTTAAAAGGGCTTTTCTTGCTTCGTCCGTTAAATTTTGCTCCAGCGCTTCTTCGGGTGCTATCCACTTATATTCACTATGTTCTTCGCTCAATTTTACATTGTGGCTTATAGGTGTTGCTTTATAAGTGATAGAAACTAACGGAAGTCCTTTATATTTGCCATCTCCAATCAAAAAACTCTCAACATATGTTACCGTATCGGAAACCTTGACTAAAATACCGGTTTCTTCAAGCACCTCACGTTCAAGAGCGTTGTTTATATCTTGCCCTAGATCTAGTTTACCACCGGGGAATTCCCATTTGTTTGCCTGCCATGAATCTGTTTCTGATCTTTTGATAATTAAGATATCACCATCATTATTTATAATTGCTGTCCGGTTTATTAACACAACTCGTGGTCTGGATTTTATATAACTTTTTGCCATGCGGTTATTCTAACACTATAATCGAGCAAATGATTCTTAATATTTACAAACCAAAAAACTGGACAAGCTTTGATGTTGTTGCCAAAACCCGGGGTATAATTAGAGAATTTGAAAGTAAAAAAGTAAAAGTAGGCCATGCCGGAACATTAGACCCGCTTGCTACAGGAGTTCTTATAGTGTTAACTCACAACGATACCAAAAAACAAAGCGAGTTTATGAAAATGGCAAAAGAATATAAAGCAAAAATTGCATTAGGTGCATATTCGGATACATATGATTTAGAAGGTAAATTGCATTTCTCAGACTTAGAATTTAATTTACCGCAACTGGAAACCCGCATTCATCAAATTTTACCCGATTTTATTGGTGAAATAGAACAAACAGTACCTTTTTACTCTGCTGTTAAAGTTGGAGGTAAAGCATTATACAAAAAGGCAAGGTCAGGAGAAATTTTAGAAAATGAACTTCCCGTCAAAAGAATTAATATTTATAGTATTGAAATATTAAATTTTGAGTATGAACAATTCTCACAATTTAATGTTAAACTTCCTGTTCTAACTTGCAAAATCAATTGTAGCAGCGGAACATACATAAGATCGATTGCAAACGATTTGGGGGTCGCTTTAGGAACAAAAGCAGTTCTTACAGACTTAGAAAGAACCAAAGTCGGTGAGTTTTCTATAAATAATGCAATAAATATAAATGACTTAAAGACTAAAATTTCAGAACTTCACGCTCAACAACTTCCTTCTCAATTTGAAAAAAGCCGGTAGATTTGGCTAATTTAAACAAAAAGCCCACTGTAGAAGAAAAAATCACCAAAACCAAAAAATTCAGAAATTGTATGAATCCTAAGGCTACAAGGGCTAATAAGGGTAAAACATAATCTCTGTAGGTAAATACATATTTGTTAACTTCTGTTTCAATCAATTCTTCTACATTTATTAAATTAGAAAAACCATATTGATTTAGAGGCTGAAACGTGGGGCTTTGCATTATAAAATTCTCAACCTGTTCACCAACTTCTGACGCGATTAAGTTACCAATATCTATATTCTTATTTGAAGGCTCCATTAGTATTAAAGCACCGCCTACAAGAGCAAAAATAAATAATAACCCGCGTGTTGATACCCTTAAAATAATTCGGGGATTAAACGAAATGAGCTGACTTTTTAAACTTGAGGCAAAATATATGTCATATGTTATTAAAGTTAACCCGATTATTGTCAGTGCAAATGCATACGTTGGGTTAATTTGCACAACTCTAACAAAAATGCCTAAACATACCGGAATAGATACAACTATATACTGTTCCCACTTATTCCATATACCAATTGTAAGCGCATAGGTGTATGCAAGAAGTAAAAGTCCAATAGCAAGCAGAATAACCATATTTGTTGGAGGAGAAAAATAATCTCTTAGTTGTGCATATGCGGCCATTAACGAGGTAAGCAGGTATGACTCAATAAATAATAAAAGTGCCAGAAATACAGTTTTAATGATGGGAACTATATCTTTTTTTTGAGGAAGGTTTTCTGGCATTACATTCAATTATGCTCAATAAATGATTAGAGGGCAAGTAAAATTACAACCGCAATCGTTAATAAGCTTAGTTCAATAATTAATATAGGGCTTGGACGCAGGTAAATATCGCGAATCCAGTTTTCGTTGCCGTACTTTTTTATTGTTTCTTTAAGTTCTCTCGGATTCCATGTTGAGAAAAGCTTTTTATGTGTAAACTTTCCTTCTGGTGTTGTGAAAAGTTTAATTCGCTTGTGTGATAAAGGCCAGAACAACTTCATTCCCCAGCCTGTATTAAAGGGCATTATGTCATGCAGTAAATGTGCCGTTATGTTAAGTGTAAACGCTGTACCTATAATTTTACCGAAAATTAAGTATACAGCTATAGCTATAGGGATGTATATGGCCGGGTAATGAGTATACTCACCGTGAAATCCCTGAATCTTACCACCTATTCTTCCCCGTTGAAAAAGTTCAATAGGTGTGTCAAAATCAGGCAAAAGACCAAAAATAATATTTAAAATTATAAATGCGGGAGTTAACGGTACATCAAAGTGTGATGAAACAAAATATGATATTAAAACACTCATTCCTATATCCCAGAACATAAGAACATTTTCTCTTATTAAAGTATTTCAGACAAGTGATATACATTTTTTATATGAGCAAACCCTTTACTAAAGACTTTTATTGGGGTGCAAGTACTTCTGCACACCAGGTTGAAGGCAATAATTACAATAGCTGGACAGTTTGGGAAGAAAGTAAAGAAAATATTGAAAATTCGGGAATTGCATGCGACCACTATAATCGTTTTGAAGAGGATTTTGATTTGGCTAAGAAGTTAAATCACAATGCGCACAGATTTTCTATTGAATGGTCAAGAATCGAGCCTGAAGAAGGAATATTTAATAAAAATGAGCTTGAGCATTATAAAAATGTAATTCTTGCTTTGAGAACACGTGTTAATTGGATGTTTGGTAGAAATAAAAATGAAAAGGTGTCAGATTTAGGTTGGGAGTTTTATCCGCAGGGTATTTATAATGTTCTTAAAGATCTTTACGAAAAATATAAAAAAACGCTATATGTAACTGAAAGTGGTTTGGCTGATGCAAAAGACATACATAGAGTATGGTATATAGAAGAAACGGTGAAGGCTATGCACCTTGTACTAGACGAAGGTGTTGATTTAAAGGGATATATGCACTGGTCATTAATTGACAACTTTGAGTGGGCGCATGGATTTTGGCCTCGTTTTGGCCTTATTGAAATTGACCGAAATAATAATTTACAAAGAAAAGTACGAAAAAGTGCATTAAGATATTCTGAGATTATTAATAATAATGGAGAGCTTTAATTTTTTTTGAGTGCATACCTTTATAAATCTTGTTTTTTTGCTATTATTTAGGTGTTTTAAAGGGTTCAATGCAAAATCTAATAAATAAATATAAACAATATCATCCAGTGCCGGATGAAGAGTTAATAAAAAAGGCCTATGATTTGGCACAACTGGCTTATTCTGATATTAAACGTTTAAACGGCGAAAACTGGCTTAATCATGCTCTTGAAGTTGCACATGTTGTAACAGACTTAAAAATGGACACAGAAAGCATTTGTGCCGCCTTACTTCATGACAGTTATCAGTTTGGATTGACACCAAAAGAAATTGAAGACGAATTAGGTTCTGATGTTAGAGAACTTGTAGACAATATTTATAGTATGAGGTCGATTTCTACAAGAAGAACCCATGAGTTTACTGATGAGCAATATGCTGAATATTTAAGACGTGTAATTTTGTCTATGGGAAGAGATTTAAGAGCAGTTGTAATAAGACTTGCAGATAAACTTAGTAACCTTCACACAGCTGATGTTCTTGATGAAAAACTAAAAAAAGAAGTTATAAATAGTGCTTTTACAGTATATGCACCGCTTGCAGATTTAGCAGGTGTTTATGAGCTAAAATGGCAGATTGAAGATGTGGCGTTTAAACATAAAAGTCCAAATGACTATAAAAAGTATAGACAAGTAATATTTGATCATATATTTGCTAAAGATATTCCTTTAAAAAAAGTAATAAATAGTTTGTACGATTTGTTATTAGAAAATGGTGTGAATGTTGTTGATATATCAGGAAGACAAAAAGCAACATACTCCTTTTATAAAAAGGTGAATAAAAGGGTAAATAAATTGCAGTTATCTGAAGATATGGCTTTAGAGCATATTTACGACAAAGTAGCTTTTAGGGTAATAGTTGAATCGGTAGAAGATTGCTATGCAGCTTTAGACGTACTTCATCAAAATTACAATTATATCGATGAAGAATTTGATGATTATATAGCAGAACCCAAAACTAACGGGTATAGAAGTATTCAAACCACTATAGAGCTTGAACCTTCTTATTTTTCGGAAATTCAGATTAAAACTAAAGAAATGCACGAATATAATGAATTTGGTCCAGCCAGTCATGTTTTTTATAAATTACATGGTTCGGATACTGCAATATCTACAGAAAAAATTCGCATGCTAAAGCAATTATTGCAATGGAGAGATGATATATTAGAAGAAAAGTCCCAGGTGTCAGTAAAAGATATTGCTCAGACTATTCTTGTTTTTACGCCAAAAGGAGAAGTTATTGAGTTACCTGTTGGGTCAACTCCTATAGACTTTGCTTATGCAATTCACACCGGTATCGGAAATAAGGCCGTTCGAGCACTTGTGGACGGTAAATTACGCGGCTTAGACTACAAACTAAAAAACGGTGAGGTTGTTAAAATTGTGACCGACCCAAGAAGAACACATCCAAGCATAGACTGGTTGGGATTTGTTAAGACTAAAATCGCAAAAACCTATATTAAGAAAAATGCCAAAAGATAAAGCTTTTAACTTAATCTATAATTGAGTAGCTGCTGAACCTTCATAGTAAAAATATTCCACTCTGGCTTCTTGTCTTTTTTGTTGCAGGTATTTTTCAAATTCTGCTTGTTGTTTTTGACTGCTTAATTGACCTCTTACGTGTTCGCGTACTTCATCTGTTACTTCAGGAAACGAAGCTTCGTTTTGTTCAATATATTGGTTCAATTCTTCGTCGGTTACTATAAAAGAAGAACCTACAAGACCTTCAAGCATCATTTGCTGTTCAATAAATTGTTCAAGGTTTTCTCGGGTCATGTTTTGATAAGAAAGAATATCCTGTAGAGTTAGCCCCTGTGTAGCGTATTGAGCTTCTATTTGCTGTATTTCTGCTTGAATTTGTTCATCTGTTACATTAACATTTCTTCGGGCAGCTTCTTGTTTTATTAATTTTTGAACGATTAAATTTTCAAGTACACTCTCTCCACCCTGTTCTTCAAGTGTTTTTAATACTTCAAGGCGTGTAATTTGTTCTCCGTTTACGGTTGCTGCAATAAAGTAGTTTTTATATAAAAAGTAACCTCCAACACCCAATAGCACTAAAAATAAAACTAATAGCAATTTTTTTATATTTAATTTTTTTAAGGATTTAAGTTTTGAAACTGTTAACTTACCCGATTTTTCTGTTGATTTTTCGTTGTTATTTTCTTGCATTAGCTTAGTATATCAGATGAATGGTAATTATATGAAATTAATTGATATCTATTGCCAGTAAAGCAAAAAGTCGGATTTCCAAATATATTTAAGAATATAAAAGTTAATTATATATTGTTACAATAGCACTTAACGATTTTATAAGAAAACGACGTTTTTTACTATTTTGGCATTTTAAGGTGAAAAATTATGTATAATACTTTGGTAATGAGATACAAGCCTGTCCTATTCACCTTACTTATACGACTTACAATTTTTGCCTTTTTTAATATTTCTCGTATTGCTAATTCTTCAATAGTATTAGCTAGTGAAATCATTGCAGTGACAAGTTTACAAAATTATATAAGGAGATAGTTATGTACAAGAATTCTACTGTTCGGAATTCTCAGATACAGCAAATCCTAAGACTGCTTTTTCCCGGTTGGGTACTGCAGCCTGCTCCGGTTCGTCGCGATACTCAGCCTGGTAGACGTGCACCTAGGAATCTTTAGAGAACTAGCGTTTATTTAATATAATGTAATTCACACTCGTATAGTTTTTGTTGATAAGTAAACCTCTAAATTTGGTGGGCTCCACAGGATTCGAACCTGTGACCTCTTCAATGTCACTGAAGCGCTCTAACCAGCTGAGCTAGGAGCCCCTACCGCTATGCAATACTTAAAATAATATAACCTAAGTGCCGGATTTCTCCGGCACCCATATTTTAACTTACTTTTCTTATTTTTGCTTATTGGATTTATTTATTTTTTGTGGGTCGAGTATGTCATCAATTACGCCGTATTCTTTTGACTCTGTTGCATCCATCCATTTATCGCGCTCAATATCTTCAAGAACTTTTTCAAGCTTTTGTCCCGATTCTTCAGCAATTATCTGTGCATATTGTTGTTTTAGCTTAATCATTTGTCTAGCAGTAATTTCCACGTCGGTGGCTTGTCCTTCAATTCCCCCTAAAGTTTGGTGAATCATAGAATAAGCTCCCGGTAATGAAAATCTTTTGCCTTTTGTGCCTGCAGATAAAATTAAGGCACCTGCGGAAGCTGCAAGTCCTACGTTTATCGTCGATACCTCGTTTTTAACGTGTTTTATCGTGTCATACATTGCACGACCTGCGTATGCCCCACCCCCCGGTGAGTTAATATAAATGTTTATATCTCTTTCAGGATTTTCGCTTTGCAAAAACAACATTTGCGCAATAAAAGTATTTGCCACTCCATCATCAATAGGGCCTGTAACAAAAACAATAAAATCCTTTAATAATCTTGAATAAATGTCGTAAGATCGCTCGAAACCTCTAGGGTCTTTTTCTACGACAACGGGTACTAAAATACTCATAGTTAATCCTCCTTTTTAGATTCAACTTTACCACTTTCATCAGCCACATCTTCTTTTTGTTCGTTGTGGCTGTGCTCACCTTCAATATCTTTTGCGATTTTATTAATTAACTTATTCTTTTCAAGAACACTTTTAATGTACATAATCTGTCTTGGGTCTCTCATCGATTCTCTCAATTGCTCATCACCTGACGCATCAATCATTTCGCTTACTTCTTCGTCGGTTACTTCAATTTTTTCTACTTCAATTAAGTGTGACAGTGCCAATTCAGCTTTCAAATTTCTTTCGGCTACTTGTCCATATTCATATCGCAGTTGTTCTGATGTTTTATTTTGAGCTTTTAAATACTGCTCTAGCGATAATCCAACAGATTGAGCCTGATCCACTAATCTTGACATCATTCTATCTATTTCATCATCTTTTATAATGTCTGCAATTTCCACATCAGTTACTTTAGTAATCGCATTTATTACGTCATCAGCAGTTAAATGCGCATTGTCATGTTCAAGCTTTTCGCCGCGTTTTAATCTTTCTTCATTCTGCTTTCTTAATTCTTTGGTTTTTTCTTCATGTACTTTTTTAACTTCAGCATTGTAATCCCCTACTTTTATTTCAGGTTTTACAGCTACAGTAGCAATAAACTCAAAATCCTTTTCAAGATCAAACTCAGTTATTTCTACATGAGGATTTGATATGGGATGAATATGATTTTCTTTTAGTGCTTGCGGATAGTGTGTTTGGAGCAGGTTATTAATTACCTCCCCATAAAGTTTTGAAACATCAACCTTTTCTTTTACCATTTCTGCAGGCGCCTGACCTTTTCTGAATCCCGGCATTTCAGTGTTTTTCACTACTTCGTTAAAAAGTTTGTCGTATGTTTGTTTAACTTTTTCATTTGGTACCGAAACCTTCAATTCTATTGTTGATTTTGGTAGTATTTTTACTTCTACTTTCATAAGCCAGTTCATTTTAGCATAGGTCGGTTGAGATTGCTAATATTTATTGTATTGCAAATAACCTACGACAGTTGATGGTTATAGGTTATTGTGGTAAGATTCTTGTGTTAACAATTCACCAGGCGAATCTCTCAAAATTAGTGAATTTTCGCCACATATAGGAGAGTTTATAATGTCTAAAAAGAAATCGAGTTCAGAAAAGAAGGAACGTGGTTGGAGCTGGAGGAACAATATTTATGAGCAGATACGCCGACCAAGTTGGTCAGTTGATGAAGCAACCGGTCAAGTGGTAGAAAGAGATAGTTCTCCGTCAACTCCTACCAAATCCGGTAGTTCTTCCACGTAGATTCTGATTCTTGCGCCTAGGTTTTTTGTGGTTTAAATAAAGATATCGCAAAAAGCCTAGGTCAAATTATAATCATGTCAAATAACTTCGACAGATATAAATCAAAAAAAATAAAAAAAATCCTGCACAACATAAACTCACCGCTTACTACAATTAGCGGGTACGCCGGCCTACTTCAAAAAAAGCATAATCCTGAATGGGCGGCTATCATAAAAAGTGAAACACAAAGAATTATTGATATGATTAATGAGCTGCAAGGTGAATTTGAAGATACCGGTGAAAATGATGAGAAATGAAATGAACCAAATTTACTTCTGATCTTTTAATATATATCCAAAACCTCTAACCGAGTGAATTAATTTAGGATCATATTCTTCGTCTATTTTTTTACGCAAGTAGCTAATATAGACGTCAACTACTCGTGTTTCAATGTCAAAAGCATTATCCCAGATTTTGTTTAACAAAACTTCGCGTGACAAGACTTTTTCTTTATTTAAGAGTAAATAGTTTAATAATTTGTATTCTTGAGGAGTTAAATCTATTTTATTGTTGCTTCTTTTAACTTCCATGGTGTTGGTGTTCATCTCAAGATCAGCCGCTTTTAAAAGTTCTGAACCTGCTGCTGTTGACTTAATTCGTGCTTTAATTCTTAAAATAAGCTCTTCTGCTTCAAAAGGTTTTGTCATGTAGTCATCTGCACCTGATTCAAAAAGTGCTCTTTTAGCTTCAATTTCGGATTTACCTGTTAAAACAATTATAGGAAGTTCAGAGTACAGGTTTTTTACTTGTTTACAAACTGATTCGCCTTTTATGGTTGGAAGTTCAAGGTCTAAAATTACAATGTCGGGGCTTGTTTTTTCAACCACATCAAGCACATCAATACCATCATTAAGAGTTTGTGTTAAAAAACCCTCGGCAGTTAACAGGTCTTTTAGGTATTTTTGAAGCTTAACATCGTCTTCAACTATTAAGACAAGCTTATTCATGAGCCACATATTACATTATTTACCTTATTTACACAAATTCTTAGGTGTATCTTATATTATTGGCATTAGTGGTGATAAGTATATCTTTTACATCATCCAGCTCAATTGGCCCGAGCCGAATTAATAACATAGAATACCCTTCTTTTAATTTTTTTTGGTGGCTGATTCATATTGATCAAAAAAGTTAACGGATCTTAAGGCTTTTACTAGACTGTTGTCTTTGTCACGTTGATAACAAATTGCAGGTGCTAAAGGTCCGCTTATATAAACTTTTCCTGCTTCTTTTGAGCTAAAAGTCTTTGCATTCCTAAATAGTGAATTTTTAGTAATAATTGAAATGTCCGCACCGGTATATCCCCCATCGTATAATTTTTTGATGGCTTTTTTTATGTCATCATAAGATTTGTACCATCCATATAGATGTTGCACGTACATTACACCTCTTCTTGATTAATAAAATATATACTTTTTTGTATCTGATCTAGTGTGTCTAAGGATTCATCTGTATTGTTATTTGAAACATTGTTTTCAAGTAAATCAAATTGCGCATTTAGATTATGAAGTTCTGCTTCCCACACAGGATCTTTTGCAGAATCAACTGAAAGATATTCAATATTTTTTCTTATGTTGGAAATCTTTTCGGACGTATCTGATGATATTCCATCTCTTTCAATATCATTGTGCAAAGTAGAAATCTCTATATTTATAATGTTCTGTACCGCCACTTTATTTACTCTTTCCTGAACAATAAGCTTGGTGTGCTCAAATTGGTAATTTGATTTGCTATAAAACCTTTTAATAAATCCTTCAATATCCTCAGATTTAGCTAGTGCATGTTTCTGAAGTACAAATGAAAATATTAGTGTAAATACAATAAATTTTTTGTACATATTCCTCCTTTTCCATTGATATTAAGAGTTATATGTTATATGTAATTAATACCTACGTTAAGGGATTGTTAGAGTAGTTTAGCTTAGGTTTTGTTCGACCAAATCAACTAATGCGTCAATATCAAAAGGTTTTTTTAAGTATGAGTTGGCTTTTGCATCCTGATATTTTTTATCAAGATGCATATCCGCCGACATCAAAATAACGGGAATTTTTTGAAAATCTTCGTCATTTTTAAGATTTCTGCATACATCTATTCCGCTTTCACCTGATAGTAATATATCAAGCAAAATTAAATCAGGTTTTGTAATACTTAATATTTGCATTAGTTTTTTACTGTTTTCAAAAATTCGTGTTTCATACCCCGCTTCTTTAAGCACAATGTCTACTGCATCCAAAATTGGTTTGTCATCATCAACTATCCAGACTTTTTTTGTTTTACTAATTGGCATTGGTTAATGTAAACGAAAACGTGGAGCCTTCCCCTTGGACGCTTTCAACCCAAATGTCCTCATTATGACGTTTTAAAATTTCATACGATATATATAATCCAATACCAAGCCCTGCATACGTTGATTGATCCTGGCCTTCTACACGATAAAACTTTTGAAATAACAATTTTTGATGCTCGGGAGATATTCCTATTCCATGGTCAATAACACTGATAATTGTTTTATTGTTGTTTTTTGATTGTGTGATTTTAACGATAATATCTTTATTAGTTCTAGAATATTTTATTGCATTGTTAACCAAATTATTCAAAACCTGGCCTATTCTGTATTTGTCACACTCGACCATAATATTGGTATTACCTTCTACCCTAATATCATAATCTTCAGAAAGTGTTTTTATGTCAGAAATGGTCTCATCTACAATTTCATAAAGTTTTATTGGTTGTTTATTAAGTTCCAGTTTTCCTAATTGAATTTTTGATACATCAAGCAAGTCTTCAACCAAATGATTTAGTCTATCTACTTGATTATTTATTCTTCTTAAGTAATTTTTGGCTTTTAAGTCTTTAGTTTTGCTAAAATGTTTTTCAAGTAATTGTGTAAATGCTTTAACACTCGTTAGTGGGGTTTTTAGTTCATGGCTTGCTATACTAATAAATTCATCTTTGCGCTTTTCTTCTACTTTATTTTTTGTAATATCAGTCATTACATTTACTGCATATAAAACATTGTTGCTTGTGTCTCTAATGGGTCTTGCTTTAACAATAGTCCAAAATTCCTGTTTTGTTTTTGTGTCAAAATATCTTAATATTTTTTCTGTTTTTTCAGCGCCTTGAATCACTTTTCTCCCCGGTAAGTCAGAAATTGTAACCGGTTTGCCGGATTCATCATATATTTCAAACCTTTTAATTTTAGATGAAAGCTCAATTGTATCTGCATTTACCATTTCTTGTGCATCCGAAAATCCACATAGACGTGCTGCAACATCGTTTGCAAATACAATTTTTCCTTGGGTATTTTGTACCGTTATGCCATCAGCGATGCTTTGTAAAATAATTTCAAGTTGTGTGTTTGATCTTTTAAGCTCATCTTCAATTCTTTTTCTTTCATCAATCTCATCTTTTGCTTGTTTATATAATTTGGCGTTGCGAATTGCCTGTGCAGCTTTAGTAGCAAATACTTGCGCCAGCTCATAATCTTCGTCAGTGTACTGTACTGGGGCTTCACGTGCAAAGCTTATGGCACCTATAGATTCATTGTCTACAATAATGGGTAAAATCATCACACTGCCTAAATTTAATTTTAAAATCATTTCGTAATGCTTTTTATCCTTGGCAGCTGATTTAAGCATCTCATCCTTAATGTCAGGAAAAAATATTCCCTTTTTTGTTTTCATCACTTGATAGGTACCGCCATCCTGGTTCGTATCGGGGTACATTTTTCGAAGTTTATTAAGAAGTTCAATGTTTTGTTTTTCTGAATGCACTAAGGCAATTTCTTCCAAACTTCCACTCTCATCAAGTACATTAATCGCACACCAATCTGCCAAATATGGAACCATCAAATCTGCTATATTTTGCAAAGTATCCTTGTAGTCTAAAGTGGATAATAGCAATTTGCCTGCTTCCATTAAGTATTCAGCTGTAGAATGAAAGTCCCTAATGTGAGTATCTTTCACCTTCTTAAGGTTTTTACCCGCCACGAGGTTATTATAGTACGTATGTGTATTAGAAAAAAGTTAAGGGTTTGTAAGAAAATTTAAAGTATGAGTTTTGGAACTTTTATGGTGGGCGAGGTGGGAGTCGAACCCACACCCCTTGCGGGACACGGTCCTAAGCCGTGCGCGTATGCCAGTTCCGCCACTCGCCCAAGGTAATTTGTACCGGCGGAAACTATTTTACCACTAATTTAGGGGAATTTTCTTTGTTATTTATATTTTCTATTTCGTTCATAAACTTTGTTACGCCTTTAAGCCAGTTATGAGGATTTGGCGGTGTATAAACTCTTGCCATTTTTTCAGGTGTATCTAGGCCTTTTGCAGTATAACCATCATGAATACCTTTACCTACTTTTTCAATTCCTTCTTCAAATGAATTAAAATATATGGCATTGTTACCATGTATCCCCCATCCCCAGCAATTATATGATTTAGGCAGAATTCTTTTACAAAACGTTGATTCCATTCCCGCAATTGCTGGAAGCAGTCGATAATCGAGGTTGTATTTATCGGCTACTTCAATAAAAACTTTACTTTTTCCTTTTAGTGGGGAATCATACTTTTCAAATAGTGCTTCGAGTGATTCTTCCCTGTTTATTTCTTTGTATTCAATGTAGTGGTCGGCAATTACTGCCTTTGTCGCCGGAGGGTCTGCTTCTTCGTCGGCGTTTGATTCATCATCTTCGCTTTGAACAAGTTGTAATGGCAGTATTTTAGCTTCTGCCATATTGTTATGCACAATACCCGATACAAAAGCAAATGTTGCCATACTAATAACAAATATATTATGTTTATTTACGTAATTCATAGACTTTTAGCTTAAAAACAGGCACATAAACCCCACAGCTAAAAGGTTTTGGGGATTTAGAGCTATAATTTAAGCCGAATAATGGTATCACAGTGGTTGGTATATTTCAAACCGCTATGTATTTATTTAAAATGGAAGTTTAATAAATAAGGCTGGTGAACTGCTAACAGATTCATAACCCGTGATTTCGTCTCCAAAGTGTTGAACTCCCCTGCACCATGAACCGTTTGACGGAGGTGTGTATGTTTTCATAATTTCGCACAAATCAGTGACGCCTTTAGAATAAAATGTTTCGCTCATATATTTGGAAACAACTGCAATTCCTTCTTCTACAGTTTCAAAAGTTCTAACATTGTTGCCCCAAACTCCCCATCCGTAAAAATTATTTGAAGTTTGGCCATTTAAAGTAGGTACATTTTTGCCACAGCTTGATTCCTGAAATGCAATTGAAGCAACAAGCCAGTACGGAATATTATTTTTTTCTGCTTCTCTTACAAATGCTTCTCCGTAGCCTGTTATTGGGCAATTGTACTTTTCAAATACTTCGTTTAGTCTTGCTGCTTTAGAGTCTGCTCCCTCAATATTATTTGTTGATAAACCTAAAATATGCGGTCTGGCAGAAAATATTGAATATTTTAAATTGCCTGTTAGTTGAGGTTGTAATGTACCTAAAAGTAGAAAAATAAGAGTAAATGCCGATCCCATGGCAGAAAAAAGCCAGGCAGCCGGTAAGAAAGGTTTAATTTTTTCTAGAGCAGAATGCTTGGGCATACTTCAAGACTATTCTACCACATACTTATGCTGTATGTGTACCAAATACTTTTGCTATTACAAAACCTATTAATATTGCAATTCCGGCGATTGTAGCCATTCTAAATCCACCGGTTAAGCTTTTTTTCGGAATGAAACCTAATATAAACAGTGTAGCCAAAGACGACATAATTGAAACTACCATTGCCACATGAACTTCAAACACAACATATGGAAAAAGCGGAATAAACCCCGACACAAAATATGAAATAAACATTAAAACTCCATCTGTAACTGGATTACTGTTATCAGTGCTTGATTCATCATATTCGTTTGCTGAAGTTTCAGATAAAAAAGAACCGGCGCCCATTGAGAGTGCTTCAA
Source organism: uncultured Candidatus Saccharibacteria bacterium (assembly GCA_964385105.1). Taxonomy (GTDB): domain Bacteria; phylum Patescibacteriota; class WWE3; order UBA101185; family UBA10185; genus CAYLMU01. The sequence goes on from CAYLMU010000002.1 coordinate 143,106, forward strand.
CTGCAATTACTATCAAACCGGTTAAAATAATTGTTTGTTTTTCAACATTTGCTGATGCTACGCCAAAAAGTACACCTAAAGTAGACACAAGACTATCTTCAGACCCGAAAATTATGTTTCTAAATTGGCTGGAATTAAAGCGCATTGTTTAATTGTTATTGTTTTTGCTTTTTCAGTCAACAAGTTTTTCAACTTCTTTAGCAAGGTCAAAGTCTTTGTATGTTAGCCCGTCTACTTCGTGTGTTGATATTTCAATAAATACGTTTTTATAATCATAAATTTTGAGGTCGGGATGATGATTTTGTGTTTCGGCTATAGCTGCAATGCGGTTAATGAAGTTAATTGCCTCCATAAAATCTTTAAATTGAATATTTAAGGTTAATTTATTGCTGTAAGGAGTTTTCCAGTCTTTTTTTAATAATTTTCGTAAGCTGCCTATTTCTGTCCGGCTAAGCTTCTTTGGTTTGTGTACCATGTGCTTCTACTATAGCATCAAGATTGTGTTCGTTAAAAGTCTCTTCATTTATTTGTCCGTTAGCATCTTTTTTAACTCTAACTATTTTGTCATTTACAGCACCTACCATGACTCCGTTTAAACCAAGTTGATTTATGAGCTCTTCGGGAATTCTGCTTACATAGGCCGAAACAAGTATTCTGTCGTATGGAGCGTGTTCAGGTAACCCAAGTGTTTGTGAGGCCGGCTCAACAATTACATTTTTTAATTGTGCCGTGTTAATGTTTCTTCGGCTCATGTCTAGGAGTTCAGGCATAATTTCGACACCATAAACAAAGCCTGTATATCCAGTAATATGAGCTAATAACGCTGTCGTCCACCCTGAACCTGTACCAAGGTCTAAAATTTTATTTCCTCTTTGTGGTTTTAAAAGTTCAAGCATGTGTGCAACTTCTGAGGGTTTTGAAATTGTTTGACCAGCACCGATTTGCAATGTTTTATCTTCATACGCTCTGGCTCTGTACTCCGGTCTTACAAAATTAATCCTGTCTATCTTTTGAAAAGCTTCAACAATAAGCGGCGATTTAAGCAAACCTGTTGAAGCTAAGTATTTTACTAAAGAAATATTATTATCCATGATTAAATTATACTATTGTTACTTCTCCTTTTTGTGGTTTTACGCCTCTTGTCGGTAACGTAAACCAAAAAGTGGTTCCTTTGCCCTCTTCGCTTTCAAACCATATTACTCCATCCATCAGTTCAACCAGTGATTTTGCTAAATATAAACCTAAACCCGTTCCATCAGGAATCATTTTTAATGCGTTTTCAGCCCTAAAAAATTTATTGAATATATCTTGTTTTTGGTTCTCTGGAATACCTATACCCTCATCTTTAATCTCTGAAATTATTTGCTCGTCTTGTTTTGATAATTTTATTTCAACCTTTTTACCTTCAGGTGAGTATTTGATGGCATTTCCGATTAAATTTAAATAAATCTCTCTAACAAGCTTAGGGTCTATATTTATTGAAGGAATTTCTTCAGAAATCACACTAATCTCAACATTTTTATCTTGCGCCTTAACTTTTAGCTCTTTTACAATATCCTCAATCATAGCTTTAATATCAGTATTTTTAGGTTCAACAAGTATTCGCCCCGATTCTATACGTGAAACATTTAACAAACCTCCAACAAGGCCAATTAATCGTGAGTTTGAAGTATAAATGTCGGTAATATATTCTCGCTGCTTTTCGTTCAAATTACCAAAATCATCGCCCAATATAGCTTCAAGACCCCATTTCATTGAAGTCAAAGGTGTTCTTAACTGATGTGAGGCAAGTGAAATAAATTCTGTTTTCATGCGGTCTACCTCTTTTGCCAGGGTAACATCTCGCTCCATAACAACAAAAAATATAACTTCGGAATCTTTGTTTAAAATAGGTGAAATATTAATTTCGGCAATATACTCTTCTCCGTTCTTTCGTTTGTTTTTAACGTCTCCTTTATAATTTTGCTTATTTTTCTTAAGTTCGTTCCAAAATTCATTTGTCATTAGTTCAGGCCAAAATTTATGAGTTTCTTTATCAAGCATTTCTTCCGCCTCGTATCCTGTTATTAACTCACCGGCATTGTTACTGTATAAAATCACCCCGTTGTGGTCGGTAATTAAAATATGGTCTGAAGCTTTATCTACCGCCAACTTATACTTTTTTAAATCCTGTGCAATAACCTCAGAAATTTTCTTTTCTTTTTCAACTTCTTTTAAAACCTCAACCGTTGCTTCTTCCTGAACTTTAAGTTTTTTATCTTTTTCTTCAATTTCTTTTGTTAAATTTTCAACAGACTTTTTCTTTTCTAAATCTGCCTGTTTTAATAACATTGTTTGCATTTGAACAGCTTTTGCTAATGGAAGTAATTCTTTTGGTGTGGACTTGCTTGGTTTAAAAGTTTTGTGTTCTTTCTCAGCTACTTTAAGCTCAGAATATAATTCATTGATTGGTTTAAAAATCATAGAAGAGCTCAAAAGCGACGCTGCTAATACAATAGTAATTAAAGCCAAAACAATTAAAATAAGAAAAGGCAGAAAAAGCACGTGGTTATAAGGAATAAACAAGATTAACAACGTGAAAAGTATTACAAATGCAATATTGGGCAATAAGATTGTTAAAAATAATCGAATTTTAATATTCATGGCAGTTTTTTTATTTTACTTTATATTAACATTTTGAATTACAGTGACATATACATGTTTTTATTTAATTTACGGCATTTTCTTCGATTCATAAATTTGTTAATTGATTTTGCTTGGTATATAATTCGCCCAAACTAAATAAATGCACATTAAAAAAGAATAATAAAAAACAAAAGGTATTTGGAGGATTAAGATGTTTTGGATTAGAGTCATTTTCAGGTTACTAAAGTTAGGTCTCATTTTGTTTGTATTCGTATACATTATGGGACTATTGGCAGAACCTATTATTTCAATTCCGCTGCCGGGTTTTTTGTCGTTTCTTGAGCCCATCAAGTTTCTTGCTATATGGGGAAACAGAGAACTCGTTAATTCGGGTTTCTTACCAAGGCTTCTTGGAACAACAACGTCTCAAATTGTGGCTGTTCAAGGCCCTTTGCAGACATTGGGTCAGTTTGTAGTAAATTTATTCACTACCCCCGGAGGCTGGGCCATTTTATTACTTATAGTGATTTTATGGCTACTTACGGGAGGACATCGAAACTTAGGCGGTCGGGTTCGGGGTGCTTTGGATGAACGAAATATTCCGGTTGGAATTTTGGTACTGGCGCTAATTGTGCTTTTGTTCCTCTATTCCCAAGGTGGAATGCCGTTATTAATTAGTAACCTTATTCCGGCAGGAATTCTGGTAATAGTTTTTGTGGTACTGGCGAAATTTCTGCCCGATATTGCCGGTTGGATCGGAGAAGTAGCAGGTGCAATTGTTACGTTTTTGCTGGTTGGGTTTGCAGGACTGATATTAGTTCTATCCGCTCTATCAGGAGCAGGCATGTCGATTGGTTTTTTTAGTGCCTTACCTATTCCTGGTATGAACTGGGTGGTGGCACTAAGCCGCGAGATTGGATCAATGTTCAGTGCAACATTCATCCTTTTAGTAACAATTGTAATTGGTGGCATATTAACAATACGGAGAAGATTAAATGGCTAAGAAAAAGGCAGTTTTGTTTATAGGTGTGTTGGTTGCCTTACTTATAACTTTGGCAGGATGTTCAACCAAACTTGAAAAAGGCACTTTGCTATATAAATCTGAACAAGAGGCACTTAACAGACAAAATCCTGTTACAACGGCACAAGAATCAGATTTAATGGCTGTTGAGCAAGTTAGCCCGTATGTTGCAAAAGTTACCGTATACAGCGGGATTAATGCTCCAGAGGGTGAGGTTGTTTATTATGCTTATCTTCCTGAAGACAGCGTTGTAACACAACCACAAGAGAATGTTGCAGAGCAAGTACCACAGCCACAAGTTGAACAGCAAAATCAAGAAAACCAAAGTGTTGAAGAATCACCACCGCCGCAAGAAGGTACACCACTTTATGGCAACGTCGAAGATGCCATAAACGGAACAAACCCTCTAAGTACGTTGAGTGATACCGATGTTGTGATTGTAAGCAATTGGGCTAACCAAGAAAACAACATTGGCTACACCCACATAACCGGACCTGGTCGAGGTGCAACCGGTTTGTATTTTTACTACCGGATCCCGAATGGTGGGAATTCTAATATTTTCACTGAGACTTTTTCGGGGTTTAGATTAAGCGGTTTTCGTTTAGATGAAATTTCTTGGGGGCTGATTGTAGCATTTGTATTAGAGGCTCTTGTTATCTATGTTCCAATTCGTCATTATGTTTTGAGGAAAAACGTTCCCGATAATATTCTTATCAAAGTTGAAAATCCTCAAACTCAAGATGGCTTTGAGTTAGATTGGGTCACTGCGGAACTGCGGTATAGATTATCAACGAACCCTGACGAAGCGGAAGCGTATGAACGTATGGGAAAGGATGAGGTAATTGATCAAATTCGCATAGCCGTAAACAGGTTTATATACCAAATAACCAGCCAAGTCCCGCTAAAATTTGTAAATGCTTATCTTATCCGGGAAATCTCTTTGGATAATCCCGGGTTAGTACTCCCGGACGTTGGGATTGTTCCTCTTTCGTTTACGTTTAAGGAATCAAATATTCCACCGGAGTACGAGCAGTACTTACACGCAGAGACAGCGGCTAGAGAAAGGGGCAGACTGATAAATGATTTATCAGACACGGCAGGTATTCCGCGAAACCTCGCTGCTTTAGTTCAGATTGCTCAGAGTAGTGAAGGCACAATTCAAGCCTATCTTGCCAACGTATTATCTGGGGGTCAATTTACTGATAATATGTCCGAAGATTCCTCGGATGATGAAGTTGAATCGGAGATATAACAAATGTGGATTTTAATGGATATAGTATTCGCGTTTACCATTATAGGGACTACTCTGTTTATGGCAATTGGTGAACGCTTGAAAATGCAAGACAATGTAATTTACAGGTTCATATCTATGATGTGGAATAGGCTAAATCTCGTAATTTGGTGGCCATCGATTCAAAAGTATCTCTATATTGTCATAACCTACATGACAATAAAAAGACTTTTGTTTTACACACTTACATCAATTGCGAGTACGCCATACTGGTTTGTATTAGCTGAGGTAACATTACCTCCATTACCCGGAGCACCTCTATCATTTGCATCCTGGTTGGTGCTTACTGTTATAGTGTTATTAATGGAAGCAATTGCGTGGACGAGGCAGACAAAGAATAAGATGCTAAATCCGGTATGGGTACCACTTCTGTATCTTGCAATTGCGTGGAGAACAACACTTTTGATTTTTCAAAGGTTCTAATTACACCTCATTAAAAGGAGAAGATAAACCCGAACCTCAGCTCACATATGAAATATTCAATCGAAAAATTCATGCGTGATCTCAGGTTCGGATCTTTTTCAAGCTTATGATAATTCGTAAGTTTGAAACGAGATAATACAAATCATAAAAATAAATCAATTCACAAGAATTTGTTAAAAGGAGTGAAAAGTGAATAGGTACATTGAAAATCTAATCAGAAAAGTTGAAGTAAACTCAAGAAAGCTCACACGAAGGGGTTTTTTTGGATTATTGGTTATTAGTTTATTGGTTTCTGCGGGTTACTGGTATTTACCTAAAGCTGTAACTATTTCTGATGAAATGGATAGTTACTTGTTTTATGGAGTTGTGAGTCTATGGATTGTGTGTGGCTTATATGTTTTTGTTGGTGTTTTAAACTTAAGGCGTATAAATCAGTCAGAAAATGTATTTTTTCATTTTTTGAACGCCCTGGATTTTTCGCCACTTGATAACACACCGCAGGATAAAGAGAAGAGTCGAAACAAATCGCCACTTCTCCTAGACGATACACAACACCGTATCGCTGAACAAAGAAGTTTTATAGCCATGAACAAAAGATTTCTGGTTATAGCATCTTTGCTAATTGTGAGTATGCTTGTTGTCGTGCTGCCAAGCTTGCTGGGATTTCTCGTTAAATTGAGCATATTCACTGTTATAGCGATTGTTTTTGGCATGTTGCTTTTAGTACTTTGGATAAATGGCCGCCTTAATATTGCTTTTATAGATAATATTAAGAATAAACTGGTTGCATTAAAATCCATTGTTCAGAGCAAATATCGTGGCATTAAAAAGCATGCACGCTTTGTGACCTGTGTTGTTCTTGTATTGGCTGTGGGTTTCTATTTTTTGGCAAGAGAAAAAAATTGGAATTTTACATTGCTAAACAATTCAACGGGTCTAAAAAATGCTTCAGTTGAGGTACGGACTACACCAACACCTTTTCCGCAGTTCACCCCGCAAGTTATAGTTGAACCAACAGCTGAGCCAGAGCCTTTTGGTGAAGTGCTTCAGCCAAGTGTGATATATGACGTAGACGAGGTAAATGAATTACGCGGAAACATTGCAGCAGAAACTCATTCTTTGCGCAATATCATTGTAGAAGTATTCAATACTTTTACAGGTATTACCACGGATGCATACAATAATCCAGATGTGAAATATGTTGATTGGAACCTTATTGTTGAAAACAATGAGGAATCGCAAGATCACTCACATAATGATCTGGCAGGGTTAAATGCGTTTGTTGCAGAATGGGCAGATGATTTTCGGCGACGCCTTGATGATGTATTTTCACAAGACTCGCAAGGTGTTGTGTTGAATGAAGAGAGTCATAACCTCTACACCCAACAAACCCGTTTATTGCATCAGGCAATGAATGATTTGTTTGAGTTGGCAGTTGCTCTTCAAAGTCTAAACGATCAGCATCCAAACTGGCATTTAGCATCTCAGAGGTTGCACATTTACAACAATACTGCTTTTCAATACAACAAAGTGGTAAATGATAATGCAAACCTTGGAGGTGCACTTCTTCCGATTTTCGATACAAGTGAAACTTCATTTGTAAAAGTATTGGAAGAAATTTACAAGCGGGAGAATAGGGTTGTAATTACGGAGCCTGCACCGGTTCAACCGGCGGTTCCCGTTATAGCAAATCCGATTTTTGAGCTTGAACAAGCAGCCGGTCTGGGTACACCATCAGCCACATCACAAGACTCAGAAACTCCTATGCCAACTCCGACTCCTGTTCAATACGGAGTTGCAGGTCCTGCAGCATGTGAATTTCCGATAGGAGGAAACGCTCGTTACCTAGACGTGGACTTAGTTGATACCAATGGTGATGGTGACGTAGAAGCAATTCCACTTCCTGCAAGTGGGGGTATTGAAAAAGCTGTCACTTTAATGATGAAGGAACCCGCAATGTATATAGGGAACATCCAAGGATGCGGTCACGTTGTAGCTTTTTATTTAAATGACGCTCAACCGACATGGTTTTTGCTTGAAAGACCACCGGGAGTAAATCCTGGTGAGTGCATGATTGCAAATTACTTTGAAGCGGGTGACCCGTTTGATAATAGAATTTACAGGGCAGACTGCAATACCGGAGAAAAAGGTGTTCAGATATTTCCGGCAAACGAAACGGTTACAACGTTTGATCCTGTTTGTGATACAAGTAGTACTAGTTTTCTTTCAGGGATTGGTACGGGATGGTCATTAAACGGGATTTACGATTCAGGACGTGGTGTGAGAGCTAGGTGGTTTGTGTGTTCTAGTGGACAGTATCGTATAGATCTGGAAGGGTATGGATGGTATCTTTCAGATACTGTGCCATCAAATATTCCACAGAATACATGGTATCGCACGGTTCAAGCTAATGGCCAATGGGTTGCAATTGTAGCCCAGTAACTAAATGAGGAAACTTATGTACACACGTGAAAGAACCGAAGAAAAAAATCTTTCCCAGATTTTTTTCACAACTGTGATTCTAATGACCCTGATAGTAGCTTTGTATCTGCTATATCAGCGAGTCACCACTGAACACAACCAAGGTTCTATGGTAGTAATTGAGACGAGTGAAGCAGGCAACAACGAGTTCACACAAGAATCAAAGCCTGTTACAATTCCGACTCAAGCAGCATCATTTGAACCTACTATTCAACAGCTTGATGTCTTGTCTATGGGTCAGTTTGGTGGTTTGAACTTAACCTTTGAGCCAAGCATTAACATGCTTAAAGCAGAAACTGTCACAGTTTTACTACCTTACAGTCCCCCTCTAGTTCAGAGCGATGAGATCTCTCTAAAGTGGGGATCGTTTATCGCAGCTTTCATTGCAGGCAATCAGCCTGGGATGACAGATCTTGGTACTTGGTTTCTTCGAAACTTGCAAAATGTTGATGTAGAAGCCGCAAGAATTGAATTAGTTCTTGCTATTGAAGGAACATCGCGATTTCCGGATAATCCATACTTGATTCACACAAGTGAAAGATCGAGTCAGAATCCTGGAATAAAAATCAAGTATATTCCTCAATTAGCAAATGCAATTGTGGCGTTGAGAGCTCTTGGTGCTGACGATATAGCAGACACGCTGAAATCCGACGCATTAGCAGCTCTTGAACTTGAAGCTCAAATCATAGAGCAAGAACGCCAGGTACAATTGGCGCTACAAGCTCAAGCCTCAGCAGATGCCGAGCAAGAGCAAAATCAGGCGTTTGAAGCTCCTGAATCGGTTGAATCTCTCCAAGCCGCTCAAGTAACCGAACCGGTTGATGTACCTGTAGAAAGCACTGCTTCTCAAACCGAAAGCGGAATCGTTGACGGTAGCACATCAGACACCCAAGAGGTAATAGAATTACCTAGAAACCTCAACATTCCTCCTGGCGATGTAGACAGTAGTTCGCTTGGTTTTTCGCCATACGGAATTTTAATGGGAGTTTGGGCATTGAGAGATTTCTTTGAGGGTAATCCGGGTATAACATATTGGGAAGTAACCAACATGGAATATCTGAGCCCTCGCGGCGCTTCTACCGGAGTTGCCGACTTCTTAGGCCTAAGTGAAGTTAAACTGTGGTATGTAACCATGGTCGGTCACAGGCCTGATGGTTCGGTAACAATTCCTGTGAAAGCAGGACTTTTCTGGTTAGGAGGGTTATCTCCATTTGAGATTGGCGATCAGCTTGAAGTCAAATCTATTTTGGGATGGCCTTAGTTAGTAAATCGTAAAAGATTTGTTGTTGAACCGGTAAATCATGCAAGTAAGCATATACCGGTTCAACTTTCCATTTTGGGCGTGTTGGTTTAAACATACTCAAAAGGGAGAGAAGTTTAAGAAGTACATTAAAAACTCAAAAGCAATAGCCGAAAAAAGGTAAAAAAAATGAAGCTTAATTTTTTAAGGAAGTTTAAAGCAAAAGGTCACAAACTCATCAGGTTTGTAGTTGTTGGTGTAGTGCTTTGCATGGTTTACTTTGTTGTTTCTAATACAGATCAACAAATGAGGGCTAATACATTAAAATCAGCACAAGTTGGAAGGTTAGAAAAATTTACAGCTGTAGCAATATTGCCAACTCCAACCATGGTGCCGCTATTAGCCCCTACCCCGCTTACATTACCGCAGGTTGAGTTTAATAGTGTAGAAGCCTTGTTGGAATTTGATATCCAAACGATTGAAATTGCAGAGCTTTACTTGGGGCAAGTGTATGACCAATATGGCCAAGTGCATTCCGCCGCAGCAAATATAAGTGAGCTTGAGATTCCGGTTAGTGAAATTGCATCACCTTGTGGCGCAGGAAGGAATCTTGTTCGCACCGGGTACGGTTTTAACTGGTATCCGGGCATGAACTGGAGAACTACCGGGGCTAACTACCACCCGGCTCTTGATGGCAAGTGTGATGATCAACTTGAGATTTATTCGGCGTCAAAGGCGGTTATATGGCGTGTTTTTGAAGATTTACAACTAAGCGACTATAACAGTGTAGCTTTTTGGTCTTCAGGACGCACCTATGTCGCGTTATCCTACGCACACGTATGGTTTGACGGCAAATTACAGCAAGTATTGTTGGTTTTTGTTTATGGCCATTTACAATACCCCCAACCGGGAGAGGTATTTCCCCAAGTCGGTGATATTGTTGAACAAGGTCAGTTATTGGGGTACATGGGTAAAACCGGAAGAGCTACTGGGCCGCACTTGCACTATGGTATAGGTATTTTGCAAGATGCTCATACGATTTACTGGTTAGACCCTTTAGACTTAGGAGCATAAAATCTAATGAGACCAAGTTATACGGTGGTCGCCTTCTTAGTATTGATACTGATATTTATTGGCATTTTGGCACAAATCTTTAGTGTTGGGAAAATGGGGTTTGGGTATAAAAATAGCAACGAATCAAAACCCAACCGTGTAATTATACCAACTATAGAAACACCATCAATTGAGCCAACAACAACAAGCCCTATATTCGAATGGCGAGCCAGAATGTTTGATGAGCAGTTTGGTGAACAAATTGTTGGGTTGCACTTAAGCGTTGAGTTAATTAGCGTTTCAGTAGAAACTCTAACAATTGTGAACCGCCAAGAAGCTCCCGAAACAGGTGAAGTATTTGTTGTTGACAGCGAAAGTTGTGGTTTGTCAGTTTTAAGCGCTGTTGAACTTGCTCGAACTATTGCCCTTGAACGTGGTATCCCGTGGAACATCTGGGGGCCATTGATTTTGTCTGAAAGTTCATACAGACAGTTTGTTTCAGATGCATACGGAAATTGTACCGTTATTGAGAATTCTATTGGAGCTTATTGTCTTGCTCAAGTGTATATGGCGGTTCATCCCCAGTACACCAAACAAGCTCTTGCAGACCCCCGTGCATGTTTAAATGCCGGAGCAGACATTTTGCTTCAAAAGTATTCCCGAACTCAAGATTGGCATGAAGCAGTTGCCCGGTACAAAGGCATAACTCGTGCTGACTTTACCCAACATCGGGATTACAAAATTTTTAACAATTACCATGCTGCCGGAGGATTCATTGAACCTTCGGGTTATTGGATTTCATGGTAGCAATTACCCCTCGCTTGTGTGCTTATGTTTTGGCATACAAAAAGAGGGGTTTTTTTATATTTCTAAACTGTGCCAAAGTGCTATTGTGCCATAGGTTTTATACGGTTCCCATTTTGCCACAACTTCAGCTATAGCCAAATCCGACGGATCTTTTATATCATAAACTTTTTCAAATCCTTTTTTTAAGCCTAGATCACCATATGAAAAAACATTTCGGCAGTCCACTTCCCTATTCCTTTTACTTTTGTAAGTTCAGCAATTACTTCATCATCACTTAATTTCGCAAGATTATTTAGTTTCACTTCTCTGTTGGCCACCTTTTCGGCCAAATCTTTTACATATTTTACTTTAGCCCAAGACAAGCCTAAATCTCTTAGTTCCTGATCTGAAATTTTTAGAATTTGCTGTGGCGTTGCTATGTTGTTTGAAAATAAGTTACTAAATCTTTCTTTAATTGCACGGGCGGCTTTTCCTGATAATTGTTGACCGATTATATTGCTGCACAGATGCGTAAAATAATATTTTTCATCAATTTTATCGCCAAACCATTCGTTATAGTTAACATGCTTTGCAACCACATAAATTTTAGGATCATTTTGTTTAAAGTGGTTTATAATTTTAGTAAGCTGTGCATTTTTCATTTATTTTTATAATATAATAAATCATGCAAAAAATTACTCCACACTTATGGTATGACACCCAGGCAGCAGAAGCTGCAGAGTTTTATACTTCTATATTTCCAAACTCAAGAGTTACAGGCAAAACAACCTTAACCGGAACCCCATCAGGTGACAGTGAAATTGTAACTTTTGAAATTTTAAATTATAGGTTTATGGCAATAAGCGCCGGTCCATATTTTAAATTTACTCCTGCAATATCATTTACGGTAAACTTTGACCCATCAAAAGATGCTAATGCCGAAGCAAATTTAGAAGCAGTATGGAATAAGTTAATAGATGGTGGCGAAGCTTTAATGCCACTTCAAAAATATGAATTTAGTGAAAAATACGGCTGGGTTAAAGATAAATATGGAGTTTCATGGCAGTTAATTCTTACTAATCCATCAGGTGAAGAAAGACCTGAAATAATGCCCTCATTGATGTTTGTAGGTGATTTGTATGGTAAAACTGAAGAAGCGACTGACTTTTATATTTCTGTATTTAAAAATTCTAAACGAGGTATTATTGCCCGCTATCCGGCAGGTATGGAGCCTGACAAAGAAGGAGCAGTAATGTTTACTGATTTTCAGCTTGAAGGTCAGTGGTTTACTGCAATGGAAAGTGCGCATGACCATAAGTTTTCTTTTTCTGAGGCGATTTCACTTTTGGTAAATTGTGAATCACAGGAAGAAATTGATTATTATTGGAACAAGCTTTCTGCCATACCCGAAGCTGAGCAATGTGGTTGGTTAAAAGATAAATATGGAGTTTCATGGCAAATCTCACCCGTTGCACTTGAAGAAATGTTAAATAATGGTACACCAGAACAAATTAAACGGGTTACCACAGCCTTCTTATCAATGAAAAAATTTAATTTAGATAAGCTTAACAAAGCTTACGAGGGAGAAACTAATGAATAACATGATTACAATACAAACTACAATAAATGCCCCAATCGAAAAAATTTGGGAATATTGGATAACGCCTGAACATATTGTGGGCTGGGCATTTGCCTCAGATGACTGGGAGTCTCCCGGTGCCGAAAATGACTTTCGAGTAGACGGAAGATTTAAAACACAAATGGCAGCCAAAGATAAAAGCGCAGCTTTTGATTTTACGGGGGTTTACACAGCAATTGATGAACACAAAATTATAGATTATACAATTGATGATGGCAGAAAAGTACATACTGTTTTTGAACAAACTGAAGATGGTGTGCAGGTTACACAAATGTTTGAACCAGAAGGCGTTTATCCAAAAGAAAAGCAGCAAGAAGGTTGGCAAGCAATTTTAGATAATTTTAAGAGATATGTTGAGGCTAATTAATTGTCTTAATAGGCCTAACTACTAACCTGGTCTAACGAAATCCAAGTGCGGTCTTTTTGAGATTGCTGTTCTTGTGAAAGATTTGCTTTTTCTACATAAACTCTAACTACCAACCTTGGAGTTAAAACATTGTTTTTATCTAAATCAAATTCTACTTGTCTTGCCACAGTAGCTCCAACATAATCGTCCGCAATTTTTAACTCATTTCTTAATATTCTTAAAATGGTGTCGTTTAAAGTTTCACCTTGTCGAATTTTATCCATGTACAATAGTGCAGACTTATCCCAGGCAATCTTGAAAAAATCAGACTTTTCTACATCAAATTCAAGAATGTATGGTTTTATAAATACCTTGCGCCCGGGATTATTTATATTAAATCCGCTAAAATTCAATATTTTAAATGGCTTGTTGTAGTATTCATAAAAGTTTGTTGGTACAAGTCCAAAATCAATCTTTCTTACAAAATCCTCAATGTCTTCAGCAACTTTAAAACTCATTTCTTTTGTAGCAGGAGGATCGTTTTCTGTAAGTATAAAGTGGTATAACAAATTATCATTCACAAAATGTATAGTGTTGTCAGTTAAATTTTTGCAATAATAATGATAACTGCCATTTATTAAAAAAATCGGCTCCAAATTAAACCTTTTTAGCACTCTTACAGCTTTTTCATGGTTTTCACTTACAAATGAAGCACAATCGATAAGTTCCATGTCACGCGGTAATAGGCATTTGTAAAAAGTGCTATAAATTCTCATCTCAAATTGAGCAATAAATCTTCGCAGTAAATCCGGAGTTACAAAGTCTGTTTGAGTTGTTTCTATTACAATGCGATTTTTGGGTAATTTCGTAAGTTTTAACTGTTCATCGGTTGTAATTTCTTCAAAAGTAATTTTTGCTTGATATGGATTGTTGTTGTAATACAAGTATGTAGTATCGGGTTCTCCTTCAGGTGCGTTAATTATTACGCCCTCAAGTTCATTTAAAACTGATAATAATTTACTTAAATTTTCTGAAGTTATTTGCTCGTTTGGTTTGAATATGTGATATGTAACTTTGTTCATTTTTCAAGTATATCAGCAATATATAACAAAATCCCTCGTGTAATGTGTTTAACCCTATCTCTAAATCTTGGTGTTCTTAATAAATCAATGTGGTTATTCCATTTATCAATTGTAACTTCAATTGGATAATATGTTCTATAGTCAAAAATCTTAATTATTGTTAATACGAGTTCCGCAGCAGTAGCATGGCAGGCAGTTTCATCAGAAACATCAAATTTCTTCCAATAGTTTGGATACAAGTTTGAATTTTTTGTAGGCTCTATCCAGCCCAGTTTAAGCAGTTCATTTTTCTTATAACTGGATAATTTAAAATCATCCGGATGCTTTTTGGATAACTCACAATGTAAAGTATTTTCTCCATCAGCATAAAACTGAATAAAATAATTGCACAAATCTGAGATGTTGCATACAGCAAAATATTCATCATACGTTTCTTCTAAATTGTCTTCAGCCAGAGCTTCCAAATTATAAATTTTGTGGTTGCGTATTGTTTTTATAGTTTCAGCAAGATGGTAAATGGTATCTGTTGTTTTATATGGTGTAAAGTCCATTTTTTTTGAGTTAATGCTATTATATAACAATAAGATAAATTATGACAAAAATAAAGAATATAATATATTGGGCTACTACAGTATTTCTCGCATTAGGTCTTTTTGGTACAGGAATACAACAATTGATGAAAGTTGAAGCAGAGGGCGCTTTAGGCCCCCCATTTGCTTGGGGTATCGTACAGCTGGGTTATCCTGTTTATATTTTGACTATTTTGGGAACATGGAAGATTCTCGCTGTATTGGCATTACTGTCACCTAAATTCCCTTTAATTAAAGAATGGGCATACGCAGGAATATTCTTTTTATTAACCGGAGCATTGGCTTCTCACTATTTTTCAGGTCATCCGTGGTATGAATTTATTCCCGCAGTTATTCTTTTGATTTTTTCAATGATATCTTGGTATTTTAGGCCTGATGATAGACGGGTTGACAAAAAAAGCGTTGAGAATAACGTTACTGTGAGTCAAAAAACATCTTGAAAAAAAGAAATAAAATAGAAATCGTTCTAATTGCAGCCATATAACAAAATTATGTGATTGGCAGTAAAGGTGATTTGCCCTGGGGTAAAATACTCACTGATTTAAATCATTTTAAGGTTATGACTAGTTGGTTTTCCTAACCCGTAAATCTCAGCGACAGAATTTACATTGTTTTATCTCAAAGTCTTCAAACTACGTCTGAAGTTGTTGTTGTAGAATCATATGATAAAGCTCTTATATATTGCCATGAAATAAATGCAGAAAGAGTTTTTGTTATTGGTGGCTCAAGTGTGTATAAACTGGAACATGCGCTACTTTTAAAAAAAAGCAAAAATATATCAAAAAAACCGTGAGACCATGGTTAATAAATTAAAGAAACTGTTGGAAACTCAAATTCTTTTGCAATCTCAACAAAAAAATCCGATTTAACTTTTAATTTTTTTGTTTTATCTAAATCACTTAAATATCCCTTATATGCAATGTTAAGAGCAGCCTGAACATCGGCATCACTAATGTTTTGACAGTCTATGAAGGGGCATATAAATAAGGCACTATTACCACGATTTTCGTAAAATGTTTCAAAATTCAAATTATTAATTTTTAGATATTCCGCATCTTTGGGTGGACGCATAAATTCATATACGCATGTCTTCAATTTTGATCCCGGTATATTTGGACCTATAATATCTTTGGAAAAAAACAGTAATTTCTGACCGTTTATATCTGCCTTATAAATATTAGAAGAATCAACATATTTAGATGTTTTATATTCTCTTGATGTATCAATATACTTTAAGGGTGAACGTCTGCATTTAGAGCATGTTTGACTTGTTCCATATGCACTTATGTGATTTCCAACTAATTGGTTTTTGCCCCAGACTTTTTCGCGCTCAGATTTATCAGCATCATTTCTGCCAATGACATCAGTTTTTTTGATTGAGTGATAAATTTTTGCTACTCTATTACCTGCAGTCTCAAAGGCCGATATCTCATGCTCGTATATTGGTTTTGCATCATATTTCAAAACTAAATCATGAATACGATTTCTTATACCATTTTGTGCAGATTTTCTTATTCTGCTTAATGCTGAATTAGGAACTGTGAATGTTCCGGTTATTTGCTGATTTTTTATGATATCAATATGATCTCTTATTTTTCTAATTTCAGCACTGTAAATAAAACCAGTGTCTACTGTAGTTAAAGCACCTTCAGCAGATAATACATAATATGCCACACCATATTCACCTATATCAAGTCCTAAATATTTTTTTGCTATTTCAATATTTTTATTAATTTGCGGTTTCTCATTTGGGTTAATATTAAATGGTTGATTAAAATATATCGATTGACTTATCTCAATTAGCTCAATTTTACCAGTAAGAAAGTTACAATCAGCATTGTATGTTATTTCTTTAACAATTTGAGGTTCGTCTCTTGTTATATGAACCTTACCCTTTCTTTTTTGGTCACTCATGAACCATTCAAGGAATTGTCGCTGGTACCTTGAAGTTTTTATTTGGAAAAGATTTATTAACTGTGAATTCTCATCTATTTTGAATTTATTTGGACTCTTATCAACAGTCTTTTTTACGTTGTATATTTCAAGTTCTGTGAATTGGTTTTTCGTGTTTAGATTGGGAAAACCAACAAAGAAAGCATATTTGGTCTCATCTTTGTTTGAAGAGTAATATATGGGGAATTTCTTTTCAGAATTCATTACCTGTGCAACTTCTCGAATATTAAATGTTTTCCTACTAGTCTGGTTAAAAATACCTCTAACTTCAGAAAATAGAATTGAATTTAATATATAAAAGACTGCATTCTTATCTAATTTGCCGTTTGTTAGAAAAAGAATATTTTTTAAATGATCAAAATATTTATGAGTAATATTCAATTCAATAAAGTCAAAATTATGTAAGTGCACAAACCATGATGTGGTAAGTTTTTTCATTTCGATATAATCAATTCGCTGCGCTGAGTTTAAGTTTTTCCAATCTTTAGTATCATCTAACTCATTGTATAGTTTTTCTAGTTCTGTGTTGAAGTCGCTAATAACCATTAATATATTTAATATTTTTCTATTTTCTCTTTTTGAATATTTTGATTTATATATTATTTCATATTTTTTGTTCGGAATTTTACCGCAGTATCTTACAAGAATTTTCTCCACTTTGTTTTTATACATATTTGTATTAAGTTTATTGTGTAACCTTGAAAGTTTTTCTAATTGGTATATGAAGTAATCACTTTCAACTAATTCCATTTTTTGTGATGTGTTCATGATTTCGTTTTTTATTATCTCTACAATCTTAAAAGCTTCATCACATCTAATTGCAAAGTTGATATACTTTGAGTTTAATTCTTTTTTTGATTCACCATAAAACTTTGGCAAGTATTGGACTTTTTTAAATAGGTTTGGCAAGATCTTATCAATGGTTATCTCTGTTAACACTATTTGTAAGTGCTCATCTTGATTAATTTTTTCTGTATTATCTTTTTTGTTACCTTTATTCTTTTTTCCTATTTCTTTAGCAAGATTATACTTTTTATTATAGAAAAGTTTGCCCGACTGGAAATGTCTATTAGTTAATGATTTGATGTTTCCCAGTAATTCAACATAGGTGTTAAATACATCTATGTTAGTTGTATTTTCCGCGGCTTCTAGTGCAATTAATATTAAAGACTCTAAATCCTTTAAATCACTTTTTTGTACTTCCTCTAGTAGCTCCTGCAATTCGCTTTTTTGTTTAATTATTTGTTCATGAGATTTAGCTAAGTAATTATTGTAGTTTGAATACCAAGATTTCAGTTTACCCGAGAAAACACTTCTATATTCAGCCCATGTAGTTGCTAACATTGGTTGTGGCAGTAATTTGGCTCTATTAGATAGAAAGTCCAATCTCTTTTGTAATTCAGCTTCATTACCGACCCATAAGTTTCCAGTAGATAACATTTCATCAAAGTACTTTTGAGTGTTGCTATTTCTTAAATCATTAATTACTGCGTTAAAGTAGTTTGATAATGCATTTCCATTACTACCGATTCCCAGAAGGTTTTCTGTATCGTTATTTAAAGCAGTTATCCTACTAATGGCATCAAGTGGCGTCAGCCCTTCAACTAAATTCAAAGAAGGATATATATAAAAAGTAGTACTATATGATATATTTTCCGAGTTTATTTCTGTATAGCCAAATGCTTTAGCCAAAATTTCATTCTGTTCTATTTTAGATTTACCAATTATTGAATGTGCTGTATTTTCAATTATATTAGTAATCTCTTTGTCATTTTTAAAATCGTCTTTAACAAATTCAAGTAATTGTTTTTTTATTGATTTAGGTGTGCTTGTAGTTTTAAATACACTCTTTAGAAACACTTTTTTAATAAAGCTTACTTCTATTAACTTATTGCGCAAGTCTTCCGGAATTGTGTTAAATGACAGAACATAGGGGTTTGGAATGTTAGATAAGTCATGTATTAGAGCAAACATTTCCGCAGTGCTCTGCTGAAAAATTACACCAGCACGTAAACTGTCAAGCCAAAAATCTAATAATGAGTAAACTTTTTGATGTGATAAGTATTGATCTATATTACCTATGCCATCTAAATAAATTGAATCGTGATGAATAGCACCTGATAATGAATTGAAAAGTTCTTGATCTTGTGTTCTAAGTGGGTATTTTATAGTTCTCTTTATCTTACCACCGACATATTCTGCTCTTTTTGCATGTAGTGTGTATCCTGTTTTACCTAAATATTTTTTCATTTATTTTAAAAAGCATATTCGAGAAGGAAGAAGGCATTCTAATAGCACAGGCTATTAGGGACTCCCTTTAATAATCGGTATTTGAAGGGTTTACTCTGTTTAATTTCACTTTTCCCCTACAATTCGGGGCTTGATAAATGCCTCTTTGCCTTTAATCCCCTACAATTCGGGGACTTACATGTTCATCATATGCCTTTAATCCCCTACAATTCGGGGTGAGACTTGTATCATACTGCCTTTAATCCCCTACAATTCGGGGTACCTCTTTTTGACCCATGCCTTTAATCCCCTACAATTCGGGGTTGCCCTTGTCAGACGGTAGCCTTTAATCCCCTACAATTCGGGGTATCAGGGTTTGGCTTGTAGCCTTTAATCCCCTACAATTCGGGGAAAATGGATAAGGATATAGCCTTTAATCCCCTACAATTCGGGGAGACTTTAGACAGTGCTGAGCCTTTAATCCCCTACAATTCGGGGTGTAGCTCCACAGGGTATTGCCTTTAATCCCCTACAATTCGGGGTATGGAAAACATGGTCATGCCTTTAATCCCCTACAATTCGGGGAAATCCTACGTTGTTTGACGCCTTTAATCCCCTACAATTCGGGGCTAGGGTTAGTTCAGTTTGCCTTTAATCCCCTACAATTCGGGGCACAGTTACCGAGAGTAAGCCTTTAATCCCCTACAATTCGGGGTAATGGGTGTTCGTTTTGGCCTTTAATCCCCTACAATTCGGGGAGTTTACCCGATATATGCTTTATTTAAAGTACAAATTAATATAATATATATATAAATTAACCTCATTAATTGGTTAATTACGCGTGATTATAGCATATTTCTTATGCAGATACCTAAAGATCCTGCTTGGATACCATATTTACAGACAGCAACACTAATAGGAAACGACAAAGTTAATATTAAATACAATGACGGTGAAACTATAATTCATCCATCTAGTACATTGTCTCTTTTAATTTATGGAGATTGCAATGATTTGCCAATAGAAGTAATTGAAGAATTTGGTAGATATGGTGTTCCTATTATCTTTCATAAAAGAAATATCTCAAAAAATATATGGATAAGTAATGGTCCTCGGGCTGATAAAAACGACACACTAACTAAGCAAATATTACTTAGGAATGACTTGAGAAGAAAAACATATATATCAAGAGTACTGATTTATAATAAATTTAAATATTTTGATGAGTTATTTAATATAAGTATACCTAAGTTAAGTGGAATGACAGTAAGCCAAATAAGAATCACAGAGGCTAAGGTTTCTAGAGTTTATTGGAGAAGTTATTATAATGGACTTGAACAACCTTCTTGGACTAGAAGGTCAAATAATCCCGTTTCTTTTGCTTTGGATGCATGTTCAAAATTTATTGCAGGGATAATTCTAAGATGGATAAGCTATCACCACATGTCACCATATCACGGATTCTTACATATACCTACTGATTATCCAAGTTTAGTATATGATCTTATGGAACCGTATAGATACATTAGTGATCTGGCTGTAGCAAAAGCTTATATTGAAAGCAAAACTCAAGACAAAGAAAAGCTTACGGCAATGTCAATTTCTAATTTAAAAGACGAATTAAATAAAGAAATATATTGTATTCAAACAAGACAATTGCTTAGAAGACAGCAGCTATTGCATGGCATATGTTTAAGTCTACGGGCATACTTATTAGGTGAAGGTAAAAGATTTATTGTTCCAACAGAAGGTGAAACAAGAAAGGGTAGACGAATTAAAACTAACTTTGTAATCCCAGGCAAGAGTGCAGGTTACACTAAATTAGTTTTAGGCAGCTGAAATTTTATATAGAATCTGTTGTTTGTACCCAATAGCTTATTAATAGGTTTGATTATAACTTAGGGAATGAAGTTATTATATGTCGATACCATGCCCATTCTGGTCGGGGTGGCAGGACTCGAACCTGCGGCCTCACGGTCCCAAACCGCGCACTCTAGCCAACTGAGCTACACCCCGCAAAAAGTTCAATGAAAATTAAAAATACAGTTTCACTACACCATTTACACTAGAAACAATCGCTATTGTATCATAATTTCGCATTGTAATTAGGTATCTTAATTAAAAAGTAACTACAGGGATTTATTCACTACGCTCTATTGCATAAATCACACCTGCTCTATCATCAGTCACCAAAAGCGTATTACCGTCAATAAATTTTACGTCAACAGGTCTTCCCCATGCTTCCCCGTTGTTTTGCAGCCACCCTGTTGCAAAATCTCCAACTACTTTAGGCTCTGTGCTTATGTCAACTAAAACCAGCTTATAACCTGTTGGAACAGTTCTATTCCATGATCCATGATAAGCAATTAAAACATGTTCTCCGGTAGTCCAATCTGAACCTAATGGTAAAGGGGTAATTCCTAGTGGAGCTGAATGTGCTGTCATCTCAACCACCGGAAATGCGGTTTCGTTTTCACAAAAACTCACATGGTCTGGATATTCAGGGCTTACAACACCTTGACCATGACAATATGGCCATCCGTAATGTTTACCCTTTTCTATTAAGTTAAGCTCCTCTGGAGGAATATTGTCGCCAATTAGGTCGCGTCCGTTATCAACGCCCCATAATTTGTCAGATATAAAGGTAAAACCAACAGTATTTCGCAATCCTCGTGCAAATATTTCTTCACCGGAGCCGTCTAGATTATAAGTAACAATTGCGGCACGTCTTTCATCGGTTTCATCACAAACATTGCAGCTTGAACCTACCGAAACATACAATTTATTGTCAGAGCCAACCTTTACAGTTCGTGTATTATGCCCCGCGCCACTTGGCAAACCGGCAACAAGTACTTCTTTACTGTCATATTGCCCGTCTGCGCGTATGTTGTTATAAACCAAAATCTGATGTTCCTCACCTACATATAAATTATTGTTATACCAGTCGATGCCATGAATGTTACGTAAGCCGGTATCAATAACTATTTCTTCATCAGCAACATTGTCTTTGTCGTTGTCAACAAAAAGTAAAACCTCACCTGTACCTTTGTCGGTTACATAAATATTTCCCGCATCATCGGTATCAAGAGATCTTGGAGCATTCATTCCTGCTGCAAATATATTTATTTTAAATCCCTCCGGAAGATTTACCGTGCGTGGTGTATTAAATGTGTTATTTTGATATTTTTCAGTAACTTCAATTTGTACCGGATGTAACGTCGTTAAATCTACAACACTAGAATCACTTTCATCCGACCCGAATTTGGGTACTATGCTTCCTTCTCTTACAAACGGAGATCGTGTTGTGTTATTTTGATTGAGCAGATAAAAATACCACGCTAAAGTTGCTCCACCTGCAAGTAAGATTATTAATAAAATTTTTTTAATCATACTTATAGTTCTGGAATCGTTTCTGACAGTATTATATCAAATGGTTTTGATTCATAAACCATACGTGAGTTGTTTATTAAATCTATTAAATGTACTTTGATCGTATAGGTACAGGTTTCTGTTGGTAAACAAATAGGTGTTGTTTCATCTTTTTTGTCTATATTTCGCGAAAATTCCGACACAACAAAAACATCATTGCTGTTGTTTAAAAAGTATGCCCGGTCAAAATGGCAATTCGCCCTAACAGAACAGTCTACAACACGCGCATCAATAATTTTGTCATCTTTTAAACCATAAATATGTACTTCATTTGGCTCGTACCCGTCACGTTGAATACTTCTGTAATCTATAAAAAGTCTATTACTTGGTGCAAAAACCACATGTTCATTTTGCTCTTCAAGCAGCTTCTTTTGTTGAATATTTGTATCAAATTCTTCTCTTTTACCTTCTTCATCAATTGAGCTTATTGTCAGCCATTTTGTGTTATATATTTCATTT
Source organism: uncultured Candidatus Saccharibacteria bacterium (assembly GCA_964385105.1). Classification (GTDB taxonomy): domain Bacteria; phylum Patescibacteriota; class WWE3; order UBA101185; family UBA10185; genus CAYLMU01. The sequence continues at coordinate 165,753 of CAYLMU010000002.1, forward strand.
TCTTCAACAAGTGTAAAATCCTCAGCCTCTATTTCAAAGCCTTTATTTTTTAAATTGGTCATCCATTTTTGAAATCCTTTGCTTTCTTCTACTTTTTCGGGGAGTCTTGAATTATCAACTGCCCTTTGTTCTGCATAATTTAACCCAGCACCGGCAAACACGAGTGTAAAAACTGCTACTGTAAGCGCGGATGAAATTAACTTTTTGTTCATGTTTTGATTATACCTTAATATAAAAACGCCATGGCTTTTTTGCCCAATTGCCGGCGTAATCAACATTTATTCTAGGTGATGTATGGATTATGTGTGGTTCTGTAATGTTTTTGTTGTCTTCAACCCAAATTCTATTACTTCTCGTAATATCTTCTCCATAAAATGATTTATCAATTTGTAGTGCTCTTGTAAGTTTACCCGGGCCGTCAAACCCTTCTATTCCCCTAATTAATACTCCTTGGGGTTCAAGTTTGTTTCCGGTAACAATATTGAGCATGTAGTACATGCCATAAATTAAATAAATATATAAATGTCCTCCTTGTTCGTACATTATTCTTGTGCGCTCGGTTTTACCTTTACTTGCGTGGCAGGCTAAATCTTCTTCACCACGATAGGCTTCGGTTTCGGTGATCATTGATTTTACAATGTTACCGTCAGAAAATTTTCGTACTAAAATTTTTCCAAGTAAGTCGGGAGCAATTTGTAACGCGTCTTGTTTAAAAAATTCTAAATTTAATTTATTCATAAAAGTATTGACTTTACCAATTTATTTTGTATTATACATATGCAGGTAAATTTATTTACCTGCAGTAAGGAGCTCTTAATTTTTTTTAAGAGCTCCTTTTTGTTTGTTACACTTTTTTTACTATACTTTTTATTTTGCATTTTCATGGTTTATGTTTACCTGTCTTTAAAAATCCGTACTTCGTGATAAAATCATAGTTGCAATGTGCACCTGTAGCTCAGAGGATAGAGCAGTTCCCTTCTAAGGAAAAGGTCGTAGGTTCGACTCCTACCAGGTGCGCCATAAATATTGGCTACAAGGCCCGGGTGGCGGAATGGTATACGCGCCAGACTTAAAATCTGGTGGGAGAATATCCCTTGTGGGTTCGAGTCCCACCCTGGGCACCACTTGTACTAAATAGCATTGTAAATTTCAAGTCAAAAATCCATTAAATTTATAGCGAAATTTTTAAAAGAAGCCTTTTCGAAATGAAAAAGGACAGTGTTCTTGGAGAAAACTGCCCTTTTTGGTATTAAGCGTAGTACACTTTAGAGCCATCCGGAAGTTCCATTGGCTTTGTTCTGCTACTCTTCCACCTTTGTTCCGTAATTCTCAGCAGATCCGGAGCAAAGATTATCTGTGCCTGTGGCCAGCTGATAAAAGTAACATTTCCGTTAATTCTACCAGACAAGTCCCCATTAACAGGGTGGATTCCAGGATTGCTATTTTTTCCGAACTCAAATCTGGCACACAGATATGTTTTGTTTTTGGTATCTTCTAACTTATAAACAACGATGTTACCCATTCCTCTATTCTTGAATGCTGCAGGTTTTGGATATAACCGATTTCCGCAGGTATTCCAGTACTTAATTATCCTAAATCGCAAATTGGGATGTAGGATACCTTCATCTGATGGGAATAGCAAAAATGGCAAATTTGGATCATACTCATCAACAAACAACTCTAAAGAAAGTGGCTCAGAGCCAAATCCAAATATTACATTTTGCAACTTTCCCGTATTTTGCGGATACGGTCGTCCACACTGCATAAATCTCTTAATCATTTCTTTTACTCCTTTTCTGATTTACTACAGTATAGAAAATCCTTATAAAAATGCAAATTTAAGATAAAAGTTGTAATAGTCTTCTTATTGAATACAATTTCTCAAGCGTTTCTAAGTCTTCTTCTGAGCCATTTTCAATAATGAAATAGGTAAGTTTTTCCATATCACTTTCAAATGGTGTATTATTTTCACGTTCAAGGGGTATAACACTTTGTACATTCTCAAAATGTTTTAATTCTTCAATGGCCATCATTATTCTCTCATCATCAGGTTGTTCCACTCCCAAAATCCACTCAGAAATTACTTTATTGGCATCAGCAGAACCTTCTATAGGTATTTCGGGAGCCAGTACTTTATTAAATGCGACAGTAAGTACATCAGACAACTCAACATTTTCACTGATTGCGTCATTTAATGCATCAAGCAAAGGATGCTTTTCTTGTTCAACAGGTATGATGTCTTCAACAACTTCCTTATTATTATGCACATGGGAATTATCAGGCATATGAGAACGGGCATTCCTATACATTTTCATCAGTCTCTTTACTCCTGCCTGATGTTTATTATCAACTACTGAAATATTTTGATTAAATTCAATTCTACCTTCAGTTATATCCTCAGCTAGTACTTTTTCCACAAAATTTATTAAGAAAACGTGTTGAAATGCTCTAAAATTCGCTTCACTGTCTCCTACATTCAATGAATCTACACTGGTATGTAATCTTTGTGTTCTAAGATTTCCAATTTCTGCGTCCATCGCAACTATATTGTCTCTTTTTCTGTGCATATCAAGTCTTAACGAGGTTAATTCTGTATTGTGTCCAGTAATAAATCTAAAATTCAGTTGCATAGGAATATCTCCGATCACTTCATTACTCTCGCCTGTTCTTATAATTATTTCTGCTCCTGTTACTGTATCTTTGCCTATTTTTCCAAGGTGTACGTCACTGTCTGATGATCTAAACATTAACCTTACCTCATCAGAGGTATTGGAACTGATTTCAAGAGTAACATTGTCAACGGGAAAATTTTCCTGGTGTAAATTGGCGCAAAAGTCATTTAAGAATCTTAAAGCTTCTATACCTAATTCAATGCCTTCTTCAAATTCTTTTCTAATAGTTTCATCCAACTTATCATATTGAAGTGTTCTATTAGTTGTTGCGATAGTTGCTTTTATAATACCAACAACTTCATCTGTTGCTTTTATAAGCATTTCTCTAGTTTCTGGCGCAAGAGTTGTGGGTGGCTGAAAAAGATTTTCAAGATTTTCTATAGTTGGAATGGCTTTTTCTTGGAAGAGGGATTCGTCTGGCGGGGTATTACTATTTTGTAAAATTTCCAGATTTGGTTTTGTTTGAGACATGGTTCTATTTTAACAGTAGTTTAGTGGGAGCAACAAGTTTAAAGAAAGGACAAGTGTGAGCAAATTCACTTGTCCTTTAAAATTATTCCAGAGAGGTAATGGTTGTAAATATACTTTCTGCCAAAGCCTCTCGGGCACAGGGTAGCTTTTTAAATGTTTTAACCCACCTTGTAATCTTAAGTTTCAAATCTTTTGATTTTGGATCAAATATACGATACCTGTCACCATATGTTACCATAACAGAGTTGCAGGAATTCCCTTTCTCGTAAGTCACGGAGACCCCACACAAATTACACAGAGTCATTATATTCTCCTTTTTCATTAAATTTTAAATCAATTTATAGAGATTTTACTAAAAATGTGCGTAAGTGTCTATAGCTATAGGTTAAAAAATTAGACTTACTTGGAGCGGGATACGGGAGTCGAACCCGTTTCTTCACCTTGGAAGGGTGATGTTGAGCCGTTCAACTAATCCCGCCGATTCATAGGCAGTTGGCAGATTTCCAAGTGAACACTTCAATTGTTCATCGGCTGCTATAGTATAAATTATCACATACCTTTAAGCAAATCCTTTTTCTTTTTGTTGTACTCTTTTTGAGATATTCTTCCTTGGTTAAGCAATTCTTTAAGTCTGTTTAAGCTCATTTCAAAATTATCTATTTGTTTTGCACTATGTGCCCTTGGTTTATCAAATAATTCCTGTTTATTGTGAACCTGGTATATTTTTTTATCCATAAAATTTTTTGCTTTTCTGGCTTGTTTGTTCCATATTCCTTTTATAGTGACGGGTTTATGTGCACCAGCCATAACAATTTCAAATTTAGAAAAAACCAGACCTTTATGAACATAAACATTAACAATATGATTGTAGTTTATTGTTATTTCATCCTGGTAAATAAGCTTACGACGACGTTTATAAATCATCAAGTCGTCGTAAATATATAAATGCGGCTTAAACATTGTGTGGTTTACATATTTATTTCCTACCAGAGTCATTACTAAATGTCGCATGTAAATAAATTATGTCAATTATTGTGTAAAATGCAAAATGGTAGTTATACTTGTTATAAGAATAAATTGAATATAAAATTTATTCAAGTTTGTAGTATATAATAAATTAGCTATGACAAAAATTTATGATGTAATAATCCTTGGAGGTGGTCCTTCAGGATTGACAGCAGCAATATATGCTTCCCGAGCTGATTTAGACACGCTTGTTTTAGCCGGAAACCCTCCAGGAGGTCAGCTAATGCTTACATCAGATGTTGAAAATTATCCCGGATTCCCCGATGGAATACTGGGTCCTGAGTTAATTTCTAAATTTAGAAGTCAGGCCGAAAGGTTTAATGCCAATGTTGTAAATGAAAATGCACTATCACTCACCGGAACCTTTGACATCGGTTTTACAATTGCAACCGACGAAAATAATGAATATAAAGGAAAAACAGTAATTATAGCTACAGGAGCATCGGCTAGGTGGTTGAATTTACCAAGTGAGCAAAGGTTAATGGGTAGAGGTGTTTCGGCATGTGCAACGTGTGACGGATTCTTTTTTAAAGATAAAACTGTCGCTGTTGTTGGTGCAGGTGATGCAGCAATGGAAGAAGCTACATTTTTAACAAAATTTGCATCAAAAGTGTATATTATTTGCAGGGGTGACAAAGAAAGTATGAGAGCGAGTAAAATAATGCAAAGACGTGCTTTTGAAAACCCAAAAATTGAATTTTTATTTAATACTGTAGTCGAAGAAGTTTTAGGCGAAGAATCAGTAAATGGTCTGAAAATTAAAAATACAAACACAGAAGCTACATCTACACTTGATGATGTAAAAGGCTTTTTTGTGGCTATTGGTCACACTCCAAATACAGCGTTTTTAAAAGAATTTATTAATCTTGACCCACACGGGTATGCAGTTGCGCAAAACAACACATATTCATCAAAACCCGGAGTTTTTATTGCGGGTGACGTCTATGACCACAGATACAGGCAAGCAATAACTGCGGCAGGTTATGGATGTATGGCCGCTATTGATGTTGAAAAATTTCTCGCATCCAGCGAAAATGAACTTATCGACAAAAAATAAGGAAATTGTATTATTGTTTTTGCTTTTTGTTATAACTGTAATTCTACGATTTTCTCAGCTGGGTTATTCACACTATTATGGTGACGAAACAAAAGCGCTGTATTTAAGAAAAGATATATCAGCAACAGATTTTTTGTTTAATCAGCGAAAAGGCCCTGTTCAATTTTTGGTTGCATGGACAATGGAACAACTCACCGGTGGTTACAACGAACTTACTACCAGATTACCTTTTGCACTCGCGGGAACAATATCGGTATTTGTAGTTTATTTGTTGGCAAAAAAGCTATACGGTCGAAAAGTCGCGTTTTTTTCTGCTTTTTTGTTTAGTTTAAACGGCTTTTTTATAGCATTTAGCCGAACCGTACAGTACCAAAGCTTTTTGTGGCTTTTTGGCTTACTGGCTATTTACGTCGTTCTTATTGCCTTAGACCAAACTTCAACCAAAACCAAAAATATTTATTTAAGTGTTTCGGGAGCCTTGTTAGGTCTTGCTTTTTTATCTCACTGGGATGCGGTATTTTACGCTATTCCTGTTGTTTTTTTAGTTACTCGTGCTTATTTAAATAAAAAAATCAAATTAACAGGCATAATGTACATTTTCATACCCTTTTTTGCCATAGCCGCAATATTTTACATTCCATATTTTTTAAACGGCTTTTATGCGGTAAACTTTCACAACTACATTTTACGCAGGGCTTCTGGAAGCGACCAACTGCCCTCAAGAAGCGTATTTACATTTAACGTTTATAACCCCTATCTTGTAGGAACTTTGCTAATGACATATGCGGTATTTTCACTAAAAAAAGGTTTAACTTGGAAAAAATACTTTTTGTTTAGCTGGTTTATAGTTCCGTTTTTTGTGTTTGAGATTATTTTTTCAAATCCCGGAACTCATATTCAAAATTACATAATTCCGTTAATTTTACTTGCAGCAGTAGGATTTTTTACGTTACATAATTACTTATTTTCAAAAAACAAAGCTCTTGGATTTTTAAATTTTTCGGTTATGGCTGTTTTGTTTGTAATGTACTTATTATTTCAAGCTCGATTATATGTTCCGGCACTTAATCAAGGAGAACCGTGGAATAGTATCGCACCTTTAAAAAATAAGTATCAAATGTTTTTGTATGGATTCCCATACAACCGAGGCTGGGATCAAATTAGAGAATATACAAAAGAAAAGAGTATAAGAAGTTTTGATACCAACGAGAATGTAGTAATTGGAGAATTTTACTTGCATGGTGTTCCGGCAACTAAACTTGTTGAACCGCAACAGTTACCTCATGCATATATATACATTTATAATAATCAGGAAAATAAACATTTTAGCGAAGAAAAGCTTTTAGAATATTATGATGCTGAAATGGAATTTTTTGTTGATGGTGATTTGTCTGCAAGATTATATAGGCTCAGAAAGTGAAAATTAGGATGCGCCCACTCAAAAATTTTATGAGCGCATCCACAATCGTATTACTCCCCCGTTCCCCACGGTCCGTTGGGGTCGTTTTCTTCGCCGGTGCCCCAGGGGCCATTGGGATCGTTTTCGTCTGTTTCGTATGGGTCAAACATCTCACTTAACTCCTATTGTTTTTACAGATACGGCAGTTACAGTGGTAACCTATATCTGCTCGTGGACAAATCGGTTCATACTTTATTTGTTTTTCTTTCGGTTTCTGATTTTTAGAGTCACTACCAAAGTTCAATTCCAATTGTACCGCATTACTTTGTTTTCTCTTTTTCATCCTACACTCCTTTATTATTTTGTATATTTTACCATGGAAAATCAGTAGAACAAAACGCTATAGGTCAATGAAAGTGCAAGATTAAAAAAATTTAACTACACCTTATTTCTTCTTCTCGCTTTTTTTATTGCAAAATAAACCAAAACAAGCGGAATCCATATCACTGAAAACACTCCAAGCCAAATAATTGCCGAGCCAATACTTTGCATCACACCAATTAATGCTCTTACAGCCAGCTTAAATACAACCTCAGGTCTCCATGTGTCTTCAGGAGTATAAGGCAGTGCAAGTTCATCCGTTGATAAATAAACTGTAATTAAAGTTGATTGTGATGTTGATTCTAAATAATTTCTTCTTCCAACTAATATATCAATTTCATCATCAACCCTAAAAATATATTGCTGAACTTTTAAAATTTCGTCCACATCTGTTGCACTCGCCATAATTTCCTGGTATCGGGCTTTTGTTTGTTGCAATGTAGCAAGCCTGCCTTCAATATCCATATATTCATCTGTAACATCATTTGAATCAATATTTTCTGAAATTACTTTAATGCCGACTTCGCGTAAAAATTGCAACATGCTTTCTCTGTTTTCCAAAGGTACTCTAAATGTCACACTTCCTGTTCCGCCCTCTGTTGGAGTACGAACATTTGAATTTACCACATATCCATTAAGACTTTGCACATGCTGTTGAATTGAAGTTGTTGCTTCTCTAACATCAAGAACCAATATTGAAAGTCTTGATGAAGTCACGGTCATTCTATTATTTTCATTTAGTTGTGGTGTCGGGTTATATCCAGAAGAAGGGTTTGATACTCTTGGGCTTCCCATTGATGTGGGAGTACCTAATTCCACCGTAGATGGTTCTGCATATCGCACGGAATCACTTACACCATAATTCATGTCAACCATTTGAGTACCCAAAAGCGTAAAAACAGATTGTTTTGCCACAAAATAAATTACGGCTATGAGTAAAATAGTTGTGATTTTATTATTACTAATCCAGCTCTTAATTCTGTTCATTTAGTGCAGCCATAAGGCTTTCTTCTACCTTATTCCAGTTTACAACGTTCCACCAGTTTTGTATATATTCAGGTCTTTTATTTTGGTATTTTAAGTAATAAGCATGTTCCCATACATCTAATCCTAAAATAGGCGTCATTCCCTCCATCACAGGATTATCCTGGTTAGGGGTTGAGGTTACTTTTAGTTCACCATTATCTATTACAAGCCATGCCCATCCGCTGCCAAATCTTCCGGCTGCTTCAGCTGCAAATTTGGATTTAAAGTCGTCTAGACTGCCAAAAGGCTCAGATAGCATTTGTTCAAGGGTAGGTGACGGTTTAATCTCACCGGGTGACATAAGTTGCCAAAACAATGAGTGATTGTAATGACCTCCTCCATTATTTCTAACCGCATCTCTTTTATCTTCAGAAACTTTTTCAAGGTCACTTAAAATTTCCAAAATTGTTAAATTTTGCAATTCTTCACTTCCTTCAAGCGCTTCGTTTAATTTATTTACATAGGCCTGGTGATGCTTTGTATAGTGAATTTCCATTGTTTGGGCATCTATATATGGTTCAAGAGCAGAAAATTCGTAAGGTAGTTCGGGTAATTGATATGCCATTTAGTCTCCTTATTAATTTGCTACTGTGTTTAGTTTAGCACATGTAATTTGTAATTGTTGTTATGAACTTTTAGGGTCAAAAGAAATCAACTATCCGCTAAGTATTTTTATCGACCCGCAGGTATATTTGTACAAAAAGAAATAATCAGTGTGATACCATGTAAAAATGAATAAAATCGAGTATTCGGTAATGAATGAATTTGAAAAAAATTACTGGTGGCATCAGGGAAAAAAGTTTCTTGTTAATGAGCTTGTAAAAAAATATGGCAGCAATATTAAAAACGAAGACGGTTTAAGAATTCTTGAAATAGGATGTGGTACAGGTGAAATCACTGAAAGTTTGCAAAAGTATGGCAATGTCACAGGAATAGACATGTCAAATGAGGCTGCAGATTTTTGCCGTGAACGAGGGCTTGAAAATATTATTGTTGCAGATATAAACACAATAAACATTGATTCACTTGAAAAATATGACTTGGTTTTGGCATTAGATGTGCTGGAACACATTCAAGATGATATCGAAGCAATAAAACGTGTTGGCAAACTTTTGTCACAAGACGGATATTTTATAATAAACGTACCTGCATACAAGTTTTTATGGAGCGAGCATGACGAAGCCCTTCAACATAAACGCAGATATTCAACTTATGAAATTAAACGAAAGCTTGAAGATAACGGGTTTGAAATTGTTAAAATGTCATATTTTGTATTTGCTGCATTTCCGTTTATAGCAATGTTTAAATTTTTGAAAAGTGTTTTTGGCAGGTCAGCCTATCCTAAAACCTCTTATATTCAAATTCCTAACTTTGTAAATAAGATAATGACCAAAGTGCTTGAAACAGAAGCACATTTATTAAATTACACATATTTGCCATTTGGAACTACAATTACCTTAGTTGCAAAAAAAGCTGATGTTGATTAAAAAAGGTCACCTAATATCTTCACGTATTTTTATCTTTTTTTTATTACTTTTTCTATTGGTGAGACTGCCCGGATTAGGATACGATATATCAAACTCTGACGCTGCAAGGTGGCACAGAAGGTCTGAAAACTTTTTGACAGCACTTAAACAAAAAGATTTTAAAAGTACATATCAGCACTATCAGCCGGGAGTTACGCTTATGTGGCTTAATTCGTTTGTAAAGCAATCAGCTTTTTGGTTTCAACTACAATACACAGATAATCCCAAAACTTTAGAAAATGCAGATTATTACCCAATAATTCATATGATTTCAAAAGCAACTCTTGTTATTGTTTTAGGTGCTTTGTTTTTTTCACAGCTCAATTTAATTGCTAAATTGTTTTCACACAATACTGCTTATTTTTATGGCACATTTATAATATTTGAACCATATCTAGTCGGAAGCGACCGGTGGTTTCATTTAACTTCACTGGAATCTATGTTTGGATTTACTTCGTTTTTGTTTTTTTTGTTATGGCACAAAACGTATAGACGCGGTTTTATTATATTTTCATCCGTTTTATTTGTTTTAGCAGTATATTCAAAAATTTCAGCTCTTTTAATATTGCCTGTTATAGCATTTGTTCATATGTATTATGCTCAAAAAGAACAAAAACTGTATTTAAGAGAGTTTTTATTATTTGTTGGTACTGCTCAGTTTTTCTTTATTTTATTATTTCCAGCAATCTGGATAGCTCCTGTTGAAGTTGTTAAAAACTTATTTTTTGCTATCGGGTCTGCTGTTGAAGGCGATTCTCTTGGAAACTATGTTACAGGGTATTATGGCCTGTTTTATACATTAGTACTGTTATTTAAATTTTCACCCGTCTTGTTAATTTTTATGATTTTTGGTTCACTAAAGCACAAAAGAGAAAATATCAACAAAAACACTAAATTTGTGGTTTTATACTTTTTTACATTTTTAATTGCTTTAAGTGCTGCAGACAAAAAAATTGATAGATATGCAATTACCTTGTTTCCACCACTTATTTTGCTTACTTCTGAATCTTTGTCCAAAATCCCCAATTTTAATAAACTCATTGTTTTTGTATTTTCAGCTTTATTTTTTGTTTTTGTCACGTATGTTTACTTTCCGGTGTATTCAGCCTATTACTCTCCCCTTTTCGGAAAAAACAGTATGAAAATTGCACAAAAGTTAAACGTTTATGATAATAGCGGAGAATACTATGCTCAGGCTGCTTTTTATTTAAATACAAAAAGCAGGGACACAAATGTTTGGGTTCCGCATAATATTGATTCGTTTAGATATTTTTATAAAGGTAACTTTAGCCCAATAAAATCTGAAAGTACTGATTTTGCAGTTACATCAATTGATCATTTTGACGAAATTTTTTCAATTTGTGGTGAAGTAGACAAAAGTTTTGGTTCTAAGCTTAGTGATGTAGTTTATGTTTTTAAGTGCAGGTATTAAAATATATTAAATGACAAAAGTATCGGTCATAATACCTAACTACAATACCAAAGACATTTTGCACGAGTGTCTTCAAAATTTATTTTCTATAGGAAAAAATCTAAAAGAAATAACATTTGAAATTATAGTTGTTGATATTGCATCTGTTGACGGTTCAGTTGAAATGGTTGAGCAAGAGTTTAAAGATGTGATTTTAATTGCAAGCTCCGAAAATAAAGGTTTAGCATACGCAAATAATCTGGGGCTTGAAAAATCCACATCAAACTATTTACTTTATTTAGGCACGGATGCATTTCCCTCGGAGGAAACCATTGAAGGTATGGTTTCTTACATGGAGAAAAACCCTAATGTTGGTATTTCTACACCTAAACTACTGCTTAGATCGGGTTTGCCTGACATGGATGCTCATCGCGGATTTCCCACACCTTGGGCGTCATTTACGCATTTCACTAAGTTAAATAAGCTATTTCCAAAATCAAAAATCTTTAATAAATATTTTCTCGGATGGGAAAGTCTTCATACACCACATGAAATAGATTTATGCATCTCACATTTTATGCTTATTCAAAAAAAAGTATTTGAAAAAATAGGAAAATGGGATGAAGATTTTTTTGTTTTTGGTGAGGATGTTGATTTATGTTACAGAACAAAAAAAGCAGGATTCAAAATTATGTATTTAGGCCAGTTTACTGCTTTACACTATAAAGGAGTGAGTGTTGGCAGAAAAGAAAGTTCAGATATAAAAACAATTTCAAACCAGTCAAGTCAAACACGTAAACGAATGCGCAGCGAAACTACCCGAGCCATGAGACTTTTTTACAACAAACATTACAAAGATAAATACCATCCCCTTGTTACTGCTGCAACACTAGCTGCCGTATCGCTTCTTGAAAGAATACGAAATTTACGAGTTTAAACTCAAGCAACTAGTGTGCTTTATGTGTTAAACTCAATAATTGAGGTTATGAAAAACTTGAGTAAAAAGCTATTAAACGATAAACCGGTATTATTACTGTTAATTTTGTCTGTATTTGGATTATTTTTATCTTTATTTTTGGCTTATGAGTATTCTCAACCCCGACCCGTAACCTGTCTTCAAGCTTCAGATGACTGTGAATCTGTCAGAAATAGTGAGTATGCTGTTTTATTGGGAGTATCAGTTCCTTTTTGGGGAGTGTTGTACTTTATGTTTGTTGCTGTTTATTTATTAGCTATAAAAGGTTTGGACTTGCATGAAAAACATCACTATTCATTAATAATACCAATGTCACTTGCCTTTATCTTTGAATCTTATTTAACCTATGTGCAATTTGTGATTATAAACGCTATTTGTACCTGGTGTCTTATAGTTGAAGCAATTGTGACTATTATGTTTATAATTTACCTTGTTACATTAAATAAGCCGCAAAGTTCAAATGAACAAAATACCGATGAGGCAGAAATTGCTCCTGCCCCATCAAATATATCATCAAACATCTAAGTAATAATCATATCAGTAATTACATGTTCAGCATTGTTTTCATCCATTAGTTGTTCTATGTCATTACCGTCATTTTTTGCATTAACTGCTATCATTACTGCTCCCTCTTCAATTCTCTCCTGATACATTTGTGCTGTAGCTTCATCTACGCCTAATTCTTTCAAAGCTCCGATTATACCTCCGGCAAGAGCTCCTGTGACTGCACCTGTTGCTGTTGTACCAACTATACCGCTTAATCCTAAGGCCGTTGCAATTGGCCCTGAAACAAATAAAGCACCAATTCCTGGTAAAGTAAGTGCGCCTACCCCCGCCAATAAACCTAATACTCCGCCAATAACACCTCCGGTTGCAGCTGCATCTGCAACTCCTTCGGTTGCATCATTTTCAATTTGAACGGCGTCTTCCTGTGTAATAATAGATACCTCATCAGCTGTGTAACCCCTACTTTCAATATCTGCTAAAAAATTGTTAGCATCAGTTACACTGTCAAATAATCCTGCTATAACATTTGCCATAATAGCTCCTTTCAAAATTTTAAGTTTATACTAATTTTCATAGTAATAATCCTGCTTAAGTGTGAAGTTATAAAACTGTTAGAGGTTAATAAGAAAAGTTTACTGGCCAATTATATAAAGTTCTTCTTTTGCACGTGTTACAGCGGTATAAAGCCATCTTTTCCAATTCTCATCATCCATTTTAGAAAATCTTTCTTCAAAAACTATAACTTTTTTTGCTTCGCTACCTTGAGCCTTGTGAACTGTCAATGCGTACCCAAAATCAAAAATATCATTTTCACCTAAGACTTTTCTATTTTTTGTAAAATTAATGGGCTCAAGGCTATTAAATTGTTGCTTGTAGATATTGCCTTTGTAAAGTGAGCCGCCTTCCATTGTAATTTCACTTGAATACCATTCATCATCTATCGGGTAAATTTTATCAATTGTTCCCAGCATCCCATTAAAAACCTGCTTATCATGATTGTTTCTTAAGCAAATAACCCGGTCTTTTGCTCCCGGTTCAGGCTCCTCAAATCCAAGTAAATTTCTTATTGTGTTATTAAGTTTTACTCTTGTTTGATTGTAACCGCATAATATTAGGGTTTCACTATCAAAGCGGTTTAACAGGTTTTCTGTTTTTTCATAAGCATCAAGGCTTTCTGCTTGTGAAATTTTTGCAACTTTTTTTCCATATTCACCAGCAGGTATTTCACCCGTCTCTCGTGCCATAATTGAGAGCTTAATAATGGGGTTTTCTGCCATCTGACGGTGTATAGTTTCAAGTTTGAGAATGGGTTCTTTCATTAAATTAAAATTTCCTTCTATTGGAGGTAGCTGTCCATGATCACCAACTGCAATTATAGGAATTTTATAAGAAACTAAGTCATACCAAATTTGCGCGTCTACCATAGACGCCTCATCAACAATAATTAAGTTTGCTTTAATTTCATCTTTTCGTGACCAGCCAATTATTTCATGATCCGAACTTTCTATAGGAGAATAAATTAACGAATGTATAGTTCCGACAGTATCGCCTTTATACACAGCCCCCAATTGTTCAAGTTTGTTTTTTAAAACTAATGAACCTTTTCCGGTATAGCTGCAGAATGCTACCTTTAAAGTTTTATCAACATCATTTTTATATAAAATTTTTCTAAATAATGAAATTAAAGTTGTTTTTCCGGTACCGGCATACCCCCCTAATGTTATATATGGCGAGCTCTTGAATTGATGCCACTTATATAAATGCTCCAATACAGCTCGTTGGTCAGGCGTTAGTTCTAAATTCATAACAAAGCTAGAATATCACAAAAAGTTTAAAATTTTTGAATGTTTGAGAATATAAAAAATGCGGTAAATTGTATAATTCCAATTCCAATAGTTAAGGGCATTAAGTTAAATACGCGATGAACGGTAAATAACCCAATACACAGAACAATCAAAAATGCAATTTTTACAGGCCATGTTTTTTTTAAATATTGAACACTGCCTAGTGAATAATACGCAGCTCCTGCTAATATTAATGTAAGAAAAAAGCCTAAAGGTCCAAGTTTAAATAATATAACTCCAAGATTAATAAGCAGCACAACCACAAGTAATTGATTCATACTTAAAGATTATCATTTGTAATACTATTTTTCTATATTAAGATTAAGTTATGAGGTCTCTGCGTTTAAATATTCACTCCGAAATGCCTATTGTAGGATTAGGTACATGGCAATTAAAAGGAAAAAGCTGCCAAAATGCTGTATCTTACGCTTTAGAAATCGGGTACAGGCATATTGATACAGCCGACGTATATGAAAATCACAACGACATTGGTATAGCAATTAATAATAGCGATGTTCCTCGTGATAAGGTTTTTATAACCACAAAAGTATGGAGGAGTGATTTAAGGCCAAATACTGCAAAAGAATCAGCTTACAGGTTTTTGGAAGAGCTTGATACTTCCTACATTGATTTACTGCTTATTCACTGGCCAAACAAAAGTATTCCAATAAGCGATACTTTAAGCGCTTTTAACGAATTACAGCATGAGGGGGTAATTAGAGCTATTGGTGTTTCAAACTTCACAATAAGTCATTTAAAAGAAGCTTTAAATACAGGAATTGAAATTGTGAATAATCAGGTTGAGTTTCACCCGACTTTATATCAAAAAGAACTAAAAGAATTTTGTGATGAAAATAATATCGTACTCACTGCATATTCACCCATTGGTCAGGGTAGAGACTTAAAACTGGATATAATTAAAGATTTGGCCGACAAATACAATAAGCTACCTTCGCAAATAGTTTTAAAATGGATTATTTCTAAGAATATAGCTGTAATACCCCGCTCAGGTAATCATGATCATATAAAGCAAAATATTGAGCTGTTTGACTGGGAAATCGCCCCGGAAGATTTAAATGAAATTGATAATCTGCATAAAAACAACCGCTTATTTTCACCTCATTACAATGAGTTTAAGTTTTAATTATTAAAAACCCCGCTTAGATGCGGGGTCGCTTAAAAAATTATTTACTCTTGGCTTACATTTATTCTTTTTGGTTGTGCTTTTTCGGATTTAGGGAAAACTACCGTCATTACGCCGTTTTTGCATTTAGCAGTAGGCTCATTGTTTTCGTCAATATCTCCGGGAAGAGCAACATTATATGAAAAACTACGTGCCGCTCTTCTATAATATTTTTTACTTTCATCTTCTTCTTTTGTTTTTGATTCACCTCTAATCCATAGTCTGCCTTTGTCCACTGTAACCTCTACATCAGACGGATCAACACCTGGAATAGCTGCTTCTACATAAACATTATTTTCGTCCTCGTAAACTGAAAGGCCGCTTTGCGAGCCAAAAGTAATTAAATTATCCTCTTCGTCATTCCAGATTGAAGGTGATCTGAATGACGGAAATTGCCAAAAAGTACTTGGAATTAAATCAAAAGCCATAATTTCCTCCTAATAAACTTTATACTTTTATCACTTTTATATCATGAGTGCTAATTTTATGTCAAGGCATAATATGCTGTACTTACAGGATTCTTACACAACACAAATATGCTTCTATTATGCAAAAACTATTTTAATGTTATGGTTTTAAATAATAAGTCGTTTGAAAAAGCAAAAAAATTAATTAATGAAAAAAATTATGATGTTGAATGTGTTGATTGGCATGATGTTATGCCTACACCTACAGACGAAAATAATTTTATTGAGTCAAATGGATGGTATGAATATTCCTTGTGGTTTTTAGGTATTGATCATCAAGGCGCCGAAGATCAGACTGAGTTTGAATTAGGCAGAAGTATCCCGCAAGAAAAGCTTAAGTATAATTTTCAGTATGGTGATTTTTCAAAGATTTATTTGTGTGCTTTGAAAAAAGCACTTGAAGATGCAAAAGATTTAAATTACTCAGATATCGTCGAAGCCTCCGAAAGCTTAATTAACATGTTAAACATAAAAGAAAGTTTACAAAATTAATCGTTATTCTGCTTTAACCCAATCACCCGAAGCTTCATCTTTTTTGTAAACATTTTTTACGGCAGACCATGCAACTTTATGAGCAGTTTCTTCACGATCTGAACCTTCATATCGGTCTTCCGGATTAGAATATTGCTCCCATGCATTATTAAATGCTTCTTTGTATATATCTTGAGCATGTTCAGGTAAATTGTTTTTAACGCTGTCAGGTAAATCAGATAAATTTTTATATGGCATTGTGTAATATTAGGTTATTAGTATAAAAGTACCAATATAGCAATGTAATAATTTTGTAAGTTTACTTTGTAGGTACAGGAAGTTTCAAAAATTCAAATGCACTCGTTGTTAGTTCTCTACCTCGCGGAGTTTTTTTTAAAAAGCCAATTTGCATTAAAAATGGTTCATGCACGGTTTCAATCGTTCCCACGTCTTCACTTATTGTTGCAGCAAGTGTCTCTAAACCTACAGGTCCACCTTGATGTTTTTCGGCTATAATTAAAAGTAATTTTCTATCCGAGTTAGTTAAACCATAACTATCTATACTCATTAAATCAAGTGCATCTATGGCTGTTTCATATGTAATCACACCGTTAGCTTTAACTTGAGCATAATCACGAACCCTCTTCAAAAACCTATTTGCAATTCTTGGTGTTCCACGTGACCTTTTAGCCAGTTCGATAGCTGCTCTATCATCAATTTTTACATTTAGCACATTAGCTGATCTTTTAATTATTGTTTTAAGTTCATCTTCTGTGTAAAAAGAAATTTTTTGAATTAAGCCGAATCGGTCTCTAATTGGTGATGAAAGCATGCCTATTCGAGTTGTAGCACCAACTACTGTAAATTTATTCAATTCAAGTCTTAAAGTTCTTGCACCGGGGCCTTTACCTATAATTACATCAAGTCGGTAATCTTCCATAGCAGAGTAAAGTGTTTCTTCAACCGATTTGTTTATTCTATGAATTTCATCAATGAATAAAATATCACCGGGTTCAAGCGCTGTTAGTAAAGCCGCTATGTCCCCCACTCGTTGAAGTGTCGGACCTGAAGTTACTTTTACACCAACATTCATTTCATGAGCCAATAAACTTGAAAGGGTGGTTTTTCCTAATCCCGGAGGACCATAAAACATTATATGATCCAGATAATCTTTTCTTTTTTTTGCAGCATCAATTAAAATTCTTATTTGTTTTTTCAAATCATCCTGGCCTATAAAATCCTCAAGTTGCACAGGTCGCAATGTGTTTTCTATATATAAATCTTCTTGCTGTATTTCGTATGAAACTTCTTTATTCATATTTACTTAAATTTTTAAGCGCGTAGCTAATAATTTTGTCTTCACTTTGCACATCTTTTGGTATATTCGTTAAAGCATTTGAGATTTCTGATCTAGTAAATCCCATACTTTTTAAGGCTTCCCACACACTCTTATTATAACTCTTTTCTTTTAAATCAAGATCGGACAGATTTTCTGCCTTGCTTTTTAAATCAATAATTATTCTTTGTGCGACTTTTGTACCGATTCCTTTGGCCTTTTTAAAAAAATCAGTATCAGCCCTAGAAACGGCGCTCATAATTTGCTCTCCGTTTCCTGCATTAAAAATTGCTAATGCCGTGCGCGGCCCGATACCCGAAACAGATAATAACATTTTAAAAACACTTTTGTCGTTTCTGTTCAAAAAGCCATATAAATCATCGGAAGCTTCAGTTTTATGATGTTCAATATAAATTTCAATTTCATCGTCTATATGAATTTGACTGTAAGTATTTTCATTAATAAATACTTCATAACCGACATTATCGCAAAGTATTTCGATTGAATTAAGGCCTTTATACTGAATAATGCCTTTAAGGTATGAAATCATATTACAATTATAACTCTTTATTTAATAAGGATTTATTTGTGAATAAATGAGTGAGTGCTATTGCCGCAGCATCCGCAGCATGGTCTGGAGATATTTTTTCTTTTATACCTAATGTTTGTGAGACCATATATGTAACCTGATCTTTGTCTGCGTTGCCATAACCTGTAATTGTTGTTTTTATATTCAAAGGAGTATATTCCACAATCTCCAAATTTGAATAAAAGCATGCAAGCTTAATTACCCCAATTGCTTGACCGACTTTTATTGCTGTTTTAGCGTTCTTTGCGAAAAACAGCTCCTCCATTGCAGCAATGGTAGGTTTTTCTTCACATGTCTCAATTATGTGCTTAACTTCTTCGAATATAAAGTGTAAGCGGGTGTCAAAACCACTTTTGTTGGTTGTTGTTATTACTCCATAGTCAATCAATTTTTGTGATTTATGCGTACCTTTTACCACTGACCATCCTACAGATGCAAGTCCAGGATCTATTCCCAAAACTACCATGATATGAGTATATCATTCTTACAAAACTCTAACTCATCCCAAAATACGTTATTACCCAAATGTTAGTTAATATACGTATGACCATAGATAACATGCTATTAGCTGGTCTAATAGGTTCATACATTTTAATAAATTATCTAAGAGTATTGTTTTTATAAATGTTATTTATATATGCTTTACTCATAGGAATAACTGCCGGTGTGGTAGTGGCAAAAATAGACCCTCAAAAGGTTAAGCTAAATTACATCGGCACTATTATTGCAGGATTGCTGGGTGCATTAATTCCTTCTCAATTATTGGATTTGGTTATTTTAGGCGATTCGACTTTTCCTATTATTCAAGTTACTGAAACTGCACTAGGAATGATTTTAGCTACATTTAGCGCATTTTTATTTGCATTTGTATATAGAGTAATTTATAGAAGTGATGATATTTTTAACGCTCTAAAAAGTTCGTTCGGATATTCAAACAGTTCACAATATTCCTATAAAAAAGGAAGACCTGCTTATGTGGGTTTAAAAGGTGGTAAAACCAATTCCGAGCAAAAAGATAACAATAATACAAATCCCGATTCTCAACCTGATTCCCAGAAAGAACAAGAAAAAAATAATCAAACCTCTTAATCATCATCATCTTCCTTCTCATCATCTTTATCCTTATCGTCACCCTCATCCTCATCACTTTTTTCTTCTGAATCTTTGTCCTCGTCATTATCATCGGGAGTGCATAATCGCTGTGGTATTGCCGAACCTTGAATAAAGTATTCTCTTGCGCTATTACACTTATCATCTACAAATACGATAATGTCATTTGGCATTTCAAAGGTTTCGTTAAACCCATTGTTAACCAAATTAGTCATAATTCTGTGCCAAATTGGTGCAGCTCCGCTTAATCCGGATGCCAGCTGTTCATTCATTGGGTCATTATTATTGTTACCGACCCATACCCCCACGACGTAGTTTGGAGTGTATCCTAATGTATAGTTGTCCTTTTTGTTATCTGTGGTTCCGGTTTTTACTGCCACGCTGTGACCAGGTACATTAAGCATGTTGTTAAACCCAAATTCTCTTGATCTGGCATAAGGGTCTGATAGTATGTTTGTTACCAGCCAGGCAACAGAAGGAGATATAACCTGTTTTTCAATTTGCTTGCTTTTATATATTTCTTTGCCTGTGTGGTCTTTTATACTCAAAAACGGAGTTGTTTCAATATATTCACCATTTCTTGCCAATGTGGCATAAACGTTTGCAAGCTCATGTAATGTAACCTCATACCCGCCAAGAGTAACAGATAATCCATAATCATCACTTAAATTCCAGCTCTTTATTCCCATTTGGTTAGCCAGTGCTGCTACATTGTTTGGCCCTAGCTGATGAGTGATTTTTACAGCAGGTACATTGTATGAGTTAGCCAGTGCTTGTCTTAAAGTTACATTTCCATGATATGAACGGTCATAGTTTTCGGGCTTGTATGTTTCCCAGTCATTTACGTATGATACTGGAGTATCTGCAATTATTGAAGCCGGAGAAAATCCGTTTTGAAACGCTAATGAATAAGTAACCGGTTTTAAAGCAGAGCCCGGCTGACGATATGCATTTACCATGTCTACCGCACCGTATGCATCATTAAAGTAATCAATTGATCCTACATAAGCCAGAATTTCACCGGTTTTTGGGTCTAAAACAATTGAAGAGCCGTTAGTAATGTTTAAATGAGAACTATTATTTACTTCTTCCGTAACAATGTTTTGTGCCATTTCCTGAATTTCAAGATCCAATGTGGTATAAACGTCAAGTCCGTGTGAATTTATATAATTTTCACCATACTTTTGTTTTAATTCGGTTAGAACATAAAATACAAAATGTGGAGCTTTTAGTTCTGATGTTTGAGGTGCAAATACTAACTCTTCTTTTAATGCAGTGTCTGCCTCAGTTTGTGTTATAAAATTTTCTTCCACCATGCGAGTCAAAACATGCTCCTGACGCTTTTTTGCATCATCAAATGAACCATTATAGGGTGAATATGCTGTTGGAGCTTGTGGAAGCCCTGCCAAAAACGTTGCTTCTCCCATAGATAGTTCATCTACTCTTTTATTAAAGTACTTTTTTGCAGCTGCTTGAATTCCCCACGCTCTGCCTCCATATGGAATATTATTCATATAGTGTTGCAAAATCTCGTCTTTTGTATATTTTTGTTCAACAATCATTGCAAGTACTATTTCTTTAACTTTTCTGCTGTAGGTTTGCTCAGGGCTAAGCAGTACATTTTTAACTAATTGCATAGTTATAGTAGAACCGCCTTGAGTTTGACCGTCAATTAATGTTTCTTTTGCTGCACGTGCCAAACTTGAAACTCTTATACCATTGTGTTCTCTAAATTTTGCATCTTCAATTGCCAAAGTAGCATTTATTACATAAGGGGGTATATCTTCTAAAGGAACAGGTTCATACCATCTATCTTTTGGAACTTCGTATAGTAAATTGCCGTTTCTGTCATAAATAGTAATTGTTCGGTAAGAGTCAGCAAGAGTTAAATCTGTAAATGCATTAACTGAAGGTAAATTACTAAACCAGGCAGTGAATGCCGATAAAATTATGAGTAATAATACTGAAATTATGGCTTGACTTACTCTTGTATCGTTATGAATTCTGTATATATCCATCTTACGCTTATTATTGTTTATTTGTATGTGAATGAATATAAGAATATGTAAAGCTTTTGTTAGATATATAGGTTATTTAAAAAGTCCATTGTTCAAGAACCTCAATCATGTCTATACCGTTTTTTGTAAGCGCGTCCTTCCAAACATCGCCACGTTCTTTTAATCTCAACGGTACTGATTTAAGTGTAAAGTTTCTTGGATTAAGGTTATTATCAACTTCATCCCAAGTTATGGGAGTTGAAACTGTTGCAGTTGGAGTCGCATTAAGTGTATAAGGAGCTGTTACAGATCCTCCAAGTACATTGTTTTTAAAATTAATTAAAACCTTTCCGTTATTATCCTCAAATACGTTACTTAACGTAGTTATACTCGGAATCCGTTTATGAATTTCAATAGAAATTAATTTTGCAAAACTATATGCCTGTTTATATGTATATAGGTTTCCTAAAGGAATGTATATGTGTAATTCATCCTCGCTTGATGTTTTGATGCTTGGTTTAACTTCGAGTTTATTTAATAAATCGTTTATTGCAAGAGCTACTGCTATCACCTTTTCAAAATTTGTGTTAATGGGTTTAAGCTCAATAACAGCATAATCGGGCCGTTGTGTGTTAGTTAACCGTGAATGCCATGTATGAAATTCAATTGTTGCTTTATTCGCCAAATAGGTTAGTGTACTTTTGTTTTGACAGATTATGTTAACTGTGTTGAAAAAGTAGTTTGTTACATAATTATAAGTTGTTGCAAATTTGGGTATGGCTTCAAAGTTTTCTTGAAAAAACCCTTTATTATGTACTCCTTCAGGAAACCTTCGAACCATTAATGGTCTATCGTAAAGATAAGGAAGAAGCACTTTTGAAATCTGTTCATAATAATTTAATACATCGTTCTTAGTGTATTGAGGCTCGGGAAAGTATATTTTATCAATATTGGTTAAATACACATTATATTTCTCCTTATTATGTAGTATGCGTTTGTAATATAAAATAAGATTTAATTTCTTGTTAGAGGTGAGTAAGAAGATTTTTTTATAATCTTAATGTTTTTTGCGTTTTTTTGATTATTTAAATATGCATATATTATTTTATATGTGTCCAAGTCAAAATTATGATCTTTTAACCCCCAGTTTTCAATGGTAAAAGTATCAACTAAGCTATTCTCTTCATTTGATTCTATAATTTCAATAAAACCTTCAAATGGCCAGTTTTTTACTTTATTGCCTGATAATGCGGTATAAAGCCTAATATTATATTTCAACGGATTTTCATTTTTTATACATGCACCGGAACAAATATTCAGTTTGTGCGAAAAACATGATCCCGACGTTTTTTCTAGCCCCAGTAATTTATCACAAAGATTATATTCCTTTAAGATTGCCTGAAGAAATTGCTTTGCACTTTTTTTTCCGGTAAATATGCCATATGAATCTTTTATATTTTCGTATGTACATTCGTAACTATCGACAATTTTAACCTCTTCATACCCGTCTTCATTTTTTTCTAAATTAAGCAGTACAAGATTGTGGTTTCGACGCAATTTTTTATTATATAAAGGTTGTAATTGTTTAATTAATTCGGCTTCTTTAATCAATGCACCAAACTCACCTGCTGTATTAATAATTTCCAATCGATTTATTTGTTGAGCTATTTTTAAATCTTTTCCGTAAATATGATCGCCTGAAAAATGCGAAAGTACCCTTCTTTTTAAATTTATACTTTTGCCAATGTATATAGGCAAGTTGTTTTGTCCGTAAAATATATATACCCCGGGCGTCTCAGGAAGCTCATCCAGCACACTTTGCGGTATATTCAACGGAACAGAAGGTTTCTGCATATTTGAGTTAATGGCGCTTAGAACTTTTTCATGTGAAAAGTCTGTTTTTACTCTTTCAAAGAATTCCCAAATTACGGTTGCATCATCTAAAGCTCTGTGCCTATTTTTTACTTGAAAGTTAAACCTATCTATAATTGCATCCAGATTGTGTTTTCTAAAGTTGGGAAATAGCTTTCTTGATAATTTTACTGTGCAGATTTGCGTTGCATTAAACTTTACTTCCTGAAGCCCAAACTCTTTTTTCAAAAATGCATAATCAAAGCGTACATTGTGTGCCACAAAAACACTATCATTTAAAAGTTCAAAAATTTCGTCTTTAAGGTCATAAAATGTCGGGGCTAATTCAAGCTCTCGTTCATCAATACCTGTAAAATCTAATATTTCTTTAGGAACATGGTCTTGCGGGTTTATGAGTGAATTAAAGACGTCAGTCACTTTTTCGTTTTCTACTCTTATTATTGCAACTTCAATAATTCTGCTTTTTGAAAGACTTCCCCCGGTAGTTTCGATGTCTACAAAAGATAGTTTATTTGGCAGCATATATTTGTGAATCGTAGCAAATCTTCGGGTTTTATTCAACTTTTGAAAAGGGCGGCTTGCGCCGCCCATAATTACCTATTCCCAATCATCATCACCGTCTTCATCATCAAAATCAAAATCGTTATCATCGTCTTCATCGCCAACACCTGGTAGACCATTTTCGTCCATATCGTTTGTTTCCATTTCACGTTTTTTTCTCTTTTCTTCTTCATCCTCATCTAGCATGTCATCCATATCCATATCTGTTGTCATGTCATCAGTAGTATCAAAGTCTGCCATGTTAAATCACCTCCTTCAATATTACCTAGCATAAGTTGAACTTAATAATAAATCAATACATTTACAATGTATAAATTACTTTATAAAATTAAACTATGCAAACAACTAATTTAAAAAAATTTATACTTCCTGTTTTGGTAGTTTTATTCTTCACATTATTTTACTTAGCTGTAGGAAGAAAGTCTTATATAACAGTAACGGGTACATATAGCTCACAAGAATCAAATCAACAGGCATCTTTTGGTGCCTATTTAGAATCTAAAAACGCCGATAAAC
Organism: uncultured Candidatus Saccharibacteria bacterium; assembly: GCA_964385105.1. Lineage (GTDB taxonomy): Bacteria > Patescibacteriota > WWE3 > UBA101185 > UBA10185 > CAYLMU01. Next base: position 190,151 of record CAYLMU010000002.1, read on the forward strand.
AGGTAGCGGTTGATAATCTTAGTGAACGAACAGAAGCTGTAATGACTGCATTGCGTGATTTTGGAATTCCACAAGGTGATTTAATGACAACAACTGTAAATGTATATCAGGAGCAATTATATAATCCTGACACAAGTAGATCAGATTTAGGTGATTGGATTGCTTCAACCAACATCGAGGTAAAATTAGCTGAAGGTGACAGAGCTCAAGAATTAATCAGTTTATTAACTTCACTTGATATAAATAACTACTATGGACCCAACTATACATACAGTAATGAAAATGTGGATCAAAGTGCCCTTTTAACCGGAGCTTATGAGAATGCAGTTGAAAAAGCACAGTCTATGGCACAACTAAGAGGTATGAGACTGGGTAGAATGGTAAGCTTTGTAGAAGGTTACTCACCCGACAGCCCTATAATTTACGGCAGAATGGATGGTCTTGGTGGTGGCGGCGGAGTACCCGTTGAACCGGGAACATCAGAGATCTCAAAAACTGTCACCGTTACATTTGAATTGAGTAAATTTTAATACTTGCGGTAAATAAAGTAAGTATTCAAGTTATTTTCTCTTCCGTCGTTTATAAATGAGGCTTCAAGCCTCGTTTTGTTTTTTTCAAGCAAGTTGTTTATATCTTTAATTTCATCAGGTGAGAATTGATGTACATATCTTAAATTTTCATAATTTCCATTCCACCCCAAGAATATGTCTCCATTTTCAAGTTCAGACATGTTAATTCCTATTTTTTTAGCTACTGTACTAGCATTTGCGGGAATAAAGCGGTAATTATCTGTATTCCATAATGTAAATACAAAAAGGCCACTTTCGTCTATTATGGGCAGAACTTGTTCAAACCACTTCAATCTAAAATTATATGAAGGAATGTGATGTATAAGACCAAAAGCACAAATTACATTGTAGACGTCGTTAATCTTATTAATCTCATTAATTACATCCATATTAAAAAAATGTGCATCTACTTTTTCGTTTAAATCATTATGTGCAATTTTGAGTAATTTTTCATTAGTATCGACACCAATATACTTAAATGGGTCATTTAGTGAGTTTTGCAAAAACTTTAAAAACCTGCCATTACCACATCCCAAATCAAGAATTTTAATATTTTTATTTTCAAGTTTCATAATTTCATCAACAACTCTTCCCCACCCTTTCCACGCATATTGCCGTGATACAGAAAATTCATCTGCAATATTGTTATAAAACTGCTTATTCAAATCTATTAATTTTTGCATAATTTGCTTATCCATTTGCGTTCATTATAATTCACACAGAAAGAAGTTACATGTCAGAATATAAAATTGATGTACAGCAAAATAAAAGTAGTCTTGAAAGACTTATTTTTGAGGTTTCAAACTTAAGTAACCCAACAAACAATGAGCTATACAAGCTTTTCAAGAAAAATACTAGCAGTGATGGCGATATGTTTTCAAAAAGTGATGTTATTATTGCCTACCGTAAGTTAAAAAGAAAAAAGCTATTTGAATTAACCGGCGACAAAGAAAAAAACTTTTATAAAAACATTAAAATGAAGAAAATTCGTACTATGTCGGGGGTTACTCCTGTTACCGTTCTCACAAAGCCTTTTCCTTGCCCGGGCAAATGTATATTCTGCCCAAATGATGTAAGAATGCCAAAAAGTTACCTTTCTGATGAGCCCGGGGCGCAACGGGCTGAATCAAACAAATTTGACCCATATTTGCAAACGTTTAACAGGCTTGTTGCTTTTAGAAACACAGGCCACCCAACAGATAAAGTTGAGTTGTTAATTTTAGGAGGAACTTGGTCGTCGTATCCTGAAAGTTATCAAATTTGGTTTGTTAAACGTTGCTTTGATGCGATGCATGATTTTAGCCAGTCTGATACATCCGAAATGCTAGACCCAAAAACTGTAGAATACCCTTTTGAAGAAAACAAGCTTTCAGAAATAAACGGTGAAAATATGCAATTGACTTACAATCAGGTAATTGCAAAAGCAACATTACAATTAAGAAAAAATCATGAAGAGTCGGCAACATGGGAAGAACTATTTAAGGTTCACAAACAAAATGAAACCTCACCAACACGATGCGTGGGCTTGGTTATAGAAACAAGACCTGATGAAATTAATGAAAAAGAAGTTATTAGAATAAGAAAACTTGGAGCCACAAAAGTGCAAATAGGAATCCAAAGTTTAAACGATAAGGTTTTAAGCTTAAACAAACGCGGTCATGACGTTAATCAAACAAAGCGAGCAATGTATTTATTGCGGTGTGCTGGTTTTAAAATTTTGGCTCATTGGATGCCCAATCTATACGGCTCAACTCCTGAAAATGACATTAAAGACTTTAAAAAGCTTTTTTCAGATATTGCAATTAGACCTGATGAATTAAAAATTTATCCATGTTCATTAGTTAAAAGTGCTGAATTAATGAGATATTATAATGATGGTTTATGGCAGCCGTACACAGAAGAGGAGCTATTACACGTGGCCGTAAACATTATGCCCGAAACACCCAGATATTGCAGACTTACCCGTGTAATAAGAGATATTCCGTCAATCGATATAGTTACCGGAAACAAAAAAACCAATTTTAGACAAATTGCCGAACAGGAAATAGCAAAAAAAGACAAAAAATTAAAAGACATTCGTTCAAGAGAAATAAAAACAAAAACCGCAGAAATTGAACAACTAGAACTAAAAATAACAAAATACAAAACAGCGGGAAGTGAAGAGTATTTTATAGAGTACATAACAAAAAATGACTTAATTGCTGGTTTCTTGAGATTATCAATTCCAAATACAGATGGTTTAAAAGCACAATTTATGCCTGAACTTGAAGATATGCCAATAATTAGAGAAATTCATGTTTACGGGCAAAGTGTTGAAATTGGAAAAAACGATTCTTTAAATGTTCAGCATAAGGGATTAGGTAAAAATCTCATAAATGAAGCCAAAAAAATAAGTAAGCAGATGGGTTATTCTAAAATTGCAGTAATTTCATCAGTTGGAACGCGTGAATATTACAAAAAAAGTGGGTTTACGATGAAAGGTCTTTATCAGGTTTCAAATCTTTGACTTTGAATAAAGGTTTTTATTATTTGCTTTATGTTTGATGCAATGTATTCAAGTCTGTTACGTTCTTTGCAATATTCCATCAACATTTCAAAATCTTCGTCACTGAGTTGAGCAGAATCCGATGAAACCGGGTTCATTATTGAGTCTTTAACCTCTAAGTGTGACAACCCGATAACATGGCCAAACTCATGCGCTGCAGTGTGTATAAATCGATTGTGGTTCTCATAAAAGAAAACATCGATTTTGTTGTTTAACGGGTCATAAATCCCTTCTTCGGGTTTTTGGGTTAATAAGTAATTAAAATTATTAACATTGTCATTTAAAGTATCAATTTTATTTCTTAATCCGTCTGATTTGGCATTAAGCTCTGCTGCTTCACGATTTATAGCGTCAATTTCATTCTCAATTTCTTCTCTTCGTTTTTTTATTTTTTCATATTCTTCAGGAGGTGCTCCGCCCTGCTTATTCCATGATTGAATTTCATCATTTAACTTTTCGATTTCTTTGTTTAAAGCATTTTTTCTGACATTAAAATCTTGAGCTTTACGTGATAATTCATCGGATTCTTCTGAAACCTGAAAATTTATATCTTTATTGTGCTTAATGATGTTTGTCTGCCGTCGTAAACCAGATTTACCTTTAATTCTGCATCGGGACTATATACAAACAAATCTTTATCCAGTGCATCATTCCAAAGTGCCGCTGCAATTTTAGTGTTTTGTTCAACTTCGCTTTTTGTGATGCCAAATTCTTTGTCAATTGTACCTATGCTGTAGTAAATAGGTTTCTCACAAAACGAAAATTCAACAAATGAATTGAGCAGGTTTTTTGTTGACGAATTTAAATATAATAAAGTGCCGACAAGTATTAGTATTAATAATGTGAGTAACCTTTTCATAACAATCGTTATTATATCAAGTAATAGCTAATGTTCCAGAAGTTCAGTTGCAAGTATTAAACCGATTCCAATCATAAAAATTAAAAATGAGAGCCATGAGCGTTTTTGGTTTCGTTCCTGCCTTATTTCTGGAAGCAAATCTGCCGTTGCAATATAAATAAATCCTCCGGCGGCAAAGGCTAGAAAATAAGGTATTAAAAACACATTTGCTGTTGACCAGAAAAATCCCACAACACCGCCAATAACCGCAGGGATTGTTACAAGTAAATTGGCAAATAAAGCTTTTTTCTTTGAAAAACCGGAATGAAGCATGACACCAAAATCCCCTATTTCTTGCGGTATTTCATGCAAAGCAACCGCAATACTGGTTGAAATCCCTAATGGAATGCTAGTCAAAAACGCTGCAGCTATAATCAAACCATCCAAAAAATTATGAACTGAATCACCAACTAAATTCATTTGGCCGTGCATTGCTTCTTCACAATCACCTCTATGGCAATGGTGCCACATCAAAAGCTTTTCAATTAAAAAAAACACAATAAACGATAACAAAACAATCTTAAGCAACTCATCAATGTAAAAGTAATTTGAAGCTTCGGGAATTAAATAAAAAAACGCACTACCCATTAACGTGCCAGCCGACAATGAGACTATATAAATTAAAAATTCATTTAACCTTTTTGTACCAAGGGATAAAGTTATAAGACCGGCAAGAGAACCAAGACTGATTAGCGTTGTACTAAAGAGAATGTAGAAGAGTGTGGACATTGTTTAAGTATAATGTAGGTGTGTAGTTATTTCTAGGTTTGTATGTTTGCTTTACGTTTGTAGTTTTCTAAAATATTCGTAGTTGATTCTATCCCTGAATATGGCAGCTCCCTTATTATCACCTCATCTTTGTCAATATAATTGTTAATTATTTTTATTAAAGGTGAATCTTTTACAAGGCAAATTACATTTGGTTTCAGTAAATCAATGAAATCAATTGTTATATCGTTTGGCTGAATTAGTCTTTCTATTTTGAACACATAATTTACAATATTTGTATTTAGAAGAAGAAAAGCTCTATGATTAAAATTACATAAGGGTCTTGTATTGTCTTTTAGTTCTCTTACAGCAGTATCGCTTAATAAACCAACAATTAAAATAGAATCGGTATCTTTACAATTTTCAAGGAATATTAAATGTCCCGGATGAAGAACATCAAAGACTCCGATAGTTAACACTATTTTTTTATTTAAAGAATTAATTTGTGAGGTTACAAATTCTAGTGTCGTATTTTTATTGGTTAATTCCCATTGATGCCTTAGTGTTGCCTTTGATTCCATAAGTAAATATTACTATATTTTTTAACCATTATATCAGCTTATGAAAGACCCTTTAGGGCAACCCCTCCTCAACCATCAAATCAGCCTCAACATCATCCGCATCATCAAAAATATTAAATCCGGATTCAGTTGTATTAAGCTCAAATGCCTCTTTATTAATAGCTCTTATAATACGATTTTTATTGTCTACAGAAATAACATACGTGAGTCCGGTGACCAAAAAAGCTATAAAAATTACAAGCAATTTAGCTTTTTTATTATTTATATGGCTATTATGAATATTAAAAAATTTCATATAATTTTAAATAAATTCCTTTACCGGTAGTGTAAAGAAAAATTTAGCCCCCTCACCCTTTTTGCTTTGAACCCAAATTTTGCCTCCTTGATTGCTCACAATTTGATGTGTAAGATACAAACCGTTGCCAAGACCTGGATAAATATTGTAGTTATCTTCGCTGACTCTATAAAATCTGTTAAAAATTTTGTGTTGTTGGTCTTTGTCAATTCCGATGCCAAAGTCTTGAATTCCGACTACAATTTCGTTATTTTCACATTCTGTTGTAATTATTACTTTGTCTGCGCTTGGCGAGTATTTTATAGCATTTGTTAATAAATTTATTAATACTTGTGCTATACGGTCTCTATCCCCTTTTATAATGCAGTTACTATTTGTGTTACAAATTATTGTGTGTTGCTCAGAAAGTAAATTAACTTCATCAATAATTTCCTCTAATAGCTGGTTAAAGTTAAATTCAGTCTCGTTAAAGAGCATTTTTCCTGAATGCATTTTAGTTGCGTCTAGTAAGTCGGTTATAAGTTTGGCGAGGCGCGTAATCTGATTATCAATTTTTTTCATTTGCATTTCTGCCTCTACGTCATTTTTTTGTTTGAATATTCTTTGAAGTACCTGAGCGTATGCTTTAATACTTGTAACCGGAGTTTTAAGCTCATGACTTACAATACTTAAAAACTCATCTTTATGTTTTTCTGCAACTATTCTGTCATGAATATCGTAAAATGTGCTGATTGACCCTGAAATATTATTATCATAGTCATACAATGGAACAGCGTTAACAGATAAGTGAGTAATAGTTCCATCCCCGCGTTTGTATTTTATGGTTTTTTGAGTTACGATTTCACCGTGTCTTAAAGATTTATAAATTGGATAATCCTCATATTTATAAAATGTTCCGTCTTCATGTAATGCTCCGTATGCCTTTTTATATTTGAACGCGTCTGCGTCAATGCCGTGTCTAAGTAATTTTGAAGCTTCTTCGTTAAAATAAGATATTTTTTGAGATTTTGCATCAGCCACAAGTACTCCTGACGGCATCTGCTGTAACACGGTCTCAAACCTGGTTTTTTCTATATCAAGTTGAATCATCAAATTTGTTCTTTCATCTGTTATTTGTTTTTGTTGAATTGTTTGTGCCAGAATGTTAGCTACAGATTGCAAGAATAAAACTTCATCTTCAATAAATTTTCTTTTTTTTGTTGTATGTATGCCAAGTACCCCCCAAGGAGCTTCTTTTCCGTGAATAATAACACTAATACCGCTAACAACATTGTGATCTATTAGTAGTTGAGGACCATTGAACCTTGTCTCTTCTTTTAGATTGAGCACAATAACCGGTTCTTTTGAATGTAAGGTGTAACCTGCTTGTGAATCCATTCCTATGCCTACAGTTGATTCATCAACGATTACATTAGGATTCCATCCTTTGCCTGCTCTGAGTATTACACACTCTTCACCCGGTACAAGTTGAAGAACTTTAGAATATTCCACGTCTAAAACATCAACAAGCTTATTACAACATTCATCCATTAAAGTTTTTAATTCACAGCCTTCCAGAGCAAGTAGTCCTAAATTTGCTACAACCTCATGCTGATTAACTTTACTTTGTAGTTTATTTAAACTATTTTTCATTAGTATACTGAAATTTTTATGTAATTTTGGTGAAATTAATGTTTCCCAATCACCCATAATTGCACTTTTTTCTTACTTTGACAGTTGAAGTACTTTTTTAAATTATATTTATTGAGTAATAGATTTATGTGATTAGTGTTAAAAGTGTGTAAGAGGACAAATTTTTTTATTGTTTAGTATACGTTAATTGTTACCGGATCTACCATTCCCATTGTACAGCTTAATTTGTAAGTACCTTTTTTTTCCGGTGTGAATTTAATAACATTCATACCCTGTTCTAAATAAATTACATTAGGATACAAACCATGCACATAAGCAGCTTGGGCACATCCGTATACCCCATGGTTATAAAATTCCCATACAACAGGAACACCTGCTTTTAAATTGATTTCTTTTGGATAGTAATCAAATTTTGATGCTTCCATTTGAATATATTGTATTTCTTCCGATTCATCTTTTTTATTAGATAAAAAGCTTTTTTCGAATTTTTCACTATTAGGTTTTAGAATGTCATTTAAACTTGTAACTCCCAGAACATTTAATTGGGAATTTAAAGTATATAAAGCAAAAAATACTACAAGCAACCCGGCAAAGTAATTAAATTTAGTAGAAAATTTGGGATTTGAGTGAAGTTTTATACTAGTAAAGCTAATAATTGCTAAAATTGGCAATGTACCAAGCGCAAAAAATAATAGCATTAGCGCACTATTTATAAAGTTTCCTGTAACAAGAGCAGTTGATTGTGCAATAAGAGTAAATCCGCACGGTACAAAAAAAGTTAAAACGCCGGCTGCAAAAGGCATGTACTTTCCTGAAAAGTTGTTTGTATTTGAGATGTTTTTTGTGAATTTTTTGGGTAATTTTAATTGAAATTGATTTAAAAATTTTACACCAAGCATTTGAAATCCAAGTAATAGCATTATTAATGAGACTACAAGAGTGACCGTTGCAGTAGTACCAATTGAAATCTGCAAAGCACCACCAATCAAGCCTAATAAACCTCCTAAAACAGCAAATGAGACTAAACGACCGACATTAAAAAGTATAAAAGGTGTGTATTTATTGTCAGCTTTATAAGAATCATTCCATTGTTTTGATAATGAAAGCAATATACCTCCAACAAGTGCCGCACAACTTGAAAGCCCTGCCACAAGCCCAAACATGAAAAATACAGGTAGCGAAGAGGTATTTGTTATAGAAAAGCTCATTAATACAGGTGATTTTTCGATGTAAGAAAACAAAGTTACAAAAACTAAAACTATTAAAATAATTTTAACAAAATCACCTCTACTTACAGTTGTGTTTTTTGGTGCTTCTGTTGAAAATGTATATCCAAGTTCTTTGAATTTAGAATTTAACTCGTTTATATGTGGCAAGTGCTTTTTACTTTTTGCAACCACAGTCACGCAATTATTTTTTAATGAAGCAGTTACCTTTTCTATGCCATTTAGTTCTGAAATTTCAGTTTCAATAATTGTTTCGCAGGATGCACAGTGCATTCCATTTATAAAGTAAGTTTTTTTTGATTTATTAGCATTAGTTTGTTTATTCATGAGTGTTGACAATACCCATACGGGGTATTAGTATATTGTAATGCAAGAAAAAAATAAAAACAAGAGCAAAAATTCGGTGAATCACCGCTTAAAAATTATTTCAGGGCAAATAAACGGGCTTGCAAAAATGATAGAAGAAGACAAGTATTGTGTCGATATAATTACTCAATCAACTGCCATACAAAGAGCCTTGCAACAATTAGATAAAATAATTCTAGAAGAACACATTAACCATTGTGTTGTAGACCAGATGCAAACAGGAGAATCAGATAAAGCTGTAGAAGAACTCGTAAAAATTTTTAGTATTTCAAGAAAATAATGAAAAAAACCACATTTCATGTTACAGGTATGCATTGTGCGAGTTGTGCAGTGCTTGTTAGTAAAAATCTCAAAAAGTTGAGTGCTGTAAAATCCGCACATGTAAACTATGCCAACGAACAAGCTGTTGTTGAACATAGTGAATCTTTATTACAAAGTGATTTACTGCTAGCCGTGCAAAATGCCGGTTATAAAGCTGTATTTTTGGACGCCAATGCAGAAGCAAAAATAGAATCACAAAAAAAAGATGATTTAAAACAAATGAAGATAAAGTTTTTAATTAGTGCAGTTTTTACCGTTTTGCTAATAATTGGGGCAATGGCTCCTTTTGCACCTGCTGTTTTAAAAAATCCTATTGTTATGTGGTTACTAGCTACTCCGGTTCAATTTTGGATAGGAGCCCAATACTATAAAAGTGCATTTTCTGCTCTTAGAAACAAAACAGCTAATATGGATTCTTTAATAGCTTTAGGAACATCGGTTGCATACTTTTATTCGGTTTTTGTGATTTTATTTAGTGATTTATTGATGAGTTTGGGAATTGACTCACATGTTTATTTTGAAACTTCGGCTACAATAATAACTTTAATTTTGCTAGGAAAATTGTTAGAAGCACGTGCTAAGGGTCAAACGTCACAAGCTATAAAAAAGCTATTAAATTTACAAGCAAAAACAGCACGCGTTGAAAGAAATGGACAAGAACTAGAAATACCGCTTGAAGATGTAATGCTAAACGATGTACTAATTGTAAAATCCGGTGAGAAGATTCCGGTTGATGGGGTTGTAATTAGTGGAAGCTCTTCAGTTGATGAAAGTATGGTTACCGGTGAAAGTATGCCTGTTAAAAAACAAAATGGAGATGAAGTAATTGGCGCAACAATAAATACATCCGGTTACCTGAAAATAAAAGCCACAAAAATCGGAAACGAAACAATGTTGGCTCAAATAATAGAAATGGTAAAAGATGCTCAGGGTTCAAGTGCTCCTATACAAAAGCTTGTTGATAAAATATCAGGTGTATTTGTTCCGGCTGTGATTGTTTTGAGCATAATAACCTTTTTGATATGGTTTGCATTTGGCCCTCAACCTTCGTTTGTTTTTGGTCTGGTTAACTTAATTGCGGTACTTATTATAGCTTGTCCTTGTGCATTAGGTTTAGCTACACCAACTTCAATTATGGTGGGCACAGGTAAAGGTGCGCAATACGGAATTTTGGTGAAAAATGCAGAAAGCCTGGAAATTGCAAACAAAGTTGATTACGTCGTTTTTGACAAGACTGGAACTCTAACCAATGGTCAACCTAATGTAACCGAACTTATTTTGGAGGAAAGCTTGTACCCATATATATTTTCTGTTGAAAAACAGTCTCATCACCCTTTAGCCGCTGCTGTTGTGGAACATTTGCAAAAGTTTCATGTAAGCGAACTAAATGTTAACGAATTTACAGACCACTCAGGTTTAGGAGTAAGCGGCATTGTTAATGGTGAAGTGGTTTTAATAGGCACACAAAAGCTACTTGAACAATTTAATGTTACTTTAAAACAAGATATTGTACTTCAGGCAGAAAAATTAAAATCACAAGCAAAAACAGTTTCATATATTGCAATAAATCATGAACATGTGGGATTGCTTGGAATTTCAGATACTATAAAAGAAGGTTCGAAAGAAGTTATTTCTGATTTGGTTAATATGGGCATAACTCCGGTAATGCTGACAGGAGATAATGAGGCAACTGCAAAGTCTATTGCCCATGAATTAGGAATATCACATGTTATAGCAGAAGTACTGCCCGGGGATAAAGCAGCTAAAATAAAAGAATTGCAAAAACATGCAAGTGATAAAAAGATTGTTGCAATGGTTGGAGATGGAATAAACGATGCACCTGCACTTGCTACTGCTGATATTGGCATTGCAATGGGAAGCGGAACTGACGTGGCTATTGAATCTGCCGGAATAACACTTTTACGAGGAGACATTACATTAGTTACAAAATCGCTAAAGCTTTCAAAAGCAACTATGAGAAACATTAAACAAAATTTAAGCTGGGCATTTGGATACAATATTATACTTATTCCTGTTGCTATGGGCATGCTCTACCCCTTTACAGGATTATTGTTGAATCCAATGCTTGCAAGCGCGGCAATGGCATTTTCAAGCGTTTCGGTTGTGGCCAATGCTCTACGACTAAGAAGTATAAAGTTGTAATTTTTTTTATTTGCTTTAGTATGAGCAATTGCAGAATAATTATTTTAAAAACCTTGTATCCTCAATTAATCTATGTAAAAATTTAAATATGAAATCCAAAGCCCGCATAAAGTTTGATGAACTCTTAAAATTAAATACAGACAAAAAATTACTAAAAAATTTAAATTTAATAGCTGTTGCCTACTCACATGTAGACCGCGAAATGTTTCCTACAGAAGACGCGTACATTGCTGAACTTGAAGTAGAAGATAGATCCGTGGAAGTAGAGGAAGAAGTAAAAAAACTTGGCCTTAATGTTAAAAGATTTGCAGGCGATCCATACTTTTTAACAAACATTCTAGTTGATAAGCCTGATTTAGTTATAAATTTAGTAGATACGGTAAAAGGTCAAGATCATTTACAAACTTCAGTGCCGGCTTTTTTGGAATACGCAAATATTCGTTATACAGGAAGCGGTATGACAGGTTTAGTTATTGGTAACAATAGACACCTTGTGAAACAACTTTTGATTTCACAAAACATTCCAACTCCAAAATATAAATATGTTAAAGATTTGCGTTCAAATACTCCTCCTGATTTTGAACCTCCATATATTGTAAAGCTAAACGAAAGCGGGGGAAGTGTTGGAATAGATAACAAAGCTGTAAAAGAAACTGCAAAAGAAGTTGAGGAAAAAGTTGCTAAAGTTGTTGGAGAATACAAAATTCCGGTATTGATCGAACAATTTATCGGAGGTCCGGAAATTACTGCAGTTGTTTTTGATGACGGTAGAAATAAGCACGTATTTTTGGCGCAAAAAGTGTTTAAAGTAAAACCTGACGGTAAACACGATTTCACCAGTTTAGAAAGCTATGAATTTGAGAAGGCTTATGTTTACAAGTTTGTACCTGAAGACATGGAAGAGAGTCTAATGCCTCTTGTGGCCAAAGCATTTGATGTACTAAAATTCAAAGACTACGCAAAATTTGATATTCGGGTGGGTTTGGAGGATAATATACCTTACTTCATAGACTGCAACCCGAATACGGCATTCGGACCGGATAAGGGCTTGCCTATGACCGAGGTTTTAGGCCTTCATGGAGTGTCTTTTCAAGACATTCTATTGAGCCTAATAAGCAAGCATGCCAAAGCAATCGCCAGAGAAAAATAGAAGAATCCGTAGAATCAAGCAGATCAGTGAAGATCATTGCGGACCCGCTGTAATTCAAATGCTTTTAGACAATTTAGGAGTATTTGTTTCGCAAGAAGAAATAACTAAGGCAGCCGGGGCAGAAAAAACCATTAAGAATAAGGGTACACGTGTTGACCAGCTTGGGCGTGCAGTTAATACATTAACTCCACAATTTACTTTTTGGTACAAAGAAAAATCAAGCATCAAAGACCTAAGAACCGTAATTAAAGAGCATAATTATCCGGTTGGGGTTGAGTGGCAAGGGTTATTTGAGGATGACCTTGATGACGAAGACGACGAGACAGATTATGGTCATTACAGCATAATTTCACATATCGATGACTCAAAAAAGCAATTAATTATTGTTGACCCTTACAAATCATTTGTAGATCAAGATAGAATTGTACCTATTAAACTTTTTAGAAAAAGATGGTGGGATTGGAATGTGTTTGTCGACCCTGAAACAGGTGAATCGGAGTATAAAGAAGATATACGTTTATTCTTTTTAATCACCGAAAAGAATCAAACATTTCCGTTAGATATTAAAATGACTGAATTTAAGTCTTAGATTTTACCACTGGAAGTGAAAAATAAAATATTGAACCCCTACCCTCTTCGCTTTCAAACCAGATTTTCCCATTGTGCCTTTCAATAATACCCTTTGAAATATATAAACCTATTCCCAAGCCCTCCGCCTTCTCTGAACTTATTTCGGTTCTATAAAATTTTTTAAATATATCTTGCTGGCTATTTTCAGGTATTCCAATGCCGTAGTCCTGCACACTGACTACAACATCATCACTATTTTTTGAAATATTAACTTTAACCGGAGCTTTATTCTTAGAATACTTTATTGCATTGTTTAGCAAATTTTCAAAAACCTGCTCAATTTTTTCTTTGTCACAAAAAACAACACATTCTTTGTCATTTCCTGCAACTTCTATTGTTACTTTGCTAAGGTTTGTTTGTTTTTCAATAATTTCGTTTATTAATGAATTTAAGCTAAAGAATCTGCTATTTATAATAATTTCATTATTGTCAATTTTTGATAAATCAAGGAGTTCATTCACCATGTTTGAGATTTTACGTGCTTCTTTATTAATTTTGTTTGCAAGTTGGGTATATTTTTTCTCGCCTGCTAAACCGTCTTCCAATAATTGCGAGTACAACATAATGCTTGTAATGGGGCCTTTAATTTCATGGCTGGCTATACTTAAAAATTCGTCTTTACGCTGGTTGATTTTATCTATTTCGTGAAACAAGAGTTTATATGGTTCACTTAAACCAACCTCAATAATTGCCTTATAAACATAGTAATAAGACAAAACTTTAAAAGTGTGTCCAAGTATATTAACTGAATTTATCAAACTAATGTTTAAAGAGAATATTATGTCGGTAAATGCGCTAATAAGAAACGATGTAGTTAATAAATTAAAAACTCTTTTGTCAAAGCTTTTTGAATTTTTTTGCAGCAGAATAACAGAAAGTACAAAAATAGAAGCAATTATCAATTCACTTGTAACAACAAAAGCAGAAACATTTCCTAAAGCTTCATAGCTAGATGGAAAAGTTCTAAAAATAAGAATTGAGATTAAAATCAATACAAAACCCAGTGATGTCAAAACTAAAGCACCAAAATAATTTAAAGAACGCCTGATAAAAAGTACTGAACCTAAAAACGTTATTGCCAGAAGATATCTACTTGAAATCCAAAATTGATCTTCAAGGGATAAGTGTATGCTGCTGAACAAGCCAAATTCTCTGTTATTAAGCGCATAAACAAAATCCAAAATCCCCACAAATAAAAACCCTATGCTCAAGTACATTAAAAAATTATTTTTTATTATTGAGCGGCCGTTCCATGCCAATAAAAATACACTTAGAGCTATTGTTGAGCTAATTAAACCGTAAGATGTGTGAAATAAAGGTTTGCTGTAGTAATTTAAAACATAGGCTGTCACATATAGAACAACCAATTTAAATAAAATGGGCGATATTGAAAAATATAAAAATAGTAAATTTTTAGCGATGCTTTTTATTTGCACCTGACACTGCCTTTCTCTACATTAGGATTATATTCCAATAGTTCGTAAAAGAGAAGATTTTAAATAAACCAGGCCTGAAAGCCTGGTTTAAAAGATATGTTTAATTAATGTAATTACGTTTACTCAACAATAAGTGTGCCTACCATACCCATTTCTCTGTGATTTCCAACGCTGCAGTAAAACTCATAAGTTCCGGCTTTGTCGGCAACAAATTCTATTTCATCCGTTTCACCTGCATTGATTATTTCGGTTCTGGCGTTAAATTCATCAACAACCCAGTCATGCACACCATTGGCATTACTCAAAACAATTCTTACAGTATCTCCTTCATTTACTCTTATTTCATTTGGCGTGTAGCTAAAAGTAGTAGATTCAACTTCAAAAGTTTTAACTTCACTCACTGCTTCTGTTTCATCTTCATTTTCTGTGGTGGTTTCCGCAGGTACATCTACTACAACCTCATTAACCGCTTCTGTGGCTGTTCCTTGAACACTTTCGTTCTCACCATTTAGTGAAGTTAAAAAGTAAATTGCACCTACAATTAAAATAAGTACTATACTTCCTATAAGAAGTAATTTTTTGCTTGGGGCGGGTTGTGTGGAGGTTTCATTATTATCCATATTCTTCCTTTAAACTTTACACTAAAAAAATTAATATGTAGTAAAATACTACTGCTAATAAATTATAGCATTTAATAATTTGCTTATGACAAACAAGACGTTACTTATTTTTTCAATAGCTATTTTAACTTTATTTGGTGTGACATGTTATTCATATTTTCAAAATTCAAAACGGGAAATTGCAAGTAATTATGGGGCTCCTCCGTATATAGAAGAGCCTGAACGGGATTCCAGCGACTTATTTTTTAATCCTACAACTTGGAAAAGGCCTGATGGCCCAATTAGGGTTGGTTTACAAGCCGGTCACTGGAAAACGAATGAAATGCCCGATGAATTACGAAGAATACGTGAAAGCGGACATGGTACAAGTAACGGAGTGGTTGCAGAATGGGAAGTAAATTTGAATATTGCAAATGAAACGGCAAAAATTCTCGAAGAAAAAGGCATTGTAGTTGATGTTTTGCCCGCCACAGTTCCCGAATCATATTGGGCAGATGTTTTTGTAGCAATACATGCCGACGGAAGTGAAAACTTTTCAGTGTCGGGTTATAAAGTAGCAGCCCCAAGACGTGATATTACTGGTAAAGCCGATGAACTAGTACAAATAATAGAAAGAAAATATGGCGAACATACTAATTTAATTCTTGATCCCAATATTACAAGAAACATGACAGGATACTATGCTTTTTCATGGCGCAGATATAAACACGCTGTTCATCCCATGACACCTTCAGCCATACTCGAAACAGGATTTCTAACAAATCCTAGTGATGCTTACATGTTAGTCAATAATCCACAATTGCCGGCTCAGGCATTGGCTGATGCTATTATTGAGTTTCTTGGAATTTAATTTATTGAATTTAAAGCATTGTGAGCTTCTTTTAGATTTTTATTGTAGAATACTGCCTTTTCATATTCTTCACGTGCAGCCTCAATATTCCCTTGTTTTTTATAAATATCTCCTCTTAAAACATAAAGTTCAGAAAACGCTTTATTTCCATTATTTAAAATGTTGTCTGTAATTTCAAAAACCCGTTCATAATCATTTAACTCATAATATGATTTAATGGGTTCAATCTGATACCACAACGTTCTTTTTGACAAACTTGTCTCAACTTTTTCAAATTCTTCAACCGATTTTTCGTACTCGCCAATGTTGTACAGTGCCACTGATAAGTTAAACCTCATATCTGTATCAGTAGAATTTTGATTTAGCTCTTTTTGTATATTTTCAACTGCACGTTCCCAAGACTTTTCAAATTCTGCATCATCGCCTAAAATTTCTTGTGCAATTTGTTCTTTTTCTTTTGGGACTAATACTAAGTACTCAAAATTAAACTTTTTCCAAATGGCGTTAAAATCATCATACTTGTACCATAAATTCTTTCCCTGCAATGAGTCATCCTGCACTAATTCTCCTCTTGAATCATCATATCCTTTTATTATTCTGTAATGGCCAATATCATCATCAACTTTAAGCCAAGTTCTTGCAATTACGGGTATATCATTTGCAATAAAAAGTTTAATTATGTCAATATTTCCGTTTGGACGCCTATAGGCCAGTAAATCATACTCTTCTGCTTTTTTTGCTACTTCTTCAAGTGTTACTGACTTATCATCATTATCTCCCTGCGGATTTTGATATGGTCTTAGCTGTTCGCCGAGTTCTTGCTGAGTTACATTAATACCGTAGTATGAAAGTGCCATAGACATCGCAGCCGGTCCGCAGTTGTTAAATGTTTGAAAAATGTGATAATTATTATTCAATACTTTTCTGGATGGAATTTCTTTGTATACAGGTTCATTGTTATTTGACTGGGTATTTGTTTTGACCTGTACCGGTATAACCGGTTCCTGCAATATTTCTATATTTTTGTATGTGTTTTGTAACTGCGGATATTGCCACCACACAACTCCCAAAGACAATGCCGCTGCAATCACAATAAATATCAGCTTTTTATTCATTAGGTGTATTCTACCTCAGCGGTAGTTTAAAGAAAAATTCAGAACCTTCGTCTTTTTTACTCTCAACCCAAATTTTTCCCTTATGCCTTTTTATTATTTCCGAAGATATATAAAGCCCTAAACCCATGCCTCCATAGGTGTCGGTTGTTCTACCCTTTTCTCTATAAAATCGATCAAATATTTTGTTTTGATTATTTTTTGAAATACCAATTCCAAAATCCTGTACGCTGAATGTAAAACTTGTGCGGCTGGTTTTTGTTTTAATAATCACATCCCCACCATTAGGTGAATATTTTATAGCATTAGTCATAAAATTAATTATTACCTGTCCTATTCGGTCTCTATCGGCAAAAACTTCTTTTGTTTCATCGAGTCGTGTAATTAAACGATGATTATTTGTTGTTCGTTGAACTTCTTCTGTTATCTCATAAATAAGATCGTTTAAATCAAACTTTGATTTTCTAAAAAGTAGTTTTCCTTTTTCTATTTTATTTATATCAAGCAAATCTGAAATTAATGTGGTGAGTTTGGTAAGTTGGGCATCCATTTTGTTTAATAAATCAGCGGATGCAGAATCGCCGCTTTTTTCAAACCTTTTTTGTAAAACCTGTGTGTAGGCTTTTATGCTTGTTACCGGCGTTTTTAGTTCATGCGAAGCAATTGATATAAAATCATCTCTTAAAGTTATGGCTGCAAGTGAATCAGAGTATAGTCGAGAGTTTTCAATTGCAAGAGCAGTTCTTCTTGCTACCTCTTCAGCTGTGGTTAAGTCAGACTTGTTGTAATTCCGGCCGCCGTCTAAAGTAAAAAATACAAAAACTCCAAAAACCTTTTTTCTTATTCTAAGCGGAACACACATAAAGGAGTTAATACTCATTTTTGGAAACAGGTTTTTCTTTAACTTTGTTAATTCAGGTATTATTAACGATTTATCACTATTCATGACTTTAAATATGTTAAAAGTATCTTCAACACGTTTTGGCATATCTCTTAGCATTTTTTCTGTAAATTTATCTTTTTTTAATTTGTTATATGAAATTGATGAAACTACAAGCCTCTCATTATCATAAATATAAATGATGCAGCAGTCTGCCATATGCGGAACTGCAATATTTGAAATCTTTTTTAGTGTAATATTGTTATTTAACGATGAAGCAACTATTTTACTAACATCAGCTAAAAATTTTGTGTTAATATCATTATTTTTTCTTTCGGTAATATCTCTAAACACAGTAACAATCATTTGCGGAACACCCTGACTGTCGGTCACCAATGTTCCGGTACCTTCCAAAGTTAAATATTCACCGTTTTTATGTAAATATTGAATGGTTATTGCACTTGAACCATATTTTATAGTTTTCATGAACTGTTTTTGTGCTTCTTCAATATGTGCAGGGTGTACAAGTGAAAAAGCATTCATACTTAGCATTTCGTCCTTTTTATATCCTAAGACCTTAAGGTGAGAAGGATTAACATACAAAAAATTTCCTTGTAAATCTACAAGCGTAACCAGGTCATGCGTGCTTTCAAGTATTAATTTGTGAAGATTCTTGTTATATAAAAGTGAGTGTTTATTTTGATGAATTGTAACCATAAAATATATAGTTGTCGGCTATAGACGGATACTTTATCTTTTTAAGATTTACATTTTTCATATATAACTTCAACTTGTCTTCAAACTGGTTAATTATTTCCTCTTTATCTTTATATACTATTCTGTTAAATATAACCAGCCCATTATCAGCACATAGCTCAAAAATGTTTGATAATAAACTGTTACCTATAGCCTCAGGATATTCCCCTCCAATATAAGTGTCTACTATTATGCAATCAAATTTGTTTAAAATATCAAATTTGCCTGAATTTTCTAATATTTCAGCAGCATCGGTGTTTATAATCTTAAGGTTACTTGATTCGGCTATATTAAAGTATCTACGGGCTATTTTAATAATTACTTCATCAATTTCAACCGCTGTAATTTTTGCAGCTGGGTACTTCTCATTTAATAAATGGAGCATTGTACCGCCGCCCATACCCAAAACTAAAATGTTATTTAAGTTAGGCTTGTTCTCAATAATAATTTTAACTACTTGACCCCACACCTTATTTTTTGCAAAACCCGAATTATCATTAAATGACTGTACAAACCCATTTACTATAAGTTTTGTTGTATTTCCATATTTAATAACTTTTATGTCATTACTATATTGCGAACTGCCTTCGTATAAAATTTGAGGGAGTAAATTTTTAAGAATACTCATGTGTGTAATAATACTATTTAATGCAAGTACATGACATAAGGCAATCTAAAAAATGGTCTGAGTATTTATCGATGTATAATTGGAACTCGATTGAGCTTGATAACGGGATTATTTTAAGGTCTATACCTGTGTACATATTTAAATTGGCAAAATGCCAGCGTCCTAGGCCATTTACAGATAAAGACCTAACTATTATTGAAGACGTATGCAAAAAAAATAAAATTTTATATTTAACAATTTTCCCGCACCAACAACAAAATGAGGATGTTTTTTTGCAAATGGGCTATAAACCAACAAAAAACCTTGATGTACCGGTAAAAACAATGTTTATTGATTTAACATTAAGTGAAGATGTACTTTGGAAAAATTTATCTTCGAAATGTCGTTATTCTATAAAACGAAGTGAAAAAGATAAGGTTCACATTGAGTTTATTCGTAATCCTGATGCTGAACAAATTAAAAAATTTTACAATGTAGTTAATAATCGAGGAAAAAGCAAAAAATTTTATGTTCAAAGCCTTAAAGATTACTACAAAAAGGGTGAAGTATTTGGTGATGAGGCATACATTGTAAATGCTTATACTCAAGATGGTTTGTTGGGTTCAAAAATGTTTCTTGGGCATAATAAATGTGTGTGGTACATGTACGCCGGAACCACACCAATAGGCCAAAAATACCAGTCAGGATATAAAATGATGTGGGAATCTATACTATACTTTAAAAAGTTGGGGTATGAAACTATGGATCTCGAAGGATTAGCAGATGATAGAGTTCCAGCATTTTATAATCGTATGTTGGGATTTTCTGCATTTAAGCAGAAATTTGGGGGTGAAATTATAGAATTTCCTCTTCCCTACTCAAAAAGGTTAAAAATTTATAATAATCTCTTCTAACATCTTTTTCTCTGTTTCGGTTTCAATAATTGCCCTAATAGAAAGATATTTTTCAATTCCCGAGCCTTTTACTTTTTGTTTTAATAACTCATCAACTTGAAATATTCCTGCCGAATTATGCATTGTGATTAAAATCTCAACAGGATTCTGTTTACCTTCACGTATTTCAACCTTTTGAACAGCTTCTGCCGATAATTCATAAATTGAAATATGGCCGCTTTCAAACGGAACCCGTGCCCTGCCTTCAGACATATCAAGCGCATCTGCTACCCTGACAATGCCTGCTTCAACAGTATATGGATGCCCGTTTTTTCTATGACCGATGATTGCATGAAGTGTTTCTGAAATTACAATGGTTCTCTCTTCAACTGGCATAAAGTGCAGTAGTTCACGCAATAAATTATTTACTAGCACTATGCTAAATTCTTCATGCCCGATTCTGTGAACAGACATTCCCATATCGTGCAGAATTCCGGCCAAAAAAATTACCAGCTCACCATGTTCTCTACTTAATCCAAAGTCTTTTTCTATAGAAAGTTCAATTTCGTTTTTTGCAAAAATTCTTGCTATTCTTAATGCACTATTTGCTACGATTTGAACATGAACAATTCCATGATCACTCATGTGCATACGATCTATAGCATTCACGTTTATAACCTTCCATAGTGTGTGAACTTCTACATTATTATTTATTTCATTGAGAACCTTTGTTAGTAAATCGTTATGTTCGGCAGGCACATACAATAGCTTTAGTTCTGATTTATTTTTCACCCGGATATCATAACACAAATTGGAATTAATTTACAATCTTGCTTTTTATTTTAATTCTAATAATAGGTAATTTATGTAAATCCAGCATAGTGTGCTATACTCTTGTTTGTGATCGTTCGAAATAGATAAAGCATATTAACCTTGTCGTGTCTTTTTCTCTTTTGCACAACTCACCAAATATAAAAATGTATAAAAAAAAGTACAGGCCAAAATATGGACGTTCTTATAACGCGCCACGAAAAGGCTACAAAAAACAATATAATAGAGGGTATAGTCATACCGGCATAACACGAGAAACCTATATATCAGAGGGTGAAAAATATGTACCTGATTCTATTTATAATACCGACAAGACATTTGATGATTTTAATTTAAACAACTTGTTGAAAAACAATATAAATAATCGAAATTACAAGAATCCCACTAAAATACAATCTATAGCTATACCAGAAATACTTAATCAAAAAGACATTTTAGCAATAGCAAGCACAGGTTCAGGAAAAACCGCGTCATTTTTAATTCCGCTAATTAACAAAAATTTAAATGATTCAAAGCAAAGGTGTTTAATAATAGTACCAACGAGAGAATTAGCTCATCAAATTCAACAGGAACTACGACAGTTCACAAAAAATTTAGGATTACGTGATGTTGTAATTATAGGTGGAGCCAGTATGAGAGACCAGATTATGATTTTAAACAAAAACCCTCAGTTTGTAATCGCTACACCGGGCAGACTTTTAGATTTATACAAACGTAACAAGATTAATCTCGCAAGTTTTAATAATGTTGTATTAGATGAAGTAGATAGAATGCTTGATATGGGGTTTGTACATGATATAAAAACAATAATTTCCAAACTAAATTCTAATAAGCATACGATGTTTTTTTCAGCAACCTTAAACAATGAGGCTGAAACCATAGCAAATTCGATTTTAAAAAATCCTGCAAAAATACAAATTGCACCACAACAGGCACACAAATATGTTGATCAAAATATTGTTAGAGTAAAAGGCTCTGAAAATAAGGTTGATGTTCTTCATAAGTTATTGATTAAAGAAGAATTTGAAAAAGTATTAATATTTTCAAGAACCAAAAAAGGTGCAGATATAGTTTCTTATGAACTCAAACAGCGCGGCTTAAAAACCGACTCATTGCACGGAGACAAACCAATGGGTAAGCGAACAAAAGTATTAAAAATGTTTAAACAAGGAGATATTAATATATTGGTGGCTACAGATGTGGCGTCACGTGGTATTGATGTACCCGATATTACTCACGTTATTAATTATGATGAGCCGGCTACAAAAGAAGATTACATTCACCGTATAGGCAGAACGGGTAGAATCGGAAGAAAAGGTGTTGCACTAACGTTTGTTAAATAGTAAATTTGTTAAAATATATTGTAATGAAAATTGCATTACTTATTATTCCACTTTTGGCAATTGCGGCATTGAGTTATAAAAGTGGTGTATTAGAAGAATTTACTAAAACCTCACCAATTGTTACAACTGAGGAGATCAGAGAAGCTATACCTGATGAAATAATTAAACCCTATGTTTCACCCATTAGTATTGAGCGCCTTCGTGGCATGAATTTTAAAGGCAGCGACATAACAATTGAACAAAAACTTTCAAATGGGTCGAATTATGAACAATACATTGCCAGCTACATAAGTGAAGGTAATAAAATATACGGATTACTTACTATTCCAATTTCACAACCACCTGAAGGCGGTTTTCAAGCAATTATATTTAATCATGGCTACATACCTCCACACCAATATGTTACAACAGAGAAATATTTAGCTTATGTTGATACACTGGCAAGAAATGGATTTGTTGTGTTTAAAATCGATCTTCGTGGTCATGGTAATTCCGAAGGTGCTCCAACAGGATCATATTTTTCACCGGCTTATACCATTGATGCGATTAATGCGCTAAAAAGCTTACAACGGCATAAAAGTGTGAATCCTGAAAGAATTGGTATGTGGGGACACAGCATGAGCGGAAACCTGTTATTAAGAGCTATGCTTGTGAATGAAGATGTTAAAGCAGGTGTTATCTGGGCAGGAGCAGTATACAGCTATGAAGATTTTGCAAAGTATGGAATAAGTGATAATAGCTACACACCACGTCGACCTGATTCTGAAGAAGAAAACGAACGTGAGGCAGAAAGAAATCGTGAAAATTCACCACAAGTGCAGGATTTGAGAAGAAATCCCGAAAAACTTGATTTTAATGATGATTTTTGGACAAGTATTTCGTTAACAAAAAATTTAAATTATATTTCAGGGCCAGTACAAATTCATCATGCCGTTAATGATAATGTTGTGAATATTGCATATTCGCGAGACCTAGCGCAAGCTTTTAAATCTCAAGGCAAAGCTGTTGAACTGTATGAATATAATGGGGGTGGTCATAATATAGAATCACCATATTTTGAAACTGCTATGCAACGAACCGTTGAGTTTTTCAAAAATAACCTTTAAGTGATACAACGTTTAAATTTTAACTTAAAATTAAAATCCAATAGCCTCTTTTACAATAATCATGTTAATACGATTTGGCCGTGTTTCTTCGTTAATAATGAGTACTTTGCTAACATTACTACCCTCAACGCCGTATGCTTCTTTAGCACGTTCAGATTCCAACGGCAATGAATGCTCGTATATGCGTTTGAAGCCTTGTTCAAGGTTATTCACGATTTTTTGCGAACCAACAATAAAAAGTACATTTAGAGCTCCATATGCATAAGCTGGTAATTGACTTCCTGTGTTTGAAGCAATAATAATTTCACCTTGTTCTGTTACTGCATGAACACTACCCACAGCCCATTCCGGTGCAGAACCCAAACTTTTCATTTGTTTTTCATCAGTCTCACGATTTAATTTATTTAAAGTATTTCTAACCATTTTATAGTTTCGTGAGTTATATAGCTCGTCAGTTAAACCTATTTGAGCCAAGGTGACTGATGTCATATCCATAATTTCAGACCCCTCCGGAATAATATCTAATGCCAGTTTTTTTGCCTCTTCAAGGGATTCAGCAATATGCACATTCATATTATTATTTTCAAGATTAGATTTTGCATTTTGAATTTCATTTTTGGCTGCTTCCTGATTCCATGTTGTCATATAAGCATTGTACCATTATAGTTTAAGGTTGGGGTAAGGGTTTGTTAACACTGTGTATGAGTTATTCTAATTATTATTGAGATACATAATTGACTTCGGCTTTTTCGCTTTAATGGGCAAACTTATGGTATTTATTTAAACTAAATGACTCAAATAATGTATAATGACATGCTGGCATACAAAAGCCGGGTTAATATGAAAATAAGAAACGTAGCCATAATTGCACATGTAGACCATGGAAAAACCACTATTGTTGATGGTTTGTTAAAGCAGTCCAAAACTTTTAGAGAGAATGAATCATTTATGTCCCAGGATTTAATTATGGACTCTAATGACCAGGAACGTGAACGTGGAATTACTATTTTAGCTAAAAACACGGCTGTTAAGTATAAAGATGTAAAAATAAATATAATTGACACCCCCGGACATGCTGATTTTGGCGGCGAAGTTGAAAGAACATTAAATATGGCTGATGGTGCCTTGTTAATTGTAGATGCTCAAGAAGGCTCCATGCCGCAAACTAAATTTGTTTTAAAAAAAGCTCTTGAGTTGAACTTAAAAATTATTGTAATCATTAACAAAATAGACAAACCCAACTCAAGAATTGAACACACTATTTCTAAACTTTCTGATTTATTTCTAGAACTCGCAACTCACGAAGATCAGCTCGAGTTTCCTGTTTTATTTGCCTCGGGAAAATCAGGAAAAGCTTGGGACAGTGTTCCAGGCGACTATAATGAAATTGCAGATTTTTCACCTATTTTCGAAGCAATAATAAGCTATGTACCTGAACCGGACGCAAATTTAGAAAAGGCATTTAGTATGCTTGTTACTACATTAGACTGGGATTCTTACAAAGGTAAATATGCAATTGGCAAAGTAAACAGCGGCACAGTAGTTTCGGGACAAAAAGTGCTTGTTATAAAAAATAATGGTTCTTCAACAAATGCAACAGTTGAAAAGGTTTACGAGAATCAAGGATTAAAGCGTGCTGAACTTTCCCAAGGAAATTCAGGTGACATTATTGCAATAACCGGTATAAAAGATGCCGAAATTGGAGATACTCTAACAGACCCTTCAATGCCACATGCGCTACCGACAATAAAAATAGAAGAGCCAACTTTGAGTATAACAATCGGGCCAAACACCTCACCGTTTGTAGGAAAAGAAGGTAAATTGCTCACAGGAAGGCAGATTTTAGAAAGAATTGAGCGTGAATTACAAACAAACGTTGCAATGAAGCTATCTATTTCACCTGAAGGTAAATATGTAGTTTCAGGGCGAGGCGAGCTTCACTTGTCTGTGTTTTTAGAAACATTACGAAGAGAAGGTTTTGAACTTGAAGTCAGCAAACCTACAGTAATTGTTAAAGAAGAAAACGGTATTTCGGTAGAACCGGTGGAAGAATTAACAGTTGATGTTGATAACGAGTATGTTGGTGCAGTAAAAAGTGAAATCGGCAAACGAAGAGGTGTACTGGTCTTACAAGAAGAAATATCTTCAGATACAACAAGGTTGGTTTTTGAAATAACAACAAGAGGAATTTTAGGTTTGAGGGGGGCTTTGTTAACACTCTCAAAAGGAACAGCCATTACCAGCTCGGTTTACTTAAGAAATGACCCGATTGGGTCACAAATGCAAAAGCTAAGAAAAGGCGTAATTATTGCGTCAAACACCGGAAAAGCCGTTCCATACGGGTTAGTAACCGCACAGACAAAAGGCCCTACTTTCATAAGCCCGCAAACTATGGTTTATGAAGGAATGATAGTAGGCTTAAATGGCCGTGACGAGGATATTGAAGTTAACGTCTGCAAAGAAAAGCAACTAACAAACAATAGGTCTGTTGGTGAAGAAGGAATTATTTTAACGCCTCCTGTTGAAATGAGCTTAGAGCAATGTTTAGGTTTTTTGGAGGACGATGAACTTTTAGAAATTACTCCAGAAAGCTTGAGGTTAAGAAAAAAGATTTTAGACACAAACGCCAGACGTAAAGCATCTAAAAACTAGTTAATTTTCAATCAATAGCCATATAAGTATATTGATTAAGCTGTTTTTTATATGTTTTCCAATCAGGCAAATGTTTATTTAACAACGCATAAAACTTTTTTCCATGATTTGGCTCTATTAAGTGGCAAAATTCGTGAATAATCACATAATCAATACACTCAGAAGCTGTTTTTATTAATGAGTAATTAAAATTAATAACTCCATCACTTCTGCATTCACCCCATCTGCTTTTAGTCTTTTTAAACCCAATCTTAGGGGTACTTAAGCCATAAACATTAAAAATTTCAAATAATTCCAGACTTCTTGTTTCAACGTATTCAATGGCTTGCTTTTTTAGCCATAGTGAAAGAGTAGTATTTGCTGAAAACTGGTTGTTAATACGCGGATTTTTTATAATAATTTTATTCTCTATTATTTCAATACTTTCGCTATAACCAAACAATTGTTCTACTTGGTATTTTTTTCCTAAATATAAGCATGTATTTTTTGGTAATTGAGAATTTTTAATTAACTTTATTTTGGTATTAAGCCACCTTGATTTACTTTTAACGAAATCGTCAATTTGTTGTGATGAGACGTGCATAGGCGCTTTAACAATAACTTCACAATTATTATTTATACTCAATGCAATAGATTTCTTTCTTTTTTTTGAGTACTTTATTTTATAATTATGCATTTTGTTGAAACTCATTAATAAGGGAAGTTTTTTTGTTTCGAGGTAGCTTTTTGATCTCATATTCCCGCTTTAAAGCTTTGTTGAGTGAATCATACCTCTCAAAATATACAAGCTCTACAGGACGCCTTGTTTTTGTATATTTTGCTCCAATTTTTGATGAATTATGCTGTTTTATTCGCTGCTCAATGTTTTTTGTGCTGCCGCAATAGTATGTGGTATCAGAGCATTTGAGTAAGTAGACGTAATAAACCATGTGTTACTAATAAAGTAATAGCATATAATTTCATCATGTACAAATATAATCTTTTAGATATTGAACGTTATATATACGACAGAGAGAAGTATAAAGGTGCTATAGTATTTGCATATACTTATAAATCACAGCTTTTAAAATATATAGGCGCTCGACATACATGGGATCCACATCATCCCGATATAAAGTTAATTGAAGACGAGTTTTATGAATTTTTATCAAGAACTGATAATTTAAATAAAGTGGTCTTTGTTGAAGGTAATCTTAAAGCAAAAGATACTTCGAAAACAAATGCCAATATAAATGCTGGTGAAGGCGGTCTTGTCTCATATCTTGCATCTTCCAATAATGTTGAAGTATATTGTCCTGAACCCGAAGAAACATTAATAAAAAGCAAATTACTTAAGGAGTTCACACGTGAAGAAATTTCTACATTTTACTTTTTAAGATGGGTCTCCTTATATTATAAAATGAATATGAGAGTATCCTTAGAAGAGTTCACAAATACAATTTTCTTAAATTGGTCAAAACAATTAAATTGGGATGATTTTGATTTCAGTTACGAAAATATGCGGAGAATTTCTAAAGAGCTGTTAAATGGTAGTATTGATATAAACAATAAAAAAGATGTGAGTATAATGGTTTTGCCTATACCTAATAAAAGTGTAATTAATAACATCTCTATTAAAGTTCTATTTTTAAGAGATCAATTTATATTGAGTGAAATTGAAAAGTTCTGGAAAAATGGGTTTAGTATATTTATTGTTTACGGAAAAATACATGCTTACACTCAAAAACCCGCTCTTGACACAATTGTTAATAAGAATAGATAGTTCTTTTTCATCAAAAACTCCTAAAACGGGTTTCCATTAAATAAAATAACCTTGTTATTTATCATAGCTTAAAGCTTATAATCTGTATATTGTCTTGGTAATGGGGATTTATCTTTTGGATTACCATTATAATTAATAAAAATCTCCTCATCCTGCTTTATGTCTTTTATAGCAACAAAGTTCATTAGCATGTTCTTAAAGTCTTTTATAAATCTGGCATTGGGTTCATATGAGTGGTTTATTAAAATGCTATATCCTACAACAAAACATTCATATTTATCGTTCCATTCAAAGTTATACCATCCTAATGTGGTGTCTTCTACCAGTGAAACCTGTCTTTTAGGTATTAAGATTATTGGTGCTGCTTCTATAATTTCACCCTCTTTAATGGGTTTTTCAGCTAATAAACATCTGATTCCGTTTAATGTGGGAGATTTGCCGACTTTAAATTTAAATTGCATTCTTTAAGTATACAAAAGTTAAATTTTAATAACCAGTGAAATAATCCGTTTTTATACCTTTTACACCTAATTTGGATAATATTTGCTTAAATGCCTTAACCATAGGCTCCGGGCCTGATAAGTAAAATACACGCTCTTTGTAATCTGGAATTTCATCTTTAATTTTATTTTCGTCAACAAAGCCGTCTGCATCAGTATTTACATAGACAGTTTTTAAACCAACACTTTCGGCTTCCGAAAACAAATTTTTAAATGCAGCTTCTTCTTCAGTTTTATTTGAATAAATCATTAGAATGTCTCTTTTTTCATTTTCATCGAGTAAGTGTTTAACCATACTTCTAAAAGGAGTAACACCAATTCCTCCGGCGAGAAATGCCAATTTTTCAGATTTCTCATGTGGTAATACAAAACTCCCAAGTGGGTTTGAAACCGTAATCACATCACCTTCGTTCATTTTAAGCAAAGCATTTTTAAACGAGCTTGAATTTTCAAATATGCGCATTGTCACTGAAACCAGTTCTTCTTTAGGTGACGAGGCAATTGTGAAGTATCTCCTAACACCTCTTGCATCTAATTTTTTGTGGGGTAAAGTCCATTCCAAAAATTGTCCGGGTATAAAATTAAACTTTTTGCTTGGTGTAAAATAAAATGTCCAGGTGTTTTTTGCAGCTTGTTCTTTACGATTAAAAATTAAATAAGTATTAAATGAAGGAACAGCAACAAATGCATAAATGTTTCCTATAAGTAATGAGGTTTCAAGTCTATAGGGAAATGTTGGCAAGAAATATTGCATTAAAACATACGAAAATCCAACAATAGTACTAAAGATTATTTGATTTTTCTTTGTAGATGGTGATGTTAGTGGTTCAACAAGCATTACCAAAGTAAAAAACCATACTGAAGGTGCTAAAAATAGCGAAATATCAAATCCGCGTCTTAAAAACACTGAAACAAAATAAATAGCTAAAAATACAAAAACCATTTCTAAACGCTTTATTTTGTAGTTAATCCACAAACCCCCTAAAATTATAAATATTACAGTTGATGTATCTTCAATCCACCATGACGCTCCCATGTTTAACAAAATCCCGGTAAGCATAATTGCCAACACTGCAGGATTAAAAATATGTTTTTTGTTATAAGCAATCAGGTACTTTGAACCCATTGCAGCAACACCCAAAAAGAGCAAAACCGGAAGTCTTTCTATAGAACTAAACGGGCCGGAAACCAACGCTAATATTAACGAAGTGATAGTGGCAGATTCAAAATTTGTTTTTGCATTAAATATTTTAGCTAAAAGCAGGTTAAAAGCATTGCAAATAATAAAAAGTGCTATTGTTGTGAAAATTATTGATTTGTAATCATAGGGCATCCTACCTGTTAAATTGAATATTATTCCTAAAAAAAGCAAAAAGAGCAATAAATAAAGAACCCGGCGGTACATTGTTAAATTAAGCAAATCTTTGACTTTAAATCTCATAGCAATATTAATCTAATTATACAGAATAAAACCACAATCTTAAATTAAACAATAAGCTGTAAATAATATCAGCTTTAATGTAAAAAAGGCGACTTTTTTGCTTTTAGGGCCAAGCTGTGCAGGAAAAACAACAACAATTTCAATTTCAAATACTACATTGTCAATAACTTAGGCGATGTTTTTGTCGCAGGCTATAGTGTTTCAGAGAATCCGGATGAAGTTAGACAAAACATTGGAGTCATTTTTCAAAACCCGAGTTTAGACCAAAATCTTACAGCAGAAGAAAATATTAGATTTCATGTAAATTTGTTTGCACTTGTTGCTGGTGTTCCTCTTTCAATTAAATCGTTAATTGTGGCATTTCCGTTTGGAATCTTAGTTGCATTATTTGGAGGTGCTTTTGGTTTGATTGTTATGGCAGATATAAATGAACAAAAGTCTGCAATTCAGATTTTTCCTTTTTTACTGTTTCCGCAGTTCTGAATACTCTCAAGTAGTTTTGTTTAATCCTGTTACAAACCTTGCAATAGTTGGCACATTAACCTTAATATTTCTTATTACCGGAACTTACATATTTGTAAAAAAAGAAAATAACCGTTAATTAATATATTGAGCTATATCTATAACATTGACATAAAATAATCCAAAGTCTAAAGTAAATATGATTTTATGAATAAATCTATTTTAACCTTCTTAATTGTTCTGACGATTGTTTCTATAATCAGTGTGATTGTTCTTGGAAGTAGAAATCAACGTAACAAACAAATTACAACCGAGTCAAATACATATTTTTACGGAGATACATGCCCACACTGTAAAGAGCTTGAGGCATGGATGGAAGAAAATAAAATTGAGGAAAAACTAACAATCGTTAAAAAAGACGTTTACAATAACAAACAAAACGCTTTAGAACTTTCAAATGTAGCAGCAAGTTGCAATATTCCAGCTAATAGCATAGGTGTGCCGTTTTTTTATGCAGAGGGTGAATGTTATATCGGTACACCTGATATTCAAAATTATTTAATTAGCAAAGTTGGTCAATGAGATACATTACTTCAATAATCGGTTTACTGATGATTTTAATTTACCCGATTAAGGTTAAAGCTGTGTGTCCGTTGTGTACAATTGCGGTAGGAGCGGGACTTGGCTTATCAAGATGGATTGGTATTGACGATTCGATTACCGGGGTTTGGGTAGGAGGATTGATTGTATCAAGCGGTTTATGGATTTCAAGCTGGGTTAAAAGTAAGAATTTTAAACTCCCAACAAATAAGATCTTTTATATTTTAATTATGGCACTTTTTGTAGTACCACCTATGTACATTAACGGCATAATAGGCATAGCCGGAAACACCATTTTTAGCATTGATAAGATTATTTTCGGTAGTATTATAGGCATTTTTGTGTTTGCCACTGCATTACAAATTGACACTTACTTAAGAAAAATACACAACGACAAAGTATTTATTCATTATCAAAAGGTTTTATTACCTATACTATTGCTTACAGTAACAAGTTTATTTTTATACCTATATGTCACAATCTAAAAATGTACCAAGCATCGAAGATTTTATGAATAAAGTAAAGTCATTAGAAAAAGGCGAAAAACTTGATTTATCTTCTGATGAAGATTTATCTGTCGCCATTATGAACCTGATTTCAATTGAAGAGCATTTGTTTTTTACTTATAACAAAACTAATGACGCCAAATACCTTGAATTACTTAGTGAAATTCGTGAGATTAGAAAAAGTGCACTTAAAAAAATAATAAAAGAGTATGAAGGTGAGGTTTGGTGTATAAGTAAGCATTTGCTGGCCGCATCAATGAGATTTATGGAAGTAGGTACTAAGGCGTTAACTAAAGGTGATACTACGGATGTTGAAGATATGTTTCAAAAATCATATCAGCTGTACAGCCTGTTTTGGGGATTAAATTTAGGATTAGTAAAAACAAAAGATGTAGAACATATTGAACCAACTGAAGCTGCTTTTATAAGTGACGATATTAACCCTAATCTCAAAGGCACAGCAAGCTTACTTTCAAAACTAGGTGTTGTAGTAAAAAAAGCTATCGACTGCTGTAAAGAATAGATGGTACAGCGGTTCTTAGTTTATTTATGAGCAAACCGGTATTTTTGTACGCATATACCATAGTAACAACAACTACAACTCCCAAGCTGGTTATAACAAAGTTTACAAATGAATGCCCGGATGTATATACGTAATAAGCTAAAAATAAGATTATTGATTGTATTATGTATGTAACTAAAGAGTTTTTACCAAAAGTTAGCAAAATCCAACCGAAGTGTTTTTTTAAATTTTCTTTAAATAAATCAAAAATATAATAATAAAATATAAACCAGATAAAAAAAGTTATAAGTCTTCCGGGGCCTAAAGTTTGTTTTACGAATACAACACTTGCGCTTTCTTTAGAAATGAAATAGTAATTACCAAAAAAATAGGATTGAATACTCAAAAAGTACGTAATACCAAATAATAAAAATACAAAGGCAATAATTAATTTTTTATTTGTTTTATAAAATTCTGTAAGCTTGGCTTTATACATTCCTGTTACGACACCAATATAAAACAAAAATTGCCATGACAAAATCTCAAATGAACTTAAGTACGAATTATAAACACGTTCTGTTTTATAACTGTAAATCCATAGAAAAAGTGAGAGTATAAATGGTATTGCAACTAAATTGCGCGATTTTGCAATAAAAAATAAAGAAGAAAAAGCGATAAATATTGAATATAAAATTAAAACATCAGCCCAACCGTAGTTATAGCGCAGTGTAACGGTATGTGTAAATATATTTCTAAAAGGTTCAATTAAGATTCCGTTTCCTAATTCTGGCCAATCACCTATATTTATTGCAAGTAAAGTAAATGAAACAGTTAATATAGTATGTAAAAAAAATAACTTGGAGGACCGTAAAAACAGATTTTTAATAACAAAACTTAAACCATTTTTTTGTAATTTTTTTGTAATTATTATTCCAAGCAATAAACCTGAAATAAAAACAAAACCTTCAGCTGCAGACACCCATAAGTTTCCATAGCCATTAAAATACCCATAAATTGGAGTATAAAATTTATACCCCAAGTGATCAATTAGAATTATAAACAAGTAGTATCCTCGTAGAAGATCTAATGTTACATTGCGTTTATTTAATTTAACTGGTTCAGACGCTTCCATAATGTAAACAAAGTAAAAAAGTATATATAATTTCTAAACAATGACTAACAGTCCAGCGCCGCTAAACAGTCAGCACGAGCTGATGCGTCTTGTATTGACTGGCATGCGCCGCACATATCCTGATTATTCATTACACCTGTTGGTGAATTTGAAGAATTAAATGTCTCTATCATTGCACTCATATCAACAAAATTCACATCAGAAGGTACATTAAACAGAGAATTATCAACATCCCAATTTGTACAGTCAAAATCATAGTTTGCAGTGTAGTTTAAGTCAGGCATAGTAGCATCCCCTTCAAAGTTTTCGAAATCTGACGGGTCAAAACTTTCTCTTGAAACTTTCATTCCTTCTTTAGTGGTTTGATCCCAAACATACATGAAATCGGTCAAGTAAAGGATTCGCATTAATCTTGTTTCATTGTTTATTACTGTGTCTATTTCTCCATACATCTGCTCACTATTAGCTGCATAAATTGACCCATTGCTTAGTACTTCACCGTCTTCATATGTATAAGTACACATTTTGTTATTCATACCAACCAGGTCGAAAATAGAACCTGATACTGAATCCACAGAATCGGTATCATCTAGAGTTGTTTCCTCAATCATTGATTCTTCAAGTTGTGAGTCTGGTTTGTTTAATACAGTAGTGTAAGCTAAATATCCTACGACTGCTACTGCTAAAACTAATATTATGGGTATTATGGTTTTTTTCATGTTTTTATATTATCAAAAAATAACCTATATTACTATTTTAAAGTATTCCACACTCATATGCTCAAACTCCCAGTCATACCCACTCTTTCTACAAAAAACCTGTCATGAGAGACCAAAAGCAATGTACCTTCAAAATTCTTTAGTGATTCTTCGATAACCTCTTTTGCTTCAATGTCTAAGTGATTAGTAGGTTCATCAAGTATTAAAAAGTCATAGTCGTTATATGCAAATACTGCAAATGCAAATCTGGCACGTTCTCCCGGACTCAAATTTCGAATTCTTTTTTTTAAATCGTCTTTTTCGAACATAAATCTTCTCAACGCACCAAATGCATCGGTGTAATAACAACCGGTTTGCTCAATAAAATAGTCAAATAAATTCTTGTCAAAATCCAAATGCGTTTGTTTTTGTGCAAAATATCCAACTCTTAAGTTGTTGCCCACTCTAACCCTACCTCCCGTAGGTTTTTCTTCACCCATAATCAATTTTACAATTGTGGTTTTACCGGAACCGTTTGATCCAAATAACCATATTTTTTCGCCGCCTCTAATTTCAAATGACAAATCGCTTAAAACAGTTTTTTCATCGTAGTTTTTAACAACCGA
Source organism: uncultured Candidatus Saccharibacteria bacterium (assembly GCA_964385105.1). Taxonomy (GTDB): domain Bacteria; phylum Patescibacteriota; class WWE3; order UBA101185; family UBA10185; genus CAYLMU01. The sequence goes on from CAYLMU010000002.1 coordinate 224,550, forward strand.
GTCAAATAACACAATTAGCTTACTTGAAGTTATATCTGTATCAAAAGTAACTGGTTTTATACGTTTATCTATATATTTTTCTTTTAACTTCATTTCAATTTCACGTTCAATTCTCTTTTTAACCGACTGTACACCCTTTCCGCTTCGACTGATATTACTTCTTCGAGCTTTTTTCAATAATTCATCAAGCTGGTTTTTTCGTTTAACAAAGCGAATATATTCCTCATTCCATTTATCAATTAGTTTTAGCTTCTGTTCCTTGTAGTTATCGTAGTCCCCCACAAACTTTAAAATATTCTTATTCTCAATTTCCCAAATTTCATCTACCGTATTGTTTAAAAACTCTCTATCATGTGAAATCATTACAACGGTTTTGTTTATGTTTTTAATATATTCTTCAAACCACATAATTCCTTCTATATCCAGGTGGTTTGTCGGTTCGTCTATTAAAAGCACGGTTGGATCTTTTAGCATAACCTCAATTACTTTTAGTTTCATTTTTTGTCCTTCGCTTAAAGTTTTTATCTCCTGGTATGGGTCATAATTTTTAAAATCAAGCTGATGCATTAAAATATCTATTTTGTAAGTTTCGTATGGGTTATTAAGCTTTTTCTCAAGGTATTCACCCACAAGCTCATTTGGATAATTAAATTCTTGTGGTATATAGCCGATTTGTTCTCCCTGAGATTCAATATTCCCCACGTCGGGTGCAATTTCGCCAACTACCAATTTAAACAAAGTAGACTTACCACAACCGTTTTTACCAACTACTCCAATTTTACGGTTATTGCCGATTTTAAATTCAATATTTTGCAGTATTGGCTCACCTGTAAATGTTTTGGTGATTCCTTTGCCTGTTATCATATGGTGATTTTATCATTGTGTGGGGATTTTTTTGTTTCTTTTAAATTACTTCAAATATCTATCAAAAAACTCAACCGAGCGTTGCAAGGCTACACTTAGATTTGCTCCAATATTGTGATCATCGCCATTGTAAATAAAAATCTCAACTTCTTTGTCGACAGCTAACAATTGCTCATTTAAGGTTTCAGAAAACTCAACAGGCACAGATGTGTCGGATGTTCCATGGTGCAGTTGTACCGGACCTGAAATGTCACTTAAGTATGAGTTGGCCGATATTGAATTCCAAAAATTAGGGTTATCTTTCGGCTCCCCATATTGTTCTATGAGATCTTGTCTCCAACCGCGTCTAACCGGCATATTGCTAGAACCGGTGGAATTATTATTTCTTCTTCTCCAGTTATTTAGCAAATCTTCGTAAGAGCCAACCACTCCCGCCCAAATAACTCCGGCCTTTATGTCTTTGTTCACAACCATTGATTTTAGTGTAATTGACCCTCCCATGGAATGCCCCCACATACCAATACGATTTGAATCGGCATCTTCATAGCGCTTAATTGATGCAAGTGCATTTAAAACATCAATTGTATAAGCATTTGACCCATAACCTCCCTCAGCACGCCCTTCAGAATTTCCATGGCCACGGTAGTCGGGTCGTAGCAAAATATATCCGTTTCGTGAAAATGCATCAGTATAAGCTATATATCTTTCAGTGGTTCTATATTGCTCGGGAGGAATATACCCATGATTAAATATAATTACAGGCCAACCTGTTTCCGGCTTTTCACCATACGGTACAGTTAACAATGCATAAATTTTTAAACCTTCAGATTTATAAGAAACTATGTACCTATCGTAGTTTGACCCGGGACTTAAAGTTTGCTCAAATTCAAGGTCACTGCCGGTGTATTCCCCTTTTCGCATATATTCTATTGATAATGGATGTAATTCAGGTTCTGGTGCGTGGCCTTCAATTAATGGATTTTCAAAAAATGCTTCTTGATTGCTATTGGCTATACCGGATGGTGTCTTTAATGATGTGTAATAGTAATAAATTGCTAAAAACAAACCAAACGTTAATAAGAGTGTAATTGTTAGTTTTTTTGACGTAATTTTTTTCATACTAACTATTAATGTACATGATTATGACTACTAGCACTATCCTCTTTAGTAATAATATACGATGCAAGAAGTGTTGTAATAGGAATTGCCAATATCAACCCAATACTGCTCACAAGCATAGTTAAAATTTCTTCTGCTATAACTTGTGTGTTTACAACTTCACTAAAAGACCTTTCTGAATTTACAAATAAGAGCAGTAACGGCAAGGCTGAACCGGTATATACAAGAACTAGAGTGTTTACGGTTGAAGCTATATGGTCATGTCCGACTTTCATTGCTTCGCTAAATACTTGAGACGGTGTTAAACGAACATTCAAACTTTTGAGACGGGCAACAATAGACGCTTGGGTTATTGTTACATCATCTAAAATGCCTAAAGTGCCAATGACTACACCCGCCAGCAATAAACCTTGCATATTAATTCGTCCTTGCTTTGCTACTTGTAAAAAATAAGCTTCTTCAGTGCCAAATCCAATAAGTTTTGTTGCATTTATAAAGATTATTGCAAGTATTCCAGTAATCAAAAGTGCAATAAAAGTAGAAATAATCGCAACTACAGTTTTTTTATTTAACCCGTGCGACAAGCTAAATGTAACCGGAGCAATTAACATTGCACCAATAATTGTAATAAGCAAAGGGCTTCTTTCGTTTAACAACTGCGGAAGAATAAAATTCATAATTATCAAAAATGAATACGCAAGGCCTAATAACGACGCGAATCCCCAAAACCTGCTAACTGCCAACACAACAATTACAAAAATAATAAATAACCAAAGTAATGGATCACGCCTTACATAATCACTTATATAAAAAGTTACCTTACCGGCTTCATCTTCAACTCTAAGCAATTGTAATTCATCACCAAGTTTATATACTGGAGAATCAATTGTTGGAACATTTCCTACTTCAACAATCGCTTCTTCATTACTATCAGTAAGAATTTTGAGCTTTTGGTATGTTTGTGATTCTCCATAATACTCAACTTCTTGCTGTTCTATAATTTCAACAACTTTGCCTTCAACCGTTTCCTGTTTTAGTTCTGGTGGCATGAATATTTGTGGTTCAGGGTCTTGTGCTTGGGCCATTGTGTTTGCTGAAAGCATGATTAACAAAATAGCAAAAAAATATCTTATCATACTCTAATAATATATAAGTTTACGCCTTATTTCTAATTTGGGGTGTTATACTCTTTAAATATGCACGATAAATTTGTTAAAACTAATAGTCATTATCACAATGATTTAGTTAATTTTTATACATATAACACAATGAAGAATAAGCGAGTTCTAGAAATCGGAAGTGGCACGGGCTATTTATTAAACGCAGTTGAACCCTCTTATGGAGTTGGAATAGATATAGACAAAGAAATGGTAAACTTTGCCAGAGCTAAATATCCGCATTTAGTTTTTTATGAGACGGCTGCAGAGGAACTAACTGTTGAAAATTTAAACATTGATATGAATTTTGAAGGATTTTTTGATTATATCCTAATTTCCAATACTTTATCTCTTACAGGCGATATACAAAAAATATTTTCAAGAATTAATGAACTAAGTAATAACGACACGCGCATAATTATAAATAGTCATAATTTTTTATGGAGACCGTTAATATTACTAGTTGAAAAGTTTGGTTTTAAAAATAAGCATCCACGTGAAAACTGGCTTAATCTTGATGATATAGAAAAAATGCTTTATATGGAAGATTTTCAAACAATAAAACGTGGACAAAGATTCATATTTCCATTAAAAATACCGATAATTGAACCGTTTATTAACAAATATATAGCACCACTTCCAATAATAAACAGATTCTGTCTCACAACTACAATAATAGCAAGAAAACACGATAATCAACCATTAAACTATTCAACAAGTGTAATAATTCCGGTTAGAAATGAAGCAGGAAATATTGAAAATGCAATTAAAAGGTTGCCCTATTTAGGTCCAGAAGTTGAGATTATATTTATTGAGGGGGGTTCGTCAGATAATACTGCAGATGAAATAAATCGAGTTATAAAAAAATATAAAACTCATAATATAAAACATCTAACACAAAAAGGAAAAGGAAAAGCAGATGCAGTATGGATGGGTTTTGATAATGCTACCGGTGATGTATTAATGATTCTTGATGGGGATCTAACAGTACCACCGGAAGAATTAGAAAAATTTTATAAAATCATCAATACGAACAAAGGTGAGTTTGTTTATGGTTCTAGGTTGGTTTACACACCTGAAAAGCAAGCCATGATGACGCTTAATATTTTTGGAAATAAGTTTTTTTCTTATATTTTTTCATGGCTTCTAAATGCAAATATTAAAGATACTCTGTGTGGTACTAAAGTTATGACCTCTGAAAATTATAATAAACTTAAAGAAAACAGGGCCTATTTTGGGTATTTTGATCCTTTTGGGGATTTTGATTTAATTTTCGGAGCCTCAAAACTTAATTTAAAATTCATAGAAATTCCAATAAAATATAAAGCGAGAACATATGGCAGTACCAATATATCTAGATTTAGGAATGGCGGACAACTTCTAAAAATGGTGCTCTTGACTTTAAATAAAACAAAATTTATTTAAGTTTGTAAATGTGTGCGAATGAGTGGTCTGAATCATTTCTAACAGATTCAACTAAAACATAGTTCTCATTAATAAAATCAAAAATCTCTATACTGTAATCCTGTCCAAAATACGAACTTCTATCTGTAATATTTAAGTACTCAGACATGCTTCTATCTACAATAACAATATATGTAGCGTTTACATGACTCAAATAATTAATCATATACTCCTCTCCAAGTACATCAATAAATAAAGGAAAAAATGCAGTAAATAGAAAAGGGTCGCTTTTCCTCTGCGTTTTAAGACTTAATATTGAACTTTCAGGCACAAATACTACAATGTCACTTGAATCCGTTAATCTATTTACAGCGGTCGCTACCTTATCATAATTATTTGCTACATTTGTACTTGTTCTTATTTCACCATACGGAGTATTAAAAACCTTATCAAAGTTATTAGTATACAGACTTAATAAATAGCTAATAATTGAGCTTATAATTAAGATGCCAGTAAAAATATTAATTAGGACAACCCGATTTTTATAAAATTTACTTTCAATTAACTGATTTGCCAAAATAAAAAATGTTAATACGCACAGTGGAAATGATGTAGAGATGTAAACATCTGAGTATAAGAGAAAAAAAGATTTAGATAAAGAAGAAACTGATAATAAGATTAATAATATATACAAAAGGGTTGGTTTCATGATATAAGACTTTTTATGTTCTTTGATTAAAAAATATACTAACGCACAAAGTGAAAAAATCTGAGCCAACCACAATAATAAATAATTTTTTGTGTATACATTAAAAAACATCAATAATAATGATAAAACTATTAAATTAATGTGGGTTGAGATTTTTTCATATGAGTTTGCTTTCGTATTCTCTAAATTTTTTGTGATAAACAATATAAAACATATAAAAAAAGTTCCAACGAAAACAAGTATAAGCTTATAAAAAATAAATGTACTTGGAAATGAACCATTTAATATATAAAGATTTTTTAATGATTGACTTTTAGATAATGAATGCATAAATAATATTCCTTGTTTCATGTCGTAAATACTCACTCCTGTATTTATTAGGCCTAAATAAGATATAAAAGGTACAACAAGAAATAAGACACACACAGTAATCATCCTTCTAAAAGACAATAGATGTTTAAAAAACAAAATAAGATATATGCTGACTATAATAATTGAGATAATATAGTCTAATTTAAAGCTTAATGATGCCCCGTAAAAAAGATATGCAAGATGTAGATAATTACTTTTTTCTGTTTTAGCAAATAAAATAAAAAAATATGAACCTAAATAAAATGTGCAAGTTGCATAAGTAACTGCATATGCATACGGTAATATATATTTACCAAAAGGTGTTATAAGAAATACTATAAGAATTACGTTTGCAGAAAAGCTAAAAGTTTTTGAATTATAAATCCTTGAAATCAGATAAAGTGCTATTACAACCATTAAACCAGTAAGTAATCCAGAAATGTATAATACATCAAAACTTAGTCCAAAGATTTTAAGTAAAGCAACATTGAGCTGATAAGACAGCGGGCCATAAATATTTAAAACATTTTTATACAATGCCCAATTGTACTCGACTATCTGTATTGGTAAGAATAATTCCCTGCCTGTATCAATGAATTGTTTAGTATAGCTAATTCCATAAAACGGTAGTGATAATAATAAATAAATGATTGAGAGTAGCAACAATATAATACAATCATTAAATCTCTCAATGTTTAGCAAAAACCTTCTCAAAAACATGTAATAATATTACATTATGGAAATCAAAAGTTATATTGATGTGTGGCATAGTAAAAAAGCTTTGAGAATGTGTTATGAAAAATGGTATAAAAATCAAAAAAGTGATATGTCTGAAATTCATGGCATTAATATAGAATTGGGTTCAGGTATAAGTAATATTAAGTTTTTCATTGAAAACATTATTACCTCAGACGTAAATGGTGAATTGAGGCCAGATATGGTATTTGATGCATATAACATTCCATTCGAGGATAACACATTATCCAACATTTTAATGCTTGATGTAGTACATCACTTGTATGATCCGGTGAGATTTTTGGAAATTGCATATAAAAAACTTAAATCCAAAGGCCGCATTTTAATGGTAGAGCCATATCCAAGTATTTGGTCGTTACCTATATATAAAATATTCCATAATGAACCATTTAATTTCAAAATAGATTACTTTAATGATGATTTATCACACTTTAAATCAAAAGATCCGTGGGATTCTAACCAAGCTATACCATATTTAATTTTTTTCAAAAACGAAAAAAAATTTAATGATAATTTTGGAAAAAAATACAGAATAATTAAAAAAGAACGTATGGATTTTATTTTATATCCCCTTTCCGGGGGCTATGGCAATCCACAGTTGGTACCGAATAAACTTATAAAATCCTTTTTAAGACTTGAAGCAACTTTAGAGCCTTTGTCAAAATTCATGGCATTTAGATGTTATGTGGTACTGGAAAAACTATAACTATACTTCATACCTTTTCCTACCCCAAACTTAAGAACCGGCAAAAGGTGTTCCAAAAATCCCCACTGCTAATTCTGCCCAAATTAATAGAAATACACCCATAATTATCATTACAGCAATAACTCTATTATTCTTATTATTTATTTTACATGCTGTATACTCTATGAATGTTCCTGTCATGAATAATAAAAACCCCATAACTATAAAATCAAATAAATTCCAGTCAACCTCTTCGCTAAATTGCATGGCAATTAAAGGAATTAATAGCAAAATTGCTGTTGCACCAAATATTCTTGTTAAACTTTTTGAATTCATATTCCTGCGCCTCCATTAAATTTTCTAAAGTATTAACTTTGCACGAAAACCGCGTGATGCATAGTAAGATTCTGCTCCATTGTGGTATAAAAAAACAGTATTGTAGCGCCTATCACAAAATACAGCGCCACCAAGCTCTCTAATTTTTGTTGGTGTTTCTACCCAAGTAGATGTTTTTGTATCAAACTCACCAAATGTCTGGAGTGTTCTGTATTCGTCTTCAGTTAATAGCTCTGTACCCATTGACCCGGACATTCCAACCGCACTACCGTTTGGTTTGTGCTTTTTACGGGATTTTAAAGCTGCTTCGTCATAACATAAACTTCTCCTACCGCTTGGGCTTTCAGGTGAACAATCAATAAAAACAAACTCATTTTTGTTATTACTAATATCAACAACATCAGGCTCACCTCCTGAATCTTCCATTTCGTTTAATGACCATAGCTTTGAATCTTCTTTTTCGAGTTTTGCTAAAACATCAGCCCATTTTGTATTTTTGTGGCGCTGCATGTTTTTATTAAATCTTTCTTCGAGTGTTTGTAAAAATTTTTGTTTTTGATTTAAAGTCAGTTTTTTTGATGTATTCATTCATTGGTATTATAACAGTTTTATCTTTTATGCTAGTATTCATACATAAGTCAGGAAGTAAATATGAATTTGTTGACATTAACAACTTTATAACCTATAAACTGTGCATGAAATTCATAATCATGGCCGGAGGGCAAGGCACAAAACTTTGGCCGCTAAGCACTGAAGCCCGACCTAAACAGTTTAGTAATATAATAGGAGGTAAATCACTCTTTCAGCGAAATCTGGAAGATCTTCTTTCTTCATTTTCACCTGATGACATTTTTGTTTCAACATCTGAAGATTATAAAAACTATGTTTATGAACAAGCACATATGCTACCTAAAGAAAACTTTATATTTGAACCGCATATTAAAAAAGGGACGGGTCCTGCATCATGTTACTCAATGGCTCACATGCTGAAAAAATTTCCAAATGAGGTTATTAGCTTTTATGTACAACCTGTAGTTATAAGAGAACCACGAGAAGCTTATATAGAAATGCTTAAAGAGATGGAGGTTTTAGTAAAGCGCCACGGTAAACTCATTACCGGCGTTATGAAGCCGACGCATCCTGAAGTTGGAAGTGATTATATTGAGCTGGGCCAAAAGCTAGACTCAACCGGCAGTCTTGAGGTTTATACAAACAACCATTTTGTTGAGCGACCAAAAACTATGGAAGAAGCCATTAAAATGATTGAGACAACCTCTTTGGGAATACATTGTAACCACTATGCATGGACTCCGGCAAAATTTTTTGAATCATTAAGTAAGCATCACAAAAACTGGTTTGACATTAGTATAAAAATGGCCGAAGAATTAGAAAATAATGCAACTTTTGAACAAATCAGCAACATATACAACGAATATGAACCCGGCAATGTAGAAATTTTCACTAAAAAAGTTTATGAAGATGAGGGTGTTCAAATTGTAATGTTGCCGTTTAATTGGATTCACATAACGACCTGGAATGATGTCTACGAGTACCTCGCAAAAAACACAGACGCTACCTTGCAAGGAAACGTAGTACAGGTCAATTCGAAAAACAATTTAGTTATCAATAATACTACTCAATTAGTATCTGTACTAGGTTTAAATGACATAGTAGTTATTCAAACCGAAGAAGCAACTTTGATTTGCCCTAAAAGTATGTCCGGTAAACTTTCGGAACTTTTGAACGAAGTTGATAATAAAGGTTATGATGCTTTGCTTTAATCTTTATTACTCACTTGCCGCAACATCTATCATCCAACAAACACCAAACTTATCTTTAAAAGAAGCAAAGTATGATCCCCAAAACATTTTTTCATAAGGCATTTCTACAGTGCCACTTTCAGAAAGTTTTTCAAAAAGTCTTTTTCCCTCGGCTACATCTTCAGGGCTCAAACAAATATAGTTGTTATTTCCTTCTACAAGTTTCATCCCCTGTGACTCGGAAATGTCTGATGCCATTAAAATTGCATCACCAACAGGAAGTGAAATATGCATTATTTTATTTGCTTCTTCATCGCTTACTTGATGCTCCTCATTAGGTACATCACTAAATCTCATAACAGCAGTAAATTCCCCTCCAAATACAGATTTGTAAAAATTAAAAGCTTCTTCGGCATTTCCGTTAAAATTTAAGTATGGGTTTATTTTCATGTATGCTCCAAAAAAATAGTTACTTTATATAGTTTAGCTTTTTTTACACTTTATTTCATCAAAGTTTTAGTAAATAAACATGATAATCGATCCTATTCTGCGCAAATTTAGTTATACATTGTTTGCTTAAGAAATATTATTAAGCTGTTTGTAGCGGGTAAGAATTGTATTTGACCACCACATACTTACACCATACTCTTCTCTCAAATAACGTGAGATTGCAGGAGAGCCGTGCTTTTTCACATTTAACTCATCAAGGATTTTGTCCCACTCCTCCCAGCTTCGACCGGTTTTAACAGCAACAGTTTCTGGTTTGATTCGTTTTATGAAAGTATCTGTTAAAATACCTTTTTTATGTTTACCTTTTATCACAACTTATCTCCTTACTTAATTAATGTAATTTATTATAACTTAATGCCTGATAGTCTATATTTTAAGGGTTATTTTTTAAGACTGCATAATCTACAATCCATACTTAGGAGAATATTCTGTCAAATTGTTATAATGGTAAATTTGGCATAAAGTTCCTTTTAAATTGTATGGTTAGTGAACTAAAATAAATTGATTTCTGTCATCAAAGTTAAAAATAGACTAAACATAGATGGTTTATAATTTTGTATATGAGCCATTTTAACGAAATAGACTTTGGAATTCCTTTGTCTGATGAAAGTCAAAACACAAATAGTGAGGTTACTGACGCTATAGTAAGCTTACAATCAGAAGGATTTACTATAAGCCCAATAATTCAAGAACAGTTTGAGGACGGAGACTTATCAAAGGCATTGGGAGAAAAGTTTTCTTCAACTGAAATAAGAGAGTTTATAAAAAACAGTAGTCTTTTTTTAGATTTTAGAGCATCAGAAAAAGCATTGATTATGCTTGGAGATAACGTAACAATCCCCGAATCAATTGGTGCAAATGGAACTATTAGAAGAAGCGAAACAGGGCAACGTGTATTAATAAGCGTTTTAGAAAGTGAAGGTATTGATCCATCTAAGGTTTTGATGTTTCGTGTGACTCAACCTAGTGAGTTACCAAAACCTGAATACTATTGGACATCTGCGTACTTTGAAGCAGTCAATGGCTTAAACGAAGAAATAGATCCGTAAATTAGATCACAGTCTGTTATTTTGGTTAGTACAATTAAAGAAATAAATACAAATGAGGGGCTGATTGTAGATATAAATGATGATAACCAATTACCTGTACGACAAATAGGATTGGCGCCCTTTGATCAATCTCGATGTTTAGCTATTATAACAAGAGAAGTTTTATAGAAGTATTCTTCTAGTCCAGCTGGTTTCCCACTCTTTATCTGTTTCAACCTTTTGTTTCGGATTTCTATATTCGATATTCGTTTTTCTAGTTCATCTATTGTTATGTATAAATTTTATCACGTGAAATTATACAAAATGTCGTAGCTCAAAATGGACAGTTTTTTGATACTATTTTAGAATTTTCTTTCGTGACAGTAAGTGTTGTTTTCAACTTTGGGTGGGTATTAGCAAACAAGTTCGAACTATATTATATGCATAATTATATTAAACTTCGTGTTATAGAGTTTATTGATGGAGACCCCAAGTCTATTATGCTCAAAAAGCTAGTTTTTGCTAATACCCTTAACTAGTCTTTCGCCAATACCTTTTGCTTCAAATTTTGCTAGTTCTCTTCTTATATCCTCAATAGTACCTATCACATTACAAGACAATCTCTTATCTAAGTCGATTTTTTGAGCTTTCATCTCGTCTCTACTCAACCAACTCCCTCCCACTTCTACTCTGAAACCAAATCTTGATGCAAATTGAGCCATTGTAGGGTTTGTAGTACCAGATAATGCTATTAAGTGAACATTGCCTAACTGATGTTGTTCGAAAGCGTGTAAAAAATTTTTCATTCCTCTATATGCCATTGCCATCGCTACTCTCGGGTCTACTTCGCCCGGTGATGTTGCATTGAAAGGTGTGAAGTCTATTTTTGCTATTTGTGATTCCCCGACTGTTACAAATATTCCACATGACTTAAAATAAGTGTTTCCTGGATCGCTTTTGTCAATATTATATCTTGTAAGAAAATTATTTTCACCCTCGTAAGCTGTGTTTGTATTATTGTAATGGCTTTCTTCTCCCGATAAAGTTAGGTATGAGTGTGGGTTAAAATAACGATATTCTTCCTCATCTTCATAATATTCTGGCTCGTATTCATCACCTCCAAAGTCCAAAAAGTCATAGGCTCTATTTGCCATGTCAACTAATCTACCTCTTAGAATGTATGTCTCTGTATTTTCTTCTGCCTCTGGTATTAATTTTGATGCTCTTTCTGAAGTATCCGCTAATATATAAATCTCAGGGTATCGTAAATGTTCAAATCTGTTGTTTGGTATTTTGGACATTTGTAAAATTACTCTATACAAAGGCGATTCAGTTCCTATTTCAATATTGTTAGCTTCAGCTATCCTTGTTAGTAAAGAAATGTCCTCTATAAGTTCTTGTAAGTCGTGTTCGGTTACTAAAGCATGCGTCAATTGTTCTGAGCGATACGCTATTAAGCTTTCAGGGTTTGATATGTGTAACTCTGTAAGTGTCTCTGGGAATTCCTCGTTCCAGCCAATTGAATTGTAATTCTCCCTTATAGATGACCAACTTTTCGCTAAGTTCACATCACTTTCTGCTACCTCATGAGGTTGTCCCTCACCATGTTCTACAATGTTTGATGCTAATCTAGGCACGGTTAATACTTAAATTAATTTTCATAAGAACATTATATCATGTTGATTTATCTTGTGGCTTGTGCCTAGAAATATTGTTGTTATAGGTAGAAAACCATGGCTGGGCGTTGGAGTCCAAGTTCGAACTATAGTCTTAGTCTAACTCGTTTATGTATTGTTTTATTAACGCCTGTACTCTTGGCACTGTATCCTTTCGTTCTGCTTTAATTCTTCCAGTTACTTTCCAAATTGCTAAACACAATTTGTAGAATGTAAGTGCATCTTTAACCGTGTTATCAACCTTTAACCCATATCCGCTAATAAGAGGCGAAGAGTAATTCTTATCAGGATATTTTGTCTCTGAATAAAACTCAAATGTGGCGATATCGTATATTGGGTCACCTGACCCTACATTTTGAAAATCAATCAAACCTTCAAGTTGACCGTTAATATGGAAAATGTGATCAAGACTCAAATCTACATGAAGCATATATCCTTGTTTTAGATTGAAACTACTTATACGCTCATTGATTAAATATGTCGCTTTATCTAGCTCACGTGATGTCAGAAAATCTACCTTTTCTAAATAATCACTATTAGAAGATTTAAAGTGATAAAACATAAATTCCGGCCAAGATCTAACAACACCAATTTTTTCAGGAGTAAGGTGTCCGTACCGATCTAACTTTAGACTATGTATCAACCTAAGTTTTTCACCAGTCTGTTCTAGAACATGAGTTATATTTGAAGGAAAGTCGTCACTTAGTGCTGACCCTAAGAGCTTTTCCTGAATCATATAGTTTATTTTCTCACTATCACTTATATTTATTGTATCTGTTACTAATGCCTTTGGTGTCGGAACACCTATTTCTCTTACTTTACCCATTGCCCACGCTTCTAATGGGTATCTTGATTGATCTGCTGTATCAGACCGTAATATATATTCATTCTTAGATGTTTTCACAAGAAAAACCTTGCTCATTACACCTTTCTCAATAGGATTAAGTGTTAAGTTATCCTCATTTAAATCTTTTTTTACTTTTTCTATTAAGATATCTAAGTTATCCATTAACAGTTCTTTCAACTAGTTCCTTCAATTCCAAATTCACTTGTTCCTTAACTACTTTATACTCCGGATATTCTTCAAAAAGAATTTTCTCTTTACTATCGTCGTAATATGGAACACCATTCCCTCTGTTCTTTACTAGACCACTTGTAATTAGTGCTAGTGAATAATTATGAGGATTTACTTCTCTTTCTAAGATTCCCCCAATTTTGGTATAAACGTTTCTAGGTACAATATACGCAATCAAATTGTTATATGAAGGTAAAACCTTCGCATGTGCATAATATTTCAGATTTATGCTTGGGATATTGTGTCTCCACTCAAAAAAATGATTTTCTGCCACGAGGGTGTAGTCAATAGTATCGGATAAGCTTTTTGCATTTATAACTAACTCAATTACATTTTTGGCTGTCGTTCCAGTTCCAATTTCATCATCGACAAATAAAACTTTTTCTATCTTCAGTTCTTCTGGTATTTCTTGTTCTACATAACTAGTAAGTGATGAATTATCAAAATCTTTGCCTATAACTTCAATTTCTTCTTTTTTGTTATGACGATATGCAGGAATTGAAAATATAGGAGGTTTTTTTATGTTTTTAGTACCGTATATTAAGTCAACAATTTTTGTTGAGTAAAGACCGCTGTTGCCACCGCTTATTACCAAATCATATTTGTTGTTTTCAATCAAACTAGATATAGTTTTTACATACTTTCTAATTCTGTCTTTAGCAACTTCTCTAAGGTCATATTTTTTATCTCTTACATGTTGTGCTAATTCGCGATGTAAGTCACGCTCGTTAAAGTTTGTCATCTAGTAGAAATTATACATCAGTTCGAATTTCCTGATGGCTTACATTTGAAAGTGCTGTTGTTATAAAAAGAAAACCTTGGCTGGGCGTGTCGGTCAGGAACTGAATCGGTTATAATAGCATGTATGAATGAAATAGATTTTAGTTCATTCTTATCCGATGAACACGAAAATACAAACGATGAATTGTCCGGTGCTATAGCTAGGCTTCAGTCAGAGGGTTTTAGTATCAACCCAATGACACAAGAAGTGTTTGAGGACGAAGGTCTATCAAACGCATTGGGTGAGAAGCTTTCCTCAGCTGAAATAAGAGAGTTTATAAAAAACAGTAGTCTTTTTTTAGATTTTAGAGCATCAGAAAAAGCATTGATTATGCTTGGAGATAACGTAACAATCCCCGAATCAATTGGTGCAAATGGAACTATTAGAAGAAGCGAAACAGGGCAACGTGTATTAATAAGCGTTTTAGAAAGTGAAGGTATTGACCCAGCAAAGGTACTGATGTTTCGCGTAACTCAGCCCAGTGACACACCAAAACCCGAATATTACTGGACTTCTGATTACTTTGAAGTAGTTAAAGGGCTAAACGCAGAGATAGATCCAGAACTTAGGTCACAGTCTGTTATTTTAGTTAGTACTATTGAAGAAATAGATAAAGACGAAGGTCTTATTGTTGATATAAACGATGATAGCGGAATGCCTGTTAGACAAATAGGATTGGGGTCCTTCGATCAATCCCGATGCTTAGCTAGTATTAAGACACATAATTGATTTTAACTGTGCAGTTCGAGTTCACTATCTTTATTCTTAACGTCAGGAAAGTTATTTGAGATCTCGTGGTCACTTAGGTGCCCTACATGGCTGAGCATACGGATCTAGAACCATTTTTATTCTCTAGGATGTAAATAAGACAAATGAGACACTATAAAAAAGGATTCTCTCAAATTCTAACGAAACATTGATATAATAATATTCATGGAAATATCTTATAGAAATAAAAAAGAATACGCTGTCTTTGCAATGCGTAGAAGCAGTCACCACGCTGTCATGGAATGGATTATGGCTAATACACCCGGTACCCATTGCTTTTTAAATGATTGTGACTTAATTGGCAATCCTTTTGAAACTTATAAGGGTGGAAGACAGGAAGCCGAAAATCCCAACAGTACAAAAGAACCTATAGCTAATAAAGCACTGTTAATATACAACTTTGAAGATATGTATTTTGATCATTTTTCTTATGAAGATTTAGAAAAACACCATGATACTTGGTTAGGATCTACAAAGGAATTCAACACTCTATTGGTACTACGTGACCCTTTTAATCTCTTTGCAAGCAAGTTTAAGTGGTATAGAGGTGAAGAAAGAAAAGAATGGAAACCTAGTTTAGAAGAATTTAAGGATACTCCAAACCTATGGATAGCTTATGCCAAGGAATATTTAGGGATAACAAATATTTTAAAAAACAAGATAGTTATAAACTACAATGAGTGGTTTGAAAATGAAGAAAACAAGAAAAACATCGCTAATTTATTGGGGCTACTCACTTATGATAAAGGTTATAAGAAAGTTGCTAAGTATGGTGCAAATACTTGGGGAGATTCCTTTGATAATCTTAACTATGAGAATAAAGCTAATGAGATGAATGTCTTTGAACGTTGGAAGTCCTATAGGGATGATCCTGAATATATAAATATGCTGGATAATTCTGAACTTTTAGATTTGGCTGGAAAAATTTATCCTGGATTAACAAGGGAATTTAAGGATTATATCGGAAAATAACAATGAAGATAGCATTAGTTTCAGCAAGAGCTGACCCTTACATACCTCCTGTAGATGTTCATGGTGGAACGGTTGTAATGTTGAACTTGATTAATTCGCTAAGTAGATTGGGGCATCAAGTGGATATTTATACTAGATTAGATAAGGATATTGAATCTGAATCTCCTGAAAGACGTTTTCGTGCAAAAAGACAATTAGAGGAAGGTGACTACGAAGTAAAAATCGATGAAAATATACACATCTATAGGATTCCCTATGAATCTTCTGGTAGAGAAACTAATGTATGGGACATCCAACTTAATGAATCTGCAACATTTCTAAATGCAATAGAAGATAAGTTATCCCAAGGTAATTATGACGTTATACATTATTTTCATTTAGCTTCTATATCCGGTTGGTATAAAAAATATGATTGTCCTCCGTTTTTGGAAAAGAGTACTTTTAGCCCCTTGTTTTTAGCTGCTGGGAGGAAGTTTGAAACCTTACCTAAAGAAAAAATAGAGGCAGAAAGAAAAATATTAAACGATATTCCAGTAATAAGTAGTCAATCTGTTGGAGAAGCAAAAAAAATTGTTAAATATCACAACATATCTATAGATAAAATTTCTATAACTCCCTTAGGAGTAGATTTATCTATTTTTTATCCTAAGAAAGATTTTTATTCTGTATTACAAAGGGATACTGTTATTATTACAAGTCCTAACAATATTAAACCTCAAAAGAAACAACTGGAAGTGGTAAAGATTATAGATAGGTTAAAAAACAAGGGAATCTCTGTAAAAGGTATATTTGTCGGTAATATTGGAGACTCCACTTACCTAGAAGATATTTTTACCTTCTTAACTAATAATTCCCTATCCTATACAAGTTACGAAGGTCATTTTAGTACAGAATCTTTTATTTCCAATGATTCCGATATCATCTTTATACCAAGTCAGAGAGAAAAGGTTCTAGCAGATATTATTAGGGCTTGTGATATTGCGATATTTCCATCTACTGACGAGGGTTTTAGTTTGTTAAATCTTAATTGTTTGGCTTGTGGTACTACTACAATATGTACTAACAGTAGTGAGTACTCTTCTTATTTGTTACCTAATAAGAACTCTATTACCATTGATAGTACAAAGTCTTGGGAGAGTTTCGCTGAACAGGCGTATCTGTTATGTAAGAATAAGGAAAAAAATTGCAGAATTATCTGTAAATGCATCTAAAAGTGCCACTCAATTTACATGGGATGCTTTTGTAGAAAATCAAGTTAAAGTATATGAGGGTTTATGCAGTTAAAAATCTTGATAATATCTTCTCTACAAGAAACAACTCCTCCACTCGGTTATGGAGGTACTGAGAGATTTGTTCATTATTTGGCTGAGGATTTGACTAACAAGGGTCATAATATAACTGTAGCTTGTAGAAATGGTTCTATTGGGGGTAGTTACAGAAAATTAGAACTAGATACTATCAATCCAGATGTTGAATTTTTGTTAAGAGATATAGAAATAAATGACTATGACCTTATTCATTTAAATACCAAAATACCTTCGATAATAAATGCTTTATCCAAATTGAAAATTCCAGTTGTAGTTACATTTCATAATAACTTTAGAAAGACTAGTGGTTGGATTCCTATAATCAAAGAGAACTATTCAAACTTTTATTTTACTGTTATTAGTATTTCCTTAAAAACCCGTGTTATAGACGCTTTAGAGCTTAATAATGTTAATTATTCTGAACATTCCATAAAAGATCTTAGTTTTGGTATGGATGTTTTTTCTTATGTAGAGAAATATAACTCCAAAGTAAAACGAGATTATCATTTATACATTGGAGTAATAGCCCGATATAAGGGGGTATTGGATATTGTTAAAACCTTTATTGGAAGTAATGAGAAATTGGTATTAGTAGGACCATATAATGGGAATGAAAACAAAGAGTATTTTGATGAAGTTATGCGAGTTGTAAATGGCAATGAAAACATTTCTTACTTTGGTGAAACCAAAAATGAAGATGAAAAGATAGGGTTAATAAATGGAGCCAAATCTTTATTAGTAGCAACTGGCTATGATCCTTTAGAAGCCGATTGCTATGAAGCTTTTGGATTAGTAATGTTAGAAGCTAACTCGCTGGGTACACCTGTAATAGGTTACGCCAAGGGTAATGTTGCTGATTATATTGTGGATGATGTGAATGGGTTTAAGTTTAATAATGTTTCAGAGATATCTACTCTGATAAAAAAATTAGAAAATAAAGATTTAAAAGACACTTGCTTAAAATATGCTAAACAGTTTGATATAAAAGTAATCTCAGATAACTATATTGATTATTTTAAAAACGTTATTGAGGGTAATATTTAGAAAATACATTTCTGTAATCTAAATGTAATATGCTTTCTCTTATTTCATTTGGATTTAATTGTTTTGGTGATTCCTCGTAAGATATTGAATTACTATTATTGCAGAAAGAGACATGTCCACCTTTTTTGTAGTGGGTTATAACGGTGCATCCACAGGACATTGCTTCCAGAGGTGCTATCCCAAAGGGTTCACTCCATTGTTCTTTGTCTATTCCTGCTAAAAATATAAAATATTTATGTTCATTTAATATATTTATTTTTTCGTTATCGTTGCATTCCCCTACTAGTTTGGCTTTCCCATAACTTTTGAGTTTGGATAAAAATTCTTTCTCGTATGTTTTTTCATCATCTGTAAACCATAAAGGTCCATAAAAATTTATGGTGAGGTTATGCTTAATCGCATAATCTAGACAAGCTAACGGTGATTTATGTTGCCCAATAGATCCAATATATGCAATATCTTTATCTCTTATTTCATTATTATCTCTAAATCTTTTTGTATCTATAGAATTAGGCAAATAAATAAATGGCTTTTGTATGTGCTTCTTAAACTGATTTTCCTGTTCCTTTGATAGAATTCCAAAATTTAGGTTACTAATTGTGTTTATAAAATTAAGCTTTTCCGAATAATTATTTTGAAGTATTACATATATATTTTTTAGGTTTAATGAGTCAAGAAATTGTAATGTAGTCTGATCATATTTATAAACTAGTATGAATTTATAATTATTGAGATTTATGCTTTGTAGCTCCTGATGATTGTATGTATGGTATTCGGATCCTCCTTTTGAAATTACATCAATATCATAACCTTTTTCTGAATAGTATTTATAAGCGAGGCTGACAATTCTTTCTATACCCCCATAACCGTTTGGAGGTGTTAAAAAGTAATTTGTAGATATTAATAATATTTTTTCTTTCATAAATGAAAAGAGTCCTGTACCCATTATAAAGCACAAGACTCTTGTTGGTCTCCTCTAGTCAATTAATCTTTCTAGAAAGAGTTCACTGTGGGCGTATAGTTCCTTTTGGCTCTCTGGGCTATGCACCAGATTATCTTTTACAATGCCCTTTGGAAAAGGCACTATGTTAGATGTCGCATATCGGAATACACGTTTGAGGTAAGCTACCTGTCTCATCAGGGGGATTTCATTTCCAACATGGTTTGTTACATGCAGAAGTTTGTATTCTCCTGTGTTGTTGCAAACCACCACATCAAGATACGGTATTAGATCTGGTTTAACAGTCCTTGGAATTTCAAAGTATCCCTCAAAGATAGGATATACCACTTCGAAAAATTGACTGTCCCCAGACTCAACTCGTGCTCTTAGGTGTGTTGGATGAAACTCCACACCAAAAGATTGCAAATATGCTAAGAATACTCCTCCTAGAACATTGCAATCTACTTCTGACAGACTTGCGTTACCTTGGACATCTGTACGTGCTCCATACGTTGGGGAGGACACTCCGTTGGATATTTAGGATCTACAGTTTCGTTGCCAGTTTCAGTGCCCATTGCGAAGCCGTTTAGATACTGTAATAGCTCCGCAATGTTAGCTTTATCCGGTAGAAAAAGCGAATCCTTTACCCTAAAGATGTTTCCACCAATTAGTGTAGACGTACATGGTTTGAGTGCCACCATGGGCACCCTCTTGCTAAGCAGTAGATTTCTGCTCATGGCCATTCTCCTTATACTATAGGTTGGATTTTCGAATTGATGTTATAGTTTTTATGCTTTATTGTCAACTTTTGTATTTTTTACTATATCTGACAATATATTAGAATAGTTCTTGCTAACATGTTCAATATCAAAAGGTACTGCTTTTTTTATGCATTTTGTTTTCATTTCTTGTTTTTGAATTTTGTTTAAGATATTTTTAATTTCGTTTAAATTCTCAAATTTGTAACCGTTAACCCCATTTTCAATGTATGTCGTCATTACTCCTTGGTTATACCCAATGATTGGTATACCTGATGCATTTGCTTCTATCATTACAGTTCCAAAAGCTTCGTGGCAGTCTGGTTCTAGTTCTGAATATCCCGTTGCTATTATCAATGCTTTTGCCTTAGAAAATATTTCTATTCTTTCTTCATCCGTACCAATCTCTCCGTAATAAGTAATATTAGGACTATTTTCAATTTCTTGGATTACTTCATCACAATAAGGAATGTTTTTTACGGGTCCTACAACAAGTAACTTTTCATCAAGATTTTGGAAGGCCTTAACAATTTCCAGCACAGCTTTATGTTTTCTAATTAACCCTAGATAAACGGTATATTCTTTAGGATATATATGTGTTTGATTATTTAATACATATTTTAGGTCTATTCCTATCCATGTTGTGAAAAAGTTATCTCTATTGAATTCGATATTTTTATCCTTCAGTACACTTTCGAAATATGTTTTAAAGTAATCACTTACAAATGTGAAATAAACATTTGGTTCATTTTGAGAGGATTTTAGTATATCTAACCATTGGGATGGTTCGCTATAACTGTGTATTGTATATACAATTGATATATTTAGTTTCAATAGTTCTTTGTGTATTTTTAAATTATCAAAATGTAAGTGAATTATGTCTGGTTGTATTTGTTCTACAGAATTTAATATATCTTCCTCATAAGAATCAAAATCAGTAAATATCGTTTTATAATCTCCCCCTTTAGATCCCTTTTTAGAAAGTACATATATTTCAGTATCTTTATGTTTTGCCAATATATTATTACTTAACATATGTACAAACTTTTCTATACTTCCCGATCCTGTTGGTGGAGTTAGTCTATAAAGGCTTGAGACTTCTAAAATCTTCATTTTAGAGCTCTCCTAGTGTGTATTATATTTTTTAAATAATTACCAAATCCTACAGCTCTTTTTCCATATGTTCTAAATACTTTATCTATATTTCTTAATATCTCTATTATTGTTTCTAATTCTTCTTTAGTAAGAGTTGCTAGATCTTCATTTGTTGTGAGTTTTTCTTGAATACCTATATAAGGATTTGTGAGTTTATCTACTTCTGAACCATTTTTTATTTTAATATCTCTATATTGTTCCCATATTTCTGTAAGTAATTCGGATATTTCGACGTTAGTTACCACATCTTTTAACAATAGTTCCGATAATCTAGTGTTTTCTTCTAATTGAGAATGCATGGTAGTTATTATACCGCGATTTTATTTATTGTTTGAAAGGAAAAAAGTTGGTTGCTCTGGATTTTCCATATATCTAACTATGGCTTCTTTTGCTTGTGGTGGAATAAAGTTAGATTCCATAATCTTATTAACATCTAACCATTCAACATAGTACTGATCTTTCTCATTCATTCTTTCACCCTCAGGGCCCCCAAGTTTAAGTTCTGTTTCATCTGTTTCGCAGACAAAGTAGAAGGCAATTCTTGTTTCTGTATCAATTAAAAATGCTAATTTTCCTACTGTAACATTGATTCCAAACTCTTCTAGTACTTCACGCTTGCAAGTTTCTTCGATAGTTTCACCTTTTTCCCATGTTCCACCGGGTAATGTATAAAAATCCTCATCGTTAAATATTTGATGCATTAATAGTACCTTGTTGTCTTTTATAACTAAGGCACCTGCTCTAAATCCTTGTGATCTGTTTTGTAATATTGTGTCGTAATGCTTTGGCATATGTTTCATTATAGCAGGGTTTTTTGTTATGAAAACTGCTATATAGGATATAATCAATGTATATGAAGTACGCATTAATCACAGGATCCTCTAGTGGTATAGGTAAAGCCATTGCTTTGAGATTATCCAAAGAGGGTTATTTTATTTTTATTACGTATAAAGATAATGTAGAAGGTGCTAACAAAACGTTGAAGTTAGTGAGAGAAACTTCTGATGGTAAGGTTATACAGCTTAATCTAATGAGTTCCACAAGTATTGAACAATGTTTCACAGAAGTAAGGGGCGTTACAAAGTACTTGGATGTATTAGTTAATAATGCAGGAGTTACAGAGGATTTGGTTAACTTTTTTTCTTCTGGTTTTGAAGATATTGCACAAGTGGTAAATACAAATATTACGGGGACATTTTTCTTAACCCAAAAATTAATACCATTACTAAAAGAAGCAAAATCCTCTTTCATAATTAACATCGGTTCTATTAAAGGAGAGATTGCAGGTAGTTCCACAATTGTTTATGGTGCTACAAAATCAGCTTTAATTAACTTTACAAAAACATTATCTAAAGTTTTACCTTCAAATATCAAAGTGGAAATATTAAATTTAGGGTATGTGAGAACAGAGAGATATGACAGTTTTAGTAAAGAGTCTTTAGACAATATGTTAGCTAAAATCCCAACTCATAAATTTACTACTCCTGAAGAGGTTGCAATTAAAGTAAACAAGTTAATTGATGTTTTGAAATCTAGTTAACTGTCCTATACTCTGTTTCTCTAGGCTATATGGCTGGGGCTAGTTGATGATTTTGGAACTCCTGATTGGTTGGAATCAATAGAATTTCCTGAATTAGTTTACGCAGAAAGTTTAGTATTGGTTAATTCCTAAAGGAGGTTTTATGTTATACAGGGGTGAATCAAAAACAGGTAGACCAACAGTAGTTGATACAAATGTTGTAAAAGTATTAGAGGATGTGCTAAAGGAAGGTGCGACCATAACTCAAGCCTGTGATATAGCACAAATCAGCCGTCAGAGTTTCTACAACTATATGAAATCTGATGAGGGGTTTTTTTACAAAATGTCGGTTGCTAGAGAACATCTCAAACTTATAGCTTTGAAAAACATTGTTAAAAAGATTGAGGAAGGTGATGTGAAAACTTCTATGTGGTATTTGGAGAAATGGATTCCTTATGAAGTTCCTGCAAGAAGTAAGGAGGCTAGTGAGTTTTCTTTTGGTGTGATGGATTTATAACTATATCAAATCGAAAATTTCTTTTTCTAAATCCATTAAGGTTGTTCTGATTTCTCTTAACTCGTTTACTACAGAATTTATGTTGTCGTCTTTACTTAGAATTGCTAGGAATTCGTTTGCTCTGTTAGGTATCTCTTTCCATTCTAAGTGTTTTTTCAACTCATCATCGGAAATGTTTGCGAATAATTTAGCTTTCAAGTACATTACCATTCGGTTATCATTTGCAGCTATCATATTAGCTTTATGATGCTCGGCTCTTACAAACTGTCTTATAAGATTTTCCAATCTTTCACCCACAATGTATCCTTTTCTAACTTGCTTATATAACTCCCCGTATATTGTAGTTAATTTGTCTGTTGGAAAATAAGCGTTGTAATCGGTTATTGAGTTGAAGTTATCCTGGTAAACATCAAATAGAGGGTTTATATGTGAACCATCGAAGTAAAATTTATTATACCCAGATAAGTTCCATATTGAAGGTCCTCTCTGCTTTACATCTGAGACATCTAGCAATAATTTGTTCTTATAAAAAGATTTAGCTTTGTCTTTGCTTGCTTGATATTCATTAGATTCCTCTAAATAAAAGAAAACACCAGATACGATTACACCCAACACTCCACCTCCAATAACCTCGGCTATTACAGTCTCTTTAAGTGATTGTGTTATTGGTAAACAAAGTACAACCAGGATTATGATTACACACAGAATTAGTATTACAAGTGATGATTTTAATGCTTTAGTTATTTTCATTGTTTTAGCTTACTTTCCTTTGCTCAACTATCCTAAAACCATCAAAATAGGTTTTATCCCCCTTAAAAATAGCTTTATATTTATTTCCTGCTGTATCTTTGTATTTGCATTTGATTTCAAGAACATCCGTCTCAATGCAGGATGCAAGCCAAGTTCTCATATGGTTGATGTTATCTTGCATATTATCTGTGTTATTTTCCTTTGCTAGTTCGTCAGCTTTAACAAATGATGTGCCTTCTGGTGTCATAATTGGTCTGGTCATAATTTTAATTGGATTCATTGGACCTCCACTACTTATGTTTATAGTTTCGAACTCTACATCTACAGCACTTCCTCTACCGTGATTTTTAATTTTAATAACATTACTTCCATCTTTTGATGGATTGTTCATAAATTGCAAGCGTAAATAAGGTCCAACCTCGTATTCAAATAGCTTTCTGGACTCCACAATTTGTTTATTTGCGATTTTCTTTTGGTCAAATGTTTCCCTTGCGACCCATAAAGCACCTACCCAAGTGAGGTATAGCAACACAATTGTTAATAAATCAGCGAAATTACTACCAAAACTGCTAACATCAAACCCGTCTTTTGACTGTTTGTACAAGAGGTATACGGTACTTCCAATAAAGACAGTAACGCCAATGCTGGAAAGTATTTTTACCAATTTTCGGTAATTTTTTGAGGATTCCATAGCATCAAAAAGTCTATAACCAGTAATAACCTTTATTAGCGAGATTATTTTATCTCCAATTATCTTAAATAGTTTTTTAATCATTTTGTATATTATATCAATAGATACTGTGGTTGTAAGATTTACTATGTTTGTTGAATGATTTTATGAACTACAGAACAAGTTAAAATCTTGATATTTATAATCCTAGTGTTTTTAAAAATAGTGTCTGCTTAATTACAACTTGCAGCCATAGATTGTACTGCTGTTGCGTAATCTCTAAATTCCTTGTTATTCTTTGTTAAACTTGTGATGTACGCCTCTGCCTCTTTCTTATCTGCAGGCATACCCTTAACCAAATTGTTTATTTCCATAAAACCGTCAACGCCGTATCTGTCTATTATTTTTTCAAACATACACTCACAATGTTTTTTTGTATCTCCCCCATAAACACAACCTTCTATATAACCCGCCCTTAAGTCACTCTCACTCATACCTGTTTTTGTCTGTTCAATTTCACCAAACACAGAAGTTGACAGAACAGATAAAACAATGATTAGTAAAATATAAACAGCGCTTAACTTTGCGTTTCTCTTTGTATTAGCCTTTGTATCTCTTTCTTTTTTATCCTTCTTTAAGTCTTTAGCAAATATGTATAAGACAATACCCGATGGTGCAAAACTAAAAAATGTAGTTATAGCAGGTATAGTGAAACCCAGTACCACCCACAGACCTTCTACAAATATCACTCGGACTAAACTTGAAAGGATAATTGCTGATATGAGTAAGACAGCACCGACTACAAAACCAACTATTTTTGGCACTATAGTACTATCTGTATTTTTCTTTTTCTCCATTGTTTTGGACATACTAGTAGGCTCTTTTGAGCCCAATATACTAGCTTTTT
Source organism: uncultured Candidatus Saccharibacteria bacterium (assembly GCA_964385105.1). Lineage (GTDB taxonomy): Bacteria > Patescibacteriota > WWE3 > UBA101185 > UBA10185 > CAYLMU01. The sequence goes on from CAYLMU010000002.1 coordinate 250,068, forward strand.
CCTTGTTAAACTCCTCCTCAGTCAAAATACCCTTTTCTTTTAGTTCGGATATTCTTTCTAGCTCGGTGTATTTATTTTTTATTTCCATACTTCAACACTTTCGTTAGATAGTCGCTCTTGGGTTAATACAGATATTTGTTTCATAAATAAATTATACCAGTGTGTAAGTAATAGGGCATTATCTTATAATGAATCTAGATTGAAATTGATATGGCTATTAAAACAGATAAAAAAATTGATAAATATGTTAACCCAAACAATGTAAATTGTGCCTATTTTATTTTGCTAAAAGAGTTTGAGACATTTAAAAAGATTGCACAGGAGGGTAATGAAATTAAGGACACGGTTCCTCGTAAAAAACTTTATTCAGACAAAGTTACTACTGTGTTATCCAAGTACTTCAAGCCAGTTATACCCTACTGGGTGAGTACATTTATAACCTTTGTAGAAACAAAAGAACTAAAAATTCAACCGAATGATGCCTACTTGCGTATAGACCCTCAAACAAAAGAAATTTGGTTAAGGATAAATGAGCAGACTACTCAGCAAGATGTTTTGGCTATGTGGGATGATGTAGAGAAAGCAAAGGAGGTACTAAGAACTGATTGGGTGTATCCCAAGATTAGCGAAAGGGATTTAGAGATATACCTAAGAAATGAATTTGGAGATGAGAAATATGAGCAGATTGTTATGGATGAGAACTTTATTGCCAAATATGACGATTTGGATAATGTGCAACTAACCAGAATAAAGTATGAAACAAATGAAAAACTTAAAAAATACCCTAAATAATCCCGACCATTAGTGTGATTTTTCAACCTATATTAAATGTTACCGTAAAGATGTTATGGGTAACATTGATATTAACTACAAATCAACAGACCTTTACGAGTCGGCATTTTTTATTGCAGTAGGACTTGAACTATCGGACCTTGATAGAGACAAGAGTCCTAATGTTTTTATATTTTCCTCAGATGAAATAGACCTCAACGAATTGGCTCAAGATTATTGGAGTTATAAGGGAGAGGTGTGCCCCAAAAAATATGCGGATGCAATAAGAAGTCTTAAAAGCACTGTGTTTGCTGGTCAGAGAAAGCCAAATAAAAACTAATTTGGAGGTTCTTTACTGCTCGTTAGGTAGTAAAGAGTTTCTAAAACTCTAGAGCAGGGGCTGTGTAGTGTCTAGTCCACCGACAAGGGTCTCAACGAATAGAAGGACTTTTAACTACACCCAACTCATTCATACCTGAAAGTACTGATGACCTGAGCAGCATCTCAGGAGAGGGGTAACTATCAGGGAGAATAGATTGGGGAACTGGGGTTCGGGGGGCATTTTATGAGTCGACAAGTAACTAAAAAAAGTACATTTCAAATACGCTTAGACTTCGGATGGTGGAAAATACTGTCTCAGCTTAAAACTGACTCAGGAGAGTCATTTAGGAGTCTTGTAGAGTACGCTTTGGCAGAGACATACACTGGGATTTCGAAGTCTGAGTTAGAGGTAGTTTTCAAGGAGATGAAAAATGCTTAGTAAGGAAACTTTGAATGAACTAAGACTAATTCTCCTAGAGGAGTTCAATTATGAGATGAGTGACTCTGATTTAGAAAACTTTGCCAAAAGACTTATTGGGCTTTTTGAAATGTTGATGAGACTCGAGTCCGAATATAAGGTTCGAAAGGTGTCTAGCACGCCTTCTTGAGAACAATTTGCATTAAATTAAACTTAAAGAAAGAAATAAAATGAAAAATAAAAAAGCAGTATTATTTATTAGAGTATCAACGAAAGAACAAGCCGATGAGGGTAGTAGTCTTGATGCTCAAAAAAGATTATTAAAAGATTATTCCGATAGAAAGAACTTAATCAAAAGTAAGATGGTTGAGGTATCAGAAAGTGCTAGAGGTAAGCAGGAAAGAAAAGCATTTAATGAATTGATAGAATACTTATACAGCCATCCAGATGTAAAAGATTTGATTTGCGAGAAGGTAGATAGGATTACTCGAAACTTCAAGGATGCAATCAAACTAAACGACTGGTTGGATGCTGATGAGGAGCGAAGGATTCACTTTGTTAAACAAAGTTTGATAATCCATAAAAACTCAACATCAAATGACAAGTTCCAATGGGACATTTACTTAGTTATGGCAAGACAATATAGTAACAACCTATCAGAGGAATCCAAGAAGGGTTTATATGAGCGTGCTACTCAGGGTTATTATCCAGGAAATCAAAAGCGTGGTTACAAAACAATTGGAGAAGTCGGTAGGAAATCTTGGGTCATTGATGAGGATACAAAGGAACACAGGTCCATTAAAAAAGCATTTGAACTTTATGATACGGGTAACTTTACCTTAAGAACACTTTCATTAGAAATGGGAGAAAGAGGTTGGAAAGATTCCAAAGGTAAAAACATTTCAACAAGTACTCTGCATAAACTTTTAAGTGACTGCTTTTATTGTGGTGAATTTACATTTGGTGGAAACCACTATCCTGATGGCAAACACGAGGCACTTATCTCACCAGAATTGTTTTATAGGGTTCAAGATAGACTAAACAGAAAAAACAAAGCGGGTAAGTTTAAGAAACATAGCTTTATTTTTGGCGGAGGGTTACTACAATGTGGCGAATGTGGGCGAACAATTACTGCCGAGGAACAGAAAAAACACCACTACTATCATTGCACAAGGCACGAAACCGATTGTACACAAACAGAGTATGTAAGAGAGGAACTAATAGAAAAACTTCTTACAACATTACTAGAGGGACTAAATGTTAGGAATAGTAAATTAAGTGAATGGATTAAGAAAGCTATCAAAGAAAATCACAAAGAGGAAGTCGAATACCACACAAGCACCATAACGCACCTAGATGCCGAATATAAGCGTGTACAAGACCGTCTAGATACTGCCTACGATGATAAAGTAGATGGATTGATTAGCAAGGAACAGTATGAATCTGCAAGAGACAGGTATGAGAAACAATTGAAAGAAATTGTGGAGGCTAAAGCCAAACATACCGATTCCAATATAGATTATCTAAGGTTTGGAATGAACATTTTCGAATTGTCTCAAAAAGCAGCACAATTATACGAAAAGAAAGCTACACAAGATGATAAAAGACAACTACTTAGTTTTATATTTTCGAACCTAGAATTGAAAGATGGAAACATTGTACCTACCTATCATAATGGGTTTCAATTGGTTGCCAATCGGGCTAAAAGTGGTAATTGGCTGGGGGACAGGGATTCGAACCCCAATTTTCGGGACCAAAACCCGACGTGCTACCCTTACACCATCCCCCATCATCTTAAACCATGGTAAATTATAGCAGAGTATATCAGTTTTATTAAAAGAAGTTTAAAAAAAATCCCTGAGCCTTTTCAAATTTACTTGAATTGGCTCAGGGCTTGATATCCAATAAACTATATGTGATCAGTAACTGCATTAAGCAATACGAAATAAAGCATTGCTATTACAGTTGACACTGCAGTTACTGGCAAATAGTAATGCCAACTTAGCACTTCCTCTAGGGAGGAGACACCGAGATAATCGCTGTAAAGTGCACTACCACCCACAAAAAATATCAGTGTTAGAGCGATAAAATGCAACACAGTTTTGTCAGTAAAACCACGTATAGACAAAACCACAGCAAGCGATAATAAGCCCATATAGCAGGATAGCATCAAAACATCAGTTACTACGTAAAATGCTGGTGCAAAAGCGGTGTACGCCACTTTAAATAGCACAGGAGTAACTATACTGTACAGCACTCCGTACAGCACTGCCGTCACTGCAACAACAACTACTCGCCGGGGTAATCTTTTTGAAATCATCCAAGTCCTCTCCTTTATTTAACGATATCGTACTGTATTATATCACATACTATAGGTTCAAATCACGTGTATTTTAAATAAGAACCTTATATGTAACTAAACTAGACTTAGCATATTTTCGCATTTTCTTCGTGTTATAATTCAGTTCATGAAAACAGGAATTGCCAACTTACCATTACACGGCGGACAGGCTCCACCTTGGCTTTTTAAAAAAATGACAGACCTGTCACGTGAAATAACCATTTATATCGTAGAAAACTACGGTTCTGATGAATTTTTAAATAGAGTTTCAAACCCAATCTGGTTTCAATCCTTAGGAAGTGTTTTAGGTTTTGACTGGCATAGCAGTGGACTCACAACTACCACTACCGCAGCTTTAAAAGAAGGAATAGAAGGAATGGAACACGAGCTTGGTATTTATATTTGCGGCGGAAAAGGAAAAACTGCAGTTAACACACCAAAAGAAATAGCAAATCATGCACCGCAAAATACAAATGCCTTAATTAAAGCTTCAAAATTAAGTGCAAAAGTAGACAATACGGCACTACAAGACGGATATAATTTATATCACCATGCTTTTTTCTTTAATAACAAAGGTAAATGGGCTGTTGTTCAACAGGGAATGAACGAACAAACAAAATATGCCCGAAGGTACCATTGGCTTTCTGATAACGTTAAGAGTTTTGTAGAAGAACCGCATGACGCTGTAGTGGGAGTAAAAGAAAAAAATACGCTAAACTTAGTCCACAAGAAAAGTAAAAAGTCACGAAAATCAATTGTTGAAGTTGCACAAGAAAACCCTGACAACACATTAAAGTTATGGAACAAAATAGTTGAACTCAACCTTCCTGCCAGACATGAAATTAAAGTTTCAGACTTACAGCCACGCTTTTTAAAAAAAGTGCTTGTTCATACTTATGAAAATAAAACAAGTGATTTTGAAGACTTACTGGGAGTTGACGGTTTAGGCCCTAAAACTTTGCGCGCACTCACACTATTAGCTGAAGTAGCAACAGGAGCTCAGCCCTCATTTGAAGATCCGGTACAATATTCATTCGCCCATGGAGGAAAAGATGGTATCCCCTACCCTGTTGACCGCAGAAACTATGACCATTCTATAAATTTTATGAAAAATGTAATTAATGGTGCAAAAATAGGTGTTAATGACAAAAGTGATGCATTAAAACAATTGTACTTTTTTGAACAGGATGCAATTAGCACGACTAACTAGTACAATAACAAGGCATGTTAATAAAACCTTCAAAGCAGCAGGCTACGCTAAAATCAAAAAAATGGATAAGCTCTAAAGTTTTAGAAGTGACCTTTATCCCAAATTCAAAATTTAAATTTTTGCCCGGGCATTTTATAAATTTGAATATTCCGGAGGTTGCATATAGATCTTATTCAATTAGCTCAGACCCAAAAAACAAAAATGAGTTTCAAATTATTGTGTCTGCAAAACATAAAGGGCCTGGTGCCAATTATCTTCGAAATTTAGAATCTGGTGAAACAGTAAATTTTATAGGTCCTTCGGGAAAATTTTTGTTTTCAAGCCAAAAGTCAAAAAACATTGTATTTCTTGCAACAGGAACAGGAATTGCCCCTTTTCTTACTATGCTATATAACCTTAAACACACTAAAGCTAAATCCAAAATACATTTATACTGGGGTCTTAGAGACGAATCCGAAATTTTTTACATTGAACTACTAAATAACTTTAAAACAACTTTAAATTTTGATTATACAATTTGTCTTTCTAAACCAAGCAAAAAATGGCAAGAGCATACCGGAAGAATTACAAATCATTATGAGGTGTCATATCCTCGCACTGTGCATGTTTATTTATGCGGAAATCCAAGCATGGTTGATGAACTATTGCCAAAACTTATAGACCAAGGCGTTAAACCTGAAAATATTTTTTATGAAAAATTCACACATTCAGAAAACTAAGTTTAGTGTTAAATAATGCTCATTAAATTAATGCTAAATACCGGGTACTATGTTAAAATATGTAAGCTTAGGGCGATTAGCTCAGCTGGTTAGAGCACTCGGCTTACATCCGAGAGGTCGTAGGTTCGAACCCTACATCGCCCACCAGTACCATGAAAAAAATTACAGCCATCTCATCACTTCTTGGAATAACTTTAGCCTTAATCGTTCTCAATACAGCTATACAAAAATATAAAATATTGCAAAAGCCTCCTGAAAGTGGCGATGAGCAAATCACTTATGTAAAATCTAATTTTCAGCCATTTTATCAACCAGAAGAAATTACTCAATCAAACATTATAAATTCTCAAAATATTAGAGGTGAATATGGCTTATATATTAAAAATCTAGTCACAGATGAATTACACGAGTACAACGCAGACAAAAGTTTTTATGGAGCTTCCCTTTATAAAATTCCAGTGTTTGTTGGTGTAATGAAAGCAGTCGAAGAAGGTGCTATTACTTTAAATACTGTCATTGAATACAAAGAACAGGATTTTAATGAAGGAACCGGGATAATTTATCATAGCGGTTATGGCACAAAGTACACGGTTGAGGAACTTTTAAGCTTACTCATGAAACATTCCGATAACACGGCTCAAGCCATGCTTATTCGCTCAATCCCATCAAAATATATGACACAAGACATTTATCCTAATGACTTAAACTTAGGCAATTTTATAAATCAAAATCAGGTAACTCCGCGTGAGGTTGGCAATTTGCTCGAACAAATATATGAACATACCATACTAAATAAAGATGATTCTAAATTGCTCTTAAAATTTATGAGTGAAACAGAATTTGACGATAGAATAAACAGCGGCCTTGATGATTCAAGGCTTTTCTCGCATAAAATCGGTAACTGGGGAGAAAGCGGTACATGGCATGATTGCGGCATAATTTTATACCCTGAGCCTATTGTTGTGTGTTTAATGAGTGAAAATACAACTTTTGAAGACTTTTTAAATGTAAGCTCACAAATAGGCTCTCAACTGTAAACTTATTTTTTAGAATGAAGAGAAATACGATTTCCTTCTGAATCCATAAATGTTGCCATATAACCGATTTCCTCCGACACGAGTGTTTTTGAAATTACAATTGAACCACCTGCTTCTTCAACTTTTTCAAGTATAGTATTTAAGTCTTCGTCAACATGAAAATATATCAAAACACCATCTGAACTTGGAGAATACCACTCTCCGGCAACAAGAGCACCTGACATAACATATTCTTCTGTTGGAAACCAAGCCATTTCAGTTTCACCTGTTTTAATTTTTTTAAACTCATAGCCAAAAATTTGTGAATAAAATTTCATGGCTCTATCTAACTTAATAACGGGAATTTCAAACCAACTGAGCATATTTTTCATAGTTGCTCCTTAAATTTTATAGACAAAGAATTAACACAATGTCTGGTATTTTTTGGCGTGAAGCGCTCACCCTCAAAAACATGACCTAAATGACCGCCGCAGTTTGAACAAATTATTTCTGTTCTTATGCCATCATCATCCAAAATACGCTTTACCGAACCTTCAAAATTGTCATCAAAACTTGGCCATCCGCACCCTGATTTAAATTTAGCTTCAGAAGTAAATAATGGCTGATTACATTGCCTGCACACATATATCCCCTTTTTATAAAAACTGTCGTATTCACCCGTAAATGGTGGTTCTGTTGCTTTACCCTTGATAACACGCTCTTCTTCAGGTGTTAATTTGTTGTACATGACAATATATTACATTAATATATTACTGTGGCAAATGACACGTTAAACGTAAAAAAAGTTGGAATAATATACAGCGATGTTAAGCGGGAGTATTTTCCTACCGAAGAGCAATATATTACCGAAAAAGATGCAGCTGAAGAAGCCAAACTTATAGCAAAAGAAATTGAGAAACTTGGTATCGAAGTTGAGCTTTACCCCGGCAATGAAGATTTAGCCGAAAAAATTAAAAAAACCAAACCTGAAATGGTATTTAATCTTGTGGATTCAGTAAAAGGCAATGAGTATCTAACCTCAACAATCCCTGGAATTTTGGATATTATAGATATTCCGTATACAGGAGCAGGATTGTTGGGACTGGCACTTTGCTACAACAAATTTTTAACCAGAAAATTACTCAGAAATGCAGGAATTCCGGTTGCAAATTTTCAACTTTTTAATACGGCATCCGACTCGCTTGATACTGAGTTAAGATTTCCTCTTATTTCAAAATTAAACGAAATTCATGGCGCTGTTGAAATGACACAAGACGCTGTTTCAGAAAACGAAAAACATTTGCGTGAACGCATAAAGTACCTAATATCTACTTATAACCAACCTGTCCTAGTCGAGGAATTTATTGCAGGACGTGAAATCACCGTTTTAATTTTAGAAGGTACGCATACAAAAACGTATATGGCTGAAAAGGTATTTAACAAACCTGATGAAAAATATGTTTTTGCAACATTTGACGACCAATGGGGTGAATTTACTGCCGACAAATCTACCTGGCCTTATGTTTACCAAAAATTTGATGATGAAAAACTCAAAGATTTTTCTAAGAAGGCTTTTGAACTGACTCGAATGGCTGATTATGGAAAATTTGACGTAAGACTTGATATTTCAGGAAGATTTTATTTCATAGACTCAAACGCCAATCCGGCATTTGGACCAAAAACCTTAAGCACTGCCGTAGGCCTCATAATTGAAGAACTCTACGGCGTGCCTTTTGCTGAGATTTTAACCAGACTCATTAGGAATACACTTTATTCAAACGAGTAATCCGTTAGCAGTACTTATTTCTCAAGCTTTTTCTCAAGCCCATCTGCTAATGCCCTAATTTCACTTACAGGCATTTGACTTAAGTGTCCGTATCCATTTTCCACAACCATTTTTGTTATCCTATGACCAATATTTTGTGAAGTCGGATGCAATTTAGCAGTTATTGCATACAACCTTTTTATTTCTTTAACGGCACTGTCTTCTTTTGGCTGTGCAAGCAGTGTGTTTCTTACTTTAGTCATTTCTTCTCTGCTTGGTCTTTTACCTTTAGGTGCATAACCTGCATTTGCCAAAGCTCTACCAATAGCAGATGTCTCACAGTTTTCAAGATGGCTGGTTGCGTTAACAACTCCCCCATGTCCTCGGGTTTCTTCGGCATAACCCGTAGCCCATGGTTTTTCTTCATCAAAATTTCTAAACAGGTAGGCTTTGAATACCACCCTGTCGTCGTTATACTCCACCATTTCGGTTATAACTCTACCTTCTTTATACTGCTTGTGAAATTTTATAAGACGCTCTTCGACCGGTTCGTAATCTTGTAGATTAAATTTAGTCATGTTACCTCTACTTTCTAATTTTATTACTGTATTTTACTAATTCGGGTCTTTTTCGGGTATGATTATATCATATATTATGAAATGTCAAAATGGTTAATATGTTGTCATATAAGCATTTTTAAAAGAATGTAAACAGTTTTATTCCCTAATTACAACCTCAGCCACGCCATTCTCTTCTAACACATCAATCTCCTTATATTCAGGCAACACTGCGCTTCTAAACCACAATTTTTCGTTATTTATAGTGTATAAAACATGAGGAAGCTCATTATCAAGCTCTGTAAAAGTTTGTGATGCAATATTATATGTGTAAAACCTGGAATCCCCTAAATATAGATAAAGTGATGAATCGGTTTTTTCAACAATCCTCGGGGACGTCTCTATTTCAAACGTTTGTAACTCAGCCAGTCTTTTTCCAAATAAGTCATAAACAACATAAGAATAAATATTTTCCAAACGACCGGGATTTTCTTCATCAAACCTGATTCTATTGTTATATCCAAGCAAAGATTCGTTATTTATAAAAGCAGTTGCAAATTCACCTCCGGCAGCATATCCATTTTCAAAAGTTGAGACTTTTCTTCCCGATTCAATGTCTAAAATAAATTGTGTGCTACCCTCAAGACATCCTTTAGTAATTAATAAAAGTTTTGAGTTTGGGCTTATATCGTCAACGTAATGGCTTGCACATAAATCATTATATCTAACCAAAAAAAAGTCTTTTATTTCTTGGCTTTCAAGTGTATAAACTCTTATACCATTTGAAGTAATTATTAACTGCTTGTCATCAGGAGTAAACGATAAATCACGGAGTTGCATTTCAGTATTAACATTACTTATTCGATAAGCAAGTTTTGTTTCATCTGTTACAAAATCTTTAATGTAAACAGCATTTCCCCGCTTATTAACAAATAATTCATCTATGCCGGGCATAAAATCACTTTCAAGAATTGAATATGCAATTTTTGTTTTATCATTACTTATTGCAAAATACAAAATATCCTCATCTGCCGACAATATAGTTGATATTTTACCGTCATCAACATTTAACATATATATATCGCCATTTTTAATGTAATAAAAAACTTTGTCTTTATTTAGCATTAACAAAGCTCTGGCATAAGCAGCACAAAATTTGTTCTCACAGGATTTATCAAATTTTTCTATAGGTAAGTCAACCTTTGCATTTTTTTCTACTGAATATGATGTTATTGGTGCAGCAGCAGTAATTTCAGAAGTATTAATTTCTTTGTTGCTGACATATCTTGAGTAAGCCATTGAGATTAAAACTCCGGCTATTACTGCAATTAATAATGTTACACGGGCAATTCCTCGGTTAGTCACTGTTTTATTGTAACGGTAGTGCGTGGTTTTTAAAAGGTTTTTAAATGAATTCTGCCACAACAACCAAACGCTTAGAGTCCATAAAACCGGTGCAAGTGTATAAAGTCAAAATCTTTCCCTCTCTGTCATTTAAAATGTGCGTCTGGTCGGGGGTTACAACAAATTTATCTTTTATAATAAATTTTCGTATATCTCCGTTAGAAAGCTTAATTGATATTTCATCCCCATTTTTAATATCATTCAAATTTTTAAGTAAATTTGGCCAATTGTGTCCATAAAAAACACTATTTCCTTCATCACCTGGCAAAACGGTGTCTTTTAAATAGGCTATACCATCAGATGTAACCTCCCACTCATGGTTTGTAATCGATGTCTGAATTACCGGTAGACTGACATTTATAGCAGGAATTTCAATGGATACAGGCATAATTTCACTTGAAACCGTTGTGCCGGTATTAAAATTATAGTAAGAAAATTTTATTTGTCTGTTACGCTGATTAATTAAGTAAAGTGTATATGAAAAACTCAACAGTGAAGTCACACTCAAAATCACTGTTAAGATTCTTATCTTGTTCATTTTCGGCTTTTTAGTTTTAGAATTGCAGCTGAAAGCCCTGATACCATAGCAATAGCCCCTGATGCATATATTAAAGCTGCATCACCTGTTGAAGCTAAGCCTAAAGTGCCACCTCTAACAGTAGATATAGCTCTTGCTAAAATTTCACCATCATCGTCGTCATCATCTTTTTTAGTGCTTGTACCTCCGGTACCACCTGTTTCACAACTTAAAGTTAAGTTAAACGCCATAAACGGGTCTCGGCTTAAACCCCATACCGAACCGTCGGGAATGTAAATCCATCCCTGGTCTGTTAAATATTCAATTGCATCAATACTTAAACTTGAAACTTTCCACCAGTTAGTCTGAATTCCTCTTCCATTAGGTGCACAAAAACATTGAACAACTGTTGTGTCAGATAAGGTGTAAACTGTATCTCTTCCTGTGTAAACCCGTGTGTCACCGGGAATTCCATGAGTACCTTCGCTATAGCTTACTTTTATTGTTCCTTGTGGATTATTACATGTAGGAAATGTGGGTATTACAAAATCATCATTAACTGATTGTGCAAATGAAGTATTTTGTGACAATAAAGCACAAATTACTATAAAAAGTATTAGATTAATATATTTCCTGCTTTTCATAAATACTGTTCGGGCAGGAATTTAATGGCTGGATTGTATCATACTATAATACAAATTACAACAATTTAATTAATAATCTCAAAAAATAATTTTTGTACTTTAAACAGCACATTTTCATTCTTTTTATTCAAAACTACTTTGTACGATTTTTCATCATCACTAAGTAAATACACTTTTCCATAGTATCCGGGTGCTTCAATGTATGCTGATTGGTTATCGTTAAAAATCGGTATACGCACTGTATTTGTGCCATTTACATAATTTTTATCAAGTGTTCTAACTGTAACGTCTTTTATTGGATGGTTTATTTTATTGTATGCGGCTAATTCTACAAATTCAGGACTGTAGTAATTTTTAATTACTTCAACTGCGGGTTTTGGCGTACCGTCATCATTCCAGATTTTTGTTGAACCACCGTAACTTACCCAATAATTCATTCCAACAAATTTTGGGTTTTCTACAAGAAGAGAAATCGCTTCATTGAGCCACTCAGCCTGCTCCTCGTCAGTCATACGCCCATGAATATCAGGTACAGGCGCTCCAAATTCACCTAACACAACTTCTCCACCACTTCTTTCACCAATTTTTATAATATCATCGGCCAGTTTTTGAGGGCTTTCAACATAATGGTCAACTACTACAATTCCCCCCAAAGCTGTAGTAGTTTGCTTATTCATAATTAACTGAGCAACATCCCCATTCATTGAGAAGTAGTTTGATTTAACATCAACACCTATTGAGTCAAATGCTTGAGAAGTTACCGCATACTCATCTATTAAGAATTCACGGTAATCTTCAACATCTCCTGTAAATCTTGGGTCACCGGGGCCGCCGTTTTCACACTCTGGGCATGATGAAAAAATATCGCCATCTCTAAATAAATGTTTATTTTGTAAAATAAATTCTTTTGTTTTGCTTAAATGTTCTTCACGGGTAATTGGGCTATAATCAAACCATTCTTCCCACCCTGCAAAATTTCCTCTAAACCAAACATTTAGTCCATGCTTTCTTGCACTGTTAACCCATTTTTCCAAAAAAGGAATAAATTCCTCATCATAAGGCGTTCCTACTGCAACGTGTGTTGCACCGGTTTGAGCAATATTTTTTACATGTTCATCAATTATTAAATCAAATTCACTGTTTGATTTTTTTTCACGCGCTAAATCTCGCGAATATTTCATTGTGTCGATTGACTGAATCTCCCAGATTCTGTTAGTAACTTTTTCTGAATTTACAATATTTTTATGCAAAACCATTAAATTAAGGCTATATAACAAAACTAATAAAAGTAATATAAAAATGGTGTAGCGTAGATTTCTGAATACTTTCACTTTTCCCTCCTACTTTTGCTTGCCTAAACTTGGGGTAGTGTTTAGCTGACCTATATATTCAGGCTTTAATTCGTAAATATCTGCAAATGGAAACTTCCCGACCAGGTTGTATTTATCAATAGCACCGGATTCTTTAACACCTTTAAATGTTAAATCGTTATCATCGTGAGTTCGCATAATTATCCATCTTGCCCACCTGTCAGGTAGGGCAATTGCGCTTTCCCAATAAAGGCCTGTACCTTCATGAATAAACTTTTTCATAGGCATTCCCGACGAAAAGATTATGGCGTCATGAGATGCAGCTGAAATCAAAACAAAACCTTCTTTGTCGGCTGCATTTTCTCTAAGCCATCCGCTAACTTCAGTCACATTTTTTTGACTTGAACCTACTCTTGCATCATCAATTGTCACAGCATCATAATTTCCAAAACCGAAAAATATAATTATAAAGATTAACCCTGCCACAACAGCTTTGAGATTTTTCATTTCATACAGCAAAAATGTAACAAAAATGGCTATTGAGGGAGCTAACATTATTCCATAACGCACGTTAAACCAGGAAGTTCCAGATATGCCTTGAATAAAAAGTACTGAATGTCCAAGATAAAGGGCAATCACGTTAAATAAAAGTGGAGCAACCAGTGTCATAAGTGTTACTTTAATGCTTAAATTTATTCTTTTGCTAAACCAAACAGCAATTACACCAAAAAATCCTAAAATAGCAGGAATTGTATAAGAATTGTAAAACAAAGCATATAAATACATTTTTGTGGAAAGTATTAAGTTTCCTTTTGTTGGTAAGTCCCCGGCTGCTTCAAGTTGGGTTTGCTGTGAATGAGCTGAAAACGGCCCAAATGCAAAATATAACGGGTCTTTAAAAATTAATAGATTCCAAACAAGCCATAAAAATATCCCTAAACCACCCATAGACATATATAACACTGCAGTTCCTTCAATTGCTTTAAAACCTTTTTTTCTGTATGTTTCAAAAACCACAATTAAAGTTGCAAAAAATAGCAGAAACCATCCATCATATCTTATTAAAGTCGCTAACATTATAAAAAACGAAGAACCTATTAAGTGAATCAGCCTATCGTCTTTTGTCCATAACAACAAATAAAACGCACCTGCGGTCATTGTTGCTAAAAGTAAAAGTTCAGTCATGGCGGTTGACTGCAAATATAAAACATTTAAATTTGCGGCAAACAAAAATACACCAAAAATCCTGTAATAAAACGGTATAGAAAGTTCTTTTAAAAACAAATATACTAAGACACCGGTTATAACAAAAGATGCCATCGACTGAATTGCACCTGCTAATCCGGAATGCCACATAAAATCAGTCCAAATTGTTGGAATCATTAAAACGTGAGGCAAAGGAAGCCACACCGAACCGATTTGAGCTATTCCGGGCTTTAGACCTTCTACTACACGTCTTCCGATGTTTAAGTGAGACCTTGCATCGTTATATGCTAATCCAAGCCCATTGTCATAAAATCCAAGCCAGGCAACTATTGACGTACTCAGTAAGACTAAAACTATTAAAAACACTGCATTCTTTTCAAGATACTCGGTAATTATATTTATTTTCTTATAAGATATAGAAATGTTCATTTTATCTTCCTTTTTACATGTTCTTTACTTAAATAAGCAGAAGTCATGAGTAAAAATGAATAACCTAAAATAGCACCTGAAACACCGTAGTAATAAGTTCGGGCTTTCAAGTAGTCTGAGGCAAACTCCTTAAAAAACACTGATTTGGAATTTCCGGCCTCAATGAATTCCCAGCTTCTATCATAAGAATACCTTTCTACTCTATTTGTTAGAGCCTCAAGAGGTAAAGCCTGAACCTTGGGTGGAATAGCGTTAGTTGTCAAAGCCCCCAAAGTATTTACAAAAACAGAATATGTAAGTAAAACAGCAAAAGCTAATACAAACACGCTGTTTTTATAATATTTCTCAATTGCAAAACCAATAAAAATGGCCATTATTGCATACATCGGTATCAAATATCTTGCACCAAATGCCCATCCGCCCCACGGGTCGCCCCACATAGAGTATAAAACAAGATTCATAATCGCTGTTCCAAACAAAAGTGAGAGATATTTATCATCTCGTTTATAAAGCACATAAATTCCAACTAAGCCCAACAACATAACCGGTGTAAATTTAATTATTCCTCTGTCTGGACTTAAAAGTAAAATGTACATACCGTTTACAATGTCACGCGGCTCAAATATTTCTAATACATATTTTTCCTGGCTTTCAGGGTTCAAATAAATATCAAGTAAGGTTTCATCTATTTCCTCGGTTACTGCGGGTTTTCCGTCGTCACCTATAGCAGCAATACTTGGCACGGTTCCAGACAATTGAAATGGGTTTCCATAAGAATAGTAATTAAATAACCCAAATAAAACTACCGGAGCTATAATACCTAAAAATGTTAGTAACATCGCGGGTTTGAATGATATTTCCATTTCATTTTGTAGTTTATTTGTTTTAAATAAAGTAATAAAGGAATATATTCCAACCGGTAACATTAAGAACAAATTTGGGTTATCTATTGCTACAGAAGCTGCACACAAAAACCAAACAATAAAGTAAGTGATCCATTTGTCTTTGAATCTAATTAATAAATAAATCGAGAATAATATTAAAAATGTTGAAATATGATGCTGATACAACGTTACTGCATAGGCAAACGCCGGTGTTGCAAATAAAAATGTAAAACCTGCTAGAGTTGCAATTTTTTCGTTCAAATTAAAATACTGCAATATTTTTTTGACAAGCAAAAAGTTAAAAAACGCAAACAATGAAATTACAGCAAATGTTCCGACTTGGGAGTAACCTAATGCTTTTCCTACTATAAATCCCGGTATAACAATTACAGAGACACCCGGTGCAAATAAAGAAACATACTTATCATTCAAATAACCAAGATCCGGTGCCGTAAAACGTGCTAGTGGAATTTGAAAAAAGAAAGATTTATCTTCTATAAGTGAGTAGGTTAGCGCAAATCTGCCACGTTCCGGCGAAACCTCAAAAGGGCCGTCTCGCAACCACTCATTGCTCAACAAATCAGTTGTTGTGGGATTTCCTGTCTGACCTCTTATTGAGAGTGCCAGTACAAGGATTACAAACAATAACGATAATATTGATGCTAAGTTTGATATATTTAATAAACTTAATATTTTCTTTTTCATAATCCAAGTGAAAAATAAAAAAACTTCAATTTTTTCTTTTCACACTCTCTAAATGAGTCACCATTAGATTCCATTTTTAACTTCTCATAGGCTTGTTTGTTTTTTTTAAGAAGTTTGTATGCTCTAATATTCCTTGCGAACATTGGATTATTTGGGCTTACGAGCACAAATTGAATATCACACTTGTTTTTACTTAATGACCACTCAATAAAATTCCTTCTACGTTTTTTCGGTAAGCCTAAAATTTTAATCAATCCGGGCAAATACTTATCAAAATCTTTTGGATTACTCACTGCAAATAAATCAATATCTCTTTGACCTGCAATTTTAAGGGCCGCAGAGCCAAAGAAATGAATTTTTAATTTCGGGTATAGCTTATGAATCCTGCTAATGAGCTTATTTCCTAATTCGGTTACTTTCGGGTCATAAGGCTTTATTTTTACGTATTTATCACTAGGATAAGTATACAAATACAAATATTGCTTTGGCCCTTTTAAGAACATAAGCAATTCGATATAAATTGTATTTAAAACTTTATCAGTCATGCTATTTGTAAAAATACACTTCTTGTTTTGAGGGCGGGATTTGTTTAAATATTGCATCAAACTGTGACTCATACATTTTCATTAAATGAAGCTTTTTGTTCCAATCTGGCAAAACCTCTTCAGATTTATAATCCGAAACTTTAGCTTGTGAGTTAACCGAATATGGAAAATCTTCCCAGAAAATGCTTTCGGTTTTCAATGTCTTAATAGCCTCATTTACAACTATATGGTCTATATGATTGCCTATTCCGATAGGCGCAAAGATTGTATCAAATTGATAAGTATTCGTCAAAAACCCTATTCTGTCGGCTATAATTTCTATAAGCAGTTTGTCTTTTTTATGTATATTGCCTTTGATTATATGTAGTCTATAGGTCGGATAAAGTGAATTGATTTCAGGCAATATTTTACCAAGTTCGTAAAGAAAACCTGATGACTGTTTTTGTCTCCACAAAGCTTCTATAAAACCCAAATTAATAATATTACATCCCATATTTGTTAACACCTTTCGGTCTTCTTCAGTTCGAGCTTTGTATAACTCACCAGCAATTTCATAACCACATTGCTTTAAATAAGCTTTTGCTGACAAAGTGTTATATTTATGAGGAGTTTGAGTAAAAACATTTATTATTGTAACTTTACATCCGCCTTCAACTAATTTATTAATTAACCCTCCAGCTGAAAAAACTGCATCATCAAAATGAGGGGATACAAAGGCACAGTGACTTTTATTTTTTATTAATTCATTAAGCATTTGCTAAAATTCCTTTTATAAATTTTGTGTATGACTTGGCAATTGCATCCCACGTAAACATTTGCGCGTATCTATTGCCTTCAATTTCAAGAAATTCCGCATATTTTCTGTTTTTTATAATATTAGATACTGCTTCTGAGAACCCATTTATATCAAAAGGAGATACTTTTACAGCAGTATTTTGTGGTATCCAAGATAAACCTTCTATGTCAAAACAAACTATTGGCAACTTATGAGCCATGGCTTCGAGTGCCACCATAGAAAAGGTCTCAAAGCGTGAAGTAATTGCCATACATTGTGATTCACACAATAACTGTTCTTTTTGCTTTCCTGAAACACGTCCTATTAATTCAACATTATTTTGTAATTTATTTTTTTTGATGAGGTACTTCAGTTTTTTAATTTCATCACTATGCCCGTCACCGGCAATAATTAGTTTATATGAACTATTTCCATCTTCTACAAACTTTTTGAATGCTTTTATTAACAAGTCCAGTCCCTTTTGATTAACCTCGATTCGACCCAAATAAAGAATCTGATTTTCTTTTTTTGATTTATTTGAAACTATTTTTTCAATTCCGTTGCTTATTATTTGTATATCACATGCAGGATTTATTGATTTGAGCTTTTTTTGCATGTATTCACTAGTGGTGACAATTATTTTATAGTGTTTTAAGCCCAATTTTTCAACTAAATGAAATGGAAGCTTGTATTTTCTTTTCATATCTTCTGCTGCAAGCATGTGTACCACACCAACTACCGGTTTTTTAGTGACTGATGGCAAAAAAGCAGTTGTGAAAGGCGGAGAGAAGCTTTCCATCCATATGTCATATTTTTTTAATTTGCAATGAATTGGCAAAGTTAACTGAAACAGCAATAAACCAAGTCGGGGGGTTATTAACCTGTGTCCAACCCTTTGATATAAAACTCCATCAATAATCTCAACAGACACACCTGAATGGTTCCAGGTTAAAATTTTTAAATCATATTTTTCATTTAGTCGTTTAGCCAATTCATGTACAGCAATTGCTCCGCCTCCGCCATAATACGGGTTTTTTATATCATCATATGTTGAAATTAATAGTTTTTTCTTTTTTTTGTTCATATAATCCTAAATAGAAAGGTGATATATTGTTTTGCTTTACCTTGAATTCTGTTTGAACCAAGTGACATATCAAATAAAACACTGTAATACAAGAAAAATTTGTATTCATCACGATTTTTGGTGTCACTTAATGTTTCAGACAAAAATAAAGCCATTTCAAGTTCATAATCTTTCTCCCACATGCTATAAAACGTATTTGCAAAGTCATGAGCTTTAATTGAAATGCAAAATAGCTGAAGGTCTATAATTGATAATTTATTGCCGCTTTTTATGATATTTGATGTATTTAAGTCTTTATGTACAAATCCATAATCTGTTGTTTTTATAACCTTAGGTGCATGCAGCATCATTTTTAAAAATGATTTCATAATTGGGGCAAACTCAAAAGGATTTTTCACTACAGCAAGTAAGGCCATAAATGGTGCAAGTAATACAAACTGCTCAACATAACGTTTTTTAAAAACTTCTAATATATAAGCATCATCTTCTTTTGCAAATTCATATAGTTTATTCAAATAGGTAAAACTCTGCTGAATTGATTTTATCTTCACTTTTATAGGAAGCTGTCTTAAAGTATCACCATTCACTCTTTCTAATAAGATAAGAAAAATATCTTTGTCTTCGTATGTTAGAAAATGTTTGGGAAATGAAACGTTTGAGTTTTTTATATTTTTGCTTAATTTTAATAAGGCTTTGTATGCCAGGTCTTCGTTTCTTAGCTCATTAAGCTTATTTTCGTTTAGCTTTTCACACATTTTTGCTATATATTCGTTACCTTCACAGTCAACATATATTGCAAAATCATATTTACATTTAATAAGTGCCAGTTGTTCCTGAAGTTGAAAGCTTTCTTCAAGTGTCAGCGGGAAATTATTTGATATTTGTGTTGAATAGCTTACAAGACTCATCTTTACTCAGTGCTTTTAACTAAATTGAAACGAAATCTTGGTTGAACAACGGCTTTTTTTGCTTCTTTTATTTCAATATAGGTCTGAATACATTCGGCAAAGTTATTTGAAATCCTATTCCAGTCAAAGTTTTCAGCCCAACTTAATGAATTTTTTTCATACTTAGCTCTTAATTCATCATCAATAAGTATTTTTTTGATAGCCTTAGAAAATGCTTTACTATTTCCAACTTCTACAGTAATACCGGTATATTTGTTTTTTACCGAATCAACCAACCCTGGAACTCGTGAAGCAACAACCGGTGTACCACATGCGTTTGCTTCCAGAACCGAAATGCCCCATCCTTCCATTGTTGATGGTTGTACAAAGACCCAAGCGCTCGATAAAAGTTTAATCTTTTCATCATCACTCACCCTACCTAAAAATTTCACGTTATTTTCAAGGTTTAACTCCTTTACCAATACTTCAAGGCGTTTTCTGCTCTCACCAAAACCTGCAATCTTAACCTCTATATACGGCATAGTTTTTGCAAGATTTCGTGTGGCATATATTAGTGTTTCAAGTGATTTATATGGTTTTAAACGCCCTAAGTATAAAATTGACGGATTGACTGTTTTTGGACCGGGTTTTAAGTCGTTTAAGTCAACTCCAGGACTCATAATAATAATGTTGGAGTTTCTACCAAATCCAATTCGTTCCATATCACTTTTGGATGAATTGGAAACTGTAACCATTTGAACATTTCTGTATACAAATGGCATAATTTTTGATTCTAATTGCTTGGCTATAAACGCAACAGGCCATGAAGTAATGGGTAATTTTAGCTGTTTAAAAATTATTTCACTGTGAACATGGTGAACAAGACCAATAACCGGAGTTCGGGTATAAAGTGGTGCAAAAAACGGAACTCCGTTTTCACTGTCAATTATAATGTCGTATTTGCTTCTAAACTTAAAAATGTAGTAGAAAAATGCCCAAATATAAACTGTATAAAAACCGCCCCGTCTAACTACGTTAACTCCTTCTACTTGCTCGTTTCTTGTGTTTTTTCCGTCATTGCCGCAAAAAAGTGTTACATCATGACCATCTTTAACCCATCTCTTTGCTAACTCATGAACATATACTTCAGCACCGCCTGCCCATACATGTTTTGTATCACGCCAATTCAAAATTAAAATGTTTAGCTTTCCGTCAGCTTTATAATCTACGTGTGCATATGCCGGTTGTGAATATTTTGGTAGCAAATCCAAAATGTCATGAGAAACTTCAATGAATTTTTCTTTAAAAGTGTGAAGTATTGCAACAGCAACCAAAAAGAATGCACCGCTTAAGATCATGACATTAACAACATGTGAAATATTTGCATGAAAAACATATAAACCAACACTTTGCACTATAACAGTGAGAATCCCCGGAATTGCAAAAATATATTCTCTTCTTGCGTGATAATAAGTTACTACAGCATAAGCAACAGAAAAGAACATCATAGCAAACGAAAATCTTATTAAATAAGGCAATATGGGCAATGCTTTTTCACCAAATAAAATCGGTATAGTTATGCTTCCTGCCAAACCTACTATAATAAAGGCAACAAAAGTTGAACTTACAATTGCAAGTAAAATCTTTTTAAATGCTACAGAAGTTTTTGAACCTGCACCTGCATCTTTGCTGACTATAGGAATAATAAATTGAGCAAACATGCTTCCAATCATATATACCATACGTCCAACAAGAATTAACAAGGCATACTGACCTGCCTCAATAGCACTTAAATAATGCTTTACAAAAATCAAGTCAAGACTCAAAAATGTCACAGCTGATAATTTGGTTAAAACGGCTGTTGTAAAAAATTTCTTTGATAATTTAAGATTTTCAGGTTTTTCAGGTTCTTGCTCTGTACGCGGTAACGCGGACCTAGCAATTCTTGCAGCTATTACCCATCCAACAACCATGGATACCAAAATTGAAATCGGTAAAGCTGTATAAACCCACTCGCCCATATTAAATTGAACAAAAACAACAGAAAAAGCTAATTTAACGAATGCGCTAATTACAACCAAAAGTGCTAAAGCATAAAATTTGTGGCTTCCTTCCAAAAAACCAGTGTTTACTGCCTGAATGAGCAAAAGAGTCCACATTGGTGCAAATACAATAAACGGTACTAAAGTGTGTGAATTAAAAAATGTTGAAAGAAGAGGTATTGATGCTATCCATCCCGCAACTAGAATCAATGAGATTTTGGTTAATTTGTTTCTATATGTGTACCAAATCTCACTTCTTAACGAATTATACTTTCCAAATAAAAATGCCGTGTTATTAGAAATTGTTTGAGCAACTCCCGCGGCTGGTATTTGAGCTATAAACATAAAACTACTCAATAATGCAATAAGACCAAATCCTTCTTCGCTCAGTGTTCTCCCAAGGTAAGCGCTTGTTAAAAAGTTTAAAACGTTGGCAACCATTGTTGCTGCAATAAGCGCTAAACCGGCTGAAACGGTTGTATCATATAAGTTTTTGATTGTTGCTGTAGATATAGCCGGTTTTACAGTCGGCAAAGAGACACGCGGAAACGCCAGTGTTGGCCTTGATATAAATGCAAGTTTTCGGCTTTTTTTTGTAATGTTAAGATGCAGCCCATGATGTGTTTTTTCCCAGTGGTGAGGTTTAAATATTAATTGCCAAAAAGCCATTACTGCTGCTATACTCATTAAAAACCAGTAAAAAGGCACAAAAAATACAAATTTAATAAGGTTATACTTTTCGCGTTTAGCCAGCCCAATCATGTAGTTGTAGATATACAAAAAGTTTCCAAATACGAGTGAAAACGCTGCCATATAAAACACAAGTGA
This sequence comes from uncultured Candidatus Saccharibacteria bacterium, assembly GCA_964385105.1. Lineage (GTDB taxonomy): Bacteria > Patescibacteriota > WWE3 > UBA101185 > UBA10185 > CAYLMU01. The sequence goes on from CAYLMU010000002.1 coordinate 272,446, forward strand.
TGGAAACAAAGCTTCAATCGTCTCACCTACATATTCGTTGAATACAAAGTATGAAATTGTTGCAAGCCATAAAATCGGGTTAATTAAAATAAAGCTAATTCTTAATCCAATTATTAATTGAAAGATTAAAGCATGAATACCTTGTTTTCTTAAAAATGCAAGCGGGTCTCGCATATGAACAAGATAAGTTTGCATATAACCCTTTAACCATCTAGATCTTTGTCTTATCCAGTTTTTGACATTACTATTTGCTTCTTCTAAAGTTGTTGAATCAATAATTGCGGTCTTGTAGCCTTCTTTAAATAACCTGGCGCCCAAATCACAATCTTCAGTAACATTAAACGGATCCCATCCATGAAGGTCTTTTAAGTATTGAGCTTTAAAGTGATTGCTTGTACCTCCTAACGGAATTGTTGTTTCAATACTCTGCAAACCCGGCAAAATGATATCAAACCACAAAGTATATTCGGCAGTAAACATTCTTGTTAATAAGTTGTGGTGGGGATTATAATAATTTAGCTTTGCCTGAACACAAATAATATCCTCAGGAAGATTTTTAAATGCTAAATAAGCTTTTTTAAGCTGTAAAGAATCGGGCATGTCTTCGGCATCATAAATAACCACATATTCACCTGAGGCCATTTTTAATCCATAATTGCATGCTTTTGGTTTAGTTTTTGGCATAGAATGCGGAACAACGACGGTTTTGAAATATTCAGGCAAATTAAGCTTTTCGGCGGCTTTAACTGTCACATCATCGTCTTCTTCGAGTAATAACAGAACTTCAAGTTTATCTTTTGGCCAGTCTAGGGCACTAATTGCCTCAACAAAATTTTTTAAAACCGCATCTTCTTTATATAAGGGACATAAAATTGTATATATGGGCAAATTTTCATCTGATAAGCTATTTAATTCATCGGTATTTGGCTGAATTTCAGGCGGGTGGCTTAAACTCTTTAAAATTAGATAAATATTGAACAATACGTCCAAAAAGTAAATTGCACTCAATATTGCTAAAATCCAGATTAAAGTTTTAAAAGGATAAAATATTAAACTAGCTATAAACAAGACGATAACTGCAGAAATTAAGAATTTTTGATCTCTTTTTAGTGTGTATAAAGCGGATTTATAATGTGGAAGATTTGTATGAGTTTTATAATGCTTTCCTTTGTACACTGTGCTATGAGAATCTGTATCGTTGTGAGCTATGTGAAAAACCCGTCTTACTGTAAGTTTAGTTTTAATTGCAGCTATAGCTAATGCCCAGGCTGTTTTTGCAAAATTTATATTAGACGACCCGTTAACTCTTAAAACATAGTCAATGTCAACCCCGCCTATTTTGTAGCCCAATTCTTTTGCTGTATGAAGTAATGTAACATCGAGTGTCCATGGTGTTACATGCTCAACATTCATATGATTTGCAATTTCTCGCTTGAAAACTTTTAACCCAGATTGAGTATCACAGTTAAGTCCCAATAAAAATTTTCCAAAAATTAATTTGTTTAATCTTGAACCTGCTTTTCTTACAAAAGTACTTGAATAAGTTCGTCTGTTTGCAACAACAACCCCTAAATTATCGATATATGCTTTTTTCAACATTTCAGGCAGTACCTCAGGAGGATATTGAAGATCCCCGTCTATAAATGCGACATATTCTGTTATGGCTAATTGCAAACCTTCAATAATAGAATAGCCCTTACCTTGTATACCTTTTTTTGTATGAATTTTTATAGGAAATTCTTTTGAAAGATTAGTTAATATTTTTACAGTGGCATCTTTTGAATTATCATCAACAAAAATCAGCGTAAAATCAATATTTGCAACATCCATTGCACCTGATAGGCGATTCACTAATTCATTCAAGTTTTTCTCTTCATTATAAACCGGTATAATAATATCTAGAGCTTTCATTTTTATTTGGTTTGGGCATAAAAAAATTACATACGAAAATATGTAATTTTGACGAGCAGGATTATATACTATTGGCAGGAATCTAAATAGTTATAGGATTATATAATATTTATTTGGTTAAAGCAACCGTAGGTATTTTGCGGTATTTTACATGGCAGGATTGATAGTTATAAGTTATGTAATTTATCGTCATATTTTTAGTGTTATGTTTCCGATTTTTACCGGAAACTTAATAAAATTTGTCAAATAAAGCCCTACCGGATATATAATACCCCACGCAAGAAGAGTTTGTGGTATTTCATTAAATAAACCTTTTTTGCCAACACCGTACCTCATAACCTCTTCAGGTAACGGAATCAAAAATTTCCATAGCCAGCCTGTTGCAATTATAAAAGTTGATGTTGCTAACAATACTAACATTGGCCTTGCTATTATGGCTATTGAAGGAGCAGTTCTAAATATGAAAAATTTAGTTATGAGACTAACTGTAAAAAAATACCATATCTGAGGTGATTGTGTGGATTTAATAAATGAATATACAAAAACCATAAAGAACAAGAACAAAGCAAACTTATCTTTAATCGGCTTATTTTTATAATCCTCTATGGCCATGGTCGATATTATAGAAAAAATTTCAAACACAAGAAGCATTACACCGGTATCATAAATAAACTCAATGCTTCTTTCGGGATACAACAGAGCATAAACAAAGGGTACTGCAAGGAGTAAATTGCTTAGTTCAGAGATGTGACGTGACATTATTTTAGTATATCAGGTTATCAAATAGATTTTATTAGTTCAAATTGTTGTATTAATTTTTTAGGTGTGCTTGTTTTTAAGTCATAAAAAACCTTAAGACGCCCTTTTTGGAATCTGTCATCTGCCGCAAAACGACGGAGTGCGAAATTCTAATGGTCAGAATAAACGTAATCAAACACTGCACGGGCAACTGTCTCTAGACTTTTTGCACTGCATTTATCAAGCGTATCTTCAGTGGTATGAAACGGTGGGTACTCAAAATCAATCAACAGAAAACTCGGCACACCTGCTTGATTAAGCGGCGTATGGTCGTCATTTATACTCTGCTTTACTTCGTCTCGGAAAACTCCACTATCTACTTTTTGAGCAATAGACCAGAATGAATCAACTTGTGATTTAGCATTTTGAACCGACGATTGTTCTTTATAAATTCTCAAATCTTTGTCACATACCATGTCAAGTACAAGCGCTGTTATTGGCTTATTGTTACCGTAAATTTCGTTTAAATGCTCGGAAAAATATGTAGAGCCAAGAGGCCTCCAATTACTGTAATCACTGCCTTGATTGATATCTCCCTCTTCGCCGTCAAAGAACACCAAATCAACACCAACATTTGGTATTACATGAGAACTGCCCAATATCCGCGCGAGTTCCACGAGAACGGCCACACCCGACGCCGAATCATTGGCTCCTGGCGTGGGTTGGTCATTTTTACTCCAATCTTTATCCGCAAATTTCTTGCTGTCGTAGTGAGTCGCCAAAATGATGCGACGTTCTTGTGTTGGTTGTAAACGTCCAATAATATTCGTTAATTGGTATGTGTTGCCGTCCGTTGCTTTGTAATCCCAAGATTGAGTTTTGACTTCGTGGGTTTGTTCTTGCATTTCGGCAATCAAAAACTCCTGAACATTTTCGTGCCCCGTCGAACCCATATAACGCGGGCCATAACGTAATTGCTGGTCTATGACTGCTAGCATCTCGTTGCCGTCAATAAATGGTTTTCTACTGACGGTTCGCCGGAGAACTTCGGCCGTGAGGTATTCAACGGGGGAATAATTATCAGTCAAAACGGGATATGGTGACAAGTCAAATCGCTGAAGATTGATAATTTTTGTTGGTAGCGAGCTAATGATTGGGTTTTCATTTTGCAAAATTAAGGGAGCGTTAAAATCCACTTTCTTGTCGCTGTTATAACCGACAAAAATTATATTTTGCGAATTTGTTTTTTTCGGAGTCTCGATCGCAAAAAAATAACTGTTGGGAAAAATGCTCTGGAATGTTTTTATTTCCGCAAAAATAAGGGACGGCTGTTGCCGTGATAAATCTCCAATAAGATTGGCGACAAATACGCCGTCGTCAGACAACTTCTCCTTTGCAACAACAAAAAATTCCCGCGTTGTGAAATGAGCAGGAATTGAAAAAAGGGAGTAATAAACATCACTGAATATCAAATCATATTTCTTTTCGGAATCGCGAAGGAAACGGCGACCATCCTCTGTGTAATTATGCAAATTCGGATTGTCTTCAACTTTAAAATATTGTTTAGCTAAATCAAACAACGAAGGTTCAATCTCTGATACATCAATAGTCGCATTCGGCAATTCGGCAAGTAGTGCTTTTGGTATTGAATATGCGCCGCCACCTATAATGAGGGCATTTTTAACATCAGGATTAAAAATTTTGTAGAGCGAATAGTATTTTGTGTATCCATAGACTAAATCGGTCGGGTCATCCGTATCAAGAAACATTGCTCCGGAGGCACTCCTGTCTTGCTGAAAAATTCTTATTGGTCTACTTCCTTGCGTGCTGTCATAGATTGTAATTTTTTCATAAACCCCATCCTTGCTGTATAAAGCCTTTCCTTTAATCTGTTGAACAGTAAAAGAAGCGACGCCAACAAAAATCAAAATAGCGAATGCTGATTTTATAAGTCTTTTTTTGTCAAAACCGAAAACAATAAGAGGAATAAAGCCGAGTAGGAATAGAACAACACCTGTTGATATGAAAATATAATCTATGCCGAAATTTGGTATCAAGACGAAGCCGGCAAGCAGACTACCAATAATGCTTCCAAGTGTGGACCAAAAAAATATTTTTCCTGAAACACTGCCAACGCCCTGACCTGGTTCCTGAATGCTTTGTAGTTTTATCGCATAAGGCGACAAAGTACCAAGTAGTATAGCGGGCACGAGGAACAAAAGAGCAGAAGAAATGAGCGGGCCGCTGACGAGTGAAAAACTCAAGCTTAAAATCGGCAGTAATAGTATGCCTAAAAAATGAATAACGACAACCACCAAACCGCTCACAAGAATAATTCCAAAAAACCACCGCATGGTCGGATGCTTATCGGCAAACTTCCCGCCCGCATAATAACCAACACTTAAAGCCGCAAGTATGACACTGATTACGCTCGAAACAGTAAAAATTGTGTTGCCAAAATGTGGCGAAAGAACCCGAACAGCAACAATCTCAATTATCAAGACACAAGCCCCGGTGATAAAAACGGAAATGGGAAGTAAATTTTGCTTTACAAATTGGTTCATATATCTTGATGTTATTGTAGCAATTCCAAGAGATTTCTCAATCTACATTCTGCCGATTTTTGAGCGATGACGGCTCTTAAAAAGCTGAAAAGTTTTGTGATGGTGGGGAGGGTGGGAATCGAACCCACATAGCCGGTTTTTCAGACCGGTGCCGTGACCGCCTTGGCTACCGCCCCTTATTTAACTACACCACAACCCAACTAAATATTAGCACAAAAAAGCTAAACTACGCTCTAAAAGCTATGTAATATTATCATATTTTTCTATTTAAATTGGTAATTTAAAAACGTAGCAATGCTGCAATCTTATACTCATTGTCTAAGTCGTCAAACTCACCGTTTTCTATAGAAAAAACTCTTCCACCATTGGCTAAAGTATGAATAATACTAAAATTTACCAAATTGGTTAAGTTTTCATTCGTGATTCCATTAATCACACCTTCTTTAATTTTAACGTTATTGTTTTGTTCATCATATCTGCCAAAAACAGTAAACTCTTTATCAACAAATAGTGTGTCAATACGCTGTTGAAATGCATTAGTTACTATTTCAGGTACATTTGCTATAGCCAAATTAGTGCCTAAAGCATCTTTAAACCTATTTACGTGTTTGAGTCTATTATCATGATATTCGTCAAGAACTTTATTCCAAATTCGATCTTTTATGTTTTCTATATTAAGTAAATCAGGATTTTTGCTTATGAGCCTGTTGTATACATTAGGGTATTCGGTAACCTCTTTAAACATTGCATAATTAGGAGCATCAGTTACTAAAATTAAGGGAAGCTCTTTGTTTTTAAATACTTCATTTAGGTCATCATCAATTTTATTTATAAAACGCCTTAAGTTTTCTTTTTTGGCATCATCATAAGCACCATGCCCATGATAAATGGATCCTCCTGATGAACCTGGCCCAACAGCTTTACTCGAAGTATGTTGGATACTTTTCTCTGGGTCATCCATCCACAACGCTTCATCTATATTTTTTGCAACATTGCTTGTGTCAAGCTCTTCAAGATACCTGTTTGTACCTTTGAATGCCTTTACTCTTTTCTGGCTTAACAATAGTACATAATACTCAAGGTCAAGCTCCAAAAAAGGAACTAAAGGTTTAATATTAAATTTCTCACTAACATACACTAATTCTTTAAATTCAGTGGGTAATATAAAGTATTCAAAACTTTTTTCGGATGCAAAAATAGCCAGGCCTTCCTGCATGGAGTACCAAAAAGTTTCATCTGTACGCACTTCTTCCAAAAAGTCATTTAGTCTATTAATAATTTTTTCGTTTGTAAGTGACATTTGTGACTCGTTAACAAGGTTTTTTAGTCTGATTTTGGATTTTTCGTTTTCTTGCCAGACTCTATAAGTTTTCATATATAAAGATAATTTTTCTCCTTGGGATCTATTAGTTATTAGGTCTATAACTTTAGTGCGAATACTGGGTTGATGAAGCAGTTTCATGGTTTTATTTTATTTATGTAGTTTTTGCAAATTATTTAAAGAAAGTAAAGAACAGGTAAGAAAAGGGAGAAGCCTTGCTGCCGGGTAGGAAACAGCAAAGCTTTTAGTTTACCTAAGAGGTAATTTTATAATTTCATTCAGCATAACATTGGCAAAATAAAGCGGTTTAACTAATTCGGCCAATGTAGCTTAAACTCTCGTAAGCGTAACTTGCAAGTAGAATGTCCTCTAGTTGCTCATGAAAAAATACTTTCTACTTGCTTCTCCCTTTTATTTTTTTGGCAGTTTGAGCAGGTTAGAAAGCTGTTAGCCCCAATTGGGGAGTCTAACACCACGATTATACAGTATTTGTAAATATATTTCATTTTATGAGTAAAAAATTATACAATCTTGTTAAAGTTTAACCAAAAAGTGGAAATAAGGAGAGATGATGAGTATATTAATAGCTTTGGTATTATTTGTGCTCAGTATCATTGTACATGAACTTGGACATTATTTTGCGGCATTGCGTCAAAAGGTAGATGTACAAACGTTTTCCTTGGGTGTCGATCCTAGGTTGATTAAATTATTTACGAAAAAGGGTACTGATTTTGTAATAAGACTTATTCCTTTAGGTGCTAGTGTGGAAACCGTTGAACCGATTGCAAATGTTGACCGACGAAAGAGATGGAAAATAATAATAGCCGGACCTTTAGCAAATGCAGTATTTGGCGGATTGTTTTTATTTTTATATGTAGTACCGGTTGATTTTAATTTTAGCGACATTCCGGCTTTATTTGTATTCTTTTTCGTTTGTCAGATGGTGAGTATAGTTGCAATGTTTGTTTTTATTCCGTTGAATCTGGCAGCACTTATAGGGGTGTTTGGATTTGCCGATTTTTCAGGATCCGTTGGAATAACAAACACAATTGCCTCATCAAACAATGAATGGATGGGCATATTTTGGTTCGTTAACATAGCATTAGCATCATTCAATTTGTTGCCGATAGTACCACTTGATGGAGGTTTATTACTGCAAGCACTAAGTGAAAGGTATAAGACAACAAGACTTACTGGTGTTATAAATTGGTTAAAGCAATACTTATCATTTTACTGCTACATGCAGTGTTGCGTTCGTGTTATAACGACATTGTGAATCTCATTGGATAGTGTCACTTAAACCGGGGAGAACTATTTCTCTTCGGTTTTTTTATTGTTTGGAGCGGGTGAAGGGAATCGAACCCTCGTATCTACGTTGGCAACGTAACGCTCTACCATTGAGCTACACCCGCATTTCCTCATACATAAGTCTAATCCACTCTTTTATCTTTACGTTCATTTCAGTACTTGAAAAATAAATATTACACATCCCATAGCGTACTTTTGTTTTTGCTGTGTAAGTACGACTCTTAAGTACTTGTGTCTTAATAAACTGTTCTTTTGGTATTTTAACTTTTTTAGACCAATAATCAAGTGCTACTTCTTCACTTATATCAGGATAGATAAATAGAGCGCATCTTATTTTGTTAGATGATATCTTTAATACATTTTTATAGAATAAAGAAGTCAATTCCAAGAGACCTGGATCAGAATTAACAAGTTGAACAGTGCCTTTTCCACTTTTTCTACCCTCTCCCCAATAGAGTGCTAGTCCTATAAAAAAAAGAGGATGCCTTTTTAAAATATCATATTCCTTTCTGGCTTCTTTTATATAAATCAAATGTCTTTTTTTTGATACTTCTCTGTTTGTATGAGCCACATGTATTATATGTTTGTAATTTATTTTATTGGACGATTGACTTAATTTAAGCTTTAAATCGTTAGAAATACTATCACCAGCAAACCAGTATGAAAGAGTGGATTTAGAAACGCCCAGTTCTTTTTGAATTTGATTAAAACTCATACCTTTATACCTTAACACCTGGGCACTTTTATACAAGTCAATATCATGCGGCATGTGTTAATTATAATATAAATTGCAGTATTTTTATATATTAAATTCACCAGCTTCTACCGCCGCCTCCGCCACCTCCACCTCCTGAAAACCCACCGGAAGATCCGCTGGAGAACCCTGAGGAACTTCTTGTGGTAGTTCTCACAGCACTTGATGCAGCAGAATTTAACCCGTTAGTAACCCTTCCAACTGCAAAAGTATTATTTGCACTTGTATACCAGTCAGGGTTTACTATATTTAACCCTTCAAATCTCTTATACCACACATCTTCTACCCCAAAAGCTGTTGCATATGGTAATAACTTTTCAAAAAACATTTGTTTATCAGCTTGAAAATCAAGTTTCTCGTCTTGGGAAATTAGAAAATTTTTGAGTGACATTGCTTCTGAATATTTCTCAATTCCCAAAGGCGTGAATCCTTTATATCTTTTTGCAATTAAAGCCAAGGCAATTGCCAATAAAAAGTTAAATGTTGATAATCCTAATATTGCCAGAAATATGATTAAGTTTTTATTTCTCAATAAGGATTTGTTGTATAAACCTTTATTTTCGAGTTTAGCAGGAAGTGATTTTTTAATTGAAGTTATTGTATTTCCAAAACTTGTTGAATTTTGCAACTCAGTCATGTCTATTATATTCTTTTCTTCTTCTGATTGACCTAAAATCATTTTCTTCAAACTACCTTGATTTATTTTTCCTGACTTTTGCATGCTGTTTATTAATAGTTTATGGTCTTTGCTCAAACCTGAAGTGTCTTTATCACTTACTGTAAATGAAACTTTATTTTTTTCGTCTACATTTATTTTTATGTACCCTTCCCGCGCGAGAGATACAATTTGTGCTGTAATGTGTTCATTTTTAGCGGTATTATCCACTAGGTATGCTGTTTCCTCCGGAGTAAATGGAGTTAAATCGTTATTTTTTGGAGGATCAAACCAGGCAGTTAATATTTTTGCATTTTTATTAACATAGTTTCGATCACGTAAATAAATTATAAATAAGACAATTGGCAATACCAGAAAATATAAAAATCCTAAAATCAAAAGACCTATTATCAAAACCGGGTGTATAGGATAATATTTCTCAGGCTCAAGTTCAGCTACAACACCAGGTGGAAAACTAACAGACACTGTTAATCCTTCAAAAGGCATAAGATTTTCAGAAAAAATAAATAATGAGTTTTCAATGTCTGAGCTTTCGGTTAATACTGTACAGTTACTTTCAGAACTTGAATATGCCCCGGAATAACACACTGCACTTGCATAAACAACATTTATTTCCTTAGGAAACTGAATAAATGTTCGAGCCTGTTCTATGGGTACATTCCAGTCATTACCGGTTACATTCCAATAAAGTTCGTCATGGTCGGAAAAATAAGTTAAAGCACCACTAACTTTATATTCAATTGCATATAACATTGAACCTGTAACTGTTATATTCGGGTCGCCTATTTTTATATTTAATTCACCATTAGACTCATCAACAGAGTATTTAACTTCCTCACCTGCTTCGTTCAAGACTCGTAACACATCTAAATCCATTTTAAGTTTTTCACCATCCGTGTTTGTTTTGATTAAGGGGATTGTTCTAATAATTCCATGTCGCTGCTGCGTACCAAAGTCATACTTAATTAGTTCTTGTACATTGATTGTTCCATCTAAATTGATAGTAATATTAGACTGAAAAAACTCAATTTTTTCTGAAGATTGTGCAAAAGCTCCATTACAAAAAAATAAGGATAAAAATGTAATCAGTAAATAAATCAGCTTTCTCACGTCTTAATAATACACTTTTTGGCTTTATTAGTGGATAAGGTAAATATACTTCAAAATAATTTATTGTGGAGAGGCATCATCTCTATTTGGCCAACCCCATCCGTAAATTTTTGCTTTAAACCAGTAGTGTTCAGGATTGTCTTTAATGTAGTTAAGGTATTTTTTAATCATAAGAACCCTTGAAATCGTAAGTGTCTGTCTTCATAATGGTGGGCAAGACAGGAGTCGAACCTGCACAGGGAAACCCCCACAACGACCTCAACGTTGCGCGTATACCATTCCGCCACTTGCCCTTAGATTGCGGTACAACAAGCATTATACACCAATATTTGAGTTAATAAACCACAATAACAATAAAGACGTAGTATTTAAAAATATGTGCAAAAGAATATTTATGTATAAAGATCCGCTTTTATAAAATATGTAGCACAATACTAAACTCAACACAAAAATCGGTAAAAAAGCAGTTACAAAAAAATGCATAAACGCAAAAATTAGCGAACTAAAAACAGCTGCTATTTTGAATCCCCAAAATTTATTTAAAGATGAAAATAAAAACCCTCTAAAAAAGATTTCTTCTGTTACCGGAATGATTAAACTTCCTAAAACAACAAATAACCCCGGGTTAGAAAGCTGATCCATTATTTTCATAAACTCATAACCTTGAACCGGTAAATCTGGTACAAAAAAGGTAACTAACATTCCATATACAACATTGAATATGTATGAAAGTAAAAACAAACCACATCCTATATCCAGATGTCGCTCCGAAAATTTTTTGAACCCAAAGTCCTTTAAATTACCTTTTCTTAACTTTACAAAAATGAACAGCGCAATTAACACTACAACAAAATTAAACAAAACGGTCACAGCAAGACTGACTCCAACAGACTCTATGTTTAAAAAAGAAAATGCTAGAGACAGGCAAACCCACACCAAACAACACAATAGTGCAATATATACATCAGATTTTATCCAAGGTGTATTTTGAATATTCATAACATCTGTTAAATTACTTGGTGCCAGAGGTGGGAGTCGAACCCACACTTCCTTGCGGAAACAGCCTCCTGAAGACTGCGAGTCTGCCAATTCCTCCACTCTGGCATGTCACATTAGTCAATTGCTAAGTACTAATTTAAACGACTTCCCGTAATTGTAAAGTTAATAATCACTTCATCTCCAGCCGTAAATACATTCGCCAAAGACGGAGGCGTGATTCCAAAGTCACTCATTAATACAGTTGTTTCACCTTTTGCATTAAACTCATTGTCTGTTAAAACACCCGTTACATTAAACACTACTTGTTTTTCTACCCCGTTAATTGTCAAACTGCCGGGAATTTGTAGATCAAAATTGTTGCCTGGAGTAATGCTAACGTTAGCCTTATCGACTATAAAAGTAGCTAGGGTGTCGGTAAACAATTGCAAAACATCTTCATCCCTTTTTTCACTATCCGTTTTCATCTTTGACAAATCAACAAAAGCTCCAACATAAAGCGTCTTTTCAAATGGTGAGTACCATCCTCCTCCGCTAACCGCTTCGGTTACACCTACTACAGCTTCTTCGTGATTTAGCAACATTTTTTTTGCAGTATAACTGACGGTAGAACCCCCGGTAAAGACATACATCATTGCATCAACGGGTTTATCCATTTCACGGATATTGTTTTGAAAATCATTTTGGGCTGTAACTGTAGGTGTACTAGACACGGTTTCGGTAAAATTGTTTTGTTTATCAGTGTTTACATTAATATTTGAAATGTTATTTGACTTAAAAATTGCACCTGAAACCAAAATAATAAGCGTAATTATTACTACAAAGGGCACTGCTTTTTTAACCATATGTTTATTATATAGCAAAATATAGAGCGAATCAGCCGTGGGCATTTAGCCGATTCGCTCCATAAACTATACAATGTCACCTTGCAGATCATCAAAAGAAATTACATCGATTGCACCAAGTTTTACTTTTGCATCACTGCCGGTATCACCTGAAAAATACCCAAAAAAGTAAACCGTTGTTCCTACCGGGTATAATTTCTGGTCATTTTCAACATAATAAAAGTGTACTTCAACAACTTCATCGCCTATACCTTCGGTAATTACCCGCAGTGTTTCAGAGCGTATACGATAAGCAGGCTCAACACTAACAACTTCTCCATACTTTGGTCCAATAGGAGTATTGTTTTTCTCGGCTTCTTCTAAATCACTCAATGCAACTTTCACCTGTCACCTCTTTTTTGGTTTTTGGGTTTTAGGAAATGTTCGGGCAATTTTAATTATACAACTATTTATAAAAATCTCACGTTCATTGGTGGGGGCGCTGGGATTCGAACCCAGGGCCTACCGGTTAAGAGCCGGTTGCTCTACCGCTGAGCTACACCCCCATAACCGTGTCATTATACAAAAAAAGGTACCCCTACTGCAAAGACGCATATACTAGGGGTACCTACTTTCTATGAATAGCTCTTAAGATCAATAATAGTTACCTGTGCATTGAGAACCCTTAACACTTGTTCCAAAATTTTATTGTGACAGCCCTGAGTTAGTGCTTCTAAGCTTTGACACCCAAAACGAATGCATCTTGTATCTGGATGTGCAATTTGTTTTTTTTGTCTGTCGCTAAGTTGTGTACAACCATCTAGTATGACAACTCCGGCTGATACAGGGTGTCTAAATAATATTTGGCCGATTTCTTTTGGTTTTAATGCCGATAACAAATATGCATAATCATCCTTACCACGTTTTAAAAACCAATAAGCTCGCAACCCACATCTGTAAACTGGCCCCTCGACTTGTACACCTCTTATGTTTAACATTTTTCTCCCTTTTATACCTAAAATAAAATCCATTATGCCACTATCTGATTACGATAATATCTACCGAAAAGTTCATACCCAATAAATCTTGATCGAACTGACTTTCCTTCGATACTATCTACTTGAAAATAGAGTGTGATAGGGTCTCCGCTACATACTGCAGTAAGAACCGGCACTTCTATGGATAAGCCACACCTGAGATCCAGTCTTTTTTTGTCATCAACTCTGTCGACTCTTCTTACCCAAGTATCAACAACACACCTTTTGCCACCTTCAATAAATCCCGTACTCATTTCTCCCCCTTAATTTATGTTTAAAACGTTTATTTTAGTTTAAATATAATAGAAACAATGTCAATAATGTATAAGTTAATGGCGCCTCCGGAGAGATTTGAACTCCCAGCCTTCCGGTTCGAAGCCGGACGCTCTATCCATTGAGCTACGGAGGCAAGTTTTGCCTAAGGCAACACACATTATACACCAAAAAATGCTATCATAATGAGTACAATGAACTTGCCTAACTTTAAAAAAATTCGAATCATCCTGGCAATCATCACAATATTTTTATCGGCTACCGGTTTTTTGTACGCAAGGTCTGTACTTAGTGAGGATATTATTGAGGTTGAAGACAAAGAAGCCCCAAAAGATGCCGACGACATTAAACCGGTTAGAGTTACTTTAATTGTAAAAACACTTCAGAACGAACAATCTTACCAGCGCAGGATGCAAAATAACAACACTGTCTCTGATTTATTAAGAGAAATTCGTGAAACAGAAGATTTTACTTTTGAGCGCATAGCTTATACTTATGGCACTGAGCTTGATTATATTAATGGAGTTAAAACACCTGACGGTTATAGCTGGAGAATGTATATGACTGCCGATATAGAAAAAATCAATGAAACTTTCGAAGACCTTAACTTATCACCAGAAGAAACAGATGTTTTAAGTTTAGCTCAACAAAGTAGAGTAGATATTACATACAAAATAGATAACACTCCGCTAGTTGGTGGTGCAGTTTATGAGCTTATACTTGAACCTTCTTCACAAAATAATTAGTACTCACTTATTCATATCTTAACGCTTCAATCGGATCAAGTTTACTTGCTTTAACTGCCGGGTATGTGCCAAAAGCTACCCCCACAACAACAGAAAATCCAAATGCAACAATAACACCCCAAAGAGGTATTTCTGCACGTACATAACTTTGTAAAGCTTGTGTGGTAAGCCATCCAAAAATGAGCCCAATCATTCCGCCAAATACACTTATTAAAACGGATTCAAACATAAATTGTAAAGCAATATTTTTTGACGTTGCACCAACAGCTTTCCTTAGCCCAATTTCTTTTATTCGCTCGGTAACCGAAACAAGCATTATATTCATAATTCCGATTCCGCCAACTAAAAGTGAAATTCCGGCAATTGCACCAAGACCCGCAGTTAAAGCCCCTAAAATCTGTTGAATTGAACTCAAAAGGTCTTCCTGAGACAGTACACTAAAATCATCGTCGTCCAAATCTCGCATTAAACTTGCTTCAATTTGCTTCATTGTAATGTCTATATTGTTCACGTCTCTTGCTTTTATAATAATGCTAGAAAATTTATCAAGTTGTGAGGTTTCTGCAAGTGCAGTATAAGGAACCAATACTGATTCATCAAAATCACGTCCTTTTTTTTCTTGTACTCCAATAACGGTATATGAATCATCACCAATCTTTATTTTTTTACCAATTGCGGTTTGATTTGCAAATAGTTCACTTCTTATACTCTCACCTATTATTGCCACCTTATTTTTTGACCTAACGTCAACTCTAGTAAAATACTTCCCTTCGCTTAAACCAACGTTAAAAATTTTATCAATTGATTCATTTACTCCCATTACCGAACCTGCAAAGCTTTTATTTCTGTAAAAAATTGTTTCACCTGCCGTGTATTGCGGCGTAACGTATTCAACATACTCTTTTGAAAATGTATTTATTAAGTCAATATGCTCTTCATCAAGCTTGTTTTTTGAAAACGATTCTGCCGGGTCACGGCTAAAGTCTGCACGACCTGGTACGACAAAAATTAAATTTGACCCTATTGCGTTAAACTGGTCTGTTATATAGTTTCTTATTCCCTGACCAATTGATACAAGCGATGTAACGGCAAAAACACCAATTATTACACCAAGCATTGTTAAAAATGTTCTGGCTTTATTTGCCCCCAACTGTCTTAAAGATGTTTTAAAAGTTTCATTTATGTTCATACAAGTTTTCCATCACGAATTTCAAATTTTTTTTCGGTAATATTTGCCAAATCATCATCATGGGTAACAATGACTATTGTTTTTCCCTCTTTATTAAGTCTTTTAAATAAATCAATTATTTCATTTCCAGTTTTGGTGTCTAAGTTTCCGGTTGGCTCATCGGCAAGAATTATTGAAGGTTCATTTACTAAGGCACGTGCAATTGCGACTCTTTGCTTTTGTCCTCCTGAAAGCTCGTTTGATTTATTATTTATTCTTTCACTAAGCTCAACTGTATCCAGCATTTTTTTTGCTTTGTTTTTCCATTGTTCACGGGGTATTTTGCTGTATTGTAAAGGTAATAAAACGTTTTCCAAAGCAGTGGCTCTTGATAATAAATTAAACGATTGAAAAACAAACCCTATTTCACTATTTCGTATTTTTGCTAATCTTTTATCGTTAAGCTTTTGTGTTTCTTCACCATTTAACACAATTTTTCCAGACGTCGGCGTATCCAGAAGCCCAATCATATGCATCAGTGTAGATTTGCCCGAACCTGATTTACCTACAATCGAAACAAATTCACCTTCATGAATAACAAGCGAAACATCATTTACGGCGATGATCTGGCTTTGTCCTACTTTGTAGGTTTTTGTAACGTTTACAACCTCAAGAATCTTTTTCATAGTTAATTATTGAATCTTATGTTAGATCCGTCTTCAATTTGTGTGTCTTGCACAGGTACAATTATGGTGTCTTGTGAAATGTCAGTTAAAATTTGCGTATACAAATCACCCGATAAGCCTGTTTCAACATATTTCTTTTTTGCTATATTACCATCAGCCACCCAAATATAACTTCCGTCATTATCTTCAAAAACTTTATCAAAAAGTAATGCATTTGTTTCATTTGTAGTTTGTTCAATTGTTATTGTTCCGTCTCCGGTCATACCTAACAGTACAGGCACTTCTGCATTATGGTTAAGTTTAACTTTAATTAAAAAATTGCTTGTACCGTCGGTTCCGGCATATGAGGGTAGTTCCAGTAATTCTCCCTGAACTTCTATGTCTTCAAATGAATCTAAGTAAACATTAACTTTTTGACCGGCACGAAGTACTCCATAATCTTCCTGGTCTATTGTCATTTCAAAAACCAGATTATTTAAATCAGCAAGGGTTATTACCGCCAAACCCGGAGAAGCCGATTCACCTACTTCAAAATGTGTGTCTATTACAGTCCCCGAAAACGGTGCAGTTATGTTTAAACTTGTGATTGTTCCCAGACTTGCCTGATAATTAGCTTCTGCGCGACTTATAGCTTCGTTCAAAGCCCTTAACTGTATTTCATAGGCTGTTTGTCCGCCAATTGTATCTTTGTCACTTTTATCTTTATATTGTTCTTCAAATAGCTCTTTTTCCCTTTTTGCAATATCTCTAGCATCTTTTGCTGCTTGTGCGTTTTGGAATGTAGGGTATCCGTAAAGTTGTGCCATTAACTTTCCTTCATTTACCAACTCGCCCTCTTTTACATAAATTGCATTAATTCGACCTCCACTTGGAAACGACAATTGAGCCTGCCTTAAAGACTTTACCTCACCACTTCCAGATACAGTTTTTTTAACAGAAACATTTTCTACTTCAACACGTTCAACTAACACGGTCTCACTCATTTGCGAGAATGCTCTAAATGCAAATACACCTAAAACCGCAACCAGCAATATTATTATGAATTTTACTTTCTTAAACCGTTGTAACATTTTGTTATTACCTGTAAAATGGCTATAAGTTCTTAATATATCATAAAGCATGAAAAAAGTATTAACTAGCCATCATCCAAAAAGACACATAAAAAGTTTTAAATATGCGGTAAATGGATTGTTTTATGCAATGTTAAATGAAGCAAATTTTAGAGTTCAAATGATTGTTACGGCTATAGCTTTTATTTTAGGCTTATACTTTAACATTTCAAATATGGAATGGGCCTTAATTGTTGTTTCATCATCTTTTCTACTCTCAGCCGAAATGCTAAACACAGTTGTTGAGGAGTTTATGGATCATTTAATGCCCGAACAAAATGATATTGTTAAGGTTATAAAAGACTTATCTGCAGGTTTTGTTTTAACTTCAGCTGTAAGTATGGGTGCGGTTTTAATGCTGATATTTGCAAATAGACTTTCTACTTTACTTTAGATTATTTAATATCCTAATGCTTTAATTTCTGAAAGCGACCCTTGTGGCATGTAATAAATGTTTGCTGCAGGAACTCTATTTGATGCATCACATTTGCTATTTTTACCGATTCCGGCACAGGTTCTATAAATTACTTTTACAGGGTTATACCTGTTAAGCCAATATTCGGCTTTTTCTTGCGTAATGCGGGCTGAGAAGCTTTGAGGGTCATGAATAAAAATGTAGTAACCTGCGTCGTCAATATCTCTTTTATACGGTATATAATGACGCGATATTGAATCCCTCTCATTAGTTGAATAGAACTCAATTTTAGACACATCCGGGATTTCACATGGATTGTTTAGCTGACATGGAAATTCAGTATTTTCAGTAGTTATAAAACTTGAAATTTCTTCCCAGCCCCTATTATATGGAAATCCAAAAATGCTTAAATGGTAAATTTGGCTTGGCCGGGGAAGTACCCAAATTAAAAATTCTTTATTAGACCACGGATACTCTTCAACATGATCAACAAAAATAAAAAATGCCTGCGCATACATAAATAAAAATACAATAAGTATTCCAAAGTACGCAATATATTGCGCGATTGCTTTATTATTAAAAAATCTAACACTAAAAGCAGTTAAAATTTCTTCAATAAATAAAATGCCAAAGGCAAGAATAATTGATAAAGGTAATAAATATGTATAAATGTGTGTTCCGGGAATACTTACTATGACTTCTAAAAAAATAAATGGAATAAAAAACCACAAAAACAATGCTGCAAACTTAAAAAAATCTCTTACCAAAAAGGGAAGTAGTAAGTATTTAATTTTTGTATTAAACAATTTTGAAACAGGAAGCAGACCAAGATTTTTATATGCAATTTTAATTACGCCAAAAATAAACAAAAGAGTATAAATATGTATTACATAAATAGGTTGATACACTGAGAATAAGTACCGTGAATTTGAAATCTTACCGCCGGTACCAACAAGTCTTCCTTGCCAATAACTTTGAGTACCTGCATCAATGTTAAAAATAAATGGAATATAAAAAAGTGCCAAAAGTACAAAAAAAACTATTCCGGCACCAAAAGCATGTTTAATGTTTAATAAAGATTTTCGTTTAATAAGTGCTCTAAAGTCCAAAAGTTGATTCTTAAGCCATAATAACAATAAAAACAATACAAAAGGAAAAATAAAAACCCCGTCATAATGAGATAAAATCGATAACCCCCACATAATAAATCCTAAATATATTCCTTTTATACTCCATTTTTTTTGTACAGCTGCCAAACTAAAAAAATAAAGGGCGAGAACCATAAATAAAATTACAAAAGACTGATACTGAACAATTCGCGAAAATGCAATAAAAAACCCGTTAACAATAATAAAAAAAGTAGAATAATAAGCTGCTTTTTTATTAAAGTGCATGCACAAAAATTTATAAAAAAAGTAAACTGCCAGAGTTCCGGCAATTGCAAAAGGCAGTCTTACAAAAAACTCATTTGAATATGTTGGATCAAAAATTTTTAGTATGTAAGTTATTAAAAATTGAACAGGACCTTTTCTTTGTGTTAATAAAAAATCGCTAATACTCTGACCGGAATCGGGTAAAAACAATGCTTTAATTTCATCTCCCTGATAGTCGGAATATCCAAGGTGCACGAATCGCAGTACACCTGCTAACACTAATAAACTTATTGAATCAAGGTTTTGTTTAATCTTAAGAGCTATATTATCCATAAACTACAAGCTCATTCATGGCTCGTGTAACAGCTACAAAAGCTTTCTTTGCTTCTGCGAAATTATTTATGTTATCTAAATTCAAACCTAAAACATAAACTTTTGCAAATTCTAAACCTTTACAATCTTCAAATTTAGATAAATAAACCCCTTTTGGAATGTACGAAATGCGGGTATCAGTTTGCAAAGTTATTAATTTTTCATCAGAAATTTTTCCGCTTCTTTGAAAATTATTAAAAATGAAACTTAGTGCATCAAAATAATTATGAGAAAAACAAACAATACCAATACTTTTATTTAAATTTTCTATATCTTTTGCTAATTCGGATTCTATGTCAGCTATAACGTCGTTAAACTCGTGTACGTGCTTTATTATTGGCTCCGGGCCAACACGATCAATCGATTTAGGCAAATATTGGTCAGTATAAGGAATTAATATGTTGTTAGCAAAATCAATAATAGGCTTTGTGCTTCTGTAGTTTGTGTCAAGCTCAAAAGTTTGCGCATTATTTGCTTCCTTAACAACAGATGAAATTTCATCCCACGTCGTTAATCCTTCGTCGGAGAAACTTTGGTTTAAATCACCTAAAATACAAAACCTGCCATTTAATACAATTTTTGATAAAACTAAATATTCCAATACACTAATATCCTGACCTTCATCAATTATGCAATACTGATATTTTTGCGTTTTTTTGATTCCATATAATTGAGAGTGAAAATAAACCGCAATTAATGCCTCTAAATACCCAAGTGACTTTGTAGTATCTGTTCCCCACTTTGAATATAACTTTTTAATTTCCTGGGCTGTAACATCCTGTCTAAGTTTTTGAAGTCGCGAAATAAATTTTCTTAAATTTTTAATATTATCCTGAAAAATCCAGCTTTTAAGCGACTTTGGATTATCTTTGAGTTTTTCGGATTGAAAGCCAAGTTCTTCTTTGAGGTCAAATATTAACTCATCAATATTTTCAACCACAGATTGAGAGTAATCATACACATAGCTACCTAAGCTTCCAAAAGTCTCGTCTTCAAGCAGTAATTCAATCTTTTCCTCATATTTTTGATGAATTTCATCAACATCTTTCTCAAGCTCTTTTACTTTTTTTAAATCAAAATTGGAAAGATTACCGTTTACATCAAGGTCAATACTAAGCTTCATATCTTCACGAAATATAATATTTACCACTAACTCACGAATTGTTTTGTAATTAACGTCAAATATTCCAAGTTTTGGAAACAGTGTTGCCAAGTAACCTACCAATACCCCATTTTTGGCAATCAAAATAGATCTTTCGGGTTGGATTAAATTTGAGTAGTTAAAAAATATGTGCGATAGTTTATGTATTGCAACAGTGCTCTTTCCGCTACCTACTGAACCCTGAACTATACAAATTTGCCTGGGATCTGCTTCAATAATATCAAGTTGAGACTCCTGAATTGTTTCAACAATATCTTCAAGTATTCCGCCGGTTCTTTGACCAATTTTTTCTGCAATTAAACTATCTTCATCAAATTGAATATCATTATTGTAATATTTCAATAATTCACCATTATCTATTTCGAAGGTTCGCTTAAGTAGTAAGTCTTTTATAAATGTTCCATCGGGTGCAGTGTACTCAACATTTTTTTGCGGATATCTATAGCGGTAATAAAGTGATGCTACTTTTGATCTCCAATCTATTATTATCGGAGCATTTTCTTCGGTATAGCCAAATTTACCAATATATAATTTTTCACTATTTGTTTTTCCAGGGTCTGTAATATCGAGCCGGGCAAAATAAGGTTCTTTTTGCGAATGTTCTAGTTCCTCAAGCCTTTTAACTTTATCTTTTACATTAAAAGCTTCATTTTTTTCATGAAGCTGTTGTACAAACATCATAAAGTCTGCCCCACTCGTCTCAGGATTATTGCGCAGCTCCTCAAGGTGAGAAAGATTACTCACACCAAGTTGATCCATAGCCTCAATTAAAGCATCTCTTGCATCCTTTACTTTTTCAATTACTCTTTCTAAATGAGTTTTTTCTTCATTCAATACTTGTTTATCCATTAAAATCCTCTTTTGCTACCAAAATAACAAATTCTCCCCTAAATTTTTCGTCGGTTAATTTTACTACTAAATCATTTACATTGCCATAATAGTCCTTTTCATAAATTTTAGTCATTTCTTTTATCACACAAACAATTCTGTTGCCAAGTACTTCATTTATTTTGGTTAAAGTTTTTAATATTCTGTGAGGTGATTCGTATATAACTAAAGTCGCATCCAATTCCCCATATTGTTTAATAACCTCCTTAGCCTGACTTTCTTTTCTTGGAAGAAATCCTACAAATGTAAATTTATCGGTAGGTAGCCCTGAAACACTTAAAGCAGATACAACTGCCGATGGTCCGGGTATTGGAATTACTTTAAAACCGCTTTTTTTCACTTCTTGTACAAGTTTAAATCCCGGATCTGAAATAAGAGGTGTACCACTGTCTGAGGTTAAAGCAACTGAATTTCCCAAACTCAAAAATTCAATAATCCTCGGAATCATTTTATTTCGATTTTCGTCTCGGTAGGTGAAAGGCTGCTTACTAATTTGCAAATGATCTAAAAGTTTCTTTGATTCTCGCGGGCTTTCTGATATTACATAATCCGCATTTTTCAGAACATCAATTGCCCTTATTGTAATGTCTTTTAAATTGCCGATTGGTGTGGCAACTATATATAAAGCCGACGACTCAAGTTGCACTTGCAAATTATATCAAATCGGCACTTTTTATTTTATTTGTGCCTGTTCTCTAGCCTGTTTCTCATCCAAATGCTCTACATGAGTGTTGGCATGTGAGCCTCCTGCTGCTTGTGCAATATTTTCTCCATCTCTATCACCATACGGGTAAATAATCACCATAGAACTTTCTTCTTTGCTCATTTCGCTTAAAATCTGCAATTCTCTTAATCTCATGCCGTATTTGCTTTGTTCCAAAAGTGCACTGGCTTGTTCTATTTTTTCGGCAACAGCAATTTCGGCTTCGGCTTGAACTTTTTTAGCCTCGGCGGCTCTTTGTTCTCTAGCTATTACCGCCAACTCATCAACAAGAGATGCCGGTGTATCAATATCTGTAATTCTAACAGCTCTTACATCAACACCATAAATTGCAGCTTCATG
This sequence comes from uncultured Candidatus Saccharibacteria bacterium, assembly GCA_964385105.1. Lineage (GTDB taxonomy): Bacteria > Patescibacteriota > WWE3 > UBA101185 > UBA10185 > CAYLMU01. The sequence goes on from CAYLMU010000002.1 coordinate 294,940, forward strand.
GTCAATTTGCATTTTTAGATTATCTGCAATTTGGTCTCTTTCGCTAAGTAGACTCTTTAAATCCATGCTACCGATTGTATTTTTTAATGCTTCAGTTGAAAGCCAGATAACTGATGAATGATAATTTTGTACATCCATTGTTGCTTTTCTTGGATCTTCAACCTTAAATTCCACTGCTGCTGTAACTTTTGTTGGAACATTATCTTTTGTAAGTGTGGCTGTTGCCTCAACCTGCTGAGTAACGATTCTCATATCTATAATGTCTGCGACTGAATAAATAAACGGGGGAATAATAAAGAACCCGGCTCCCCTAACGCTTTCATACTTACCCAAACGCAAAATTACCATGGTTTGCCATTCGGGCAATATATAAAACATTTTTGACAAAAATGATGCTACCCACAAAGAAAATAAAAATGCCGGCAAACCAATCGGGAGTGCTGAGCCTGTAGAACTTGTTGAAACCAGGCTTAACGGCAAAATAATTACAATAAACAAAACAATAAAACTAATCACAAAAGCAAGCATTCTTATAAAACTTTGTACTGAACCGGTATTGCCATGCGAACCGACTCTGTAATTTTGGTATGGATTCATTATTGTATCCCTCTAGAAATAATTACTTGAATTTGATTTTTAGTTTCTTCCATAGTTTGTTTGCTGGTATTTAAATCTCCTTTTGCATCATCGCAGTTATCTTCAAAAAATTCATTTCCGTTGCAAAGAATTTCAATTCTGCTCTCGGCGGTTTTTTTATTGCGGTTGGCTTGTTGGTACTTTGAATTTAGCATCACTAAATTACTATAATCGCTAAAACTGTAGCAGTAATTACTTTGAAAACCTTCTATTTCTACTAAGTACCTAATACATTCATCTTGCCTTAAATTTACTTTGTTGTTGTACAAAGTGGTATCCGGAGTGACATAAATGGATGATGTAGATTCGGAGGTATGTGATTTATTTTTTTCGACTGTTTCTTCAACAGTGACTTTTGGTAGTTCTTGCGGTTTCTGGTAAGCACCTTGCGAAAATCCATCTAAAAACTCTTCCAAACGGGTGCGGGTTAACCCTTCTCTTTCTTCGGTAAGATACTTAAATGATAACAAGCTTCCTGCTGTAACCAGCACAAATAACATAATAATCACACCTGTTATAGCTAAGATAATCTTTTTATCACTTTTATGCTCAACTTCAATAGCGTCTGATTGCTCAGTTAAGACCTGATTTTCCATTAATTTAATTATTCAATAATTTGGGAAAGAGTACAAGAACTACTTAAGCTTTTGAACTTCTTTGTGTAGCGTATGGCGTCTTAAACGTGGATTATACTTCATTAATTCAATCTTTTCGGGAGTATTCATAACATTTTTTTCACTAACATAAGCTCGCATACCGGTTTCGGTGCATTCAAGTGCTATTAATCTTCGGTTTTTCTTTTTTCCTTTTGCCATAACAGGGTATATAATACAAAAAATCCATGAGCAAGGCAAGAAAAAGGAGTGATTAAGTATGCTCGCAATAATTCACTTGAGTGATACTGTAATATATATATCCGCTGTCGGTGGTATATTTTTGATTGGTTTTTTCTTATTACTGTTGTTGATCCGAATTTACGAGGAACTTAGTAAGCTTATGCAAAAAACCCACCTTGAGGCTAAGAAAGAATGATAAGTTAACTCTACCAGGAAAGTACAGCGTCATCTACATAGAGCTGTACTTTCCTGTTATAATTCAAAACACATGTCACAACAAAAACCTGAATATAATCACAAAAAAATAGAGAATAACTGGAAAGAGTATTGGTTTGAAAACAACATTTATAAAGCTGAAGATTTTTCCGAAAAACCTAAAAAATATATTTTGGCGGAGCTTCCTTACCCTTCGGGAGAGTATCTGCACGTTGGGCATATGATGAGATATACCGTTCCAGAAATTTATTCTAGATTTTTAAGAATGCAAGGATTTAATGTTTTATTCCCAATGGGATGGGATTCATTTGGATTACCGGCAGAAACTTATGCAATAAAAAATAATATTACTCCACAAGAAGCAATTGAAACTGCAACAAAAAACTATGTTAAAGCCATGCAAGATATGGGTTACGCAATTGATTGGGATCGTGAGCTAAACACGGCTGACCCACATTACTATAAATGGACACAGTGGATGTTTATAAAATTATGGGAAAAAGGGTTAGCTAAACAAAAAGAAATGCCTGTGTGGTGGTGTAAAGAGTTAGGAGTTTTAGCTGACGAAGAAGTTCTCCCAGACCCCGATGGTCCTACCGGAAAAAAATCAGAACGTGATGGTTATCCGGTTGAGAAAAAACTTTTCAAACAATGGGTGCTTGATATTCCGGCCTATGCTGATAGATTGCTAGAAGACCTTGAAATTGTTGACTATAACGAATCAGTAAAACAAGGACAAATCAACTGGATCGGTAAAAAAGAAGGTGCAAACATTAATTTTGAAGTTGCTGGTGAGACTATTGATGTTTTTACTACAAGACCTGATACTATTTTTGGAGTAACTTTTTTGGCAATCTCTCCCGAAAACCCGTTAACTCAAGCTTTGGCGCAAAAAGCCCATAACACTGAAGAAGTATTGGAATACATAAACAAGGCAAAAGAATTAACTGATATAGAGCGACAAACCAAAGACAAAACAGGTGTATTACTAAACGGTGTAACTGCAAAACATCCCTTTGATGAGTTTGAACAAGAAATTCCTATTTTTGTTGCAGATTATATTTTGGCTGACTATGGCACAGGTTCGATAATGGGTGTTCCTGCCCATGATGAGAGAGACGGTGAGTTTGCAAAAAAATACAATTTAAACTCAATACCTGTTATAACCGAAGAAAATAAAATAATAAACTCACACCAATATAACGGCATGCAGGCGGAGGATTTTAAAAAAGCCGTAATAGAACGTTTGGAAACAGAAAATAAAGGCAAAAAAGCTTTTAACTATAAAATCAGAGAACAAATATTTTCAAGACAAAGATACTGGGGAGAGCCGATTCCGTTAATTTATAAACAAAACGGTGAAATTGAAAAGGTTTCCGAAAGCAATTTACCGGTTGAATTGCCGGTAATGAAAGACTTTATATCAGAAGATGGTGAAAGTCCGTTGGCAAAGAATGAAGAATGGGTAAATACCATTGACAGTGAAGGAAACCCGGCAAAACGTGAACATGACACTATGCCTACATGGGCAGGGTCAAACTGGTACTACATTAGATATATTGACCCAAAGAATAAAGATAAATTTGCAGATATAGAAAAATTAAGATACTGGATGCCTGTTGATAAATATTTTGGGGATGCAGGCCATACTACAGCACATTTAATTTACTCACGATTTTGGTATAAGTTTTTATATGATCAAGGGTTTGTTCCCCATCCTGAACCTTTTAAATGGCGAATGAGCGGAGGATTATTACTAGGCCAGGATAATAGAAAGATGTCAAAGTCACGGCCAAAATTTGTGGTTAACCCCAAAGACGTAATTGAAAATTATGGAGCCGACGCGGTTAGAACTTATTTAGCATTTATTGGACCTTATGAAGAAACTTATCCTTGGAATGAAAACGGCTTAAAAGCTTGTTACAAGCTTATGAAAAATATTTATGCTCTAAAACAAAAAGTTACAAAGTCAGAAAATAGCAAAAATTTGGATACTGAGAAAAACCTTCATAAATTAATAAAAAACACGACACAAATGATGGAAGATTTAAAAATGAATACAGCTGTTAGTGAAATTATGATTTTTGTTAATCATTTGAAAGATGTTGATTCAATTGACGAAAACACCTGGAGTGATTTCTTAAAAGTTTTGGCACCTTTTGCCCCATTTGTTACTGAAGAACTATGGCAAGAAATAAGTGGCCGCAATGAATGGTCAGATTTAAATAGTATTCATTTACAACAATGGCCTGAATACAACGAACATCTAGCTTTGGATGATGTTATTGAACTTCCGGTTCAGATTAATGGAAAATTACGTACTGCATTAAGCGTAAATAGAGATATCTCTGAAGAAGAACTAAAACAAATGATAAAAACTAATGAAAAAATAAATGACGTTATTGCCAATCGTGAAATTAAGAAGTTTATTTATGTTAAAAACCGTGTTGTAAACCTTGTAGTTTAATTTTGTGTAGATACCTCGGTTTCGAAAGCACTTTGCAGTAAAGTTGATTTAGAAAAGTTTTGAATAGCCCCCGAAATCACCATTGCAAGCACGCCCGTTAATATAATAAAAGATATAATTCCGGGAATAAAACTGCTGGTTTTTACGACTTTGGTATTAAATAACTCATCGTGCCAAGCCAGATTCTCATCGCTTTTTAAAGCCATAAAGTATCCTAAACCTAAAAATCCTGCCGAAAAGGAGTATCCTGCTAAAATCCGGTACATGGCAGTTTTTTTATCAAGGTGATTGTTGGTATTTTGGTCTAAAATTTTGAGCCCGCAAAGCAGTTTACCTATTGTACCGCCAAATTTTTCGTAAAAATATACAGAGTAAATAAAATGAATAATTGTTCCTACAAAAAATAATAATAAAATAACCGTAATTAAGTTAATAATCGGCTTAAACGGGTCAACAGAACTGACCATAGATCCTGAAATGAAATAAACCGGCACTGCCCAAAATAATAAAAAGATTACCGCATCAATTAATTGTGCTAACGCTCTTCTTGCAAATCCTGCATTAATAAAACCGGTATTATTGTTGTTCATTTATTTCTCCTTCTTTTTGTGTAGCTATATTAAAAAACATACTCCAGGCAAAATTTGCATAAGTTGTGAAGTATGCACCTAAAGCATACATTCCAATCAGAAATGCAAAAAATAAAGGCACACCTATTACTACACTAAAAATAATTAATGCGGCTCCAATTGCTTCATCGCTAAAAGATACCGTTCCTAACAACCCAAAAACCCCCAAAATTAAGAATCCAAAGACTACAAAAAATACAATCCCTGAGATTAAACAACTTGCACAACTCAAGACTATTGCATCAATAAAGTTTTTCTTGAATACTCTAAATCCGTTTAATAATGCAGGTTTAAATCCAAGTTTATGAATTGCTATAAACCTTGCAGCAAACAGTTCTGAATAGAGTAGTGAAATTATAAGAACAAGAAACGGCAAAATCAGTAATAATAACAGTATTGTTGAAATTATATATTGTTCCATCGAAAAAAGTATCGAAAAAGGAATTATAATTACCAAGGATGCTGCAAGCCTAATAAGTGTTAAATATACTTGAAGTTTAATAAGCTCACGATTTGAAATACGTCCATAAGTACCAAGCTTTTTTAAATTATATGCCCTATTAGCAATAGCATCATCAACACCACTAAGCATTGCCCCCAAGGCCCAGTTTCTTATAAAAAGCGTAACAAATATAAAAAAACCTAAATAAAAGATTAATCCAACACTAACTAAAACAAAATTAGGCCGTGATTGAGCCATGAGCTGTTTAAAATAATCCGTATCATACATAGGCGCCATACCGACAGAATCCATACTTTGTGTAATATTCTCTACGCTGTCCCCCAAAACATTGCTCATAGTGTAATCGGTAAAATTAAGTTCTGTGGGGTTTAAAGTTTGCTCTGAATTCTTGTCATCAAATAAATTTCTGTTGCTAAGGCTGTTAAAGTTTAACGAAGCTGTACCAATCATTAATGCAAACACCCAAAGTATTTTGTGTTGCCAGGCCAGTTTTAAAGAACGGCTAATAATATATGAAATATCCACAAATTAATTGTAATGAATTATTTGTATAGAAGTCAATTTATCTTACTTCCCGCTCAACAAATCATTTAACGGGATATTATTTATTGTAATATTAACGTTATTTATTTGTGGAAATTGCAACGCAACACTTTTGAGCTGTTCTTCAACGCGCGGGTTATCACAGGTTCCTCCTAAAACTAAACTGCCCGATAACTGAACATTTGCAGTATCATCAAGCACTGTTACACTTTGAACATTCAAACTAGACTGATACAAGGCATTGTAATATCCCTCGGCGCCATATTGTTGAGTATCAATTTCTAAAAGTTGCGAATATAGCGAGGCAACTTGTACATCAAGCGGAGCGCTTTGATCAAGTTCGGCAGGTACACTAACTAAGCTGTCATTACACCCTATTTGCCGACCAATTCTTCCGTTATCCTCAATTGCGACCATATAAATATTATTAAGCAAAGTTATATTTTTGGAGTTTAATTCTAAGGTTTCTAGCATTTCATTAACTAATTCATTAAAACCCTGCATTTCAGGATCCGCAGTTGTGTTTATTATATGTAGATAAGCCCCCTCATTCATAAACGGTAAGAGTATATGTTGTTGTGTGCCAATCCCTTCAACAGTATAAGTAATTCCTTCAATGCTGTTTATTGTAATTGACGAAGGTTCTTCTACTATAGTCTCAATAGGTGCTTCAGATGTTTTTTCATTGGCAACCTCAGCTAATGTACGACCCTGGAGTGCTTCAGGTCTTATAACAAGGCTAATTCCGTCATAAAATTCAGTATTAGGTTCTTGTGTTGGTCCTTCTATGAATAGTTGAGCATATCCGTCCGGAGTAATGCGTGTATTTACATCATCGGGATGATATATCTTAAATCCCATACCCTCAGGCTCATATAAATTCCAACCTTCAGGTATGTCATTTGCATTTTCATCTCCGGGAGTTACAACATCGTTACCATTGTTATTAGTGGGAACATCGCTATTACGTATAACAAACAAAATAATCCCAAGCATAGCCAAAACAATTATTAATGCACCTATAATTCCGACAATTCTTTTTTTCATGAGAGTATTATATATGTAAAATGTTAATTAACCAGTAATTTAATGTAAATGATTTGTGAGCTTCACTAAAAAAATTGGACGTATCGCAGTTAATTCGTTGAATACGATACGTCCTAAGATTCGCTCCCCTATTTTTTTAGGGTTTTACTTCACCTACTTTTTTATTGCCCTTGTTCTTGTTCTTGTTCTAGTCGTGCTTGTCTAGCTGCGGCAGCAGCTTCGCTTTCGGCAGTCCGCTTATCTTTGAGTTTCTTGTGCTTTTCTCTATCCTCTTGATTTCGTTTCTGATTAATTTGACGTTTTCGCTTTCTACCCACAGACATACTGAACACTCCTTTGAAAACTCAACAATAAAATAGGTGTAAGAATTAGTATAACCTAAAATAGAGAAAGGGCAAATATATAGACAAATAGCAATTTAAATGATAATATAATTTTGGCTCTGTAGAAGTTGAGAAATTTTTTATTAGTAAGAAGAAATTCCCTACTCTTAGAGATTTAAGTAAGTATGTTTTTTATATTAAGAATAAATCGAAGGGTGGTGAATTTACTTGACTAAGTTATACGTAGGAAACTTACCCTATTCATATACTGAAGATAACCTTAGGACACTCTTTGCTGATTATGGCAACGTTAATAGTGCTACTATTATCATTGACAGAAACAGCGGAAGAAGTAAAGGATTCGGATTTGTTGAGTTGGAAGATAGTTCTGCTGCAGAAACTGCTATTTCTGAATTAAATGGTAAAGACGTTGACGGAAGAAATATTGTAGTTAATGAAGCAAGACCTATGACCGACAGACCTCGAAGAAACTTTGATAACAACAGAGGTGGATACAACAGATAATAAATAGGTTAATTTAAATTAGAAAGCCGGGGTTTAACCTCGGCTTTTTTATGAGGATTGTTCTTGCAGCAAGTTTTCAGTTTCCTCGCTATTTGTGTTATTTTCAGTGTTTTCAACTTCATTTAATGTAGTGTCTTCTTCGGTCACCTCCGGACTATTGTTATTCTGCAACTCATTTTTTTGCGACTCATTTTTTTGCGGTTCTTCTTCTATAGAAAGCTCCCAAAGCTCTGTCCACTTTGAACATTTGCCGCTTTTCGTACATGATTTTACCCTCCACCAGACATCCTTATTTGAAAAATCTGTGATTTTGACATTATTTTTATTTAGCTTTCCTGACTTATGCATGATTTTCTTCATATCTTTATCTTGGTATGATTCGTAATAATAAAAAACCTCCTCCCGACCTTCGCACGGTGAATTAACTGTCTTCCACTCAAAGTCTGGTTTTTCTTTCCACTTTGATTTATTTGTGGATAGTTTGTTCTTCGGAGATTTTAACTGTGGTTGTTCCGGCTCAACAATACATCCGAACTCAATTTTATTTTCAGTTATAGTTACATCAGATTTGTAAAATGCACTTGTAATATTAACAAGTGTAAAACTGCCAACCAAAGCAACTATAAATATTCTTGATAAAGTTTTCAAATTCATATTGCTGTTTCTAATATAGATTCCTTCTTTTTACGTCTCCTTTCGATTATCTTTTTTAACTCATTTCTAATACTGATAATTTCACTATAAACTATGAGTGTCGATGGAATAATTATAAGTGCAATTAAACCTAGCTGGGTTCTTGCAAAAACCACGGGATAACCCAATAAAGGCACACTAAATAAAACTTTACCTACAATCCGATCTGCACTAATTAATTCTCCGTCAGGAGCATCATTAGCGTCCCCTTTTGTTCTAAACATCATTTCTCCGTCTTCACGTATTATTTCAAAAACTCTGTGAGTTGTAGTAGAAGCAGGATTGTCTAAGTTCGGGTCTGAATCCATTGTAAAGGTTATCACATCGCCTGCACTGTATACATCAACAGCTTTAACTGCAACTATGCTGCCGGTTTTAATTGCAGGCTCCATAGAACCACTTTGAACAGTGTATAATTTATAACCTCCCGGTATGTCTAATATCGATGCAGCAACAACGCCTGCTGTAATAACTAGTAACAAGATTATGAAAATGTATAAAATATTAATAATGCTTTTCATACCTGCTCCTTGCTAATTGATATCTTAATAGCCCTCGCAAGTACACTTACAAGGGCTTTAAAACATCAAGTTAATTACTTCTTGCCTCTATAACAAAATCCCATGTTAATTCTGAACCCATCAAAGATCCTTGATCTGAACCACTTTCGGGTAAGTACACGGTGTACCGCATATCCTGTGTGCTCCCAACAATCAATTCACTCCAATGCCCGGCAAACAAATCAACATCTATTAAATCCTCTAACTTACCTTCATAAACGGTATGCTCCATTGCACCACTAAGTCTTCCTACTTCTATTCTAATCATTACTTTCTGCCATAACCCGGATCCATTGTCGTTTGCATTTTCAACATTAAGCACTAAGCTTTTTGCGTCAACAGAACTTGGTCCTGCGAACCAGGGAGGGCCATAGTTTTGTAGTGCATATACCGGTGATACCGATCCGTCCTCGAATCCATCAACCGGAACAACTCCTGTGAATGTTGCACCAACTACAGTTGGCTCACCATTAACTCGTAATTCCAGTGCACCGGTTGATAGTGTATTACCGGTGATTGTAGCTGTATCTGAGAAATATGCTCTGGTAGCACCAATACTTGATGCTGTCATCAGTGTAATTACTACTAGACTTAATATTATTTTTTTCATTTCTTCTCACCTCCCACCAGATTAATTTTATACAAATTCCTTAATTAAGGAAGTGTTGCTTCTTGCTTTGCAATTTGAGCATTCATCCAACTTGTGTGATTAGATCCGGGTCCACTGAGTCTTGGCTGAGAACTAAACAATGCATCCAATGCACCAGAGTCAACCTGTGTTGCATGAACAGTGTATGATAAATCTAGTGATTTACCCATATAGGTGTTGTCAGCATCCGGATGCATAGCTAGCTTAAATGTAAATCGGTACTTAAAGTCGTCATTAGCTAACAACGATCCCATTTGAACACCTCCACCTGCTCCCATTGCATTAGCATTGTTCCAAGAATTAAGAGAGACTACTTGAAACGGTGTTGAGTTATTGGCAAGAGTTTGGTAATAGGAGTTCCATGAATGACCGTTAAGTCCTGACACATTACCTGTACCATTAAGAATAAACTGATCAGTACCAGTAGGTTCCCAATTTCCATTTGGCACAAGAAATTCGGTTTTTGCTTCTTTGATATATATAGCATCACCAAGCGCTGCATCACCGGTTAAAGTAAAGTAAGCAACCCACCCAAGGTCAATATTTCCATCATTAACTATTTCCACAGTAAAATCTGGGGTTTCTTCACCCGGCTCCAAAACCATATCTGGAAGCGTCCAAGTAAAGGTTTCTTCTGAAACTTCTTCTGTGCTACCGTTCACACTAACCGTAAATGAACCGGTTGATAAGGTTCTTACATCTCCCAATACTGCAGTGTCGGTTAAATATGCTCGGGTTGCACTAAATATAAGCCCTGAAGCACCAATTAACAAAGCAAAACTTAATAATAGTCTTTTCATTATTTTTCACCCCCTTTAGTCAAAAACAAGTACAAAAAAGCCAGCTTTTTAAAGACTGGCATTAGTTTTTGTATATTAATTTTGTATTATTCTTCATAATTTGAATTAAGAATCCTAGTACGTAAACTGTGTTTCCGGAAAGAAAATACTCGATAGTCTAATACTATGAGATTGGTTACTACTTGTCAAATAGTCATAGATTTTAGAATTATTGATAAACCAACTAAATTAATTGTTTCATAGATCACAGATTTTAATATTTCTTCGTCGTTATAATAAATTATTTCTGAGTAGTAATATTTAAATTATAAATGTAGATTGAATTCCATAATGATCCGATATATAAACTTCTTTATCCTTATAATGCACCGGCTGCGAAAAAACTGTTTCCTGTTTTATTAATGAATTCTTAAAACCCTTAAATAGTGTGTAATCATATCTTTTGTCACTTTTAATCCATCTACGAGCAAGTGAACTTACGGTTGGATTATGCATATCAAATGTGATAGCGTCTTTTTCATATAATGGGTCATACAAATCTCCTCTGTGTCCTCATGCCTCCATGTCTTGTCTTTTGTATTTAACGAATTTACTGTCTACCGGGGTATTATAATAAATTCTGAAGAACTTGTAATCCTATAGTTCATGGCACTTACATTGGTGTATTCGAACTGAGAGTTACATACTAAAAGTTTTGACATAAAAAAAAGACCATGCTTCTCTCGGGATTTCTCCTTTGATTGCATGGTCAAACTAAACCTAACAAACAAAACAAAGTCTAAGACACTGCTACAAGTTGCAACAACAGAGTGCCTTTCTAACAAAACTAACAGGATTGGTTTATATCATGCACCAATCTGCTTCAGAGTCCTCGCCAAGGTAATCGATACAAGACTGCCGGAATGCCTGACGACGAAGCGTTTTCTCCCTTTCAATCAGTTCTTGCATCAACCACTTTTCGAAGCGGCTCAGAGTAGCCAAACCTTTGTCCCTGGAGATTAATCGATCAATGTCAGATACATAGCCAGAAAGGTACCCTACTTCTGTATGGAGCAGGCGAAGATACAACTTGCTGCCGTACTTGGTACCAGCGATCACAACGAGGAAGAAGTCTTTTATACCCATTTCGAGCACACCACGAAAGGTTCTATCGGACTCCTTTTTCACGATCTTGATCAACTCGACAACGACAATTTGCAAGACACTCAAAAGAACCTTCAGTTTCGGAGGGGTTTCTACCGAATTCTTCTGGTATTTTCCAAGCGCTTGCAGTACCCGGGAATCTTCCTCAAGGGAATCCAACAACAGGTCGAAAGCTACATCGGCCTCCGAGGAACTTCCATCGTGATGCAACGCGACTAGTCTTCTGAGGATTTCAACCTCATTAGGATCTAGACCATAAATGGCTACTACACTATCAAACACTTTCTGGTTCATCACAACCTCCCTAATATATATAGTGTGCAACTCCCATAATTATAGTAGAAATATGGGCACCGGTCAACCTATAGTTTTGGAGTCTCTTACGGTGTGTTGATCGAACTTAAAGAAATTTAGTTGAGTTGATGAAATGAAAAAGCCCAGAGATTTCACCCAATAAACGGTGTGCTCCAGGCTTTATACAAATCAAGGATTGAAGTAAGCATCCCAAAACTCAGGATCATTTATCTGCTCTTCCCACCCCTCTAAACAATCGCACAAACCCATGTCTTTAAGGCACAGTTCACACTTTCCATAGTTTTCATCTCTGTCATAGGCCAAAGACCAAGGATGGTTTGCGGTATCTCTAAAGAGGTACCTAGTTAACCATTCTCTAACTTCCGGAGTAGAGTCGAACTTATCGCCTTTATTATAAACTGTTTCTCGAGCGCCATCGAAATCGCCTAGCAAAAGCTGATGAGCAATATCTCTCGCAACCTGACTACCTCTTCCACTGTTAAGCGGCCCTTGCAGCTTATGAAGCTCCTTAGACAGAAACCTCGGTGTAAGTTCAATCCAAAACCGCAAGTTTTCTTGTTCATGTATAAGTCCTATGCTGTGAAGAGCTGATTCCAAATCTGGGCCTTCAATCTCTTCAATCTCTCCACTACGCCAAGTAAGCCGATATATAGGCATCACTTCCTCCAAAATTACAGCTAAAGTCGATAAACAGGATAAGATCCGGTGCGAATAGCGTATGCAACTTCAGGATCACTCGGATCAACAGGTGTGGCTATCACAGTGTCGACCACAAGTGCACGACACTTCCCACAGTCCCATTTTCTACCACCCAACTCATCTGTTGGAAGAACATCATTACTTCCACACGCTACATGGGTGAATACCACATAAATATGGTTGTAAACGGGAGAGTCAAGAACCTTCAGTAACTTATATGCGAAATCCTTGACCAATATCCTAACACGCCATTTAAGTAACTCTAGCATTCCTATGCTCCTTGTTCGGTTTTTAATACGCAGTTATTATAATAAATTCTAGAGTGTTTGTAAACCTATAGTCTTGGGGTGACCGACGGGGATCGAACCCGTGACATCCGCCTCCACAGGGCGGCGTTCTACCGCTGAACTACGGCCACCATATCTTGCAAAAAAGCCATTTTTCAACTTAAAAAGCATTGAAATTATAACACACAGTACATTAAGCACACTTTTGTTATAAACAAAAAAGACTTAGTTTAAAATGTCCGATGTTGTACTCCAGTTTGAAAAATCCAAAAACCTATCGGTGGCTGTAAAAGTATATTTTTCACCAATCCCCCTTATTGAATCGCTGACATAAAAGTTTTTATATGGGTGATACAAAAACACTGCCGGAACCTGTTCTAAAATTACTTTTTGAAATTCATGATAGTGTACAAGTCTGTCATCATATTCTAAAGCAATTCTACCCTCTTCAAGCGCTCGATCTGCTCTAACATGTTCAAATAATGAAAGGTTTAATCCCGGATTGTATTTTTGAGTTGAGTGCCAATTAATATATCTATCAGGGTCACGGCCAATTTCTTGCCCGTAAAGTAATATTTGATAATTTCTCGGGTTCACAACTTCATCAACAAAAGTTTCAGGATTATGTTTTTGAATATTTACTTGTAGGTTTAGCTTGTCTTCCCAATATTTTCTTATTATCCTTGCTGTTTCTTCATGCTGCTTTAAATCGGGAATTGTGAGAGTTACACTTTGTCCCACATAATTTACTTTAAGATTCTCATCATGTGTATCAAAAATTAAGTTAGGGTCGGTAAACAAACTTCTGCTTATTGGGCCTTGTACAAAAATTCCTTTATTAAAAACAATTTCGTCTACATTAATAGAATTCTTGAGATTTTCCCTAAATGCAATATCAGCCATAGCCTCGTTTTCCAAATTAAAAAATAACGAAAAGTATATTCCTTGCAATGGAAATCTATGGTTTGAAAAGTTTTCAAGGTCATCATGTACGTCATTACTCATAAACGCGTCAATTTCACCAAGTCGGACTGCTGTTACAAGCTCATCTTCATTACCGTAATACCGAAATGTCATTTTTTTTATATAATCTTCTTCATTTTCGTTTAGCAAAACTACTTCTTTAATTACCGGACCACTACGCGAGATTCTCAGCACTCTAAACGGTCCGCTTGATACAGGTGTTAAGGAATTAAACTTTTCTTCAGAGTCTGCCTGCATAACCCCAACCGTCAATAAATCCAAAAATGGCGAAAATCCGTTTGGCAAAATATATCTAACCGTTAAATCATCAACTTTGTCTGTACCTACACCCTGAAGATCGGGATATTTGTATGAAGTATAAATTAAGTCATCGGCAGTTATTTGCCTACCATCAGACCAAAACTGATTATTTTTTATTTTAATCGTATAAACAAGACCGTCGTCTGAAATTGCCCATGTTTCAGCCAAGTCAGGAACAAGTTTGCCATAAATATCATACTTAAAGAGTCCACGATAAATTAAATCTGAAATTGTTTTGTCATTTTGGCTTATAGCTTGATGTGGCAAAAATGAGGTTGGTTGCCCCACAACACCTTCAACATACCTTGTGGTAGGCATTAGGGCGAGCAGAAACGAAGATAGGTAAAAACCTATTCTTTGAAGTATTTCCATATCAGCGTTATTTTACCAAAATAGTGGCAATATGAGAAAATCCCGGCATTTTTTACAATAACCGGGATTTGCAGAGTTTACCTAAGCAAATTTCTAAAAAGAAAGTAAGTGTATATACTTGCTACAAATGCTATAAAATAGAATTTGAGCATTGCTTGTACACTGTCATGGTTAACTAAAATATCGCTTCGAACATCTATTATGTTAACTAAGGCATACACAAATGCAAAAGTTAAGCCCGCGAGTAGGAGGATAAGGCTTATTGACTCTATAAATTCACCTTGTTCAGCTCCTGCGCTCAAAAAAAAGTAAACCAGACACAATACTATACCCGATCCGCACACAATGATATAAATCAGAAACTCCTTTAGAGGATTTACAAACTCCAGATTCCCAAGATACGGGTTTAAACTGAAAAAATAGGCAGTAATTATAGACAACACAAAAGCTACTGCCAACCGTGTAAAAAACTTTCTACCAAACGTATTACCAATCGAATGAGCTTTCATTATCAAATCCTTTTTAAGGTTCAGTTAAATTTTGGCAAATTATATCATTTTTTTATGCGCTTTTTAGATGTGACTTGATTAATATTTGATTTATTGCAGTAAAAACTGCTAAAATAGCCTAGCCGTATTGGATTTTTGTAGTATGGCCCCATCGTCTAGTGGTTAGGACATCAGGTTTTCATCCTGGTAACCGGGGTTCGATTCCCCGTGGGGTCACCATAGTGGAATTTCCAACACTAACTAGTTCGTTTAGCTCTACAATACAGGATTTAACAGGAGTTGTTAAATTTCCATTCAAATATACAATTCCATCAGGAAATAGTATTTTTTGCAACTTGTGTTTTGGAACAATATCTAACTTTTCCCATTTTTTAGTCATACCAGTTAAAAACTGTAAACTATAGTTTAGTAGCTCTTCAGTCAGTACACTTGGATGTGCATACTTTGTAGTCTCTAGGTTCAGGTCAACAAGTTCTTTTTCAAACTCTGCCAATTTACTTTTAGCTAACTTGTCGCTGTATACACCGTTTATATTCTTTTCAACTACCTTATCCTGTAACTGTTTTATTTCAACCCTTCTTTTTTCAATTGAAAGTAACTCTTTCTCGTACTTTTTACGATGACTTTCCCAATTTAGTATAAGAGCCTCCTTAATGATGGAAATGGTCTTAGAATTGAAATTAAGTGCTTCTATGTAGGCTTTAAATATGGGTTCTACAATATTTTTATTGATGTTAATACCCCTACAATCTGTACATCTATAATGCCCTTGATTCTTTTTAGCCCAACTTGCAGTCATATACTTACCACAATGACATCTTAATGTACCTCTTAGTGGAAAGTCAGGATTTAGCTTTTTGTATACGGGTAGTTTCTTTTTCTTTCCATCTAATATAACCTGCACTTTGTCAAAAACCTCTGGTTTAACAATTGCTTTAAAACTACCCTTTTTATATACGCCCATACTAGGTACATCAATCCAACCCTTATATACGGGATTTCTTAGCATTTTGTGAAAGTGGGATGTTGTTAATGCTTTTCCATTCTTTTTTGTTAAGCCCCAGGACTTACCCAACTGTCTTACCTCTTCAACGGTATTGTACCTCCTGTATATACAATCAAAAACTTTTCTGATAGGTTTTTCTAATTCAGATAATGGTTCAATGTTTGAACTACCTTTTTCTCCAACAGTTTTAAATCCATAAGGTGCTTGAAAAGTCCATCTACCTTGTTTTAGAGCTTCTATCATTCCATTTTTACTCCTCTCGCCTCTTATCTCGTTATCTAACTGCGCAATACCCGAAAGTGTATGTTCAATAAACCTACCTAACGGATTATCTTCAATTGGTTCTGTTATAGAAATAATCTGTACTTTACATGAAGTAAAAAATGTTTTTAAGGTTGCGTAATCAAAGGAATCTCTAGATAAACGGTCAATCTTGTATATTAGTAAAACATCAATTTTACCTTCATTAAGTTTGCAATACTTCATCATCTTTTTGAGTTGTGTTCTATCTACTGTCTTTGCACTTTCACCCTCTTCAACAAACACTTTATCAACTGAATAGCCATTATTTTTAGCATAGCTTTTACACAATCTCTCTTGGGAGGCTAAACTGTTACCTTCAAACGCTTGTTCTGTTGTGGATACTCTACAGTATATTATGGCGTTCATTTTTTCACCTCACATTTCTCTTCCAAGTAGCATTGAAGTATAAATTGAGCAAACTCATCTACAGCTTTTGATACTTCTTGTATTTTATCCTCGTTTTTTAAACTTGTACTTTTTTTGATTGCCTTAGCAATCTTTTTGAGTCTTTGTGTTTCATCACTCACGACTAGAATCTCCTAGCCTGTTTGAGTGCCTCTCAACACAAGACTTAAAACATTTAATTACTTGCTACTATCCTGTTAGGTTGTTGCTAACTCAGATATTAGACTTTTATTACATCTTCAAATTGATAATTTACAATCTTTCCATCTCTCTTTTGAACTTTTATATTGCTAAACTCCTTCTTTTTCATAATTTCAATAATTTCATCTTCAGTCAGTTCTTCAGCACCCTTTGTATTTTCACCATATACTTTATATGTACCTTTTCCTCTCATTATTGTGACTTTTGAGTAGTCTTTGTGTCTGATAATCTTAACAATTTCTAATTGTTCTTTTGTTAGATTGACAGCTTCAAAGAACCTCTCAAAGTCTATCAAAGGCGGATATTCCTTAAATTTTTTAACTAAATCTTTGTTTGCTGATTGCTCTAATGTCTTCCGCACTACTTCATTAAAGTTTAGGTGTAAAAATCCTGTTGATTCTGGTCTAGCCCAACCCTGAAAATACAATAAACCAACTTCATCGCAAAACATTGATTTTCCATCAGGAAATAAAAGCCAAGACACTCTTAAGCCTTGTAATACTGCGTATATTGCTACTTCACCCCATATCAGTTCGTCACTTTGGAAAAGTGTCTCATCTTTCATTCCTTCATAGTAGAAATCATTCTTTAATGTTTTGAGTTGTTCATTTTTAATACCATACTTCCTACATTCCATTATCATCATGAGATATATAACATCTTTTAGACTGAATGTACGCCATTTACCTTCTTGTTCTTGGGTATTTACCAATACATCACTTGCATCCAAACTTGTTATTTGTCTATAAGAAAGTGTAGTGTCTGCAACTCTAAATCTTTTACCTCTTAGAATATCTAATAATTTTGGATTTTTTCCTACTGCTCTTATTGTTGCAAATATGTAACCGTCACTAAAGTTAATCATAAAATATACCTCTATGTATACTTTATAACACTATTGAAATTATACGGTCAAGTATATTTTTATGTAATCTCGTTGAATACTTTAGAGAACTCCTGTTTTGTCATTTCCTCATTGTAAAAAGGTAAACCTACAAGTGTATATTCTCTGTCGTTATAAATAATTTCAGGCTTCGCCCTATCTCCCAATTCTAAAAGAAAATCCTGTTTCCAAGAGTCTAGGCTAAAGAGCTGTTGTCCTTTAGGCTCAACAAACAATTGCAGATATAGTTTCTTGTCATCCTTTTTATTATTTAAAAACAGTACAAAATCAGGTTCAAAAACTCTTCCATCCTCAAAGTTATAAAGTTTAAAAGCATTGGCATTTCTTACTAAGAATATCTCATCATACTTATTCTTGAGTTCTTTATAAGCGTTGTCTATAAATTTTACAAAGTATTTTTCTTCCGATGTTCCAAAGTTGTCCTTGTACGCATACCAGTCATTGTCTAAGATATCTAGATTAAACAATGGGTCTTGTGAGTACTGCATACTTTTACCAAATTGAGCATCGCTTGTATCATCTGTTGCAATCTTTAATACTTTATCCTCGAAGATTTCAGAAACTCCTTTGGCTTTAAACTCATAAGTGCCTATATACTCTTCATTATCTGATTCTATTTGCCCTTGTATTTCTCTTAGAATCTCAAGTGCTATATCTAGCTTTTCATCTTGAGTCATATTCTCAATAAATCCATTAGAACCATGTATTTCAACTTCAATCTGTTCAAAGAAACTTGGCACAGAATCTAACGATTTTATATTGGGAGTATACTTTTTCAGGTTGCTTAATCTATAAAATTCATTCTTATCCATTGCTTTTCTTATAACATTAGAACCTAATTCAAGAAGTTTTAGTGTCTTTGACTTATCGGGTGCAAGTGATTCTACCTGAGATTCAAATACGATTGTTTCTCTGGTATAACCTGTGTGTAAGTTGTACTTATAGGAAGTCTTTATGTTGTAGTCTTCAAAGCTTGATTTATTCTTGTTAAGGTTTTTCTCCTTGTTATTTAGATATAAAATTCCTGTCTTCCAAAAATCAGATTCTTTAAAACTTTTCTTTAGCGTTAGTTCTTGCTCCTCTTCGAGTTGTGCCTTTATTCCCGTTTCCTTTAACGCCTGTGTTAATTCTGAAATGTATTTTGGATTATAAGCACTGTGATAGTAAAGTTCTTCTAGTATTCTTAAGCTATTACTTATATCCTCGTCATATTTTCTCTTGTGTTTATCCTGTTCCGCATTTAAGGAGAATGGGTAATATCGTGCACCTCTACCAATTAGTTGAGCTTCTGACATTGTTGTTTTTCCTACTCTACCTGACCTTGCATCTCTAGTATCATACAATCTAACAATATCGAACAAATTAAGAACATCCCATCCCTCATTAAGCTTATCTACGGCAAATATGGCTCTAATTTGGTTGTTTTCATCCTCAAGCGTATTTACTAAAACTTGTTTCTCATCACTTTCATTTTTTGAGTTCACAGATATGCATTTCTCAGGTGAAAAGTCTTCTTGAAGTTCCAATACTAGGCTTTCCAAATCTATGTTGTTTTCTTTAAAGTAGTGAAATGCCTTAGCAAGAACACCATTATTTTTACTGGCAACTTTCTGTATATCCGTGGCTTTGATAGTTGAAACAAATTCATGAAAGGCTTCTTCAAATTCCTCAGATGCTGATATGGTTTTTGATTTAAATAATATGACTGGTTTTAGAAATACTTTCTTATCCTGAGCTACTTTTAAACGATATTGGCTCAAAATCATGGCTTGTAAAGCTCTTGTAAGGTTGTCTGTGTCAGTTTCTAGTACCTTAACATCCTTGGAGTACTTATCCTCCCTAAATTGTCTTAGAGAATAATCAAATAATAACTTTTGAGAATACTTGTCTAAGATGTTTGGATTATCCATATCCATTGTGGCTGTAAATTCTAAAAGGATATTTTCTTTATTAGCAGAAAAGATTCTCTGAACTGTATTTTCCCATGTACCCTGTATATCCAACTCTTCTTGTGTCATGTTATTTCTAGTGAGAGCATTTATATGATGAGCTTCATCAGATATTAAAACTATCTTTTTATCCTCAAAATCTTCAAATGTAAGACTGTTTTCCCTTGGAGTAGTAAGGTTGCTATGCAAACCTTGTATAGTCGTAAAGACTATATTGATATTTTCGTCATTAGTGTACTGAAAATTGTACTGCTGATTAACTACCACCTTCTTATCATTGATTGTTATAGAGTCATCAAATAGATACTTAATTGATGCCGAATTTAAAAAATTATCCTTTGTTTTTTCAATAATGTTGGAGCTGTTAACAAAGAATAAAAAGTTACGATAACCTAATGTATACAAATAAAGTATATTTGAAGCCATTATGAGGGTTTTACCGCTACCTGTAGCCATTTGGAATAGTAGATGCGTTGGTTTTACTCTGTTTTTATAACTCTCAATGTAATAGATGAGTCTTGATAATGCTTCTTCTTGATAAGGTCTTAGTTCAAACTTTTTATTGATATTCTCAGTTATAACAGAAGGTACAGCAATATCAGCACCGCCCATTTCAAAAAAAGCATCTAGTTTTTGAGAAAGTGTTTGCTCAGGCATAGGTTATATCCCGTAAAACTGTTTGTTCAACCTTTTTACTTCATCAGATATACCAAATCTTTCATCGTCAATATCCTCAAGGTTTACATATAAGTGGTTCTTATCAAGGATTTCCAATAACAGTTTCTTTTGTTCTTCTTTTGAAAGCTTAGAAAACTCTTCCTCGGTTAGCTTATCTAAATCTACTTTGTGTGTTATAAACCCATTGCTTTTGATTTTTTTCAACATTTCAATGTTATTTTTTCCGTCAATATGATTTACAAAGTAACTATTAGCATCTAATAAATCCATCCTAATAAAAGATTCTTCCTTAATATCTTTAATAACTTCCACAACTCTTTTTGTAGTCACAGAATCAACATAGTCCATCTGCTCTACTAAGATAAATCTTCGTGCACCTTCATCTTCTTTATTCAATTCCATTACAGCATGAGCTGTAGTACCGCTACCAGCAAAGAAATCTAAAACAATATCATCTCCTCCCCGTTCCGTTACAATATCTATAACATCCTTGACAGCATGAAGTGATTTGGGATAACTAAAAACCTTTTCTCCTTTAAATATAGTCTTAAGAAGCTTTGTTCCGTGTGACGAAGCATCGTACTTGCTCTCAACCCACATTGTTTTAGGTCGAATACCTTCTTTTATAGGGTCTATGAGTTTAATTTTCCAGTTTCCTTGAGAATCTTTCACTACTTTTATTTCATTCTTTTCCAAATGTTTACTAAAGGATTCTGGTATCTTACGCCAAACCCTCTTCTTTCCTTGACTATCTAGAGGTAATATCTCTACAAAACCCTTTTTGTTATCCAGTGATATTTCCTCAGTACTAGGATTAAAATAGATAGGATAATAAGAATTTGGTCTTTCCTCTGGTGTTGAATAGCCTCCAGTTCTTAAAAAATCCCTCCATTTGTACTTCTCCCCATCATCCCCTTCGGTATAAGCACTTGCTTGTTCTTCGTTTAATTTAAAGAAGTTTATTTCGGGCTTATTTGGAACTTTGGAATAAAACAAAACATACTCATGGCTTGTAGCAAAATATGTATCAGTAGTTCTACCGCTAGGTTTACTTTGAACTATTACTGTTCCCATAAAAGAATCTCTGCCAAAAACCTCATCACATAGTACCTTGAGATATGCGTATTCAATCTCATCAATGGCAATTGCCATTACCCCATCCTCTCTAAGTAACTCTTTTGAAACTGAAATCCTGTTTTTCATGAAAGTTAACCAAGTTGAATGGTTAAAGGTATTGTTGTAAATAAAAGTATTACCATCACCAGGTGTGTTATATGGGGGGTCTATATAAATTAGTTTAATTTTGCCTAAGAACTGCTTTCTTAGGGAGCTTACAACTAAAAGGTTGTTGCCTTTTATTATAAGACTGCTTTCGGGGTTAATGTCCTTAACAGCTGATTTACTATCAGCGTTATAATGGGTGAACCCACACATTACTTTAGGTTCTAATAGTCTATCAATTGCATCATGTGCGAGAAGCTCGTTATAAAAGATTTCATCTCTTTTTGCATCTTCCTTATCTTGACCCCCTTCTAAAACACAATCCTTATAGGGAAAAGAAAGCACTACATCATTTTCTTCTGATAGGTAGCTATCATCTACAGTTAGACCGATTTTATTTTTAAAAGCTGTGTATGAATCAGGTAGAAACTCTTTATTTGATATGAATTTTTGGAATTTGAGTTGGTCGAACACTAATGTGTCTTCTACATCAATAAAAAACAAAT
Organism: uncultured Candidatus Saccharibacteria bacterium; assembly: GCA_964385105.1. Taxonomy (GTDB): domain Bacteria; phylum Patescibacteriota; class WWE3; order UBA101185; family UBA10185; genus CAYLMU01. The sequence goes on from CAYLMU010000002.1 coordinate 317,109, forward strand.
CCCTGAACTCTTTATCACCCATTAAACTCTTCAATAACTCTTTATCAAGCTTGTATGCCAGTTCAACTACTTTGTTTTTTAGAAGTTTGTCATCCGAAACTAGACGGGAGTCCAGTTTGAGCAGTTTAATAAGTTTGTTATAAAGTTCATGCATAAGTTAATGATACTACAGCATATTATATGCATAAAGGAATTTTATTTAATGATGTAAACTCTACTCTCAATAGAATCATGAAATACTTAAGTTGGTAAGTTTTTGGTAAAGAAATGGTCAAGCTTCCCACTTAGTTGTTAAATCGGATATTGTCCAGTCCGAAGTACCTTCTAAAACGAGACTAGGCATATCTTTTTCCAAAGAATCATTTATTTTCAAGTATAAGTGAAATAATTTATCTGTAGACAAGTCTTCTAGACTTCTTTTTTGAATTTCTGAAGTTACTTTCTCTAGAAATTCGCCATAAAGTTCCAACTTTTTCTGTTTATTTAGTTTATATTTTGCTAACAAAGCATCATACTCAACAGTACGCAGATTGCTTATCTCCATTTTTAACTCTTTGCTCCAATTGATTAGTGTCTGTTTAGACACACCTAAACTATCTGCAATGCTCTGAAACGAGTTGCCTTTAGCCCGTAATTCTACAAATTTATTCTTTGCATCTATATTCTCCATATTAGTTATATACCTCATTGGTAATACTTCTATTTGTAGCACCAACAAGTTCATAGTCCTTTACTAAATTTCCTACTGCAACAAGCTCTGATGTTAGTTGGTTGTAAAATGATGGTCTTGGGGTCACCAAAAGGGTATAGCGCCCTACTATCACCTTGTTTTACGCCTACAAATGGGGCTAATTTAGGTGTTCCAAACTCTAATTCTTCATAGTTTGGTGTCTCATCAAAAAGTAAACTAAAATACTCAGCACTTTTAAGAGGTTTTTCCTTGTTAAACACCAATTCATCCAGGTGTTCCAAATAATATCCTATGCTTTCCATCACAATCTCCATATCTACGTTTTCTTCTTCGTTGGAAGTCTTTGCTTGTTCTAGTTGTTGAATCTCGCGTTCTATTTTAAGCAGATCTTCTTCCATATAACGGATTGCGACAGGAGAGTTTAGATACTTAATCTTTTCTGTAATAACTTTTGCTTCATCTCTTAACTGCGCGACTTTTTCCTCAACATTCTCATTATCCTGTTTTGTTGTCTCTTGCCTTGCGTTCCATTGCTCTATTGCAGTCTTTTTAAGTTCATCAATATAATCATCGGTGATTTTTAAATCCTTCACAAATGTTTGAAGTGTTTCAATAAAAATATCACTTGGTACTCTAAAATAATGCCCACGATTATTACAGTGGTATGCCGGATAGTACTTACCTAATTTTCCCCGAGAAGCACTGCCATATAGGGGTTTATTGCATTTGGGACAGTTCACATGCTTTTTATAAGGAAAGTTGGGGTTTTTAACCTGTTTTTTAAGTAAGTGTTCTGGTGGTTTCTTTTTGTAGATTGCAATCTGTCCATTTTCCTCAGCAATTGTTACTTTCCCTCGGTTTGCTTTATTAAACTCATCAATTGATATCAAGCCTTCAAACTGTCCTTTAACTGGTTTGTAATCGGTCCATTTTTCAATATTTATTCCTGCATATACCGGATTTCTAATAATTCTCCAAAGTCTTTTAAGAGTTAATGGTTTACCGCCAGTTTTTCCAACAATCTTTGTTTTATCTTTTTTATCCCGCTTATTAAGAGTTCTGGTTTTAAAACCAAGTTCATTCAATTTATCTACAATCTCTTGATCATTTAGTGTTCCCTGTAGACGTAATTCGAATATTTTCTTAATCCAGTAAGATTCATCAGGATGAGGTTTTAAAATGACTCGTTTACCATGCTGTGTTTCTATCTTTTCATTTACATATCCAAACGGAGCTCTTCTAACACGGTATCCCATCCGCACATAGCGGATTTCAGCACCAATCATGCGGGTCATGATGTCTCGCATTTC
>CAYLMU010000003.1:0-83979 GCA_964385105.1 uncultured Candidatus Saccharibacteria bacterium
ACTCATCAAGCTCAATCACTTCCTCAAACCTTTACTTTGATGGAAGCCAAATAGGAATTGGAACAACAAACCCATCACAAACACTTGATGTTGCTGGAAAATTTAGTGTATCAAACTCAGGTACAGTTACATTAAATGCTGGAGGATTGCTTGATCTTTCAGGCATTATTCACAGCACAACTGCCCCACAAGGTCTAAAACTTCCACAAACCACAACTGCATCTTTCACAAATATGACAGGTGCAGGCGAAGGATACTTGGCATGGTCAACAGATGACAATAAATTAAAACAATTCAACGGCACTTCATGGGAAGACATTGCAACTGGCGGTGCTACATTATGGACTGATGCTACAACATATATTCATCCAAACGATGTTTCAAATATGGTAATTACTGACACGGGAAGATTTGGAATAGGTACAACATCTCCTGCATATGAACTAGACATAGCCGGTACAGTAAATGCAACAACCGGAAGGTTCACAAACTTCTATTTATCGGGTACACAGGTAACATCCACAGCTTCAGAAATTAACTTCCTTGATAACTCCACAGTTACAAATGGCGGATTAGTTTTTGGAAACGGCACCAACTTCACTCAAGATGCAGGTAGCTTATTCTGGAACGCGACCGACAACCGACTTGGTATAGGCACTACTGCCCCATCAACCAGCTTACATATTGTCGGTACAACCGAACAGTTAAGACTGGGCTATGATTCAAGCAACTATGCTTCACTAACAGTAGACAGCAACGGAAACTTAACATTTGCAGACAGCGGTACAAATATAGCAACATTTGGAGCATCACAAGCATTGTTTAACGTACCTACAACATTTAATGCAGCAGGTGATGTGGCTATTGCATATGACTTAGTATTTACTAACCAGACAATTGGAGGTATTGAAAGTTATGGGCCGCTAACATTAACTGCGGGTGAAAGTTTTGAAAGTAATAATTTATCTTTACAAACTTACAATTCCGGAGACTTATACATTAATTTAGGAATTGGCGGAACAGCAACATCTGCACAGTTAATTTTGGAAACAAACACAAATGGCTTCATGGCTTCATTCTTTAACGACGGAAACGCCGACAACAGGCAAGGTTTACTTGTACAAGGTTGTTTGGATACAAACCCAACAAGTGCTTGTAACTTTATGGAATTCAGAGATGGCAACGGAACTGCACTTGGTGCAATCGAAGGCGACAGCTCGGGAAGCATAACTTTCAGCACAAGCGGTGCTGACTATGCTGAGCTTTTTGAAGGTGACAGAACACAAGTAGAACCCGGAGATATATTGGCATTGAGCACAAGCGGTACTGTTGTTAAAGCCACTCCAAATAATAAATTGTTAGGTGCATACTCAACAACACCAGGAAACCTAGGTAACTGGTTTGACGGGTGGGAAACTGATAAATCTGTTGTACCGGTTGGATTGCTGGGACAAATTTATGTAAAAGTGAGCAATGAAAACGGCCGAATAGAAAAAGGTGACCCGATTGCTATTTCACCGTCAAAACCAGGTGTTGGTGTAAAAGCAACACATGCCACAAGAATTATCGGATTTGCTTTGGAATCATCAAGAGCCGGTTCGGGCAGCAACGCAGAAACTCAGGTAAAAGCATTTGTTCAACCAACCTGGTATGATCCATCTTTGTATTTGGGTACATATGGCGATCTTGCATCTAACATAAACACAGTTTCTAATAATTTAACAACATTACAGTCAGCTATTAGCACAATACAATCAACAACTGCCAGCTACAATTTGGATGAAATGAATCTTGCAATATCCTCGCTTGAAGATGGATTATCCGGTGTAAATACTGAGGTATCCAAGTTACAAACCGATGTAGCAGAACTACAAAAACTTCTCGGTGAGGTTGCAGGCGAAAGTACAGAATCAACCGAATCTACTATGGCAGCAGATGCATTTGGGGTACTAGAAGAAATCTATACAATTTTTAATGAACTAAAAGCAATGATCAGCGACCTTGGTTTATCAAGAACAACCGACGACAAAGGAAACGATATATTAGCAATTGATTCTTACCTAAACGTAGTCGGCGACACAACACTAAACAATGTATTTGTGACCGGTGATTTAAAAGTTGGATTGTTAAGCCTGGATTCAATTGAAAATAATATTGAAGTTGTAGGACCAGGCTGTGTGAATGCAATAACGGGTGTAAATGAAACACTTTGTGATGTGCAAACACTTTATTTACAAAAAGGCCTAGCCGGAAATATCGACTTATTTGACGGTCAAATTGTATTCAGCCCTGACGGAAATGTTGTGGTTGACGGAACAATTACTGCAGAAAAAGTAATTGCAGATGAATTTAGTGTAACTGAAAACTCACAAGTTGTTGGTTCAGGCACATTAACTGTAGGCCAAACATCTGTAACTATAAATAACACAGCTATAAGAAACGACTCAAAAGTATTCATAACTGCAACAAGCAGCACGGGCGGACAAGCAGTTTTTGTAAGTTCAAGAATTGAAGGTGAATCATTTACAGTTGCTATTGATACACCACTATGGGCAAATGACATCACGTTTGACTGGTGGATAGTAAATGTTGAACCTGCAACGACTCAAAATGATTAATTTAACAACAAATGTTAGTTCAAATTACATATTAAAACGAATATAATTCATAATGCACATGCTCGGTAAATTAAAAACAAAACTTGCCCAATTATTAATAAAAATCCTTCCTTATGCGACTAAGTTTGTGAACTTGTTAAAGCTTTTTTTAAACAAAATTCGTCACGTTAGAAAACAAACTGTTAAAAAATTAGCTCCGTTTGCATTTGGAGCTCTTGTGGTAATTGTTCCTGTTGCCTATTTATTATTAAATAATACCGTAGAGGCTGAAGCCGGATGGTGGGTTACTGATACACCATGGCAAAAAAGACACAGACTAAACTTAACAAATAACTCATCCGAAAATTTTGCTGCAGGTAATACCGTTTCGATAACGGTAAACACTATGCAAATGTATAGTAACCGTGAACTCAATGCGGACTGCTCTGACTTACGAATTTTGTATCAACCTAACAATAACACTCAACAGGAACTTAGCCGCCATGTAGTATTTGAAAACGACGGTGACTGTACAACCAGTGACGCAACAAGAGTTTATTTTCCTTTACAGGCAAATTTAAATTCTGGCAGTTCAACAAGAGATTATTATGTTTATTATTCAAATACCCAAGCTACTTCCCCATCATCTCAAATTGATGCATATGATATAAGCTCGGTAAATGCACTATTTGCATGCGAATTTAGAGGAAACGCCAACTGTGTTAACAGCAATGGTGCTGTTTCTCCAAACACAGAATCAGGTGCCGTAAGATTTATGGGTTCAAAAAGTGCTTTAAATTTTGACGGTACTGGAGATTACGCTTCCGCTGCTGATTCAACAAGTTTATCGATAACTGATAATTTAACTGTTGAAGCATGGGTAAAGTTAAAACAAGTTGATGTAGAACAAACAATTGTCGGGAAATGGGATGAAACCACGGGTACAGATAACAGATCATACAGATTATATATAACATCAGGTAACAAATTTGCTTTCGAAATATCTACAGACGGCACAAGCGCTACTGTAACAACAATCACCGGTTCTACTACAACAGCAAGTAAAGGTTCATGGTATCACGTAGCAGGGGTTTACAACGCTAATAACGAAACACTTGACCTTTATGTAAATGGAATTTCTGATAATACGCAAGTTGGCTCAGCCGGTGGTGAGATTGATGATAACTCATCACTTTTATATATTGGCGGTAAAGAAAACACAAGTGGCATCGTTAACACTTTGTTTATGGGCATTTTGGATGAAATTAGAATATCTAACACTATAAGATACTCAACAAATGGCGATGCACCAGAGTCATCTTTTATAACAGATTTTAATACTATGGCTCTGTACCACATGGATGAAGCAGGTTCAGACCCCCGTGCAAATGGTACAACATTAGACGCAACAACTAATAATAACGATGCTACTTTAAATGGTCCTACATATGTATCGGGAATGGTAGGAATAGACGGACCTTCGGAATTTGGGTCACACACAGGTGCTAATAATTCAGCAACGTTGGTAGACACAAATGCGTCATGGGCACCAAATGAATGGGTCGGTTATATTGTTAATAATTCAACCGATGCCTCACACGGTACTATCACTGCAAATACAGTAAATACAATTACAGCAACTTTAGCAGGAGGCGAAGAAAATGATTTTGATACCGGGGATTTATATGCTCTTTCACCTGACCTTGGTAAAGAAGTATCTCAATCATTTGCCTCAAGAAATGGCGTTTTTGTGGAAGAAGCCACAACAAACTTAATTGATAATCCAAGTTTTGAAAATACAACTTATGATACAAGCTGGAGTGAGGGGTCAGGGTCTGGCGTGATTATTGCGACAACGAGAGCAACTGCCAACACCGGGGGAGGCACTCAAGATATAACAACAAGCAAGCTGGGAGGTAACACTCCAAAAGCTGTTTTAATAATTGCTACCGACACGACTACAGATGGTTTAGCAACTGCGGGCATGAGTTACTCATATGGTGCTGCAACAGGGACTTCAAATCAATGGGTTTCGTGGCAGAATACAAGCGATGCTACTACCAGTAACCATAGATCAGCTATAGAAACGGATAACGTCATTTGTAATACACCACCAAATGTCACTGTTGGTGCTGCAAGATGCGCTTACGGTCAAGCTGCATTCTCTCAATTCATTACAAATGGTGTTAGATTGCAGTGGGACACTTTAAAAGTTCCGGCAAGTGCCTTTTATATAACTGTAGTTTTCTTTGCAGGTTCAGATGTAAGTGCCCATGCGAATTCATTTAGTCTAGGCGATACAACTAATGGCAGTGTAACAACCACAGCCCCAGGATTTCAGTTTGATTTATTATACGGAGCAACAACCAAAAACGGATATAATGTATTTAACGGGGGGTATGGGTTTGCTCATTTTGATGGAAGTACAATAACTCAAAGAGCATATATACATCATAACAGAATTAGTGCCCAAAGTGCATGGGCCTTTGTAAGAAATGATGCTATTGCAGGAGAAATTCGACCCGATACTACTGGTGATATAGACTATAGAGCCGAGGTTACAAATGTATCATCAACCGGATTTACTATAAGAACTACAGGCGCCGGCGGTAATAATACTCCGTTTGTTTATTTAGCGTTAGATTTTGGGGACACAGTAGATTCATGGGTAGGAACTCACTCAACCCCCACATCAACAGGAAACTACTCAGACACAGGTCCAGGATTTACCCCTCAATATACATTAATGATTCCTAATTATGTTGAAGCACTAAATACAAAAGCTGATGACGCTAAGGCCGGATCGTTTGGTTTTTCTGTAATAGATGCACTAAATCAATATTCCAACAGCTATACATTTCAAGATGCTACTTCACCCTCAAATACATCAAGTCTGGCTAACAACAAAGCGGTACACATCCTCTCGGATAATCAAACAACTAGCAGTATACAAGGTGATTTTGTTTCTTTTGACACAGCTGCCGGGTGGACAACAAACTATACAGCAGTTACTGGCAACTCAAAGCGTTGGCCCGCTGCATCTGTACAATCTATAACTTATCTCACACGAACTATAGAAACTGTTTCACCATATGTTAAATTCGGTTCAAGAGCTGCAAAAATTGCGGCATCAGCTGACACCACATTAGTAAACTCAGTGTCAATTGGTGCAAGTCCAAGCACCCACACCATGTCGTTGTACGCATACTTAGGCACTTCAGGCAGCGAAGGGGGTACAATTGACAACACTATTGCGCGTATTTTATGGGAAGGGACTTCACAAGCTTCTACCTCATATGAAGATGTAGGAGGAGGTTGGTGGAGGCTTACCTACTCTGCAACACCTACCGCCAGCACAACAAGTGATTTTGGAGTGTGGCTTGCCGAGGGCGAAACAATTTATGTAGACGGCTTTATGCTTGAAGAAAAACCAACTGCATCAACTTACACAGACGGCTCACTGGGAGCAGGTTATTCTTGGAGCGGAACTATTAACGAATCTTCCAGTTCAAGAGCAGCTGCTGACATTGATTACACTGCATCCGGTAATATTGACGCATCTAAAGGAAGTATAAGTTTTTGGCTTAAACCCAACTGGGATGGCGATGACGGGGTTGAACACACTTTTTTTGATGTCGATACAGCATCCACATTTAAAATTTATAAAACAAGCTCAAATGTACTAACATTTACAGACGGAACAAATACAGCTACCACATCAACAACATCCTGGAATAAGGGTGATTGGCATCATATAGTTGCTACCTGGACCTCAGGTGATATGGATATATATGTAGATGCTTCTGCCGGAACAGATGATTCATATTCGGCACCAACGCTAGGTACTAACTTTTATATTGGGCAAAATAAATCAAACACTTCGCATGCCTCAGCTGTAATTTCTAATTTAAGAATTTATGACTCGGTACTTAGCTCAGCACAAATCACTGACTTATATCACTCGAATTTATATACTTTTGAACAAGAGTATTTTGTAGAAGCATTTATCGGAGATAAAGGACAAGATCCTATTACGATTTTACATATGGACGAAGCTTACGGTACAACTGTACATGATGCATCACAGTATAGAAATGATTTTGGACTATCGGGTGCTTCTTGGGTAGCTGAAAGTTCTGTGACCGGAGGTACACTTAGAACCCGATACATAAATTTTGACGGCACCAACGATTACTTAATTAACGAAAACACCGAAGATTTTAGGTTTGGAACTGACTCTTTTTCAATTTCCGGGTGGTTTAGACATCCCATAACTGTACCGGATGGAGGAACAACGGACACAATATTAGCTCATTACGATACAACCGGATATAAAATCTATATGAATTCAAGCGGTCAGCTATGTTTTGGTATTGATAACGATTCAACATGGTCACCCACCGATACAATTTGTTCTACTATGAGCTATGCTGACTCTACCTGGCATCACTTTAGTGCAGTTAAAACCGGAACTTCAAGTATTGCAATTTACATAGATTCAACCCAAGTAGGACAGAACACGTCACTAAGTGCTACTGCTTCTCTATCGCATAATAAACCAATGTATATAGGTATTGATAGTAATGGTTCTTCTAACCCCTGGGAAGGTGATCTTGATGAAATAAGAATATACTCATACGCCAGATCAGAAGAACAAATTAAAATTGATTTTGCAGGGTCTTTCGGGGTAGCTTTTGGTACAGGTATTGAAAGTCAGTTGCAAAACGGCCTTGTAGCTCATTGGAAAATGGATGAAAATACAGGTACAACCTTAAGTGATTCAAGTGGCAATGCCAATAACAGCCAGAACTTTTCAGGAAACACAACGTGGGCACCCGGAAGATATGGTTCAGGATTGTTATTTGACGGCAATAATGACGCTGTACTATTCAATGAAACACCTTCAACAGATTTAGGCGCTTTAACAGACTCCTACACAGTGTCCACTTGGTTTAAAACTACTACCAATGCCTCATCTACAGTTGTATTAGTTAATAAAGGTGTGGGAGCTGCGTCACCGATGAGTTTGGAACTTTCAGATACCGAGGTTGCCCAGTTTAGGATATTTGGTGGAGGCAACTCTTCATTAGCTGTAGGATCTGCTGCTCTAAACGATGGCAAATGGCATTTAATTACCGGGGTTAGAGATGTTAATGAAGACAAAGTGTTTATATATGTTGATGGTGAATTAGCAGGATTAACTACCGACACATTGACTTCAAGTGCTGCAAATGACAGTCAGCTATCACTCGGTGCAGCAGAAGATCTTTCGGGTGATTTTACAGGTACAATGGATGACACACGAATATACAATAGAGCCCTTTCTGCGAGTGAGGTTCAAATGCTGTATCAATATTCAGCGGCACCTGTGGGATATTGGGACTTCAATGTAGGAACCGGTACTGTTGCTCAAGATGTCTCAAATAACAAAAATGATGGTACTTTAACCGGCATGGTGTCGTGGATTCCAGGCATATTCGGTTCCGGAATAGATACAAATACCGCATCATCCGGTGTGGAAATTACAGACCCTCCCGGCGGAGAACTCGACTTTGATGCTGATGACAGTTTCACATGGATGGGATGGGTAAAAACTACAAATATTGGTACTTCAAGTATATTTTTACAAAAAGGAAGAATAGAAAACAGTGTAGCAGGATACCGTGCACGAGTAGACACTTTCGGTAGAGCAAGTTGCGGCGTTTCAAATGCAGTAGACACAGGTACTACACAAATATCCGGAACCAGTGTAGTTGCAGATGGTATGTGGCACCATGTTACTTGTGTTGATATATATACAGGCAACGCATCCCCGAATGATAGAAGACTTTTACTTTATGTGGACGGTGTGTTAGAAAACTCATTAATACACTCTGAAGAAATAAGTAATTCAACAGAAAATTTAAACATTGGACATATAAATGCTGCTACGTATTGGCAAGGGCAAATTGATGAAGTTAAAATTTACAACTACGCCCGAACTCCCGAAGAAATTATCAAGGATATGAATGCGGGTCATCCGACACCCGGCTCACCCATTGGGTCAGCATTGGGACATTGGAAATTTGATGAAGGCTATAGCAATATTGCACACGATTCCGGAATTTTAGGTAAAAACGGGACTATAACTAATGCTACCTGGTCTAATGATGCAAAACTGGGTAAATCTTTAAATCTTGATGGTACAGGTGATTTTGTGCAAGTAGGTGATGACGACTCTTATTCGTTTGGAAACGGTACTTCAGACAATCCTTTTACAATAAGTGCCTGGATTAATAAAAACTCTACAGGAGGAGGCGATATTGTATCAAAATTCACATTAAACGGAGTTCACCTAGAATATAGACTGATTAACCCAAGTGGAAAAGATTTGGAATTTATTTTGTATGATGATTCGAGCACATCCAATATCGGAAGACGCGCAACATCAAAACTGCCTGACATAAGTGAATGGGTTCACATTGTTGGTACTTATAATGGGAATGGATCCACAAGCGGTATCAGGTTATACATAAATGGTGTACGCTCAGATGATACAAATATAATCAACGGAACTTATACGGCCATGGAAAACACCACAGCGCCACTAGCATTCGGTGCAATTTCAACAGACGGCACACCGTCATCAGATATCCCAGCAAAACTTGACGATATTCGTATTTACACCTCAGAATTTTCTCAAAGCCAAATCGACACCTTATATAATCTGGGGTTTGCACAATTATTAGGTGCAACCGGCAGTGATTTATCTGGAAGACCAACAGAATACTGCCCTCCCGGAGAAGTTCCTGCATGTACTGCACCTATTGCAGAATGGAAACTTGATGAGAACTTAGGTATTAGTGCCTTTGATACAAGTGGAAACGGAATTACGGGTACTTTGGGGGGTGACGGTAGCGGGTCGGATATTCCTGTATGGAGACCCGGAAAAGTTGGACAATCCCTACTATTTGATGGCGTTGATGATTTTATTAGCATGGGCGACCCTTCGAGCGGGATTTTGGACTTTGGCATTAGTTCGGCGTTCACTATTTCTTTATGGGTTAAAACTGATATTGACGCTATTACAGATACGTATCCTCTAATTATAAGTAAAGAGGGAGGTTCCCCTAGAAATGGTTACAATATACTGGCAAACCTTGCACAATATTCCAATAACTGGACAGGTCAAGTATTTGCTGGCGGAACGCAATATAACTGTGATAGCCTTGTAGATATAACTGATGGAAAGTGGCATCATCTGGCTTTTAAACACGTTTTCAATCTTTATGCTACATATACAGACGGGAAAATGACAAATATATGCACACTTACAAATTCAAATATTTCTAATTCAATGAGTTTTCATGTCGGAACACATTCAGTCCCCTTCACAGGAAGCTACTTTAACGGTCAGATAGATAACATTCGAGTTTATAATTATACTAGAACCCCCGCACAAACGGCATGGGAATATAATCATGGAGCGCCAGGTGCCCATTGGAAATTTGATGAGTGCAGTGGTACTACAGCAAATGACTCCTCAGTCCGTAATTACCGGGGCACTATAAACGCCGGCGGTAGCGGCAGCAACACAAGTGCTGGAACTTGCGGAGGAAGCCCAGGAACTATGTGGTCAGACGGTGCTGCAGGTAAACACAATGCGAGCCTGGAATTTGACGGTACCAATGATTACGTGTCTGTCGGGGATGTAGATTATTTTGATTTGTCTCATATATTCTCAACATATACCTTCACCGGATGGTTCAAGAGATCGTCATTCAACACGCATGATGTAATTCTTTCTAAGGATTCTGATATTATGAACAGTGCGGTGCCCGGTTATTCACTATATATAACATCGGATGACGTAGTGAAATTTTCAATAAAAGATAAAAACAATAACTTAACCTCTGTAACCGGCTCATCTTTAATAACAGATTCTGAATGGTACCACGTCGCATTAGTGTTTTTCGGTAATGGTACAAACATACCAGGAATAAGTTTGTATATTAATGGAAAACTTGAAGGTGAAAATACCGCAGGTGTATGGCTTTACGACTCTTCGAATAACCTTAGCTTCACCATTGGTGCTGAATCTGACGGCAACCACCCGTTCCATGGACAAATTGACGACGTTCGACTATTTTACTACGGCTTAACACCGGATCAAATTAAAACAGTTATGAATAATGGCGCTGTAAACTTTATGCAATAAGTACAAGTATATAGTTTCTCATTAGAGAAATGTCATACTTTTACATTATTGACACTACACTACTTGCACATGTAACCTGAATGCACTTAGTAATTATTTACGGGAGTGAACATGAAACAAAATGCCCTAGTGATTGAAAAAATAATCAATCTCTTCATAATTGGCACAACCCTCTTAATGCCCATTTTTTTCTTACCCATAACAACCGAGTTTTATGAGATTAATAAACTCGCCCTCTTAACAGTATCAACTTTGGTTTTAGCAGTGCTCTGGGGATTGAAACTTATTTTCAGTCAAAAGGTGTATGTGATTAAAACCCCAATTAATCTCGCTATCATAATATATTTGGCGGTATTCATACTCGCCACTATATTCTCGAACAACTTTTATCTAAGCATGTTCGGACAATACGCAAGATGGTTTCCTAGTTTATTTTCTTTTGTGACTGTGGTGGTATTCTTTTATATTGCGGCCATCAACATTACAGATGAAAAAACTATAAACAACATTTTGTTTGCACTTATAGCGGGAATTACAATAAACACAATTGTAGGTCTTTTAAGCTACTTTGGTGTTTATTTATCGGGTAATGCATACGCACAGACACCTAACTTTTCACTAGTAGGCAATCCGACTACCGCTGCGATACTAGCAGCTATAGCTGTTATCATTGGCATAAATAAATTGCTAAACATTACTTTTATGCCCGGTAGAATACTCTTGGTTCAGCTCGTTATTGTAAATGCTGTGCTGCTGGTTCTTTACGGCATATTTGCAGCGTGGTTTGTTCTTGCAATCGGTTTAATCTCAACCTTTGTAATGACAAGAACAGAAAAAATAACGAGTAATGCGATTTTTCTAACAGTAATAGCAGGAGCAGTTGCAGCGTTATTACTTGTTGTTTCAATGCCAAGAACCAAAGAATTAGTAATAAATGATAACTTTGCAAAGGAAATTAAACTGGACTTTAACAGTTCATGGATAATTACCGGCGCCACAGTTACAAATGACGCTCTTTTAGGTTCAGGGCCGGCAACATTCCAGAACAATTTCACGTTGTACCGACCCTCGGAATTAAATGCAACTGATTTCTGGAACATCAGATATGACAAACCCTACAATGAGATTTTTAACATAATGTCTTCATTGGGAATCTTTGGTGCTATTGCCGCAGCATATCTTGGAATAAAAATATTTCAGGAAATCTTGGCAACAAAATCTAACAAAGATGATAGTGGTTTAAATGTGATGTTAAGTGCTTCAACTCTTGCTATGTTGAGTATGGTTGCAGTTACATATATAACAGTGCTAAGTGCATTTGTTTTATTTGTATTACTGGCATTAACCACAGCGTATAATGCAACGCATACAAAAAGCAAAACCGACAGGGTTTTACTAAGTTTAGCCTCGCTAAGTACTATGTCATTGCTTGAAAGCCTTGGTGGTAATGATACAAATGAAATACTTCAATATATTGTTACCGTACCGTTGCTAATATTTGCAGGTCTATGGGGGTATTTCTTGTACCAAACATATACACCTGAATATTATATGAGAAAATCGGCTATAGCTATCCAGGCAAATGACGGACTTGGAGTATACAACAACCAAAGACGAGCTTTGGAAATCAACGGAAGAAGATCTGAATACCGTAACGCATTCGCTCAAACAAATCTGGCAATTGCTAATGCCTTAGCTCAAGGTGAAAATGTTAATGATGAAACCAGACTTAACATACAAAATCTTATAGCTCAAGCAATCAGAGAGGTTAAGATTTCAACTGAAGTCTTGAATCCAGGCAGTGCAGCCAACTGGGAAGTTCGAGCAAGTGTCTATAGATCTCTAAGAGGTGTTGCTCAAAATTCAAGTCAGTGGGCATTGCAGGCATATGATGCTGCAATACAACTTGACCCTACAAACCCAAGATTAAGACTTGAAGCAGGAGCTGTATATTATGCAGAACAGGACTTTTTATCAGCAGCCAATATGTTTAGACAAGCTGCAAATCTAAAGCCTGATTATGCAAATGCACACTTTAATATGGCACACTCATTAAAACAGATGCAAAACTATCCTTTAGCACAAAGAGAATTTCAGATAACACAAACTTTAGTTGAAAGAGATTCGGAAGATTATGCTCTGTTACAAAGAGAGCTTGAAGATATTGCTGAACTTGCAGCTAGTACAGCAGACAACACGCAAGAAAACATTCCTACCGTTGAAGAACTTGAACAACAGCAACAACTTCAAGAACAAAGCCAGCCGTCTGCACAAGGACCTCTTGTAGCACCTGAGCAAGTGGTTGCTCCTCAAAGTCAAAGCTTAGACTTAAGCCCTGAAGAAGCAGAAGAAATACAAGAACAGAATCAAAACCAAACCGAACAAGAGTAACAAAGTGGTCAATTACGGATTGCTAAAACCTCCGGCACAACCGGAGGTTTTTTTATTCTGCACTATTTTACTTGACACAACACAAAAATTAGTTAAACTAGTTAATGTTAAGCCAAAGACAGCAAGTGTCGTATGAAATAATAAAATTAAAGCGACTTAATTATCTTGCCGAGGTTAATCAAAAGTAATACTTCACTACTCTACCTTTTGACTAATCAAGGCAAAAAATATAAAAATGCCAAATCAAAAAAATATAGATACAGTAGAAAAATTAAAAACTAATGTAAGTAAGGCAAAATCTATAGTCTTTGCCGACTATCATGGTTTAACCGCACAATCCATTACTGAGTTAAGAGCAAAATTAGGCGAAGTTGACTCAGAAGCAAGTGTTGGAAAAAACACACTCGTAAAAATCGCCCTAAAAGAAAACAATTACGATGATCCAAATATGGAAAATTTTATGAAGGGACCAACTTTAACTGTCTTTTCATATGAAGATCCGGTTGCAGGTGTAAAAGCCTTATTTGAATTTTCAAGTTCACATGAAGATTTACCAAATGTGAAAGCAGGTATTATTGACGGAAGATTCACCAACCTTTCAGATCTTAAAACATTAAGTAATCTTCCTTCAAGAGATGAACTCATTGCTAAAGTCGTAGGTGGCATGAAGTCGCCACTTTTTGGCATAGTAAATACTCTTGGCGGAGTTCAAAGAAATTTTGTATATGTTTTGTCAGCAGTAGCTGAAAAGAAAAAAGAAGAGGAGGTGCAATAAATTATGGCAGAAGATACAAAAGTAGAATTAACAGGTAACGCTCAAAAAGTAATGGAAATGGTAGAAAAGATGACAGTTTTAGAGCTTAATGATTTAGTTAAAGCATTAGAAGATAAATTTGGTGTTTCAGCAGCTGCACCAATGATGGTAGGAGCTATGCCGGCTGCAGCGTCAGGAGATGCATCAGCAGTCGATGAAGATCAAACAGAATTTGACGTAGTATTGGCAGATGCCGGGGCTAATAAAATTGCTGTTATTAAAGCAGTTCGAGAAATAGATCAATCAATAGGTTTAGTAGATGCTAAGAAATTGGTTGAGTCTGCTCCTAAAACAATATTAGAAGGCGTTAATAAAGAGAATGCAGACGCTGCAAAAGCAAAGTTAGAAGAAGTTGGTGCAAAAGTAGAGTTAAAGTAACATTATTTCATTATATTGTATGATATTTACCCCGTTTTATGACGGGGTATTTTTTTACGAATCTATTTAAAATAATTTAAGAGTGTTGTCAGTTTAGGTGTGTTTGTATCCTCAAGTATTAAATTAAGATTGTTGGTATTTGTCTCTATATTTCTTTTATGGTTTTGTAATTGTATGTTATCACGATTTATTACATTATTTGCAACATAAGAAATATTGTCATAGCTCAGCACTTTCAACTTTGCGATTTGTATACCCATGTCTTTATTTCTGTTTGATGTTGTATTATGCTCTTTAAATAGTTTGATGATATCTTTTATATCATGGAATACATTTACACTATTTACTAAGTTATTTATATCAATGATGTTTGAATTTCTATATTCAGAGATTATATTGTTTATTATTTCTGCTTTATCATTAATTAAATTTATAGATACGTCATTAACATCTACTGAGGTATGCATTACATTATATTTGTACCAATTTTCTATTACATCATTTATTGTCAATTTATTACGCTTTTCTACACTCATAAAATCTGACATTAAACGTAATATATTATTTTTACTAATATCTTGCATAATATGATCCTCTATTAATACATAATCTATATATTTATTGTTTTCTGCTATTATATAAAATAAAACTCCTGCGTTAGCATCATATTGTGTATTTTCCTCATCTTGTTCTGTGTTTAATATTGCATTATATGTTTTAATAATTTGTGGATTTACTATATTAATATTGTTAATTTTCTTTATGTTTGATTCATCCGTAAATGATTTAGAAAACATACTCATGTCATTAATTAACACCCAATTATAAGATAAAGAATCAATTACACGTATTTGCGCTTCACTCGAGATATACGGCACATAAATGCCATTTAAATCTTTTATGACTAAAGCGTCTTCACCTTCATAAACTTGTTTTTGACCAAAAAAGCATGATAATACATACTCATTAAGTACTACATCTTCTTCGAAAAGTTTTGAGTCTATATGTATTGTGTTATATGCTGAAGTATTTACTAGCTCAACTTTTTCTCTATCTACCAATTCCTTTAAATCAGTTAACCAATCCACATGATCCGTTCTAACCATATTTTCTATAAAACTAACAGATACAATAATACTTACTTTAACTTCTGCTTTGGATTTAATTAAACGTAATAAGGGATAATATATATCTTTACAACGGCTGCTAAATTCAGCCTCATCTTGAAAGTAAGGTTCATGTAAATAAAACACGTATGCTCGCTGCACACAGTTATTTTACATACTAATCACTCCACATGCAACAAATAAAAAAGCTTATACCTTCTAATCCGGGTAGAACTGGTTCCTATTCTCCTGCCCACAGAATAGGAAGTACGTGTTCCACCCAGATTAGGTAGTACAAGCTTAATGTGAAAATAATAGCATATAATTATAGGCCTGTCAACACTTGTTAGTGTACGACTAAGTAGTCTACAAATCAGCCACTTCGTCAAATTCGCTTGCTAAATCAACCTCTCCATTCTCTAAGAGATCCTTTCTCAATTGCACGTCATTAACTACATATAAACCGTGTATCTCTTTTCTATTCTCTATGACATGTCCATTATCAATAAATATACCCAACTGAGCACTAGACGCATTTGATTCGGTTAGCTCCAAAGCTTTTTCAAAGAATTCTTTATCCTCGGGTTTAACATATATATGTAATATGGAGAATGGTCTTATCATTTTATGTAATGATAAACCGGCATTCATCGTGAAAGCGTATGGCACATTGGAATTTCTTGCAGATTTATTAATGTATTGGGCTAACTCTTTTAATCCACCGACGTTGCTCTTATAATAATATTCATTTTGTGCAGGTTTTTCAGGTTCTTTCTCAACTTCTTCTTCTTCTTCGGAAGCAAGTGAACTTAGTGATTCACGAGAAGCCGGTTTAGACTCTTCTGCCATTTGCGCTTCGAGTCTATGTTTTTCTGCAGCTGCTCTAAATTTAGCTAACCAATCCACTTCTTCTTCCTGAGGCTCTTCTGCCGGCTCATCTAAATCTTCTTCAACTTCTTCTTCGTCTATTGCAGTTTGATTAATTATGGGTGCAGCTTCAGGTTCAGTATAAGTGTCAGAGGGATTATCAACACCAGTTGATGCGTTACTTTCCACAGTTCTACTTACTGGCTGGGAAATATTATCTTTATTTGGATATAAAAAGTCTAATATATTTTTTTTTGTAAATCTATGTCTTCCTGTTGCAGTCTTTACCTCTGCTTGTAGCTTATCCTCTTCAAGATATCTATAAACTGATCTTAAACTAACGCCTAAAATTTCTGCTACTTCAGTGGATGTATAAAATCTATCTTCTAAATTCATGACTTAATGTTTGCATACATGAATATACTTGTCAACAATTTATTTAAAATTTTATATTACGAAAATAATAAAGACTGTAACTACCTATTTTTTCTTATTGTTTCTATATAAATCTGCACGGGAAAAATCACTAAAGCTTTAAAAATCCTTCTAACACGCCATGGTTGAATTAATAACCTATAAAACCACTCCATTTTCATACTTTTGAATACATTTGGCGGTGTCCTGACATCATCACTTATATATGCAAAACTTCCACCTACACCTATGCCTATTTTTGATGGTATTTTGTTAATATTTCTATATAACCATTTCTCTTGTTTTGGGTGACCATATGCTACAAACAACATGTCTATACTTTTTATATCATGTTCTTTCATTTTTTCTTGGATAAACGATAAGGTCGTTAAATCATCCTCATCATAGGAATTAAATGCGGATGTTGAACCTATTATTTTCAATTTAGGATATTTTTTTAATAGCCTCTCTGCTGTTTTTGTTGCTAAGTCGTAATCTACTGATTTCATCCTTCCCAACCTATCCTGTGGCCTACCTCCCAATAAAAATATTGTATACTGTTTTTGTTCTGAAACTTCACATAATTTCATCATTAAATCTACACCTGTAATTGATTTATCTACTCTTTTAAATGGTACAAAAAAACCTCTAATAAAAGCGTTTAGCGGAAACAAAAAATTTCTGTGTAAGTTTTTTATTGTATCTATGTAAGAGACTGCAAAAATCACGCCATTACCATCCGGAGTTGAAACCAAAGAATTATTTATTATATTTCTAAATTCCTCATCCTCTTGTGCTTCAAGTATAAATTCGGGATTAGTAGTACAAACTATCTGCGACCCACCATTTCTTATGGCTTCCTCTATCACTGACACAACCTCATCCATTGTCACACCTATATTTACTTTTACTCCCAAAATTTTTATTTCTTTCATATATTTTTAAATGAATTTAAAAATTCCTCGGCACACTGACGCCAGCTATACTTTTGTATATTGACAAGTCCTAAATCTATGAGTTTTTTTCTCAGTTGGTAATCCTTCAATAGTAAGTCCATACCCTGAAATATTTCATTTATGTTATTGGGATTTACACACAAAGCCGCCCCGCCACTTACCTCAGGAAGTGCACCGGTAGTAGATGTTAAAACCGGTACCTCACATGCCATAGCTTCAAGAACAGGCAAACCAAAACCCTCACTCAACGAAACATATGACAAAAACTGAGCTCCTGAAATTAACGCCGGTAAATCTAACTGATCCACCCTACCTGTAAACTTTACACAATCCTTAACATTGTATGTTTCGGGTAATTCATACAACCTTAAATTATCTTCGGGCACACTGCCAGCAATTACAAATCGTAAACTTTCATACACTCTCTCATTAATTACTCTGGAAAAGGCTTCAATCATATTATTCAAGTTTTTCCTTTTAACTGCTGTACCAACAAACAAAATATAATTTTTCGAATCTATCTTATATTTACTTAAAACGTTTTCAATTTCACGCTCGCTTCTTTTATAAAAAAACTTAGTATCAACACCTTCACCTATTACACCTACCTTTTCGGCATTTACTTTAAACCGGCTAGAAATTTCACTTTTAGTAAACTCTGACACTGCCACCACGTAGTCTGAAAATCTCACTGTGAATAACGTAGGTGCAAATCCATATTTCTTATATTCCAAACCATGAATTACTGACACAATCTTCAAATTAGACTTATGAATTATAGGAATTGTCTGCCACGGAGAGATTAATAAATCAAAATTATTTTTCATCAGGTACTTTGCAAAATCAAACTGAGTCCAAGACAAGGTTTTTTTAATATATACACTTTTAAAGTTCACATTTTCAGACACTAGCTCATTAAACCAGTCTTGTGACACCTGTTGACGAAAACAGATAAAGTATGTATTGGATTTATCAATCACCGATAAATGATGAATAAGGTTATATAAATAATTCTGCGTACCTGTGGGACTTACTATATCTAAACGAGAAGCATCTACAGCAATTTGCATATCTTGTATTTTACTATGAATAGCTAGTAATTATAAGTAAGGTAAGATAAAATGTAGAAGCATGAAAAGATACTGGCTCCAAACTGTTGCAACAAGTACATTCTTAATCATAATAACAACAGTCATTTTCCTATACACTTCAGGATATAGAGTGTTAAGAGAAGAAAGTGTGAATGTTGATTTTAAAAGAACCGGCATGATAAGTGCCAAGTCTATTCCTGAAGGTGCAAATGTATATTTAAATGGCGTACTAAAAACAGCATCAAACGATACAATTCAAGCCCTTGACCCCGGCACTTATCAATTAAGAATAGTGCGAAACGGTTTTGTAACATGGGAAAAAGATGTTGAAGTTTTTGCAGAGCTTGTAACTGATATAACGGCCGTTTTAATTTCACAAAGCCCAAGACTGGAACCTCTTACAAACACAGGCGCCAGAATGCCTGTCATATCGCCAACATTAAGTAAACTCGCATATTTCTCAAAAGACGGAACTGAATCGGGAGTTTGGATAATTCCTCTTACAAACACCGGCCTTAGCCTTTTTAGAGCTGAACCATATATAGCTATAGAAGACACTTTCAACACAATATTCTCTAACGGTAAATCAATTGAGTGGTCACCCGATGAAAAAGAGCTTCTAGTCCAAGGGCCAAACGACCTTTTTTATGTTATAGACATTGGTACAAAAGCAGTAGAATCAACCACATCACCCGATGCTGTACGAAACGAATGGGAGGAAATCAGACATGTGAAAAGAGCTGACTTTCTATCAAGAATAGATATTCCCGAAAATATGCTGATAATAGCAAACGCACCTGAAACAATGTGGTCACCGGATGAAAAAAAGTTTTTGTACAAAGTCACCAATGAAGAAGCCGGTACAACTGAATACAGAGTTTATAACATGGAAAAGCCCATACCGGTTGGAGAAAAAGTCGACAATCTAGTATTCACATTAAATGCAGATGACCCTCAACCTGTTGTCACATGGTATGCGGACAGCTTTCACTTAATATTGGTTGAAGGAAACACCGAAGAAGAAAAACGCGGCGTCATTAGCTTAATTAGAATAGACGGTACAAATAAAACCGAAATTTATAACAACACAATGTACTCACAAAACGTTTACAGCTCACCGGGAGGCGACAAGCTTATTTTCTTGACATCATTTAAGTCCGGTGGTCAAACTGATTTATATACCATTGGTATAAGATAATCCTAGGGCTATAGCACTGTACCCCATTTAATTGCTATTATTTAACTTCAATCAAGTTTGCCGTTACAACAAGCCTATTTAAAGTAGTACCCGGAGGATCACATGTTTGTAAAGTCAAAGTGGGCTCAATCACCGGTCTTGTAATAGGATAAGTGTTCCAACCTTCAAGCTTTTCTTTGTTTACAACATTGTAAACATAATCTTTGCCATCATAAAACACATGCACTTTATCCCCTACTTCAAGTTTTCGAAGCAAATTAAAAACTGTGGCGTATCTGCCCAATTCCCAAAAATCAGTAGAAGCATGAGCAAATAAGTAAACATTGCCCGGCTCATTAGAAGGATAGTTTGAAACAGCCGCATGTGCCACACCGTTTTTTAATGCATTTTTATACGAATCTTCGTTTGTTATCGCAACATCCGCAACCACAGGGGCATTTACACCTATTTTCTCAATTACAAGCGAAAAATCTTTATTAACAGGCTCAAGCAGTACAGGGCTTGATGATAAATATCTTGCAAACACGCTATCATCCACTGAGTTTTCACTTGCAAACAATGAATACTCCTGGGATTTTAGTTGTTTTAAAAAATACCACACTTCACTTCGAATAACAGGTCCAAAAGCCATTATAATAAACAAAAATCCTAATATAATGAGAGTATTTGAAATCGTTTTAAAAAAAACATATTCTGCTTTTGTTGGCTTATTTTTATAAGTATATTTTTTTGATTTCACAATAAAAGTTTAGCACAACAAAGTGCCGAAATAATCTTAATATTTGCCTGTAGAATTGTCATACAAGCGCTCGATTTACTTATAACAAAGGGTTTGGTAGTGTTCGAAAATAGTAAAAAAATTTTATGGTGCCCCCGGCAGGAATTGAACCTGCATTTTACCCTTAGGAGGGGTATGTTCTATCCGTTGAACTACAAGGGCAAGCACCTTAATATTTTATGATAAAATGTACAATACCGCCAGTTTATCATAGAATTTTTATGTGGTTGTATATAAGGAGGGGTGCAGGAGTGGCTTATCTGGCCGGTCTTGAAAACCGTGCATGCGCAAGCATACGAGGGTTCGAATCCCTCCCCCTCCGCCATGTGGAATTGATAGCTTCTTGAAGTTCTTTTTTGCTTGTTATACCAGCCAATACTTTGGGTTCTAACTGTTGTTTTATCTCTTGTATCTCATTCAATCCTTTTTCAATTAAGAAGAAGTGTTTTTGCTTATCAAACCATAGTTTTTTGTCTTTTAATTTTAGGTTCAAACCAAGTGATTGAAGTATTTGTGTTTTGGTATTTGAATCTCCATTTTTAAGCCAGTAGTTAGCATATCTAGCAAAATTAAATGCTTTTTCTGTGTTTTCCGTTGCTGTTTCAACCCTGTTGTTATTATCGTTAATTAAATCCTCAACTTCTTTTATTCTTGATAGCAAATCTTTTCTTTGTAATACATATTCCTGTTCTGAAATTCTACTACCATCTCTATTTTCAGGGGATACTTTAAGTTTAAGTAGTTCTTTTAGGGAATATTGTAAGTTCTCTAATTCTACATTCAGCCCGTTACAAGACTTTCTAATAACATTAAAATCAACGTCTGTAACTTCGTGAATATATTTGATAGCAAGATTCAAAAAGTCATCATCTATTTCAAATTTGCTTATTTCAGCCTCAATAGTTTGCTCTAAATTATCAACTCTCATAGCCTTTTCAGTGCAGTTAGGATTTGTCTTTTTAGCACAAGAAAGATATACATAATGTAGGATTTTTGGATTATCCATTTGTTCAATTAGCATTCCACAATTAGTACAAGCATTTCTATCTTGGGTTTTAGCAAATTTAGTTTTACAGTTACTACAAATTACTTGCCATTTCTCATGTGCTGTAATACTTCCTCCACAACCACCACAAACTAAAGCCTTTTTATATGGAAAATCCTTATCTTTTGAATAATGACTTCTAGTTTTCTTACCAAGTCTAATTTGAAGCGTATTAAACTCATCAATTGTTAGCATTGCAGGGTGTTTACCCCAACATTCACCATCTTTACGTTGAATATAGCCATATATAAAGGGCTTAGATAGAAAGCGATACCAAGCAGTTCTACTCATTGGCTTTCCACCTTGTTTAAAAGATTTTCTAGTTTTAAATCCCCATTTATCATTAAGAATATGCAGGGCTTCCATAAGGGAATAGCCCTCGTAGATTATTAAATAAATTGCTTTTTGTATTAAATCAAAAGAAACAGGGTCTTTATCAATAGACTTTTCCTTTGTATAAGGGTTTGTAACATTAATATATCCTTGCAATGCTTGGGTTGGAATATATCCTTCTCGTAACTTTTTTCTATTTCCTCTTTTTACATTTTGGGATTTATCATCACTATCTTTTTTAGCCATGCCAAATTCAATAGTAAGCAGTAAAACATCGGAAGAATCACCAGTAAAAATCTTGTAGGGTGTTCTTAACTCTAAAATTTTGCCTGTACTCATTAAATACAAGAAGTCTCCTGCATCTTTTGGGTTTCTGCTTATTCTATTTGGTTGCCAACATAAAACCCCATTTGCCTCACCTTTTTCTATTCTTTTTAGCATTTCATTAAATCGTGGTCTGCCTATTTTGTATGCACTCTGTGCCTCTGAAAATACCCCTACAATCTTTAACCCTAGTTTTCTAGCATATTCTCTTAGTTCTTCCTCTTGTGCTTCTAGGGAAAGGATTTGTCTATCTTCTTCCTCGCTACTTTTACGAATATATAAGAAGTATCTTTTTTCAATTTCTAGAATTTCATTAAACATAGTTTCCTTTTTTCTTCGTTGTGATTATATCACTGTATTTCTTTCTAACTTTCCTAGTTTAACCGCTATTAGATAATCGGTTAAACACAAATTTAATACTTTTGCTTATAAGAGGGAAAATGGCGTGTGCATTTTCCCTCAAATCCCATTGTTTTGGTTGTTACAGTCGTCAAGGGCGCTACCGCGCCTATCCTTGACGACCCCAATACTAAAGTGTGTTTCTTAAGTTTTGTAGTAGTTCCATAACGTCTGTATCGGGGGCGTTTACAGCAAGATTACTTGGTATTTTTAAATCAAATTTAAAATCTTTTAATGTGTTAATTATTCCTATATCAGCATTTTTCAACAAATCCAAGCGTTTTTTAACAGTGCTTAAAGTTAAATTATCTTCAAGGATAATTCTATTTTGCTTTTCCTGTGTTTTATCCGCACAATACCAAGTGTTTACAAACTGAAACAGATTTATAGCCTTCTTCTTATCGTAAACCGATTGTAGTTTGTTAAAAACTTCAATCATATCCATAGACTCATAATTGTTCGTTTTTACAAGTTCTGATAATGACTGCTTAAGTAAATCCTCAATAATGTTGGTATCACGTATTCTGGTATAGTTGCTATCTTTCTCACCAAACACCTGTTGAATTTTCTTTTTGTGCATGGTTACTTCTGTTCTAAAGATACCTTCACTAAACTCATGTAATTTATATGCAAAGTTTGGGTCTATTTTTCTAATATCTTTAAAGTCGTGGGCTTTAAATTCCGGCTGTTTCTGATAAAACTTAAGTTTATATGTATTACCCCAATAAGTTAGCGATTCATCATCAATTAAAATCTTCTTTTTTCTTGGATATTCATAACTTGAAAGATTAGTGATAATACATTTACACTCTACATTTGATAGCAATTTCCAAGCGTAACAAATATCAAGTCTTTGAAGTATCCACAAAAATGGGTCTGGTAGTGTTATTTCATAAAACTGTTCAAGAATATGTTTTACTTTTTGCAATACATCAACAATTTTATCGGGATAAAGCATAAAGATATTTGTTCCATACATTACTTTTGGTGCTGAAAATTCAATAAATATGTTATCCCAATTAAATGCAGATACATATATTTGATATCCATTTTCTTCTATAATTGGTTTTGAATAGTAGTAACTTCCTTTTTTCTCATAAGTGTTTGTTTCTTCTTCCTGTATCTCTGGTTCAATTTCTCTTTTTTCATAGAATTTCTTTTTACAAACATCAAAAATATCTTTATTACTTGGGATTTTCCATCGGGTAGTGTCTAACATTTTTCCCCCTTTGGAATTGGTCTGTAAATTAGTTTGAAGAAATTAAGAAATTGCAGGAATAGTTTTTCCGCTTCGTTATCAGTTAGTTCTATTTTGAATTTCTTGGAATACAGTTGTTTAAACTCCTGTATTGCTTGTTTGCTTAGCATAACTAAGCCCAAGCGTAGTGCTTAACAGGGGTTATGTTGCAACAGTTCTAGTCGTTATGTTCTTGTTCTAAAATTCTTCGCTTTACGGCTAATCTATAAGCTCCTTTGCCGTATGATTCTATTCCTACAAAAGGGGATAATTTTGGGTAGTTTTTTAGTTTGTTTTGAAGATTGTTTAAAGTTGCTCTTGCTTTATCAGGGCCACAACCAAGTTGTTTAGCAATTAATTGAGTTTCTACAAATTCTCCCTTTGCGTCTGTTAATAGTTTAAATGCATTCTTTGCTTTGCTATTTTTCTTTTCAAAATCAATCTTTCCAAATCTTCCAAATTTATAGTATGTAAAGTTTCCACCCCACGAGAAATCAACAGGAAATTCTTTTCCCTTTAATGTATCAATAAATACTGGTTCTATTTTCTCTTTTTTGGTAAGTAGTTTCTTTACTAATCCTGCAAACTCAAGTGGTGTTCTTACATCATGTTTTAAGGCTAAATACAGTCTTACTGCAATAACACCCAATATCATTGCAAATACCCACCAAATTCTAATTACAGCCTCAAAAAAAGCTTTAGGAACACTATCCCACATTGTGTTTACTATTTCGTTATACATTTCCATATATTTAATTTTGAGCAGGGGAATACATTGCTATTTTACTATATAAAACAAAAAAGCTCAGAACACCTGCATATGATTGCAAAATGTCTGAGCTCTTTTGGTACTGCTTTCCTGACGTGTCGCCGATTACCGTGCCGAAATGAACGCGTCGCGGTCGTACCAAACGCCCTTGTAGAACATCATGAAGCGCTCGTTATGCCCCTCGTCGTACACGGTCGTCCAGAAGCCCGAAGTTTCCTTCGTCCAGCCGGCGGGTGCTTCGACTTCATAGAACAAATCGTCGTGGGTTTCCTTGACCTTGAAGCCGAGACCTTCCAGATAGGGCTTGCTGTCGGGACCACTCGAAGCGCGGGCGTTCAGTTTGCGGGCGAGCATCCACTTGGCGCTTTCCGCAATACGGCGCTGTTCCGACTCCTCAATCCGCACGTTATCCCGCGCGGTGCGACCAGAAACGGTCATGGTGTCGGGGACTTCATCAGGGTTCGTACCAGGCTTATACTTAGCCATTCTAACCTCCATTTGGGTAGTTTTGGATATGACTTATTATAACACACTATAGGGTTAGTAGCAACTTTTATAGTTGTTGATTGGTTGCCATATATTAGCACATTCTGTGATAAAATGGGTTCTAACTTGGTATATAGTCGCCCGCCAGTTGTTTAAATCGCCTTTTTTTGATGCTAAATGTACCTATTAATATGACTTGTTGTATTGATATGACGATATTTCTTTATCTTTAATGTTTAATTTCCAAAGTTGCTTGTGCTGATTCCTTGGGAAATTTGCTTAACTGCTCTTTTATGAGTAATTGCTAGGTATATCTCTACCACCCTTAGTATTTCCATATATTCATCACTACGTATATAATCTCTGAATATAAATCTATCAAAAAGGGATAAAAGTGTATTTATTAATTTATCGTAGCCAAGTTGATTAATTGTGCGACCTATAGTATAGTTAGCGCTAGAAATTATTGTTAAGGATAAGATAGGGAGTTGAAAATGAACAAGTCAGGCAAAGTTCGTTTTATTCGTCGTAGTGTGATTTCCTTGGCCATAGGGTGGTCAGTTTCCAGAATTTGGTTCGTTCCTCCTGTTACGGAAAGGGATCTCGTCGTCGTGCTGGTAATGTTGGTGATCATCTACATCCTGCATTACGCAGAATAAATAGAAGATTTCACCACTAACCCAAACCCCAACTGGTTAACTACCAAGTTTTCCATGAGGGGTTTTCTTTTTATAAACCTTTTCCCAGTGATAAGATATTTATTGGATACATGGATAAATATTTTCCAATATCACTCCATGCTATCCGCCATAACACTGTAAATTTTAAATATGTAAAAATTCCATAAAAAAAGCTCGGGAGTCTCACTTTTATGCTAGCTAATTTTTAATAATTATACAAATCCTCGTGCACCCTTTTATACGTCACCAACTCTTCAGGCTTAAACCACAAATTAATCTCTTCCTCAGCCTCCTCAATCGTACCAGATGCATGAATCATATTATAAATAGTTCTTTTTCGCAGTAGGCTGGTTATTGGCAATTCAAGCCCATAATCCCCTCTTATTGTGCCGGGTTGTGCTTCAAGTGAAAACGTAGGGCCAACCAATCTTCGTACCTTTTCAACAGCATGCGGACCTTCTAAAACAAATCCAAAAACCGGCCCCATTGTTATATAATCAACATTTGCTTTATTTACCATATCACCAATTGTTTCTGGATCATTTGTTCCGTAATATTCAGTAATATCTAAACCATGCATTTCGGCATCTTCAATGCGTAAATTTCCAACCTTAATTTTCCATTCACTATCTTTTTTGTAATGATTAGCCACTTTTTCGGCATCGGCCATAAACAACTTCGCACCAACCATCTTAAGCCCGGCTCTTTCAAACCGGTTCAAAATTTCACCAATTATTCCGCGTTGTACCGCATCGGGTTTTATTAAAATTAAAGATCGTTCTACCACCACCATAAGCTTTTCGAGTATATCACTCTAAAATCACCTCTTCAACACCGTAATCTCCTGTTGCATATACATGTAATATTGAAAATCTTGGACGTTGTAAGTTTCTTTGTGTAGCTACAGAACCAACGACGTGGTGTGTTAGGCTATTTCGCACCGGATCCTTGTTTTCACTTGATTTGTGGTGGTCAGCCGCAAAAATAGCCTCTACCTTAGAGTCCCTAACCGCCTCTAACAATACTTCAGCCTGTGATTTTACTTTTTTGTCAATTTTTCCGTCAAAAACACCCATTACTCTCGGGTTAACCGGATGATAAATAGGTTGAGACATTATTACAAAATCCGACTTTTTAATGTTACTTAGCTGCCAGTTTAAGGATTCTTCACTTATTGGAGTAAAGTTTGCGCTGTTGTCTAATAACAAAAAGGTTTTGCCTTGTACTTCAAACATTGAATTTGTTTCACCAAAAACTTGTATAAAATTGTCAGCTCCTACTGAATCAGCTAAATCATGATCACCGGGAATTATATACCACTCAACGCTTGCACTGTTTAAAACCGATTTTGCAGCTTCCAGGCTTTTTATATCTCCCCATGCCGTGGCATCCCCCATATGCACAATATAATCAACACCGGCTTCTTCAGCTTTGTTTATTGCTTTTTCCAACATATCGTTTTCATCACCTGAATCAGCAATTAACGCAACAGAAAACAATCTTTCGGACTTTCGGTCTGAAGAAGTCTTTTCAGTTTGAACAGCTGCAACCTGCGGCAGTTCTTTATTTTGTTGTGAATTAATTTTGGTGTGTGCAAGCCGTTCTACAAACTCACCGGCAACTACTCCTGCCGCATCCCCACTAAATCCTAATTTATTAAGAACCGGGGATGTATATTTTGATACAGCTATGGAATTAAAACTTGACATCTGTTTAACCAACAAAGCTATAGCTATAACAAATGCACTTAAAATAACAATAGAAAATAAAGACCTAAACAGCCTTCCAAAAAGTCCGCGTTTTTTTTCTCTGCCTCTTTTTTGCATAGTTACATTTTATCTGGTGCATCAATACCAAGCAAATACAGTCCATTATTAATTACAATCTTAACAGCATGCGTCAAAGTTAATCTAAATTTCTTTAACTCCTCAGTGTCCGCCATTAAAATCGGCAAATCATTATAAAATGAGTTATATTTTTGCGACAAATCAAATAAAAATGTACACAACAAGTTTGGCGAAAACTCAAGTGCGGATTTTTCAATAATTTCGGTAAACTGATAAATCAATCTCAAAATGTCTATTTCTTTATCTGCAAGTTTCCCTTCCATCTCTTCAACCAAAAGCATAAAGTTATGCTCATCAAACATATAACCTGACTTTGAAAGTACAGAGTTAGCTCTTGCATGAGTGTACTGAATGTATGGCCCTGTAAACCCAACAAGATTTAATGCCGAGTCCATGTCAAAAACCAAATCCTGAAATGTATTATACTTTAGCATTTCAAACTTTATGGCGCCATTTCTAACAACTTCTCGTGTAGCAAAATCACCATGCTCATCCATAATCTTGTTGTCAACAATTTGAATAAAATCATCAATTTTAATTCCCCAGCCTTTTCTGCCACTCATGCCATATTGGCTTTTACCGTAACTTATATCAATTCCAAGTTTTTCTGCTGTATTAGGCGACAAATAAACAAATCCATAATTAACATGGTGCATGTTTTCGGCCTGATTTACGTAGCCCAAGTACATTAATGAATTTTTTACCGATTCCATAGCGTATGTCTGTTTCACATCAATAACATTAATTACCTTGTCAACTCCCGAAAATGTCAAGTTATTATCGTTTTGGCTATCTGATTTTGCATTTGAAGTGGTTATCCAAAGAGGCTTATCTTGAGTTTTAACATCCAGCTTTTCATAATAAAAATCCTTTTTTAACAACCCAAACTTCCACATATGATAAGCAATATCCTTACCCGTGTAGGTAGGAACGCCATTTGATCTGACTATAATCTTATCTTCTTCAACAGCTTTATTTTCTGTATTTTCGTTATCTCCATTTTTTGACATTTTAACCAGCCAGCAACCTTTTGACGAGCCTGATTCTGCAAAGTACACATTTTCATTCTTTTTTAAAATTTCAAAAGCTTCGTCCCAAATTCCCAATGAAACAATATCTCTTTCTCTTATCACAACATCATAATCAAATCCCAACTGTTTAAACGTACGCAATTGCTCAACAAGTATCTTTTTTGACAATTCCTCCTGTTCCTTTGATACAGCATCATTCTCATCTTCCAGCCTCTTCATCAATTCTTCACGTTCTTTTTTCAAATCCTCGCTTTTTTCAATTAAACTTTCCATTTTCGAATAAACATCCCATGCGTAATGGTCAAATTTATCATAATCTTCAGGAGATATTTGGGTTATATGCTTTGTACCCATTAATGACGTGGTCACTTGTACCCCCAAATCATTATCAAAATATTGAACTTCTATATCACCGCCCAATTTTTCATAAACCCGTTCAATAAACTGGCCAATACAAGCATTTCTTAAATGACCTATGTGTGCAGCTTTATTAGGATTCACGTTGGAATGCTCTAGTGCAACCCCTACATCTTTAAAAATTTCACCTGACCCATAGCTGTGTTCATTGGCGATGATTTCATAGAGTACATATTGTAACCACGAATCTGACATTGAAAAGTTAATGAAGCCCGGATTGGCATATGAGATTTTTTTAAAAATGTGGTATTTATGAATGTCATGACTTACTTCATACTCCAAGTCATTTAACTCATAGCTTAGTTTTTTGGCAATGTCTATGGGAGATTGCTTAAGTTGGGCAGATAATTTTAGTGCAACATTTGTAGCATAGTCTCCCCACTCTAAATTATTCGGATGTTCAATATGAATCTGTTCAACCGGAATTTCTATTTCATACAAATTCCAAATAGCTTTTTTTATACTTTCTTTAATAACGTGATTTATCATTTTTATGATTATAACGCACTTTTACTCAAAGCTAAATCTAATTGTTCCTTGTTGGTCGGTTCTTAAAACCTCAATTTTTCTACTTTTAAAATACATAAGTACTTCTTCACTCGGGTGTCCATAACTGTTATTTCCAACACTTATCACAGCTCTTTTTATATCAAGCGCATCAATAAAAGCTTTGTTCAATCCATCTTTAGCCCCTTGATGAGATACTTTATAAATATCTAAGCCATTTTCTACTTTGCTAGTGATTGACTTGGTATCAATTTTTTGTAATATGTCTGATTCGGCATCACCAGTTAAAAGTACTTCGGTATCATCATAATCAACCAACAAAACTACAGATAAATTATTTGGATTTTTGATGCTGTTTTTTTGCCTCTCATCATTTAGAAATTCACCTGAGGGCCATAAAATAATAAATTCTACGCCGTCCAGAAGTAAACTTCCTTGTTCTATTGTTGCTTGACGCACATTCTTATTTTCAAGCAAATTTTTGAAATCATTATAAGCCCTACTCTTAAACGTCACATCATTGTGCAAAACCATACCAACCCTGCAGCGTTCCAATACTCTCAAAAGCCCAAACACATGATCTTTGTGCGGATGTGTTAATACAACAACATCGAGATTACATTTTTGCAATGGCTTTAACTTATACAAAAAATAATCTATGTCATAACTTGAACCTCCATCTATTAGAACAGTTTTATTATTTGGCGTCTTCACATATATAGCGTCACCCTGACCTACATTAAAAAAAATAACATCCAAACTCCCTGAATCACTAATACCACCGTAAACCTGTTTAATAATCAAAAAAAGATAAAAAATAAAAATTAGATTAATGAACTTTCGTAAACTCATTTTTCTTAAGCAAGCGGGGAACTGCCATAGCCATAAAATAATAAAACCAAATGAATTGTATGCTCGGTTTAAAAATAATATTTGAATAGGGAAATGTTGAAAAGAAATAGCAGACCTCAATAAAAATATCCAATGGAACCATAATTATGTACGAAAATACTTGCCCCAAATAAACATTTAAAAACGACGCCACCAGGTATAGGCCTCCAACCACTGTAGATAACGGAATTAACCATAATACCAATGAATTAACCAGGGGACTTATTATACTAACCCTTTCAAAATGATATGCAATCAGTGGCCAAACCAATACCTGTGCTGCCAATGTAGAAATTAGGTCGGAAAAAAGAGCGTTTTTGCTTTTGAATAAACCACTAAATAGATCAGCAAACATAATTAAACCCAATGCGGCTAAAAAACTTAGTTGAAAGCTTAAACTATATAAATAAGTAGGATTTATTGACACCATGACAAAACCTGAAAACAATAATATTTGCGTTACATCAATCTTTCGCCCATAAAATGTGCCTAAGCATACAATAGACCCCATAATCCAGGCTCTAACGACCGGAGGGTCAAATCCTGAAATTACCGCATAAACAAGTGTTGCGGTTAATGCAATCAATAAATTTCTATAGCTGTATTTTTTACCGATAATTCGGTATACAAAAGCAAAAACAAGATTAATATTGTAACCGGAAACAACGATTACATGAACCGTCCCAACATCTCGAACGACGTCGTTAAACGTAGGAGTGTTATTTATGTCATTTATACCTAGTAAAACTCCCCCCAATAATTCGCTATGCGGACTAGGCAAATTTTGCTTTATTTTTTTATTTGAAAGCTCTCGAAATTTTAAAACCTTATCTTCAATACCCAAAAATGACCTACCCCTCTCCTCAGACTGCTCAACTACTTCGGTACACTTCCATATGAAATAACTTTGACAATAGTTTGTTACTCTTAAATACGTTATTGTTGCAAACAAAAGGTACAATATATGACCCCTATGCATTAAAATCCTAAAGAACTTTCGATTTTTTTAAGCGTACTCTCCGGAATCTTAGTTTTGCTAATTAATTCGGCCAAATTTGTATAGGGTCGATTCTCGATTATTTTTTGAGCATAAACCTTACCTATACCTTTTAAACTTTCAAGTTCCGTTTGCGACGCCGTATTAACATTTATTTTTGATAAATCCGATACTTCCGACTCATCAGATGCTGCTGATGAAGGCACTCCATTTAAATCTATTGAATCCGGCTCAAAATTATTATTTACCGCTGTACTCTCTTGAACAGGTATACTTGCAACCAAAGAACGCTTGTTTTCTAAGTCATGTTCAAACGGAATATAAACCTTTTGACTGTCTGTCAAAACCTGTGCCAAGTTTAATTGTCTACTCACCCACTCTTCTGAAGATTCATTTAACACATCACCACCCAATACTAAAAGATCAGCAACTCTTGCACCCTCATGTAATTTATAAATACCCGGACGTTCGATTGCTCCTGCTAAATCAACATATATAAAACTATCCTCTGTTTCATCATTATTTGAAACAGTGATGTTGGTGTCTGAACTATTTTGGAGGTTATAGAAAATTAAATATAAAGTAACTGAAGCAACAATCAATATAAATAAAATTATGCTGAATTTCTCTTTGATTATGGACAATATTTGGATTATTA
This sequence comes from uncultured Candidatus Saccharibacteria bacterium, assembly GCA_964385105.1. Classification (GTDB taxonomy): domain Bacteria; phylum Patescibacteriota; class WWE3; order UBA101185; family UBA10185; genus CAYLMU01. Next base: position 32,409 of record CAYLMU010000003.1, read on the forward strand.
ACTGACTGTGTTCTGAACTCATACCCGAAGTGTAATGCCACTCTAAAAAAAATTGAAGAGTGCTTTGTCTATTTTTAATAGATATTTGCAAAGTATTTCCCGCATTATTTCCGCAAGTAAATTTGCGATGTAGTTTTTACATTGTGGATAAATTTGGGACAAGTTAATATGTTATTATTTAACGCATTTTTCCCGCATACTTTTGACAAAGTAATTATTACACAATAGTCTACGCTCTATTAAAGATTATTTATTTGTACAATGAGATATAATGAAAATGGGATTATTTAGTCTTCTCTTCTTCAACTGCTTCTAACAGTGCTTCTCTAAAAAATTCATTCTTTTGTAAATCTTTAAGCACCTTAACAATTTTGGCTTTATTCAAGTCATAGTAAACCTGTCTTCCTTTTTTATTATTCTTTAAAAGTCCTAGTGAAAATAGAACTCTTAAGTGATGAGAAGCTAAATTCTCCTCTACATTTAAGTGGTCAGCCACAGTACTTACGTTTTTTGGACCATCGCTAAGCATTTTTAAAATTTTGACTCTATTTTGATCGGAAAAAGCTTTTGAAAGCTTTAACATGTTTGCCATGCCTACAATATACAATAATAATTAGAACGATGCAATACAGATTTAACGACTATATTGAAGTGCTTCTGCTATATGTTCACTACTTATATGAGGTGAAGATTCCAAATCAGCAATGGTGCGAGCAACTTTAATTACTTTAAAATAAGCTCGTGCAGACAATACTAAGCTTTTTGTAGCTTGTGTCATTAATTGTCTACTTTCCAAATCTAATTTGCAATATTTGTCAATATGAATCTTTTTCATTTTAGAGTTGCATTTTATTACATCATTCTTAAATCGTTGATTTTGTATCTCACGAGCTTTTATAATACTCGCTTTTATTTTAGTATGACTAAACTTTGAGTTTAATATTTGTGAGGTTAATCTCTGTGAAGAGTTAAGATCCTCAATGTCTACCGGTTTGACGTTGATTTTTATGTCAATTCTGTCCAATATGGGACCAGAAATTTTAGACTTGTATTTTTGTATCTGTTGCGGTGTGCATGTACACTTTTTCATATGATGTGTATGGTACCCGCACGGACACGGGTTAGATGCTGCCAGCAAAGTAAAATCTGCCGGAAATATAAATGTGCCCTTCTTTCGTGTAATTACACATATATCTTCTTCAAGCGGCTGTCTCAAAGATTCAATTACTTGCCTATTAAACTCAGGAAATTCATCAAGAAATAACACACCTTTGTGAGCCAAACTAATCTCACCCGGTATAGGATTATTACCTCCACCAATCATTCCTGCATATGAAGTTGTATGATGCGGAGATCTATACGGTGGCACTTTTATCATGTTATCACCCTGTTTAATCGTTCCTGTTATTGCATGTATTTTAGTGACATTGAAAGAATCCTCTAAATCCAAATTTGGTAATAATCCGGAATATGTATGCGATAGCAATGTCTTACCAGCTCCGGGAGGTCCTTCAAAATGCATATTATGCCTACCTGCAGCTGATATTAAAATAGCACGTTTAGCGTCATCTTGTCCTATAATATCATCTAACGTACCCCTATAATTGTTCTCCATACTGTTCTTAATACTGTCGCTATTTGTTAGCTTTTTGACTGACATTATACCTGTTTGTAAAAATTCTAGCACTTCATTTAAATGGCTAAACCCCAAAACAGATACTTGTTCTCTACTTTCTATATTAATAGCATTGACGTCAGATATTATTACATTTTTGTAACCATGTAAATATGCGTACATGCATGCTAAAAATGCTTTATTTGAATATTTAATTGTTCCATCCAGTGAAAGCTCTCCAAGCATTAATGTATCACTTGGAATTTGTAAATTTGACATAAGTGAAATAATACCTATGGCAATCGGTAAATCATAAAAAGATCCATCTTTTGGTAAATCAGCGGGTGCTAAGTTCACAAGTATCTTTTTGCCTGATATTGTAATCCCTATGTTTCTTAACGCTGTTGAAATTCGTTCCTTACTTTCTGATATTTCCTTACCCGGAAGTCCAATAATATCAAATCCCGGAAAACCTCTGCCAGAAATATTTACTTCAACCGTTACCAAAACTAAATCTAAGCCATAAGAAGTAACAGAATAAGTTTTAGTTAACATAGTACGAACCTTCTGAATCAGATACTATCCCCTTAACTAATAGGTGTGTGATTGCAGCATTTAGCCTGCCAATTTCCATATCACATATATTTATTATTTCATTCTTTGTCATTACTTTATTTTTGATTTTTGAATAAACTATTTGCTCATCTGTAGACAAAAGTGTCATATTAATACTTTCGTTTTTCTTTTTGTTCTTTATGCCATAAAACGTCAATATATCACTTGCATCGGTTACAACTGTTGCCCCCTCTTTTAATAAGGTATTGCTTCCCAGTGACATCCTTGAATCAATGTTGCCTGGAATCGCAAAAAGTTTTCTACCAAATTTCTTAGCGTATTCTGCAGTAATCATTGAACCGCTATTATTCTCGGCTTCCACAATTAACACACCTTTACATAATCCCGCAACAATCTCATTTCTCTTGCTAAACATCCATTTTTGCGGTTTTGCCTTATCTTCATACTCTGACATAATGATGCCGCCGGAATCCAATATAGAGTAATAAAGATTTTCTTGATATGCTGGTGTTATAAAATTAATTCCACAAGGCATAACAGCAATCGTTTTTCCTCCAGCTTCTATGCAAGAACTATGTGCTGTAGCATCTACCCCAAACATAAAGCCCGAAACAACCGAGATACCATTATCAGCAAGTTGGGGAACTAATTTCCTCACTAATCTTTCACCGTAATTTGTCATCCTTCTACTTCCTACAACTGCCAAACAGTTATCAAAAATTTTGCCATCAAAGCTTTTATATTTCACGAATAGTTTTTTTGAGGATGAATAAATTGAACCTAGTAAAGGTGATACTTCTTTAACATCCATTTGACTAATGTGATACATATTGCCAACATATCAAAATTTTATGCAATAAAATACATGGTAAATTCCACTATAAATAGAGTGAAAACTCGGGAAAAATATTGAATTGCTATGCTATAATCGTGACATGAACGATTACTTACCCATTGATGAATTCATAAAGCTTGCAGAACAAAAAGGTGTGGATTTTGGTAACGGAGACCCATATAACAGATTAAGATATTATACAAAAATCGGATGGATTCCACATATGACACGAATGAAAGGTGATGAAGCCTCTACCAAAGGTCATTTATCCAAGTCTATTGTAGATAGACTTTTATACATTCAAGAATTAAAAGATTCCGGCATGACAAATGATGAAATAACGGAAGAATTAAGCAAACAAAGTAAATTTCAAACACTGATATCAATAATCAAATCAGAAAAATTTCAGAATAAATTTACAGCAGTTGCCCTGCTAGTAATGCTGTTTATTGTTTTAGTATCAGAGCTGGGTGTAATTAAAATAGGTAAATCGCAGACACCGGCCTCGTTTATAGTACAAAATAATAATCCTAATATATCAATTATCGATGCCGGAAGTGCTTTTATGCCTCGAGGTGAAAAGACAGTATTTGTCACAAATGTGGAGGTTACAGAGACTTCAAAAATTTATGTATCGTTTAAAAATGACTTTTCGCCTGCAGCAAAATTCTGGATTTCAGAACAAATACCCGGTACAGGCTTTAGAGTTGAACTGGATGCTCCAACTTTAAACGATGCTGAATTTGATTGGTGGATTACTAATTAAAATTAATTTTGGTGGACCGTAGCGGGATCGAACCGCTGACCTCTACTATGCCATAGTAGCACTCTACCAACTGAGCTAACGGCCCAAGACTTAAACATTATACTATGATTTTACTACTCTTCTGTTAGGTAAATTATCAATTGTGTAAGTTTTAGTAGGTTGTTCATCCGCAAAAAATACTATTCTCTCAGGTGCCTCTTTTAACTTTTCTACAATTTTTTCCTGAAGCACTTTTGTTCCCTCGCCCGTTACCGCAGAAATTCCAATTACATCCACACCCATTAACTTAAACTCTTTAATTATTTCAGGTAGTGATTCTTTTACTTCAGTTATATCTATTTTATTTATCACTACTATCTCAGGTTTGTCAGCAAGCCTCACTCTGCCTTTCACATAGCTGCTTAATTCTTCTCTAATTGCTTTATATGATTGTAAAGCAGTATCAACCATAGTCATGTCAACATTTATCCCCTCTATTGTATATGACAACGGATTTATCAAATGAACCAATATTCGTGTTCTTTCAATGTGGCGCAAAAAGTCATCACCAAGCCCTTTACCCTGTGAAGCACCTTCAATCAAACCCGGAAGATCGGCCACTATAACATTTTGCCCGGTATAAAGAGTAAGTTTGCCTAAATTTGGAGTAATTGTAGTAAAAGGATAACTGGCAGTTTTGGCTTTTGTGTTTGTCCAATAATTAATGAGTGTACTCTTACCTGCATTAGGCATACCAATCAACCCCACGTCGGCCACCATTTTAATTTCAAGAATTAATGTTTTTTCTTCACCGCTTGTTCCATGAGTAAATTGAACCGGAGCTTGATTTGTTGAACTTTTAAACCTCACATTCCCCTTACCTCCAATACCACCTTTAGCAATTAAAAGCTTTTCTTCTTTTGATACAGCTACCATGTCACCTACAAGAATTTCCTCATCACCTTTTACTTCATAAATTAATGTGCCGACGGGAATTTTAATATAAAGGTCTTCTCCGCTTTCACCGCTCATTTTTCGTTTCCCACCTTCTTTACCATTTTGCGCTTTATACTGTGTTTTTGTTCTAAAATCCAGTAATGTCACCATATTTTCTTCGGGTACCAAATACACATCTCCGCCATTTCCTCCGTCACCACCGTCAGGACCACCTTTGGGAATATATTTTTCACGTCTAAATGAAACATGACCGTCTCCGCCATTTCCGGCTTTGACATATATTTTTACTTTGTCTACAAGGGCTTTTGCCATGGATGTATTATAGACTAATTTATGTAATTTAGCGGATTTTGTGATACACCGTTAAAGTTTATTGTAAAGTGCACGTGCGGCCCTGTTGATCTTCCGGTATTACCCATGAGTCCGAGTGCCTGCCCTTTTGCCACCGTATCGCCATAGCCAATATCAACCCTGCTCATATGGCCATATACAGTTTCGTATCCGTTACCATGGTCTATTCTTACATGAAGGCCTAATCCCCATGGATCCCAACCGGACCTTGTTACAACACCACCAGCACATGCATATAAAGGAGGCATTGCGTTTCCACTTGGATTAGCAATATCAAGCCCATTGTGATACCACGAGAAGTATTGCGTGATAATTCGGGTTGTTGTAGGCCACATGCACCACCCAGAAGATGCGTTCGGATCAACTGCTGAAGGTAATGGAGCCAAGTATGACGGCGAAGGCACAACCACATTTTGAGGAATTTTTGCATCGGGAATAACAAGCTCAGAACCCACAACAAGACTTGACGTATTTAAAATGTAGTTAAAGTCAGCAATAGCCTGTGGAGCAACAGAATATTTATTGGCAATAGAACTTAAAGTATCTCCTTTTGCAACTGTGTGAATTAATCCTGTTACCGGAGGGATTACAATCTGATCTCCAACATTTAATACAGAATAATCCGACAAATTGTTTACATACTTTAAAGCATCAACTGAGATTTTAAATTTATTACCAATCGAAGATAGTGTATCCCCGTCTTCAATAACATAAGCAAACGGCTCAGATTGTTTTCTACTGTCGGGCACTGTTGTAATAGCTGTGGTTCTTTGAGGAATAATATCTGTGACACTTGCCAAATAGTCAGGGTCAATTTCTTGGCTGTTCACAAGTTTAGAACTATTAAAGACTTCTCCAATCATAAAAACCATAAAAGCTACAACCATAACAAAAGAAGTTACAATAGGCCTGCCCAGTCTTCCTCTTGACCATATCATTTTTCTTACAACAAATGCCTTTGTCACCGGCACAGAGTTAACTGCTAACACCCCTGTTCTTCGTGTTCCCCTTAATATATTCCTAATTTTTAATCTTAAATATTTTAGTGTGGAATTGAAAAAATCAATATAAATATTAAACCACTGTTCTACTTTATTTCGACCTTTAGGGTCAAAACCTTCAAAACGAACCTGAAAAAATCTTTGAGATTTTGGACGCTTTGAAGTTATAGTCCATAAACGGCTATGCTGGACACGGTCTTTTATGCTTTTATCTTTTTTAAGTGATAACTTACCACCTAGTTTAAAAGACATCTTGTACATTTTATCAAATGTAAAGCTACTTTGCTTGGTGCAGGGTTTCTAGAAAGTCTTTATTGTTTTTTGACTTTTTAAGCTGTTGAATAACAAGTTCTGTGGCCTCATTATTATTTAATAAATCAACCATTCGTCTTAGTCGATGTACGGAATCTAAAGTCTTTTCGTCATACAACTGTTCTTCGTGTCTTGTACCGCTGGCTTTAATATCAATTGCAGGATATATTCTTCTTTCGGCAAGGTTTCTATCAAGTCTCAATTCCATGTTACCGGTACCTTTAAATTCTTCAAAAATAACTTCATCCATTCTTGAACCTGTATCAACTAACGATGTCGCAATAATAGTTAAGCTACCTGCTTCTTCAAAATTACGTGCAGCTCCAAAGAAATGTTTAGCCGGATATAATGCAGACGGGTCAAATCCACCGGATAATGTTCTTCCTGATGGCGGAACCACCATATTGTATGCCCTGGCTAATCTGGTCAATGAGTCCATTAATATAACCACATCCTTACCCTTCTCAGCCATTCTTTTTGCTTTTTCTAAACAAATTTCAGCAATTCTGGTCTGATCTTCTGCTTTTTCATCAAAATTACTTGCAAACACTTCACCTTTAACTTTTCGTTGCATATCTGTCACCTCTTCAGGTCTTTCGCCAATTAGTGCAACCAACAATTCCACTTCAGGGTAATTGTCTGCTAATCCATGCGCTATATCTTGTAATAACCAGGTTTTACCTGCTTTAGGAGGTGCAACAATCATAGCTCTTTGACCTTTACCTATTGGTGCAATTAAGTCGATTAATCTTGTTGAAATAATGTCGGGTTTTGTTTCCAGCTTTAACCACTCATTCGGAAACACCGGAGTCATTTTGCTAAACGAAGGTCTTTTCTTTGCTTCATCAGGGTTTAAATCATCAACCTTTTCGACTTGTAACAAAGACAGCCATCTCTCACCCTCTTTTGGAGCGCGTGCATAACCTTCTATTGTGTCACCCATTCTAAGATTAAATCTTCTAATTTGTGACTGGCTTATATAAACATCTTTAGGTAAGTCAGAATTCTCAGGAGCTTCAGGTTGTCTTATAACTCCATAATCAGGAAATATTTCAAGTGTACCTTTTACGGCTATTGTTGAACCTGAGTAGTAAGTACTTTCTGAATCACCGTTACCATTATTTATTTTTTTTGTTCTTGGCATAGAATAATTCTTTAAGGGAACTAATTAACTAAGATCGGGAGATAGCCACTGCCCCGAGCTACCTCCCTATCTCAATAAACTAATAATGAACAAGTTCGGATTTTACCACTAACCTTTTGTTGTAACCTTCCCCGGGTATCCAAACACCACCGCATGTAATTAACGTAAGCTCCGACTTATCATAAACTTTATCAAATATTTTTAATCTTTCAGGATCAAGAATATCGATATAAAACAGATTAGTGATTTTGTAGGTATATACTTTACCTAAACTATCAACTAAAAAAACTCTATCATTTATTTGTGCATTTTTCAACTCATACAATGCTGCAGGAGCACCAAAATTATTATCATAATGCGCGTTTACAATTATGTTTCCGACCTCACCGGGTTTAGCACTTTTGTAGTACCAACCCCCTACATTCCAATCGTCAGGAGCTTCTAATGCCCCATCTTCCTCAACACCAACTTCTATAATGTCAAAATCTACATTTACGCTGTTCATAAACAAACGTGTAGGGTTTGCATACAAAGGCTTCAAACTATCTTTAAAAACGGATGGCTTTGGAGTCTGTATCTCTTCTTGTGGCTTAAATCTGTTCGTAATAGAAATTATGTTTTTCAAGCTTATTTTATTTAATAAATCAGGATTAAACGAAAAAGCCAAAACAACAATTGTAGCACCAACCAGTGAGCTGTATATTAAAAGCTTTTTATTTAGATCCGTTGTGAACATTTTTTATTATTAACATTTAGTTTTTTCCAGCAGGGGTTTGTTACTGCAAAGTTAGATTTCAAATAGAATGGTCGCGTAAGCGTGCGGCAAACCCAACCATTCTACTCAAAACCCAACCTTCTTGACTTGTAAATGAATTTTGGGGGTGTAGGGGCCGGAATATCCGGCCCCTAACCTAGCGTCTATATATTAGTATTAAGCTAATATGTTCTTTTTGACTAATGTTCCTGTCGAAATCAACGCTAGACCTGCAACTAATAATGCTAAACTTGACCCGGCACCAGTTTTTGGTAACTCGGATATTTCAGCATCACCATAACAAACAGTTGCGGTATCACTTCCCTCAAAGTTGCCGTCGTATTCAAGTTCTACCTTGTTTACCACGCACTTTTCAAATTCTTTTTCATTGTCAAACTCATCTTTGTCAACTTTAGCTCTTATAAAGAACTCAACAGTTTCACCGGGTTCAAAGTTATCCCATTCCTCGGTTAAACCATCGCTACCTGAGTCAACGTATTCAAGTTCATCAGGTAAAAAGTCTTCGTATTTCATGTTGTCAACTTCTACTTCACCTACGTTTTCTACTTTGATTCTAAAGTAGAATGTGTCATTCCATTCGTCAGTATCAAGAACTATTTTGTCCTTATAGTTACCGTCTTTGTCTTTACTTACCTCTTTAGTGATTCGGAAAGATTTATTACAGATCTCTCCACCACCATAAGTTTGTTTACATTTATTATCTGCAAATACCTGTTTGCTGCTTGTAATCGATACCAAAATTAATGACACTAATATTAGACTTTTACTTATATATTTATACATATTATTTTCTTTTAGGCAGGGTGTTTAGGCAGAAATAACAACTAAAAACAGTGGCTCATTAAAGCCAATAGTAGTATTTTACATAAAAATAGCACAATTGTCAAGGCTATAGGATATGTTATTTCTAGGTTTATCATCTAGCTATTGTTTGGCATAATTAGTACATGCAACCTGAATTACCTTTAAAAGTGCTTTTAGTATTACCTTTCTTCTATCCACACCGAGGAGGAAGTCAAAAGTACGCTGAAGAAATTTATGTTCATCTAATAAATAATCACCCAGATTGCCACATAGATGTACTCGCATACAATACAGACCACGTAGAACACTTCGAGGAATATAGAGGGTTAAAAATCTATAGGATTCCCTGTTGGAACATAATTCCTGCGCGATTTGTATTACCTAATCCCCTAGCATTGTATCGTATACTCAAACAGCTCTCTTATAACAAATACGATTTTGTCAACACCCATATTAGATTTTTTGACCCTACGTGGTGGGTATGGTTTTACGCAAAAAAAATAGGCGCAAAAAGCTTTTACACTGGACATGTCGCATCCTATCCCATACACCAAAATAAGCTAGTAGAAGTAATAGCTAAGTTAGTAGACATTACTATAGGTAAATATTCAGTTAATAAATATGAGCTTATAACTTTTACAAACAAAACTGCTCAAAACTTTTTTGTTAATGTGCTCGGTTTGAAAAAAAACTCCTATATTGTATATGGCGGGGTAGATACGAAGTTTTTTGCTCCCACAAATAAACAAAATAGAGTACTTCCCAAAATAAACCTAAAGATAGATAATGAAGCTATACTAATAACATATCTTGGACGTTTGATTTGGACAAAAGGTGTTACATATTTATACGAGGCAATTACCTTAATGCTTAAAGAAACCGATCAAAAGATGATTTTTGTACTCGCAGGTCCCGGTGAATTAGAAATGAAACTAAGGAACCAAGTAAAACAAGATGGATTAGAGGAACAAGTACTCATTTTAGGAGATATGTCATATACCCAAGTGCGCGATCTACTAGCCATTTCTGATATATTTGTAAATCCATCTCACCATAACGAAGGATTTCCAAACACGATACTAGAAGCAGGCTCTTCAGGATGTTATGTCATCGCTACAGACAACGCAGGAACTTGGGAAGTAATCCGAGATAAAGAAACGGGTCAACTTGTACCTCAAAAGAATGTCCAGTCCTTGTATGACGCTATATCGTGGGCACTAAATAATAAAGAAAAAAGAAATAAAATAGCTAATAATTTCAGAAATGAACTTGTTCAATCTTTTGATTGGAACGTGATTGCAGAACAACTCTACAAATTACTCATCAAAATACGATAGTAAATTAAATTGCAAATTTAACTTTGTGACCTTCAAATACAGGCTTTTCCCAGTCACTTCTTATGAAAGCATATACATACCCACCAAGAACACTATCCTCAGTAAATCTTCTTTTTAGTATATATATAAAGTGGTTAAATCCAGTTTTCCAAATTTGTTGCTTACTTGGCTCATGTTCCCTTTCAAAGTGATTAATGTGATACTCACTAAAACACACTTCTTTATTAGTTATAGCTGACACTTTTATTTCAGGGGATAAATTCCAATCACCCATTCTTAAATTTATTTTAGGTAACGCTTCACGTTTAATACCCCACATGCCTGTTAAAGCATCTTTAATAGGATACCCATATAAAATAGCAATCTCCATATTAAGTATATAAATACCCAATCTTCTTGTTTTGGATATGGCTTTTGGGTTCAATAATGGCAAACGATTACACGAAACAACATCAAAATCGTTGTCTTCCATATATTTAACTATATATTTTATTTCATTAGATGGGTATGTATCATCAGCATCCATAGCAAATATATAGTCACCTGTTGAGGTAGCTATACCTGACAAATGTGCATATCCATACCCAATACCATTAAGTTTTCTATTCTCCTTTACAACAATAGCACCAGCTTCTCTGGCAACTTTTGCAGAATTATCGGTAGAGCCGTTATCAACAACGATTATTTCATCTACATAAGTAGGCACATTTTTAATTGTATTTGAAATGATTTTTTCCTCGTTTTTACAAGGAATAATAAGTGATATCTTTTTATCGTGTATCATAGGATAAAATATATCATGCTATAGGTTAATTGTCAATATGAGGTTATGGTGTTATATAAGGATATAAAAGGAAAGCAAGAGAGTTACGGGGTTTAACCCTCTTGCTTAAGTGCTTTAGAAAAGAACTAGTTTATTTCACCCCGATTACGGTAAGTTCGGCATAACTGCCATTCCACTCACCAGTGTCGAAATTCCAAATGTCCAGAGTATAACTCCATTCTTTTGGAATCAGCGAATAATCATAGCCACGAATACTATAAACAGCATCATAGCCGTACTTGGCGCCCATCTCAACAATATTTACATCTACGCTATTGGCACCAACTGTCAGGAATTCGCCTACAAAAGCCTCACCGGGTTCGAGATATGCAACTTCAACTTCAAATGCTTCTGCGCCTGCGGCAACAGTGTGAACTCCTTCTTGCGGCTCGGCATAGTAATTGAAGTCGATATTTGCCACAAAATCAGTTCCGTGCCCATTCAACATCACCTCTTGGGGGGAACAAATTCCAATCCCGCCGTCTACTGTACTGCCAGGAATACTATACCCATACAAGGGTACAATAAAAGGCAGACTCGGATAGTTGAAGTTATCCCAACACTCATCACGTGGAGTAACAAATATGGGAAGGTTCACCGAGAAGCTTTCTTCGACGGGTGGTGGCTCTGGGGTTTCTGTTGGACCCGGTGTAGGTGTTGGCTCTGGTTCAACTGTCTGAGTCGCAAGGTAGTTTTGTCCTAAACCACTTGTGTCCCAAGCTACACCTTCAACAAGGTTACCAGTAGTGAAATCGTGCATGTGGGTATAACCACTACTTAGATAACCAAAACCGGTAGCTTGAATGTAGTTCCATCCATCATAGGCAAATGTGAGTACATTCACCGGAAATTCCTCCGCCGTTAAACTCATACCAGCATAAGCAGTCATTTGCTCTCCGGCAGAAAGTTGGCTACGATGTGCAGTGTACTCAACAGTACCCGCTACTACGTTTACGGTTCCTTCCGGGACTTCAGCAATGTAGTTGTAACGTTCCTGCTCAGAATATTGAGTCTCAATGCCATTGACAAAGGGTGCCACAGACGAGCATATGCCCATCATATTTCCTTCATCTTCTAGCATAAGTACACTGCCATCGAAACGAGCTGTTTCAAGACAAGTATCATCCGCGGGATTTATGTCTATGACATAAGAGAAAAGCAAGGGCCTTTCCCATTCAGCCCAAGGATAATTTTCCATGGAAACCCATGCGCGCTCACTCCACTTCCAACCATGCGTGTAACCTTCACTATCAAACCCATATCCAGCAACAGCTACGTTCACACGCAACATCGTTGCAGTTTCCTGAGTTACATAGTGAGCAAGGTTAATAGGATCTGTACCTGGTGCGAACCGTAATGGGCCATCGACAAATTCTTCCCCGGTGACCAAACGATATGTGTCAACTGAATAGCTAACATTTCCTGCTTGAATCACATGGGGATTTTGCCAATTTGCTACCTCTTGTTGGAAATTGTACAAATCCAGATCGCCCGCATAACCTGCGGGCTCGCCGTCGACTTCCACCGGTTCCGAAGAACAAATATTAGCCACGACGGGATAAAACTCATCTTTCAAGGTTAGCGCGCCATCAAAGGGCACATTTGCATTGCAAATAGCCTCCGGGACATCGGGTGATGCCACAACAGCACTACCCACTACCAAAAGTAGCAATACCAGTATAAAACCAGCAATTCGCGATTTCATCGAATCTCCTCTACTAGTTCTTTTTGTTTTTAAAGTTCTTTATCTAAAGCTTTGATATTATATCATACCTATAGGTTATTTTCACCTTAGTGATTACTTTATTTGTTAAAAATCAGGCTATAATAATAAGCATGGCACAGTATAAAGTAAATGGCGTTTTACTATTTGTTTTACTTATAGGTCTTTTGGGTATTTCTTTACATGGAAGACCCATCCCTAGAGATAAGGAAATGTACAAAAAAATCGGTAGATTTGAGGTCAGACCCTATAAATACGGGTTATACCTAACCCAGCCAGCATCAAATGTTTTTTATAATATTTCCCCTTACGATTTTTATTATCTGGAACCTCAAGGGCAAGAGCATAGACTACTTGAAAGAGGTTCTACTGAAGTATTTAGCAATGAATACTGGCTCACACAAAGTTCAAGTTCTTTCCCAGCAAAGCTTAGTAGTGTCTTGAGTTACTTTAACTATCAAAATCCTAAAAGTACGTTCTTGATTCCAAACGAAAAAACAGTGTTACTTTCTGAAAAAATAAATAATAGCTTGTTTGTCACACTTTCTCAATATTCAATTGATATACCCACGAATAATGTAACAATGACCTTGAGCTTTAACTCAAATGACTTCATTTTTGATGATTCGGGAAACTTATATAATAACCCCCTACCTGAAGATGTCAGTGATTTTGTTAAAGTTACTCAATTCCCACTAAAATACTATCAATTTGAAAGTCCTAAACGTTATATTGTAGGTCAACAATACTTATTTATAGCTAACAGAAGCGTACCAGGAGTAATAAGAATAAACTTACATGACCCTCAATACGATGTTGTTTATGTAAATTTGGAAAAACAACTAATAGAATTCGACATAAAAAACCTGGAAAATGCTAAAGTAAAAGTTGAACTATATGATTCTCTAGAAAGGGCAAGGAATGACCGATGATTATTAATTCCTTCATCTCAGCATTATCATTTTATATAATTCCAGTTTTTATTGGTTATGCGATTGTTAGATTAAAAAATGTGCCTTTTAAAGATGAACTATCATCCGAGAAAACGTTAACCGTAAAAATCCTTGATCAATTTAGGTATTTTACATATGGCTCATTAGGAATTTATGTAATTTTTTGTGCTGCATTGTTGGGCAAAAATAATGGTTTGGGTATAGAGTTTACTCATGCAACAATATTCATCACACTCTTATTTTTGATATATATACCTTTGTTAATAGTAGGTCTTATACCCTATTTCAAAAACATTAAGAATTTGAACATCTTTGACATCCTCGACATTTTATTTTTAATCATGATTGCATTATTAACATATGCAATATGGAGATGGGATAGCGGCATTAATACCACCCTAAATTGGGACATATATCACCATCAAACACTTGCAACGCTAATCCAAGGTAACAATTTTGACATTGTTACTTCTAATTTATCCGATTCATTTCAATTCGATGGCTACTCTACCCTGTTTCACACACAAGTCGCTATAACCCAAAAAATATTCAATCCTGATTTATTGGCATACTGGTGGTTTATTGAACTCTTTCATCTATTTACTACAGTAGCCGTCTCCTTTGCCCTGGCATTTGCTGTTACAAAAAAAAGATGGGTTTCATATATAGGAGCTATTATAGGTGCATTAATCTTTGAATCAGCTGTATCATACACTTCGCTATTTCTCATACCTCAAAATCTCGCTGCGACCGTTACAGTGGGCTACATAGCATCAATAATCAATAGATATGCCCAATCACGGGATACTTCAAAGATTCTAACAATTGACTTTGTAGTTTATATTTTTTATATAATGCTCAGCCATATAGTAATTGGAACATTAGGTGTATTTTTAGTGGCATTTTCAAAAGTATATTTGTTGCTTAAAAGTATAAACAAAGGGAAATCCATTCAAGGAGTATTATTTGTCTTGTCATTTATATTGTTGATAATAGTACCTTTGATTGCTCAACAGTTTGACTTGAACAATATAAACCGTGGGGAAGCTGAATTCTTTAATTACACACTTGAAGAAAAGTACAATTTAATGAAACAATTTTATGGTTTCAGTCTTGTATTTCTACCACTTGGTTATATATATGCGATTAGGCAAAAAAATCATTCTTATAATCTGCTTTTAATCATTACAAACGGTTTACTAGCATTAATTATTGCGCACATCCCTTACTCTCTTAAATTCTTTACACTAGGGAGATTCACAGTTCATACTGTTATGGCATTAGGGGTATGGCTAATAATCCAACACTTTAATAAATATATAAAATTTTTAAGTTTAAAACTAATTTATTTAACATTCAGTGCGATTTTTGTAATTAATATTTCGGATTACAAGCAAGTACCTGCCTACAAAGAAATTTCTACACACGTAACACAAAATGAGATAGACGCAGCTAATTTTTTGAAATCTAATTACACCGGACACAATATACTTTTAGTATCAGATCCAGCTACTATGCATATTCTAGAGGGGTTAAGCGGTATAAACTCTCCCGGTGGTTCATATACAAGCCTTCACACCCGAGAAGTGCTTTCAGATGTCTACTTTATACGCGACGAACAAATCACCCAAAAGTTGTTTCAAATAAGAGATGGTGTCGTAGATACTGAACCTGACAAGATTTTATTTGTTATAAGCGGTAGATTCAGCAAATGGCAACTAGGCGGTAACGTTGACAAGTTTGGTATACATTGGAACATATGGTCCCCTTTTGACTTGTCATCAAAGGATTTAGAAGACCACGATTTTATTTATTATTTGAGAGAAAACTTAAGATATAATGAAGTGTTTAGAAATGAGGGCTTGATTATATTTGAAATAGAAAAACCTCCTATTACTACAGTTGTACAGAGTCAATAAATTAACTTAACAGTTTTTTTGCAAAAAAATAGCCGACTATATGATGAAAACTTCCCCAAAGGGTCGCAATCTTTCAAATAGTCGGCTAAAAGGCCTATACGGCAATCGGGCTTACTGAGAAGGCAAAGGCCAGTTGTCGACCGAAGTCCACTTCTCGCCTTGCCAAAACTGCACTTGGCCATTGTCAACCACAATGCGAACATCGTAGTGACCATCCCAGTCGGCAGGGAATGCGAGTTGATACACGCCACCGCCTTCGAGGATTTGACATTCGCCATTTACACAAACAGTGCCGTTAAAGCCCTGCGCAAACCAACCGAGTCCCAAAGGACTATTGCCGGCGTTTGCCACAGTGTATGGATCGGGGTTAACCTCATTGCTGGCAGCAAGATCGCGCCAAAGGTCAAACTCCAAAATCCCTGATCCACTCACGGTCATCTGTGTCGGGTGCGGCCACTGAATCTTCAAATCATCACCATCACTGGTCTGCCAATTGCAGAAAACAGCAGTCCAGGGCAAGTTCTTCAGATTCGTCGCCTGCCATACCCGTCCGCAATCATCGACTTCATAGTCATCGGAAGGTAGGGTGACATCTGTCGCCCACTCTCCGAATCCCTCACCACCAGGCGTGTAGGTGAATACCTCAGTCGCCATGATGCTGTTGAAATCGGTCAAGAGGATCGGGCCAGTACCTCCGCTGGTGGCAGTGGTTGTTACTGGTTCTGTAACTGCTGGTTCTGGTGTTTCAGCAGGCCGAGTCAGAAAAATTGTTTCGCCTTCCTCAGTAACGATTTCAGTAACGACACGTGTCACTTCAACCACTGGCTGCTCACCTCCCCCAGTCAAGTTGTTGAACAGTTGTGCCAAATTTTGGCCACCAGCCTCAAGACCGGAAGTGCTTGCTCCAGAAACAAAACCAACGGTAAGTGGCCAACAAACAAAAGCGATAAACAACATAAGAATTACAAAACCGATCAACTTTCCTACGGTTACTCGTGTCATGTCATATCCTCCAATATTGAGCTACTGTTTAAATGGTTTCTGTTTAACTAACGAAGAAACTGAAAGGTCAAAACGTACTTGATTCCTTCCCACACTCCGTCTTTGCTACCGTTGCTGGAATTAGTTGGAGGATTTTTACCTGCTAAATCTGCATTTTTGACACGCGGATTAGCTTTGAACTCCTTACCGAACTCATTCTCAACATCTGTAGTAACATCAACGTTTTTTTGACCTAGGAAATTTTCAAGCTCGTCCGAAATTACATCCGAAACGCCATCAAATCTCTCCAAGTCACCCACCTTGGATTCGCCCCAAGAAGGGAGCGTAAGGGAACTGATCAATGCCTTGCATAAGTCCTCAATCGTTACCCAACCCTTATTCAGACATACATCTTTCGCTGCACGCGAAAGTTCCAAGTCTGGAATGGATTGGATTGATGTTGTAAGTCCATAACGCACACCAACTACTAATTTGCCTGTTACTGCCATGGTTTTTACCTCCATTTTTTTTGCCGTATATTTTTTTGTCAAATTCATCAATATGCCCAAAAATCAGGCAAATTGCTGATACATAAACTCGCTAAAAGTTCATTTATCAACAATCTGACTATAAATCTCTATTTGGGCAATAATAGAAACACACGGTTAATGTGAGAATTCTATACTACAATAACTGATTTGTCAACACTATAGGGTTTAATATATTAGCCACACCTTCCAAAATAAAAAAAGAAGCTGACGGAAATAAATCATCAGCTTCTTAGGATGCTACCCCAACTCCTTACCGTTAATATCCGTGGGTTTACATCTCCTCTCATGTATTTAAATACCTTCTCAATGACTTCCGTGTCTATCCAAATAGACTCTATTATGCTCTTTCACATCATGTCCAACTGTTAACACAAAGATGAAGCAACTTTTCTACCTCTTCATCAAAAAAAAGGACTGACATATTGATAATCCTCAGAAGAATTATGGGTACGTTTAACTAAAACCGGCATCTCACACACTCCTTATACACTCACCAGTAAATTTTTAAGCAGCATAAAACCACATAAACCTTTTCATTGCACACATTAACTATTCTTCTTACACACCTCTAACACAACTCAAAAACTTCTTTAAAACACCATCATTTGTCATAGCCGTCTGCTAAAGTGGCTCAAATTTCAATGTACATCGCTTGTTTAGCAAAAATATTTTGATAAAGTGATAATATTCCTGCTTCTCCTGTCCAGAAGCATGATCTTATAACTTAGTCATGTTTTTTATTTGACTAATGTTCCGTAAAAAACGCTCTGTGGTTGTCGCACTGAGTCGCTCCTTATGGAGCGTTTTTTATAAATCGCAATTAACGTTAATTTATAGAAAGCCTTCACAAATTAGCCCAAAATAGTTTTATCCCAAGCATCGCTCAAAAAGTATCTTGTCTCTTGCTCCTAAAACCTGCTTACCCATTTAACTCACCAAACACCATTTTTCCCGCCGGAGTTTGTATTAACTTAGAGACTGTAACTAAAACCTCTTCTTCAACCTTGTTTGAAGCAGCACTAACAACAACCATTGTTCCATCTTCCAAATACCCAACTCCTTGGCCCGGTTCTTTACCTTCATGCACGATTTTTATGTGCAATTGCTCCCCCGGTACAAATACCGGTTTTATTGCTTCAGCCAGTAGATTTAAGTTTAAAACTTTTATTCCCGATACTTTTGCTACTTTGTTTAAATTGAAATCCAAAGTCATTATGCTTAAGTTGTATTTTTTTGCGAGATTAACAAGCTCTTTGTCTACTCCTTGTTCGTTGTCTTTGTTACGCATTATATGTACTTTGGTAGCTTTTTTAAGTTCACCAATTAAATCAAGCCCCCTGCGACCTTTGCTTCGTTTTAGGTCATTTTTGTTGTCGGCCAGCAAATGAAGTTCGTCTATCACAGAATCCGGTATAACCAAAATACTTTGAATAAATCCTGCCTGAGCAATTCCAAGAATTCGACCATCAATTAATACCGATGTATCAATTAAAACCCCATCTTTTAGCTTAGATTTTAGTTTATCTTCTTTTTCTTTCTTTTTGGATTTGGAATCTTTTTTGCGCTGATCTCTCGCATCTTCCATTTTTTTCATGTATTGATTCCAAAAGTCTCCCACCAGTTTTTGTATGGTGGCTGAAACTAAAGCTTCAAGCCAATCTTTTATTATAAAAAAATATTTTGGAACGAGGTAAAATCCAATTAAGCCTGTAGCCACGGATATTATGGTCTCAGCAACAAACGGTACACCAAAAAGCGGATACTCATTGAAAAATATGGAATTTGAAAAAATCAGCCCCGCCGTAAACATTATTGCGGCTATTGATAATCTAACTATTAAATTAAATGTTCGTTCATTTTTGTTCATTTCATCTCTGTTTATTTATAAATGACTTGTTAATGGCGTCTCGAATGGTTTTTGTATTTGAAGGATTTATTACATTATTGTACCCCAGTTTGTTGGCTTCTTTAACTCTTTTTTCTTCCGACGGAACTCTTCTAATTTCACCCAAAAGCCCTGTTTCGCCAAATGCGACTGTGCCTTTAGGTAAAGGCTTATCTTTAAGTGACGAGGCTATAGCTAAGCAAACCGCCATATCAGCAGCATATTCGTCTATTTTAAAGCCTCCTGCTACATTAACGTAAACATCATGGTTTGATAAGTTTAATCCCGCTCTTTTTTCTAAAACAGCAATAAGCACTTTAAGCCTGTTTACGTTAAAACCGCTTGTTGTTCTTACAGGATAGCCAAATGCGGTTTTGGTAGTTAAAGCCTGAATTTCAAAAAGCAAGGGTCTATAACCTTCCATAACAACTGTTGTACACGACCCCGGAACATTACTGTTGCTATCTTTTAAAAACAATTCAGAGGGGTTTGTTACCTCATTTAACCCCTCTTCTGTCATTTCAAATATACCAACCTCCGAAACAGGCCCAAATCGGTTTTTTGTGGTTTTTAAGATTCTAAACATATGCTGGGCATCACCTTCAAGATACAACACTGTATCTACCAAATGTTCTAAAACTTTTGGACCGGCAATTGAGCCCTCTTTTGTCACATGTCCAATTAAAATCATTGGTATTCCAAGCTTTTTTGCAGTTTGTGCCAAAATTTGCGCTCCTAATTTTACTTGACCTACAGACCCTGCTATACCGGTTAATTCGTCACTCACAAGAGTTTGTATTGAGTCAACAATAATTAACCCTACTTCTTCTTCACCGGCAGTATGTTCAACAGTTCTTGCAATTAGGTCTGCGTTTGTTTCAGAAATAGTTAACAAATTTTGCGGTTCATAATTCATTCTGTCTGCTCGTAATTTAATTTGCTCAGGACTTTCTTCACCGGCTACATATATAACTGTAGATTTTTCATTATTTTCGTTTGTCATACTTTTTGATATTTGGGTAAGTATAGTACTCTTTCCAATTCCCGGCTCCCCTGATAAAAGAATAACCTGTCCATTTACAAAACCACCTCCTAATACTCTATTAAATTCATTAATTCCTGATGACACCCTTTGTACTTTTTTAGGCTTAACATCAGATAATCTTTGGGTTCTGGCTACAGACCCCCCAGACGCGGATTTTGCTGATTTACCGGCAGTATTTTGTACCAACGTCTCTTCAAATGTATTCCATTCACCGCAATCAGGGCATTGACCCATCCATTTTGGGCTTTCAAATGCACAGTTTTGGCAAACATATAAAGATTTTAGCTTTGCCATATGTTCATAATATCACTTGTGAGTTAAAGGTGAGTTAGAGAATTCTCGTAAAACAAGAACATTAAACCAAAATGTTTATTTCAAGTTGGTCATTTTTTGCTACTGCACTTAGTTTTAGGGGTCTTACAGAATTTTGCAATAACACTTTTGCTACCTCATCAAGTAAATTCCTTTCCACCACGCGCCTTAATGACCTGGCACCATATTCTTTTGAATAACCTAACTTAAGCAAATGGTCTTTTGCCGATTTATTTAAACGTAAGCTTATTTGCTGTTCTTTAAGGTTTTTGTCCACTTCTTTTAGCAATAAATCCAAAACTCTCATTTGATCTTGTTTTGTTAAACGCTTAAATACAATTACCTCGTCAAATCGGTTTATAAGCTCAGGCTTAAGAATTTTCTTTAAATTTTGTTTAAGGTTTTTTGCTATTGTCTCTTCTTCTGCCGTTGCAATAGATTCTGTGAATCCGATTTCCTGATTGTGTAGTATTTCTGTACCCAAGTTACTGGTTAATATAATAACAGCACGTGAAAAATCAAAAACATGTCCTTTTGCATCAGAAAGTTCTCCTTCTTCCATTATTTGCAATAAAATGTTTAATACATCAGGGTGTGCTTTTTCGATTTCATCAAACAAAACCACACTGTTTGGCTGTAATTCTATTTTTTGAGTAAGTTCTCCCCCCTCGTTGTATCCGACATATCCCGGAGGCGCCCCAACCAGACGTGCAACAGTATGCTTTTCACTAAAATCACTCATATCAAGCCTAATTAAGTGATTAAACCCTACTCCGCCAAATGCATGTTGGGACAACACTTTTGCAAGTTCTGTTTTACCCACACCTGTTGGACCTAAAAACAAAAAACTCCCAATCGGTCTTTTTTTAGGCCTTAGACCTAGCTTTGATCTTATTAAAGCGCGTGCAACAGAATCTACGGCCTCATCCTGTCCTATGATTTCTTTTTTTATTCTCTGGGATAAATCACTTAACAACTGTGTGTCTACCTCTTCATCTTGAGATTTGGTCATATTCATTTCTCGCAAAGTGTCGTCTATATCCTGTTTTGTTAATACAACCGGACTACTTGTTACCATTTTGTCCTCATAACTCGTAAGTTTTTTTTCGTATTCTCTAATTTTGTCCTGATGAACCGCTGCTTCTTCATAATTTCCTTTGTCTAAGCTTTTGTCCATAGCCTCAAAAAGCATCATTGTTTTATCTACCAAGTTTTTGTAACCTTCTGGAACTTTACTTTTTTTCACCAAAACACGAGCACAGGCTGCATCGAGTAAATTTATACCCTTTTGTGGAAATTTAATGTGATGTATATGTTCTAAAGATGAGTCATAAACGTAATCAATAACGCCGGGCTCCATTTTAATATTATGAAATTCCTCAAGTGCACTGGCTTTGGTGTGTAATATTTCAAGTGTCTTTTGTTCCCCCGGCTCCGGTACTTCAATTATGGTAAAGTTTTGAAAAATATGGTCATTATCTGCAGTAATGCGGTCATAAACAGACGATGAAATCGTGGCAATAAAGTTAACACCTGATGACTCAAGCGTATCGCGCAATGCCGGAAATATAGCCGGTATTCCAACTCCTGAACCCGTTGGAATAAATAAGCTTTCAAAATTTTTAATACTCAGTATTACCCTATTTAAACTCTGCAACTCTTCATGAAGCTGCATCAGAGTAAAATCAATATTACCTTTGGATGCAAGACTTGAAATATAATTCATTAAATCAAACTCAATTACTCTATAGCCTGCTAAATGAGGCGGTACATCAAGAGATGCAATATCCCGTACCAGCAAATTAATCAACGAATTCTTGCCTACACCCATATCACCAACAATTAATGCATTGGAATTTTCTTTTTTTAAAAACACAGAAACCAGTTGCTCAAGCTCTTTTCTTTCTACCAAAGGTTCTTTATATAATTTGTATAAATTTCTACTTAAATCAACGCCATAAGCATCTATGAGTAAATTGTCTTTTTTTGCAGGATTGAGTACTTTTAATGCTTTTGGAAACAAGTTAGTACTCAAAAGATTTTCTTTTACTTTTTCATAATCCGGGGATTTTGTTATTTTAAGCAACGACAACAATAAATGCTCCGTACCAACATATGGATGTTCTAATTTTGATGACTGGTAATATGCTTCGGTTACCAACTGATTTACATCAATCGCTACTCTCTTATTTATCTTTGCTTTAGGAAAATTTTTTAATAACAAACCGGCCAAGCCTGCAGATTTAGTTAATAAAGTAACTATTTCTGCAGATTTAACCACCTTTTCGTCAGATAGCTGAGTTATTACGTACTTAGCTCTTTTAGTTAATCTATGTAACGGCATTATTTTTCTTCTTCAAGTCTTCTGGTGCTTAATGCAAGCTTTTGTTTAGATCCATCTACATTCGTAACAATAGCCTCAACCTTATCCCCTATTTTGAGCGGAGTAGCAGCCTCCGACACATGAATCAAACCGTCTAACCCTTTTTCAAGATTAACAAACGCTCCAAATGGAACGATTTTGCTTACAACACCTTCGACTTTTGTTCCTTCCGAATATCTTTCTTCTACACCTTCCCAAGGATTTTTTATAAGTTGTTTGACGCTTAAAGCCAATTTCTTTGATTTATCATCAATACCCAAAACTTTTACCTCAATTGGAGATCCAACAGAATAATAATCAGCCGGGTTACTTACTTTTTCCCATGCAATCTCACTAATATGAACAAGCCCTTCAACTCCGTTTAAATCAACAAACAATCCAAAAGGCATAACACCGGTTACAATACCTTCCAAAATGTCACCTTCGTTTATCTGACTTAATTTTTCTTCACGTGCTTCTTCACTATATGTAGCTGCAGCTTCTTTTTCAGATAAAACGAGCCTATTTTTTGCTCTATCATGCTCAATTACTTTTACTTTCAACTGTTTTCCTGCTAAAACCTGCAAACTCTCTTTTAACTCTGCTTCATTACCTGATGCAGTATTAGTTAAATCTTCAGCAAAATGCACGCGGTCTAAGTGCGACAAAGGAACAAAGCCCCTCATACCTAAACAGTCCACCAACAATCCTCCTTTTGTATATTCAAGAACTGTTACTTCAAGCACTGCGCCGGTTTCATATGCATCCTCAATATTGCTCCATTTTCTATCTTTTTCAGCCCTTTTAAGTGAAAGAACCAAATACCCCTGATCATTCTCAGACTGAATAACCATTGCCAAAACAGTATCCCCGGGCTTTAGATTTTTATAAGATTTATCTGAATCAACAAGTTCTTCACCTGTAATTATTCCTTCACTTTTTGCACCCACATCAACCAAAACCTCATTTGACCCTGCCGATACAACAACACCTTCAACCAAATCGCCAAATTGAAACTGCTTAATATCAATGTCACTGTCTTTGAGCAGTTTAGTCATCACGGAATCTTCTTTGTGTATAGTTTTTGCTTTTGCCATAAAAAATAAAGTAATCGTTTTGAAACTATGTACTGCTGCATTCGGAACAAAACGACAAAGCCCGATTTACCAGCGTATGAAGTATATAGTAATGTATTTTATTTTACAAGGAATATGTTTTTTGGTTATAGCAGAGGTGTGGATGACGTGGTTTTGATTTCTAATTAAAAAAAGAAGTGAACTTTTAACTATTGCTAGCAAAAGAACACTTCTTATTTACATCGACTATGCAAAAAGCTGTGGCCAATTTATTTTAGGTATAAACTTTATACCTAGCCTCCTATACTCATTTTCCACGTCATGATTGTCGGATGTTCCAATGATAATACCAGGTGAAACGCCTTGAGCTATAAGCCTTTTAGCGCAAACTATACCGGCTTCCGGGTTATTATCAAAACGGGTATCAAGTATAATCAGGTTAAATGGCCCGTTTGTAGATAATTGTTCAAGCGCTTCTTGACAGGTGGTAACCTGCACCAGCTCACCAATTCCTGAAATCTCCGCAAAAGCACGGGCTAATGCCCTATGATCCGGAGAATCCTCAACCTGCAACACTCTAACTTTTTCCATTTCTCATCCTTTATTCTTTTAACAATCTCTTAAGTGTTTGTATAAGTATCTCAACACCAGAGAAATCTAATTTATCAACCACACGTTTAGCCCCCGCAGATGTAAATACTCCTCTTGGCAAAGTGCTGGCTGTAAACATTACAATCTTAGCTTCAGGATGTTTTTTGAGTATCCTTGGAATTGCTTCTAATCCAGATAATCTACCTTCACCAAAGCTATCATCCAGTACAATTACAGCAACCCCTTCTAAAGTGCTAGCCAACAAATCTTCAACGGTTGAAAATACTTTAACTTCATACCCTGCACTCCTTAACTTACCACTCACATACATTCTAGCTGTGGTGTTATCATCAGCATAGGCAACGATTTCCATCTTACTCTCCTTTTTTACGAGTGTAAATTATAGGCATTGTGTTATGCCACGTCTTTTACACTATCGGTATAAGCCAATAAAATTTGAGTGAATATTATCAATAATTTTAGGAATTTACAAAAACTGATAAGCAATGTACCGGCGACGACCTATTTTCCCAGAACCTCAATCTAGTATCTTCGGCGCTGGCGACCTTAACTTCTCTGTTCGGAATGGGAAGAGGTGTTTCCCCGCCGCTAGCGTCACCGGAACATTACCTACCAGTATTTAAATTTCAAAAAGTACTCAATTTGTGAGCAAAAGCGATGGACCCAGTAAACCCGAAATGGGCAACCGGACCCTCGATTTTGCTCACAAAAGAACTACGCTCTGACAAGACGTAGTATGCTGATAAAGAAAAACAATCTGCAGGCCTGAAAGGCCGAAGCCGTTTTTCGTATCAGCATACGAAGCTGTACTCTAAAAACTGAACAAAACTTTGATTAAGCCCAATTACTAAAAGTCTTAATTTAAAGATGCGCACACATTAGTACTGCTTAGCTAAACACATTACTGTGCGTACACTTGCAGCCTATCAACCTGGTAATCTCCCAGGAGGTACGTCCGATAAATCGGAAGAATTCTAATCTTGGGATGGGCTTCGTGCTTAGATGCTTTCAGCACTTATCCCGACCGAACGTAGCTACCCAGCGATGCCACTGGCGTGACAACTGGAACACTAGAGGTTCGTCCGCTCCGGTCCTCTCGTACTAGGAACAGCCTCCCTCAGAATTCATACGCTCGTTGTGGAAAGAGACCGAACTGTCTTACGACGTTCTGAACCCATCTAACGCGCCTCTTTAATGGGCGAACAGCCCAACCCTTGGAACCTGCTTCAGCTCCAGGATGAGACGAGACGACATCGAGGTGCCAAACACCGCCGCCGCTATGAACGCTCGAGCGGTATTAGCCTGTTATCCCCGGGGTAACTTTTATCCGTTAAGTTCCGAGCTTACCATAAAGCATTCGGAAGATCATTAAGACCTACTTTCGTAACTGCGCGACTTGTGTGTCTTGCAGTAAAGCTCCCATATACCTTTACGCTTACAGCGCCATTTCCATCGGCGCTAAGGGAACCTTTGTGCTCCTGCGTTACTTTTTAGCAGGAAACCGCCCCAGTTAAACTGCCCATCAAGCATTGTCCTCGTACCCGATAAGGGCACACAGTAAGACTCATAATATTAGAAGAGAGGTGTTACATTGGCGACTAGCTCACCTAAGCGAGCTAATCTCCCTCCTACGCTATACAACTAATATCACTTGTCAATGCCAGACTACAGTAAAGCTCCACGGGGTCTATTTGTCCAACAACGAGTAACCGGCATCTTCACCGGTAGTTCAATTTCACCGAGTCCGTGATTAAGAGAGTGCTCAAGTCGTTACGCCTTTCGTGCGGGCCGGAACTTACCCGGCAAGGGATTACGCTTGTTAATTCTTCATCTATATTAAATAGACTTTGAGTAACCTTCCCAGTGTTACTCCTGCATGTCGCCATGCAGACGCCACTATATCTTCATGCACTAGCATGTTTGGCGTATAGTGTGTGAGGATTCAAGAAACTTTGGAGTAACCTTACGATTCATAAGACTACATAATAATGCAATCTCATGTATACCGTTAAAATTAAGGTGTTTCCTTTGTTCAATCAATTCCATAATTTCGCAGAATAATTGAAAATCATTTTGCTTACTTGTTCTTAATTTGTGTGCCCTAAAAAAAGGTACTATTTTTGAATTAAGATCTGTAATGGATCTCACACAATAGCGATAAAGGTCTTCGTTGTGATTATCAAACCTTCTGTTTAAATATACTTTTCCACATCCAAAAAAGTTTTGGAAAATGTAAAGAACATTTTTACTCTTTGCTGATTGTGTGACTATGAACTCTGGAAATACCTGCCAACCGGTTTTGCTCGTGGAGTTTTTTAGTATGCTTACTGTAAAAGCACCCTCCCCATCTACAAACCCAATTATCCAACCAATGGTTTCTTGTCTTTCCTGCTGATTGTCCGCACTTGCTGCATTTTCACTCAACACATCCGAATATTATCCGAACATGTTAAGTAGCACAAGATTCTTTATTCTACTTTTAATAGACACTACCTTTTTTAGGTAGACGGAGTTTCCAGCATATAGCCAAATTTTACTATGGCGGCGCGATTCACCATAGAACAGTTATAGTTACTGCTGCCGTTCACCCGAGCTTCGACCAAAAGCTCATTCACAATTGCACAAGTGCAAAAGTAAGATCACCTCCAGCTTTAACTTACGGGCACTGGGCAGGCGTCGGCCCCTATACATCCCCTTACGGGTTTAGCAGAGACCTGTGTTTTTGATAAACAGTCGCTTGAACCATTTTTGTGCCCCCTACGTATCTCTACGCAGGGCATCCTTTTCCCTAAGTTACGGATGTAATTTGCCTAGTTCCTCGATCACGGTTCTCTCGTTCGCCTTGGTATTCTCTACCTGTCTACCTGTGTCGGATTGCGGTACGGATATCATAGGATCTCCCTAGAAGATTTTCTTGGAAGCTTAACGCAGCTAAATCAGCGGTATTACCCGCTTTTCCACCGGCTCGTATAAACGCCTGTGCGGATTTGCCTACACAGACTGACTTGCCTTCTGGACTGGAATCCTTAACCAGCCTAGCCTATCAAACTCCGTCCCTCCATTGGTAATAATGATCAAATGATAGTGCAGGAATATTAACCTGCTGTCCATCGGTTACGCCCTTCGGCCTCACCTTAGGACCGACTTACCCTCCGTTGACTGACATAGCGGAGGAAACCTTAGACTTCCGGCGGGGTGGGTTTTCACCACCCTCTCGTTACTCATGCCCACATTCTCACTTGATGCCGCTCCAGCATACCTCACGATACACCTTCAGTGCAGACATCAATGCTCCCCTACCATCCATTAAAATCTAAAAGAAATTAATGAATCCACAGCTTCGGTTCTTTGCTTTAGCCCCGTTAAATCATCGGCGCGAAACCGTTGAACTAGTGAGCTGTTACGCTTTCTTTAAAGGGTGGCTGCTTCTAAGCCAACCTCCTAGCTGTCTAAACAGTTTCACTTCCTTACCCACTAAGCAAAGATTAGGGACCTTATCTGATGGTCCGGGTTGTTTCCCTCTCGTACCAGGAACTTGCTCCCTAGTACTGACTCCTAAGTTGAAGATTTGCGCATTCGGAGTTTGGTAAGAATGGGTACGCTTGCGCGCCCCAATTCTTTTCAGTATCTCTACCTCACAAATCCATAATAACTTAGGGCTATACCTAAATATATTTCGGGGAGAGCCAGCTATCGCCGAGTTCGATAAGCGTTTCACCTCTTACCACAAGTCATCCCAGCATTTTTCCGCATACACGGGTTCGGTCCTCCGCCTGTCTTTCGACAGGTTTCAACCTGCTCATGGTAAGCTCACTCGGCTTCGGGTCTAATAACATATACTAAAGCGCCCTTTTAAGACTCGCTTTCGCTGCGTCTACACAACTGAGTTGCTTAAACTTGCATATGTTATTAACTCGCGGGCTCATTCTTCAATAGGCACAACATCACACCACAAGGGTGCTCTGTCAGCTTGTTTGCATACGGTTTCAGGTTCTATTTCACTCCCCTAACAGGGGTTCTTTTCACCTTTCCCTCACGGTACTTTGTTCACTATCGGTGTCCTCATGTATTTAGCCTTAGCTGATGGTCCAGCTGTATTCACACAGGGTTTCACGTGCCCCATGCTACTCTGGATAAACCCAAGAAGGCATTTTTGTTTCGAATACAGGGCTATTACCTGCTATGGCGCAGCTTTCCAGCTGGCTTCTTCTACAAAAATACTTTTTTACTTCTTTGTCATTCAAGATGACGTAGGGCTTTCCTAACCCCCTAATCTTAAAACTTTGTTTCAAAATATTTGTGCAATTAAGAAAAACAATCTGCAGGCCTAAAAGGCCGAAGCCGTTTTTCGTATTGCAAAATTTTTAAGACTTGGGTTTGGGCTCATTCCTTTTCGCTCGCCGCTACTCAGGAAATACCTAATGGTATCTTTTCCTCCAGTTACTAAGTTGTTTCAGTTCACTGGGTACCCATCTATGCACCTATGTTCGCCCGAAGGCAAATTTCAGCACATGATCACCTCATATTACTATGGATGGAGTTTCCTCATTCGGAGATTCCCGGTTAATAGCGCTTCTTGTCAGCTCACCGAGACTTAACGCAGACTTGCACGTCCTTCATCGGCACAAGGACCCAAGGCATCCACCGTATGCATTAGTATCTTTAATATCAAGACGAATTGAACTTAAATCTAGTTTTGTTCAGTTTTCAAAGTACATGCTACGTTTTACATTTTCAAAAACTGTCCTCGGGCATAGCCCTGCGGATTGTTTTTTCAAATTGTAAAACTTCGCCACAATTAAGTGACTTGTTGGCAATTCGTCGCTTTCGCTCCTATTGCACATCAATTCACTAAACTCACTTCATTCGTTAAGTGACTTGGTGGACCCGGCGGGATTCGAACCCGCGACCCCTGCAGTGCAAATGCAGTGCTCTAGCCAACTGAGCTACAGGCCCAGAATAATAAGTAAAATCGTATTCCAATATTACTTAGTTAGGGCCTCCCAGTCAACCGGCCAAAAGGTCCATAATATATTATTTTTCAGTTTGTTCAGAGCTTCTGTCGCAATGACATTAAATCCTTTCGGATGGAAGTTGTATAGTAAGTGTGTGTAGATTAGCATTGTGAATATTTTGTGTCAAGGGTTATAGCTAAATTGTATATGACCGGGTTTAAGTTATAATCTCAATAAAAAAAGCGGCATCAAGAAAAGTAAATTCTTATACCGCTTTTGTTTGCTTAACTTAGGTAGCTTAGTAATAAAACTATCAATACAAGTGTCAAAGATAGCTTAATTACAATTGGTTTAATCTCCATGTTTTCTAACTTTCCCCTCAGTGTTATTGTCACTTCACCGGTTAAAGGTAATACTTCAATAACTGCTTCCTTGACACCTGTGAGTATTCCTTTAACACCATTGCTATCAATCCTCACAGGAATTTGTATCACATCTTGCCTATTTTGCTCCAAACCATAAATGTACTTTGGATACTCTCCCGAATCATCCCTGTACACTCCGTTATTTTGAGCTATGGCATAAGCTCTTTTCCATAACTCAGTCTTTGAAATCTTCCGGAACTTAGGTAATGGAAACTTTACTGCAAACGGTGCCTCGGTGAACGCAATGTGAGTATCGTATGCTGAAGTCACTCTATTTTTTTCAAAATGCTTGAGTAGCCATTGTGCAGCCACTTCTACCTCGTCAGCAGTCGGTTCATCCCACAAAGAGATTTTCTTTTTAGATGACATCTGTTGTCTTACTCCTTTTATTGTTTATTAGAATAAAACACATTTTAAATAGTATTTCAACCTATAGAAAAAATGAATAAAAAAGCGACTGTAACCATGCAATAATTTGCATTGGTCAAGCCGCTTTTGTACTTTATGCGAGCAAATATAGTAAAACCACTATAATCCCAAGAATTCCAAGAGGAATTGAAATTTTTACGGTTTTACTAACTGCATCTTCAAGCTTCGCCCTAATCCTGATGAAGACCGTTGCCTCTCCAGTTAAGCGGTCAATTTCCACATCCATTTTGGGCTCACCTGTAAGCCTCAATGTTCCCTTAATTCCTTGTTCGTCCACGTTGAGAGGAATATTTAACACGTGAAAAGCACCAGCAGTTGATGCGATTGAATCATCATTAACTTTCGATCCCTCTAACACATAAGAATCATATTTACCGATCTTTCTGATAACAACGCCTTGCTTTTCAGCTCCTTGAATTACCTTTTTCCACAAAGGTCTGTATACAATCTTCGCAGATCGAGGGAGTGGCCTTGCAATTTCTGATTTTAAAAGCATTCTATGAGTAGTTTGAACCCGTACATTACCCTTATTACTCACCACATGTGCAACAAGCCAATCAACAACCTTTCTAACCTGCTCAGGCGTGGGATTATCCCAGTCTGCTATCATAGCATGTCTTCTTTGTACCTCTGCATGTGCCTTAGAAGTCCAAAGACCCTTTAGTTTAGGATCATAAATAAAACCAAACTCCGGAGCATGTTTTTTGAGAGCATCTCGAAACTTATCAAGCGAGGGGGGCACTGAGGTGGATCTATCGTGCTTTACGGCCCATGAACGTGCATTTTCTAAAGGGAAAGGCTTTTCGTTTTGAAGATTATATCTTTCCACATTTAATACTGCTTGTCTATAAAAGTTTCTCACAAAATCGTCCAGTGCAGCATTACTCATTCCCATCTCTTACCTTCCTTTTTTATTCGATTATCAATTTAAAAACATTTTACAAAAAAATAAAATAAAAACAAGCTATAGGGCATAAAAGTATATAAATTTCATTTGTACATCAATCCATACAGCCACATACAAAAAAAGAGCTGATAACCATGCACATCAAATGCAAAAGTCATCAGCTCAATTTGCTAATCTCCCGCCAAGGGAAGTTCTGCCGGCTCATCACAGGGTTCATCACAAGGCACCTTTTCGGATGAAATTACTACAATTCTGTACTCAATACCATTAAGCTCAATTTGCTTTTCTTCAACTAACTGTCGTAAAGCTTCGTCGAGCTCCTTGTCGCTCATGTCGTTTGCAAGGGTCAATGGCAATAAATCGACTCGCGTAGTTGGACTCCTGCCTAGGCGGGCAACTAAAATATGTTTAAACTCTTCGAAATCGGGAAACATGCTCAACTCCTTTACTAGATTAGGGGCTTATAAAGTTGTAATTATTTTATCGGCATGTACTCAAATTATCAAATTGATTCTAAACATTGCATGTTGATAATACAGTCTCCAAAGGTACAAATTTTCTTAAAGAGTTGTAACTACAATAAATCTAAAAAAGTGACATCTGGTTATCATTAACCTCAACACTCTTCCCCTCATCCGGCCCGTTATAATCAGTAAAACCAAGCCTCTTAATCAAACTTTTAAACCTGTATTTTTCAAGCACTTTTTTTACTTCACCCGCGTTATAGTCGCTGTAATAACATTCATTTAAATTCACATCCATTGGAACATCCCTTATTATAGTTGCAAGCTTTTTGCTCATTATTGCTTCTTCATAATTATTCAAAAGTTTTTCTTTTAGCTTTACCGGATGGATTTGGTCGATGTTATTATAAATTCCTTCAACGCTTCCATACACCTCAATTAAATTTTTTGCTGTTTTATCTCCAATTCCGTAAACTCCGGGTATGTTATCACTTGGATCACCTCTCAATGCTTTGTATTCAACCAACAATTCCGGATTAAACCCAAGTCTTGCTTCAGCTTCCCTCATACCCACCAAATCAGCAGAGCCTTTAGTTGAAGGTATCATTATCAAAACTTTATCATTTATCAACTGCCACAAGTCTTTGTCATTTGACGCAATTATTACTTCAATATCTTCATCTTTGGTTTTTTCAACCATTGTTCCAATAATGTCATCTGCCTCATACCCGTCAACAGTTAAAGATTTAACACCAAAAGCATCTATAACTTCAAAAATTTTTGGAATTTGTTGCGAAAGGTCATCTTCCATTGGCCTGCGATGTGCTTTGTAACCGGTAAAGTCCTCAACTCTAAAAGTAGGTTTTTTACTATCTAAAGCAGCCACGGCATAATCAGGCTTTAAAGTTTGAAAAATGCTAATTAGCATTGATGTTGTGCCGTATATTGCATTTGTAGGGTTACCGTCGCTATCAGTTAAAGTTTTGGGTAAAGCAAAGTAAGCTCGGTGTAAAAAGTTAAATGTGTCTATAAGCAGAAGTTTTTTCATTAGTAATGTAGCATAATTAATGTAGCTTACGACTCCATGAGTTCGGCAAATTCACCTCCGTCGATTGTTTCTTTATCAAGTAAAACCATTGCAACCTGGTCAAGCTTATCTTTATTATCCTGCAAAAGCTTTCTTGCCAAATCATACTGTTTTTCAATAATATCTTCTACTTCGGCATCAATTTTTGCTGCTACTTCCTGGCTCACAACGTGTGCCTCGCCCATTTGTTTGGCAAGCCAATGTCTTTCTTCATCACCACCCAAGTTAATCGGCCCAAGTGAACTCATTCCCCACTCAGTAACCATTTTTCTTGCAATGTTGGTTGCTTTTTCAAAATCATTTGCAGCACCGGTAGTTATTTCATTAAATACAACTTCTTCAGCAACTCTTCCGCCCATTATCATTGCAATCATAGCTAATAATCTTGTTTTACTTTCATTGTACCTGTCTCTTTCAGGAGGCAAACTTGTATGACCTAAAGAGCCGCCTCTTGGAACAATAGTCACTCTACCCACAGGGTCTAAACTTCCAACTAAAGCTCCAACAATTGCGTGTCCAGCTTCGTGGTATGCAGCAAGTTTTCTGTCATTTTCATCTTGAAGGCGCTTTCTTTCAGGCCCCATGGTTACTTTAAGAGCTGCATTATCAATGTCTCTCATGGTAATTGTTTTTCTGTCCTCTCTTGCAGCATAAATGGCAGACTCGTTTAAAACGTTTTCAATGTCGGCTCCGCTAAACCCAACTGTCTTTTTTGCAACTTTTTCTAAATCAAAGTCTTCAGCAAACGGTTTTCCCTTCATGTGAATTTGAATTATCTCTTTTCTGCCCTCAAGATCAGGCATCGGAATAGTTACTTTTCTATCAAACCTTCCCGCCCTAACCAAAGCCGGATCAAGCATATCAGGCCTGTTTGTGGCAGCAATCACAATTACATTAGTTCTTTCGTCAAAACCATCCATTTCAATTAAAATCTGGTTTAAGGTTTGTTCTCTTTCATCATGACCTCCACCGATTCCCATACCTCTTTGTCTACCAATAGCATCAATTTCGTCTATAAAAATAAGTGCGGGTTGTGCTGTTTTTGCCATTTTAAATAAATCCCTCACTCTGCTTGAACCCACACCAACAAGCATCTCCATAAATTCACTGCCTGCCACACTAAAAAACGGAACTCCGGCTTCGCCTGCAATAGCTTTTGCCAATAGAGTTTTACCAACACCTGCCGGTCCAACCAACAAAACTCCTTTTGGAATTCTTGCTCCTACGTCCATATATTTTTGGGGGTGTTTTAAAAAGTCAACAATTTCTCGCATTTCAGTTTTGGCTTCTTCAATACCTGCTACATCGTCAAAAGTAATATTTGAACTTTCTTTATTAAACATTTTTGCTTTGGATTTACCAAAAGAAAACACATCACTACTTGCGCTCCTCATTTGTCGCATAATAAATATTATTAAAAGTATAGGCAGCCCATATATTAAAGCCGAAGACAAAACTTCTCCAGCACCAACACGCTCTTCAACCTTTATTTCACCGCCTATAGCCGAAATGTCCACGTCATTATTGGCAAGTATTTCATCAAAGCTTATTTGATTTTCTTTTTTTGACTGCAGGGTCGTGCCGTCTTTTAATAAAACTTCAATGTTATCACCTGAAATAGTTACATCCTGCACACGTTCTTCTTTTATTAATTTTATAACTTCACTAATCGGAGCCTGCTCATTAGTTAAAGACGACCCTGAAAAAAGTGAAAAAAGCATATATGCGCCAAGTGCAAGAAAAATATAAAAAAATACATTTCCAAACAAGTTGCTTGGCCTTTTCATCATCATTTGAGGGTCAAACATACTCTTCTGTGGTCTTTTTGTTTTTTTGGTGGGTTTATTTTTACTTTTTGGCATCTAGTTTTGAATATATCATAAATTAAAAAAGCTGCATCTTTTGTCTTACTAACTCAAGTGTTTTTGTAACTTCTTCACGTGTACGTTTTGTTCCCGTCATTATAATATCTCTTACTTCTTCCGGATTATTTTCATAATATGCATATTTTTCACGAATTGGCTCCAAAAACTGATCTAAAGCTAAATAAAGTTTTTCTTTTACTTCTACATCTCCAACTTTACCTTGTACGTATCTTTCTTTTAAATCATTAACTTCTTCAGTATTTTTGTTAAAAGCATCGTGGTAAATAAAAACAGGGTTTCCTTCTACCTTGCCCGGGTCGGTCGGATGAATTCTTGAAGGGTCAGTGTACATGCTCATAATTTTTTTATTTAAATTTTCTTGTGTTTCATCCAAAAAAATTGTGTTATTTAAGGATTTTGTCATTTTGGCATTACCGTCTGTACCCAAAAGACGCGCAACTCTTCCCACAACACCTTGCGGTTCAACAAATACCTCTCCATATACCGAATTAAATTTTCTGGCTAGCTCTCTTGTTAACTCAATATGAGGCATTTGATCTTCTCCAACAGGTACAATGTCAGCATTAACACCTAAAATATCTGCAGCCATAATAACCGGAAAATAAACAAATCCTACAGAATATGTATCACCTAAATTTTTCTCACGAATTTCATCTTTTATAGTAGGATTTCTTAAAACACGATTGTGAGATGTTAACATAGCCAAAATAGTAGCCAGCTCATAAATTTCGGGAATTTGGGATTCTACAAAAAAAGTGACTTTATTCGGGTCAACACCTGCCGCTAAATTACCCATTGCAACATCAATTGTGTAATTGCCAACCTTTGAAGCATTCTCAACGTAATTCGGATATGCCAAAGCGTGCATATCTGCAAGTATTATAAAAGTATCGTACTCATTTTGCATTTTAACTCTATTTTCAAGTGAGCCCACAAAATGACCTACATGAAGTTTTCCTGTTGTATTGTCACCTGTTAAAATCCTCTTTTTTGGCATAATACTCTTATTTTAACTTATTTTTGAGTAAATTAAAGAAATAAAGTTTCTGGTGCCAACGGCTGGGATCGAACCAGCGACCTGGCGCGTATGAAACGCCCGCTCTAACCAACTGAGCTACGTTGGCACATTCTGCATAAAGCAGACCTATTATAACAAAGAGATGTACATATTCAATTAATTATTAAGCGTTATTGTGTGGAATTCTCAACAAAACCGTTTTCCAGGCTAAACACACCTTTTCCTAGTGTCACATCGTCGTCTTCACCAAAATTTACTTGTGTTACTTTGGGTCTGGTTAACAAACCACTATATAATGTAACGTCTGATTCCTCATTGCCAAGCATAAATGCAGTATATACAATCCCTTCTTCTTGCGGGTACAAACATACATCACCAAAATTAATCGGAGCTTTTTCAAGTCCTTCATCCATACCTTTAATTCTTAAATAATTTCCTGTTTCAACACACCTTCTATCACCCTGTACATGATTATTACGTACTTTTACTCCAACAACTAAATATTGACCCCCTACGTTACCGTCAAACCATTCGTCTATATCAGCAATATTTGGTGTGTAATATACGCTTTCAACTGAAAAAGTATATCCTTCATCATGCCACACACTTTCAACATCTTTATACATTACGTTTTGAGTACTCAAACTGCCGGCTTTAAGTTTGGCAATTTCATTATTCTGAGTTTCTTGAGTGTCGTTTGTAATTAAAAGCAATGCAACAACTGCAAACAAAAGCATGGTGATACAAATGTATAAAGTGGCTTTTTCAGTATAATTTTGTGCAAAAGATAAACCTGATGATTTTTGCTTTTTGGATGTCTTTTTTTTAGTTTTGGCAGTTTTGGGCACTAATTAAAGTTTACGTGAATTTTATAGTAAAAGTCAACATATCATGTATAAGGTTTTGGTTTGGAAATTTTGGTTGCGGGGCCCGGATTTGCACCGGGATCTTCAGATTATGAGCCTGATGAGGTACTATTCCTCCACCCCGCGTCAACGGTCTACATGTTATCAAAGGCACTATTTTTTGTCAATAAAAGATTTCTTGCCACATTTTCAAATTTTTTATGTAGTTTTTTTTGCCTTCCACGTTACCGGCAACATTACTCGTGTTATGGGCTACATCTCCAAGTGCTGCACCTGACTCCATTTGTAAACTATTGTTCAACTTATTTTCAAATTCTTCATCCAAAACATATATTTTTTCACCGGGTTTTATTAAATTAAGCTTTTCTCTGGCTTCTTTTTCTATAAATTCTCGGGAACGTTGCTCTTCCAAATCTTTTTCCAATTTTTCTTTATTTTGTTCAAGCACAACTACCTCAGCCCGTAAATTATCAATTCTGCTACTGCTTTTCATTATTTCTAACGTGGTTTTTATAAAGCTAAAACTGGCAACCAAAAGAATAACCGACACACTGATGGTTTTAAAATTACTAAATGTGGACATTACCCTTAATTTACCACTTTGACGCCATATTATCAAAGTCAGAAGAAGACTTGACACATTCACCCAGAAGTTATATTATATCCTATAGGTTTAACTAATTTCGGCTATATGTACATGCCCTCACAGCCATAGAAAAGGATATATATGATTCATCTCGAAAAAGCACATATTGAGTTTATCGAGAAACTAAAAGGTGAAGGAAAATCCCCTTCTACGGTAATTGCTTACAAAAAAGACATAGAACAACTAACTGAACACCTTGCAAAACAGGGGGTTGAAAAAGTACATGAAATAGAACTTGATCACTTGGAAAACTTTATGGATAGCCTGTCTGACCAGGGTTTAACCAACAAAACAATTTCAAGAAAAACTAATGCTACAAAAACATTTTTTAGATACCTTCATACTGAGGAGTATATTCAGGTCAATGTATCAGAAGACCTTGAACACCCTGAAGTTACAACAAAACCTCCTCGTATACTTTCTAAGCTTGAATATAGAGCATTAAGAGATACAGCAAGAGAAGACTCAAGAACTTTTGCAATTATAGAAACATTGCTACAAACAGGAATTTCAATTTCCGAACTTGCAGGTATGAAAATGGAAGATTTAAAGTTTGAAGATGATAAAGGTGTTTTATCTATACCATCACGCGGCAGTAAAGAAAACAGAACCGTTCCGTTGAATAAAGCTGCAACCGAAGCTATAAAAAATTATATTGAAAAAGACAGACCAAACATTGAAAATGCCAAGTATGTATTTATTACAAAAACCGGAAACCCTATGCTTGTTAGAAACATTAGGTCAACAATTGATAGGTATTTTGAACAGGCCGGCATTAAAGATGCAAAAGTAAACGACTTAAGGCATACATTTATTGCACACCACTTAATGCAAGGAACAAGCCTTCAAACGGTTTCAAGAGTTGTAGGTCACAAAAGAATCTCAACAACCGAAAAATATCTTGAACATGTTGAACGCGAGACTGAAGAAGAGAAGATGGATTTGGGTGTTTTATAAGATTTATAAAAATAAATCGGGAAGCAATCGTAATGAATATGCTTCCCGACGACAGTTCTTTTTTGATTCAAAGGTTTTTTGCTGAATCACCCACATTGATATTACAACGTAATAACACCAATCGTCGAGCGAGTCTGCATGCGTGGTGCGAACAACAGCACGGACCTTCATGACCTTTTTGTAAGCTGCAAGTTGCACTATGAAAAGCTTTTTTTCTACCTCCCAGCGGCTTTCCATTTTTAAAGCAATTGAGCAGACAAGGCCCGCCACTACCGTTAAGCACCCTTCGTGCTACAGTTTTCAACTGCCTCACAATCTACCTCCGTTTGCTTTTACGTCCCTTCTTTGATGCGTTTCTTAAAACTATTCCGGATTTCTTTAAAGCTGCAATACGCAAATCCAGGCAATAGTGGTTTCCACATGCACAAGGCCCCACATGACCTTTTGAAAATGAGCATTTAGCGTGTGGATGACTCCAAAAGCTATGAAATGCGCATTTTTTATCACAATCATCACCAGACCCATTGAGTTCAATTCTAACTTTCCCGGTCATATGTTCCTCCTGTTTATTTTGACGACATTGTAATCTAAAAACGCATACATATCAACAAAAATTAATACAAAATGCTATAATTCCGAAAAACTGATTTAGAGACTATTGGAGAAAAAATGGAATCGTTAAAAATTACAGAGGTTACAAGTTATCCCGATGCAGATGATGCGGTTGAGCATGGAGCAGATATAGCTGTTCTTCAAACCTCATCCGAATGGTGGGAGAAAAAAGGCATACATTATTATTGCCAAATTATTTGCCGCACTAAAGAAATCGCGCATTTACTGGCTGAATTATTCGAATTGCAAGTTATAAAGTCTACAAAAGGCGGACACATCTGCCTTCATTATCCAGCCGATAGAACGTGGCTATTTCAGCTACTTGCTTCACGAACCATTCTTGAAAGAATAAGCTAACAAGCTTACTTTATTCCTTTGAGCTCATGCTATATGCAATGGGCTCTTTTTTTGTATCATGACTAGCTTACCAAACTGACTAACCTCATGCAATTTGAAAACCTTCTGAAGCAGAACAGCGAACAAGTATTATGATTTCGTAAGTGAGCTGTGTGTTTGAAAATTGTATGTGTGGCTTTTTGGTAGCAAACAGTTGATTGCGCTTCTCTTGCACCCCAATTTCTAAGCTTCATAAACTCAGCAAGAAATTGGTGGAGCATTCTGGACTATGTTGGAACTTTCTCTATATCAAATATGCTGGTATATTAACAATAAGTTTGTATATATTTAAATTAAGAAAGGGTTCATAATGGAATCACAATCAGATGCTCAATCCCCTGAAAAAGTGGAGTTAACCCCAGAAGAAATTAAGCTTACCACAGAAGCAGTTGCTACTCTTACAATGGAACATGATCCAAAAAGTGCTGCAAATTTCTTAAAAGAACATCCAAATTGTATCTTTGAATTCTGTTTGCAAGTAGTAGATAGATATCAAGAGGATGATAGATATACCCCAGCACTAGAAATAGCTTCCGTTGTTGAGGCTATGTTAGAAAAATGAAAACAACTCTTATTTTGATAAGACATGGTGAGACTGCAAAAAATGCTGAGGGTAAACTGCACCAAAAAGGAGATAAGGAAATACTAACTGATTGCGGAAAAGAGCAAATAAGAAAAACAGCAATGCAGAGATAGCATCAATACACTATAAAAAACCCTTTGATTTGATAGCAATACTCCCAAAAAATGCTGATTTTAGAGATTGGTGGGTGATCCTGGACTCGAACCAGGGACCACTCGTGTATAAGACGAGCGCTCTACCAACTGAGCTAATCACCCTCATTCTGTAATTTTAATTTTAGCTACAGAAAACTATAAATTCTCATCAAGGTCTTCATCATCGTCTAACTCGTCATCAAGGTCTTCGAATATATCTTCCATTTCAGATTCCATTTCGATTTCAAGATCTTCTTCGGTTAATGCTTTACCTTCCCGCCTTGCTTCCCATTCTTTTTCTTCACGTTTTTCTGTGCTCTTACCATATTTTCTAACCATTTCTTCGATTGCTTCAACAAGAGCCGTTTCAAGTGCATAACCCGGTTCTTCAGTATAAAACCTTTCTCCATCAACATTTGCGTCAATTTTAACTAAAAAGGTTTCTTCAGGTGCAGAGTTTAGCACAATTCTCACAAGAATGTTATCTCCGTTTGCGTCACTCCAATGTCTTTCTAGCTTTTGCGCTTTTTTATAAACTAATTCTTTCATACTTTCTGTTATATCCATGTTGTCTGAAGTTATTTGATATTGCATATGTTTATTTTAACATCAAAATGCTCCTATTCTTCATGTTCAATCGCTTCATTCAATCTATCAACAATTTCATCTATTTCTTCATCACTCATACCATGAACTCCTGCTCCCATTTCTATGGTGTCAAAACCGCTGGCAATACAGCTGACACAATGCAATCCATAATCCAACAAAATTTCAGCAGCAATGGGGTATCTAAACACCACCTCACCTAAATTCATGTCCCTTGTTATTTTTGGTTTATTTTGTTCGTTCATATTCATTTATAGCTTTCTGCAAGGCTTCCAATACGAGCGTGGCGCATTTTATTCTGCTTGTAGTAAGCTCAATGCCAATTAAATCAAGTACTTGCTGTTTAGTTAAACTCTTTGCTTCATCAACCGATTTGCCAATAATCTCATCTGTTACCATTGCGGATGAAATTATGCTTACAAAACACGCTTCACCTTCAAACTTTGCGTCTGTTATTTTATCATTTTCGATTTTTAACGTTAAATCAATTACATCTCCGCACATTGGATTTTTTTCATTTATAGCCACTGTGGGGTCGGCTATTCTTCCCCTGTTCTGGGGATCTTTATAAATTTCCATTAATTCTTGTCGTTGATATAGATTTTCGTCCATTTTTGGTTGTAGCTATTTTGTACTTAATAATCTAATTGCTTTATTTAAGCCTTCAATTAAAGCATCAACATCTGATTTATCATTATAGATATGAAAACTGGCACGTGTAGCCGAGGGCAAATTTAGATTTTTAAACAAATTCATAGCACAGTGCAAACCCGACCTCACACAAATGCCTTCAGTACTTAACACACTTGCAATATCATGAGAGTGTATTTTGTCTATGGAAAACGAAATTAATCCCGACTTTTTTTGCGGATCAAGCGTACCTAAAATTTTTAACCCTTTTATCGAATTTAAGTTTTCTAAACCATAGCTTAGCAGGTCAAAGTCATGAATTCTTATATTATGAGTACCAATCTCATCCAAATACGATACGGCGACTGCTAATCCAACCGCTCCGGCTATATTTGGTGTACCCGACTCAAATCTATAAGGCACATCTTTTAAATCCGAAACATCAATTGTTGCATCTTTAACTATTCCGCCGCCATATGAAACAGGCAGCATATCTTTTAAAATCTGCTTACTTCCCCATAAAACTCCTATACCTAACGGGCCAAGCATTTTGTGCCCCGAAAATGCATAAAAATCACACCCAATATTTTTAACGTTTACAATAAGCTTAGAAACAGCTTGTGAACCATCAACTACCGAAATAGCTCCCACTTTTTTTGCAAGCTCACACATTTCGGTAACGGGCAAAATATTTCCAAACACATTCGAAACATGTGTAGTTACAAGCACTTTAACATCTTTAGTAAATAGTTTTTCCCAACCGTCAACCAATTCACCCTCTTCTGTAACTTCTAAAAACTTTATTTTTGCTCCTTTTTCTTTTGCAACGACTTCCCAGGGTAATATACCACTGTTATGAGATTCAATGGTGGTTAAAATAACATCACCCTCACTCAAATTTGCTCTGCCCCAACTAAAAGCAATTAAATTTAACGATTCGGTAGCATTTTTAGTAAAAATTAATTCTTCAGGTCTGGCACCTATAAATCTGGCTACCGTTACTCTTGCATCCTCATACTTTTTATCTGACACTTCGGCCAGAAAATGCGAACTTCTGCTTACATTGGCATTGTACTTTTCATAATAGTCAACAATCGCATTAATGACCTGTTTTGGTTTTTGTGATGTAGCAGCACTATCAAGATAAACCAGGTTCCGTCCGTTAAACTTTTGCTTAAAAATTGGAAAATCGTTTTTTATATTTGCTTTCATTTTTTTAATTTCCGTCTAAAGCCTGCTTCTTGCTTCTTCTCTTACTTTTTCATCCTTTATTTCAGACAATAAGGCCTCAAAAAACCCGTTAACTATAATTTGCTGTGCTTCATCTTTACTTAATCCTCTTGATTGCAAGTAATAAACCTGCATTTCATCAATTCTTCCGGTTGTTGCACCGTGTGAGGCTTTTACATCATCTGCTTCTATTTCTAACACAGGATCTGAGCGATTTTTTGTATTTTCTCCGATTACCAAAATACCGTCATCTAAAAATGAACTTGTTTGCTGTGCACTTTTTTGAATAATTATTTTTCCGATGTATGATGATTGCGAATTATCATTTAGTACACCCTTTATTTTAGTGTAACAAGAAGTATTTGGCACGGTATGAGTAGCAATTGTTGTCAAATCCAGTTTATTTCCCGGTTTAATATTATAAAGTCCGATTATTTCTGCTGAAACACCGGGTTTGTCAAAAATTAAATTAACGCTATATTGCCTGTCGTCGGGTACGCCAGCTACATCCAAAACAAACTGAGTATCCTCAGAAACATGAACTTCAGTATTTTCACTTAGCTGTAAAAGTTGAGATTTCATTTAACCCACTGATCCTTCCATTTCAAGCTCAATTAATCTGTTTAATTCAACGGCATATTCTAAAGGCAATTCTTTTACAATAGGCTCAATAAACCCTGAAACTATAAGACTCATTGCCTCTACTTCGGTTAAACCACGACTCATTAAATAAAACATCTTTTCTTCACCAATTTTACTCACTGTGGCCTCATGCTCAATTTGAGCTGAGCTTTCGTCTATTTTCATTGTAGGAAACGTGTCAGATGCTGAATCGGAATCTAAAATTAAAGCGTCACATTCTACACGGCTTTTAGCCTTTTTGGCTGACGGTGTAACTGTAACAAGCCCTCTATAACTTGTTCTGCCACCGTTTACACTAATAGATTTAGAAACAATTGTTGAACTTGTATTTGATGCTGTGTGAATCATTTTGGCTCCGGCATCCTGGTGCTGATTTTCGGAAGCATATGCTATCGACAAAACTTCTCCGTGTGCGCCTTCACCAACCAAATAGCAACTCGGGTACTTCATAGTTAATTTGCTGTTATGCACAAAAAAGCCGTTTGCTATAAAGTTATGTGCCCCTTCTACTTCAATGTCGTATGTCGGCTCAACACCCAAAGGTTCAATACCTGATACTTTCGAAAAATAAAGCTCATTTTCAAATTTTTGTTCGCCAAAATACAAGAAATAATGTGTGTATTGTTTAGGCTCAATTCCTAAGGGCTTTTTATCAACTCTTGTCCATTTACTTATTTTCGTCGGATTTAATCCACATGTGATAGCTAAAGTTTTCACGTCCTCCAATAGTTCTTTATTCACACTAGTTATAGAAATATTTTTATGATTGTGGCGTCTATAACCATCAGCGTCAATGTAACCATTTATAAAAGCCATTCTTTGTGACTGAGGTAATGTATACACCCATTCAGGAATTCTTTTTGTTCTGGCATTGCCTGTGAAGCCAAGTTCCATGATAAATTCTTTGAAATTTACTGAACTTGTCCTAATTACGTTACCTTTTATCTCATAGTTCAAGCCAAACATTTTTTCGAGCAATTCTCCCACTTTAAAATGAGATGGATCAGTTTCGGGTACTGCAAAATATACTCTGTTTCTGTCGTAGTAACCATCACCAATATAAAAGCCTAATAACCACATTAAATCATCAGTAGTTTCATTGGGTACCAGAATATTCTTTTTTGTGCCTTTTTTGTTTGTAAAGTCTATTTTTAGCGGTAATCCTCTATCAGGTATAGTGCCTGAAATTGCAACCAAATCACTACTGTTTATAGCTTCAAGCGGTAACCACTTTAATACCATGTGTTTACCAAATTTCCTTAAAACCAAGAACGGATGATTCGCCGTGGCTTTGATACTCCTGCTATTTGCTGTAGTTAACTTATATATTTGCTGTTCACCACTATACTTAGTCGCCACCACACGGTTTCTCACAACATTAAAATTTTCATCCAGGCAATACACGTAATCATCAGCTTTTACATCTTTTATATTCTTTATTTTATTGTTTAAAAATACTTTTGAATCCCCTGTCAAACACCCCAAATTCCCAT
The DNA here is from genome assembly GCA_964385105.1 of uncultured Candidatus Saccharibacteria bacterium. GTDB lineage: Bacteria > Patescibacteriota > WWE3 > UBA101185 > UBA10185 > CAYLMU01. Next base: position 77,069 of record CAYLMU010000003.1, read on the forward strand.
CAACCCATTCCATAACCCCGTCTTTTTCAACTTTTGCGCGTTTTGTAACTAAATTGTAAACATCAGGAGACCAGTTTTGAATTGTAGTGTATCTGAATCGAGCAGTAGGTTTAACAAAAACTTCAACTACAGCAGCATGTAATGAATTTGCCGAATAAACAGGAGCCGTACAACCTTCTACGTAATGAGCGTAGCTACCCTCATCGGCAATAATTAAGGTTCGTTCAAACTGCCCCATATTCATGGCATTTATTCTAAAATAAGCTTGTAGTGGCCTTTTTACATGCACACCCTTTGGAATATAAACAAATGACCCGCCAGACCACACTGCACTGTTTAACGCGGCAAATTTATTATCGCTCGGGGGAATCAGTTTTCCAAAATACTCCTCAAAAATTTCAGGATGTTTTTGCAGAGCTTCATCTGTTCCCATAAATATAATTCCTTGTTCTTCAAGTTCAGCCATAAGCGAGCCATAAATAACTTCTGAATCAAACTGCGCTTTAACACCGGCCAAATGTTGTCTTTCAGCCTCAGGAATCCCTAAACGGTCAAATGTTTCCTTCATCTCCGCGGGAACATCGTCCCAGCTTCTTTCCTGCTTTTCTGTAGGTTTTAAATAATAGTAAATCTCGTCATAGTCAATTTTGCTTAAATCTCCACCCCATTCAGGTGTAGGCTTGTCAGCAAAAATCCTGTACGACTTCAATCTAAACTCGGTCATCCACCCAGGCTCATTTTTCATTTTCGAAATTTGCCTTACAATATCTTCATTCAACCCTTTTTGCGCTTTAAATACATAATTTTCAGCAACATTAAAGCCGTATTTTTCTTTATAATTTGTATTAACTTTTATTTTTTGTTTTCTATTTTCGTCCATACCTCAATTACATGCTAATGAACTTTTAACTTTTACTCACCAAATGGCGCATAACCTTGCTCTTCTAGTTGATGAGCCAAGTCTTTTCCACCTTCTTTAATAATTTTTCCATCTCTCATAATATGAACTTTGTCGGGCTCAATGTACTTTAAAATTCTTGTGTAGTGCGTAATTATGAGCACCGACATATTAGTTTGCCCTTTTAACTTATTTACAGATTCGGCAACTATTTTTAAAGCATCAATATCAAGGCCACTGTCTGTTTCGTCCAAAATTGCAACTTTTGGTTCCATAATCAACATTTGAAGCATTTCCATTCGCTTTTTTTCGCCTCCTGAATAACCTTCATTTAAATATCTATCGGCAAAGCTTTCGTCCATTTCCAAAACATCCATTTTTTCTTTGAGCACTTTTCTAAACTTTGCAGGAGTCAGTTTTTCTTCATGATGCTTGTTATAAATTAACCTCAAAAAATTTGAAATAGTCACACCCGAAACCTCACTTGGATATTGAAACGACAAAAAAATTCCTTTAACCGCTCTTTCGTCCGGTTCCATGTCTAAAACTTCTTCACCATCAAGTAAAACCTCACCTTGAGTAACTTCATACATCGGATGCCCCATTAAAGCCTGAGCCAAAGTGCTTTTTCCTGATCCATTCGGCCCCATGAGAGCATGTACTTTATTGTTTTCTACCTTAAGATTAACACCCTTTAAAATTTCATTATCTTCAATTTTCACTTTTAAATTTTTTATTTCTAACATGTGCTGCTTTCTAATTAAATTTAATTTCTTTTAAAACGCACTCTCTATGTGAATGCGGGCACTCACTTTGAATACTGTAGTATACCTCTTTACCGTTTCTTTTGCTTGTTAATAAACCGCTATTTTCCATATTTTTTAAATGATGAGAAACTGTAGGTTGCTTTAAACCGGTAAAAACAGTTAATTCGGTGACAGTGGCTGATTCCTGATTACGTAAATATTTATATATTTGATACTTGGTTTCTACGCCAAGTGATTTAAAGCAGGTAGTGCATAGGCTGTTTTGTGAAGTGGTTTGTTTTGGCACATATAGATAGTAGTCTATATGAGTTATGGAGTCAAATTTTAATTATGTTTCACCCAAACATCGTGGAGTCTGACCCCACCAGCTTTCAGTTGCCCAAGTACCAAGCACTATCCAAGGATTTACATTTGCACCTTGAGCTGCTTCAATAACACGATATGTTCTGCTACTCTTACCACCATCACAATTATAACTTGTAGCTACAACACCATAACCACTATATGAGTAAGGACTACTATCACCACATGCATCCTCATATACACTCTCAACAGTTACACCGGTTGGCCACCTTCCACCAGTTGTACCACCAGGGAATGGACATTGTAAAAAGGCTTCTCTGTAATAATCAAAGGGCTCATAACCAAATTGCCTAGAATAATGGGAGAAACTACGCCCTTGACACCCCTGGGTCATCATTTTCAATGGATCTATCAAATCGGTTGGTACATCAGTAGGAGGTAAAGCTCTACAGCTTCTAGCAACAGTAGCGTTTGCATCATAAAACGAGGCTAAATTATAACCCCAAGGAAGATTTCTTGTCTCATTATCACAATAAGGTCCATATCTGTCTACCATATAAGCAACATTTCCACCTGCAACACCATAATTATTACTTAAACCTGTACTAAGTGAACCAACCGCACATGCAAGTTGTTTTTCAAACGTATCAACATCACTTCCAAAACAATTAAATTCATTACACTGGCCACCACCCGGAGGCGGAGGATCACCGCCATCGCCCGGTATACCCCCAGGATCTACGGGAGATAAAGGATCCCCGGTGTTTTTAAATACTGGGTCTCTAACAGACTGATACATTATGGATGCCATTTGTGGGGTAGACGTTCCCGGTGCACACGGTCGGTCGGCACCATAACCCTCTCTCAGGTTTACATTTAGTTCATTAGTTGCTACAGAATCATATCCACATAAGTCCATTATTTCTTTATTTTCCGGATCATTGTCAATTACAGGAGACAGTAAAGTTAATGCAAACTCCGCAAATCCAGGGCTCACTTCTGCATCTTTGCCTTCCTCTAAGTTAATGCCTCCAACTAATCTATGTTCCACATAACCAGCACAATGATAGGTGATATCTGAATAAGTACATATCACTTCATTTGAGTCAGTATTACATAAAAGTTCTTCTTCAGGTGAACACGCTTTGTTGGTATCAGCAGCTAATACACAAGATATTAAGTTGTTTTTTTGAATGTTGTTACAATCCTGTGGGTCAACAAACCAAGCAAATAATTTCGAAATCCATTTTGACAGTGTATGCCCAACCAATGTGTCACCAAACCATGTGCCTGAGCCTTTACCGTTTTCATTTTCATAATCATAACCTGACACAAACTCATCATCTATATCATTAACTGCAAAAGTGTTGTTAGGGTCATTGCAATCAGTGTCTAAGTCACTACATGTACACATTGCTTGTTGAATCCCAAGCCGCCATACTTTACATTGTTGACTTTGAAGCCTCAACTCTTTAGGCGGGTTTGCACCTGGTACAGAGCTATTCCACCCTCTAGTTGTTGTTGGAGTATCTACGACAAATGAAGGTACCGCGGCATTATTAGTATAGTCACTGGTAACTTTAGAAGCTGTATCCGAATGGGGTATTTTTACTATATTCCCCGCTTTAAACGGTTTGTCTCCCGTTTTATCAGACAAGATAAATTGTCTATTTAATTCCCCCACACCATCTTCCTCTATATTATTATATGTATCATCCTTTGTCTTATGGGCCACGCGCTGTGTACGTGGCAAGGGAGATCCGTATAAGGCATAGTATGGAAACCCATCACAATAACGATAACTTCCGCACTCACTATTCCATGGTGGTTTGAAAGCTCGAAGCTCTACAATTTCATTACTTTCATCTACACATACAGGAGTTTCAATATCTGTTTCTTCATATAATCGCTTTAAATCACCGGGTATTCCATCACCCTCAAATGATGGTGAAGAAAGCGTGACTGCCACCGACCAACGTGCTATCTCTTCCGTACTTGAATCTCTTAATACTCCAATCTCATTATTTGCAGATCCATTTACACTGTCACAACTGGGATAAGTTTGTTCCTCACCTTCTTTAGGTACTTCAAAGACTCTTGTAAATCCACCCACTAAAGTAGCGTAAGGCGATAATTTGTACCTCAAATCCGCTAAAGAATTTTTTAAAGCATAACGCCCCTCAACCAATTCGAGCATGTCCGTCCTTGTTTTTACTAGCCCAATTAAAAACCCATCTTGTTGATTTGTATCAAACTTAATACGTATGCGAGGCTCTACTTCATGCAATAACGCCGTCTTACCTCTTTGAATACCTTCATCAGCACACATAAGATATCCATTACGATCCACATAAGGCAACTCCTCAAGACAAGCAGTTAAAGGATTAGTATACCTATCACAATCAATTGTGATTGTGGGCATGGTAACATCTCCACATGCTAACCCAACCTTATATACATCTACCAACTTAGGCCCACAATATACAGCTAGATAATTGGAATCCTCAAAAGATCTGCGATCGCCTGAGCTTCTCCAAGTTGTCTCAATAACATACTCCCCATTCCCGTCCGTTACAGCCATAGCCTCCAAATTTGGTATATTTCCTTTACTTTTTCCTACAGTCGTTAAGTAAGTGCCACCATATGCACATACTGTAGCACCGGTAACCGGTGCGTTCGTAATTTCAATATTTCTTGAATTTATGGTTTCATTAAGAACACTATCCGAAGAGATTTTACCTTTTATAGTCCTTGGAATACCTTCAGCATCTCCAACTGTACCGCAAGAACCTGAAGGAAAACATGCATTATCGGTATCCCACCAACATTCTGTTTCGGGTTCGTTTGGTCCTGCTATAACATACACATCTCTATTCACTCCGGCATCGACTGCTTTTATAAAATCAAGGTAACCATCGGGAGTCAAAAATTGCTGACTTACAGAATGAGCGGTACCAATACGTATAATAGGAGTAATACTTGCGGGGGCATTGTTTATGGTTTCAATAACCGGGATTGGATCTTCGTTGGCAATTTCTACAACATAACGCATCCCTATCTTTTCTGCTTCGCCATACACATTATCATTACTTCCAGGATCAAAATAATTGGCAGAATTCGCCCCCAACCTTGAACAATCTTCATTGTCACAAATTCTCTCTTTCACAATTTCAGAGGGTAATGAATGATAGAAAAAATCGCTAGCATTACCTGTATTAAAAATATTAAATAACACAGCTGCATGTATGTTTAATCTATTTAAATTTGATGTGGATAATTCGTTTCTTATATCATCAATAGTACCTTGAGAATCTCTTACTTCTTGAGTAGGGGGAAACCAACCGGTTTCAGTAAGTACTATGGGATTGTTACCGATTGCCGTAGTTCTTGCTCTATTTATAAAACTTGAAACTGATTCTGCTAATGTAGTACCGCTATATACGTTATAGGCATTGCCCGCTACAAAATCAAAATTATTTATGCTAAACCCATGTGCCTGTAACCCCGACTCCATACCAGCGACGATTCCCTCCAAATGTCGTGATGTTAAATTAAACGCAGGAGACAAAAGTTTAACATGTTTAAAATCTCCCCTAGCAGCAAGCAATACCGCTGCATAATCGGCTATGCCCGTACCTACACACATCTCATTAACCTCTGCATTCACTGTCTTTAAACCTGTAAAACCATAAATCATCCAAACAAATGAAAAACAAAGTAAAATTTTAAGAGCAAATCTTTGCAACATAATAATCATAATAAATGTTTAATTAAACAAAATTATACCATCTCATGATATACTAAAAAACGTCAATTATGGCTTTAAATCGACCAAGAACTTTTGTTAGCATATTTTCCAAAAGCTTAACGTCTCTAACCTATTATAAAAAGATTCTTAATGCTCCGCCGTCGTTCTCAGTTAAATATTACTTTATTTTAATGTTTCTTTCTACATTAATAACTTCTGCGGTACTTACAACTCATTTAACTCCACAAGTGCGTACAAAAACACAAATATTAATTAATGACCTAGGTGAAATTTATCCTCCAAATCTTGAAATCAAAATTCAAAACGGCCAACTGCTACTTAACCAACCCCAACCGTATGTATTACCACTTCCCGCGTCAATTCAACAGTCGGTACAACCCGAAATAAAAAATTTAGCTGTATTTGACACCGACGGAACAATAAATGATTTAAAGCTATACCAGACACTTCTGCTAATAAACAGTGTTAATGTGCTTGTTCAGATGCCAACGGATATTGATGTTTACCCGCTTGCACAACTTCCTGATACGGTAATTAATTATGATTCAGTAAAAAAGCAGGTAACACAGCTAAATATAATGATTCACTATATAGGAGCACTCATTTTTGGCTTAACAATGCTAATTTTATTGTTTTATAACTTTGTTGTAAGGTCGCTTTATTTGGTACTTACTGCTTTTAGTTTGTACTTAATAGCTAAAATGCGCGGGTTCGACGTAACATTCAACCAGCTTTATCAAATAGGGTTACATACTGCTACCTTTCCTGTTGTAGTTGATTTAATTTGTGTAATTATACTTGGCACGCTACTTCCGTCTTTTTGGTTTTTTATGACATCGCTGGTACTTGGAAACATTGTTGTACATGGAATTGAATTTGTCGAAGATGAATAAGATTGATTGTTTATTAAGATTGAGTTTGAGCAAGGATTTTTATTGTTTATGGCTTTTATTGCGTTTAGACGCGGTTGTGTTTTAAAACTCAAAATCGTATAATGCAAAAGCAATTTGTTGATAATTTGTTGGTTTGGTGTGCAAATTGGTTAATGTTATTCCCCTGTAGCTCAACGGTAGAGCATTCGACTGTTAATCGAAGGGTTGGTGGTTCGAATCCACCCGGGGGAGCCAATTACCACTTTTATTACATGAATAGATAACATCAAATGGTTTATTTA
>CAYLMU010000004.1:0-1621 GCA_964385105.1 uncultured Candidatus Saccharibacteria bacterium
AAATTTATTATACTCAAACTTATTACTAGGGTCAAATAAAAATTATTATGCCTTAAGTTATTATCTGATATACTAGAGATAGAAATGAGGCTTTGTAAACTAAACATGAAAAAATAGCACAATGTTTTATAGAATTGCTTCAAATTGCTTTAAATTTCGCCCTGACAATTATAAAAGTCCGCCTTGAGATTGTCAAGGGTAAAATGAACGCGCTAACGCGCGCCCTTGACAATCTCAAGGACGTACATTTAAAAAATATTTAGGCGAAATTGAAGCAAAATTTATGCTACAAGAAGATATTTTTTCTTCTCTCTTTTAGTTAGATTTAATCCAGCAACTTGAGCTGGGGTTAAGCCATTAAGAGATGAATGAGGCCTAACAAAATTGTAGAAAAATATAAACATGCTGATTAGGTTGTTTGCTGATTCAAAAGAATTAAAACCTTGCTTAGTCTTATACCAAGCTTTAAATTGATGATGGAAAGACTCTATTAAATTATTAGAAATATCATCCTTAAAACTTTCAACGCGGATATGTTTAACAGAACTACCCAGTACAGATTTAACTGGTACTTTGTAAGCACTGTATCGATCGCTAACAATAGCATTAGTAGTACCTAAGTCTTTAACAGAATTAAGCAAAGTAAAAGCTTGGTCAGAACCTCTATGAGGCGATAAATGAAAACCTAAGACAAAGCGGGTTTCTGAATCTATGATAAACCAAATATAATATTTTTGACCATTAATTTTTACAACTGTTTCGTCAGCATGCCATTCATCGGAATTAAAGTCTAACATTGGTATAAGTTCTAAAGAGAGATTATTAAAAAATGGAGCAAACTTCTTACACCAATTGCTAATGGTAGTATGAGAAACCTTAACATTATGGGCTACTCTAAGTATTAGGGCAATATTTCTAAAAGAATTTTTGCCAAGGTAAAACATAGATAGAGCGGTAATAATTATATGCACGGGATAACGCATACGCTTAAAATCATTCTTTCCAACAAGCTTAGACATAGATGCAGGTAGTATATTGTTTGGTTTAGGAACAAACATAGAATGGTTACATTTCTTATCACAACAACGGTAATTAGAGTAATATTCATAATCGTGATGAAGAAACGTTGCTTTACCACAAACAGGACAACAAGGATATTTGGGCACTTTTTTAGACACTGGTCTATCAGGAGTAAATTGGTGATTGCACTTACGGCAAAGGTACTTTTGATAACCATCTTTATCTTTGCCATAGCGATAAAAAGAATCTTTATTGTTGCATTTTGGGCATTTAATTGGTACAATTTTTTGCATGAGGACTTCATCCTTTCTGGGAGGTATTTGTTTTCTCGCAAAAACATTGTACCACAGAGGATTGGAGTCCTCAATTTTCATTTAAGTTTACAGAGCGTTTAATAATAAATGGAGGGATGCCTATGAAAAAAGAAGTACCAATTAATGATGCACATCGTTTGATAAATACAGGATGTGTTCTTTTAGTAACTAGTGCTGATGAAGATAGGGAAAATGTTATGACTTTAGCTTGGCATGCTCCTGTATCTTCAAAGCCTTTGTTAATAGGTATTGCAGTTGCAGCTTCGCATTTTACCACTGAATTGATA